>JADJOD010000009.1 GCA_016713985.1 Lewinellaceae bacterium | reverse complement strand
TCACTGGTACAGGGTGCCGGTCTTCACAGCGTCCGGCAATGAAATGCACACCTTGTTTTTCGGCGGTATGAGTCAGTTCTGGCTGAACGAAAACGACAGCCTGATCCGCGACAACCGCCTGCCTTTTGTAAAAACCGTCAGCAGGGTCAGCCGCCTGTCCGACGGCAGTTACGAAGAAGTGCCTTTTGATACCGAACTGCCTTATTTTACCGGTACCAGCGCCGAGTTTATTCTGGCCGGAGGTATCCCCACCTTGCCCAACGGTATTGTGGATTACGACGTCCTGCCGGATGGCGAACAACTGCTCGGATATATCGCCGGAGGTATTGTCACCCCCGACAATCAAACCAATCCTTTTATCGCCAACAACGTCGGGATCACCTCGGCCAGCGCGCAACTGATCCGGGTGTTTCTGGCAAAAAACACATCCAGCGCATCGCCGGAAAAACCATTGGACGGGCGTTTCGACCTGAACCTGAACATATCGCCCAATCCGGCCACCGACGTGTGGCGCCTGCGCATGAACATACCCCGCGCCGGCAAAATCCGCTGCATACTTCAGGACGCGCAAGGGAAAATCATCCGGCAAGCCGATTGGGGCGCACAAAGCGCCGGAGCGGGCCAATTCGACCTGCCGGCCACCCATCTGCCGGCCGGAGCCTATTGGCTGACCCTGAATTTTGACGGCATTTTTATGGAAACGACCACCATTTTGAAACAATAACATAGAACACAACCAACCATCACCGCTAACAGATTTTTCGATGAAAAAACACTTACTTTTTCTTGCCTTTGCCTTTTCCATACTTTCTTTTTCCCTGCAGGCGCAGACGGCCCCCAAAGTTGTTGCACAGGGTTTTAACCAGGGTCTCATCGGTGTGGAAGTGGACGCTGCAGGCAATATCTGGGTGACCGAACACGGCACCGGCAACGACGACGGCAAAGTCACCATCGTGGACAAAGATGGCAACAACACCGTTTTTATGACCGGGTTGCCCAGCACGTTTAACATCGCGGCTGGTGAGGTTGCCGGCTCGTTCCGCACCATCCAGATGGCCAATAACAAGGTACTCATCGTGATCGGAGAAGGCTCGCATGCTCAATCGGAAGCCCTGCTGATCGTGGACAAATCCACTTTTACACCCGGCACGCCGCTGACCCTCGCCAACGTGGAACAAACCATAAAACTCGGCACCTACGTGCATGACCAGGGTTTTTTACAATCCGATCCCTTCAACGTGGCCGCCGATTCCGACGGCAACCTCTATATCGCCGATGCAGGCGCCAATTCGGTGTTGAAATGGACCAAAACCACCGGAGCCGTCAGCATTGTAAAAACCCTGACCGGCAACCCCAACCCGCTGCCGTTTGGCCCCCCGGTGATCGACCCGGTGCCGACCAAGGTACTGGCCAAACCCGACGGCAGCTTCCACGTATGCCAACTCACCGGTTTTCCTTTCCTGGAAGGAGCGGCCAAAGTGTATAACCTCGATGCGGCGACGGGCGACCTCAGCGTACACGCCGAAGGGTTCACCTGCCTCACCGATATGGCTTTCGACCCGAAAGACGGCAACCTGTGCGTCCTGCAATTCGGCGTATTCGGTCCGGTGGATTCGACGCTGAACTTTATCATCGGCACCGCAGCAGTAATCAAGTTGTTGCCCGACGGCAGCCGCGATACCATTGCCCAGGGAATCGGCGGCCTGGCTCCCAGTTTTACTTTTGACGGCAGCGGCAAACTGTATGTGACTGACCTGGCATTCGGGCAGGTGCTGCAATATGACCTGTTGAGCGCTACCGATGAATCAAACATCATTTCAACCTCGGTAAAAGCATTTCCCAACCCGTTTTCGGATCAGCTGACCATCGAATACGAACTGAAGCAGGCAGCCCGGGTATCGCTGGAAATTTACGACCTCAGCGGGCGCCGGATGGCGGGTTTTGAAGAAGGCAAAAAAGAAGCGGGCGCCCATTCGGTTCGCTGGAACGGCGCCGGCGCCGATGCCCAAAAAGCCCCGTCCGGCCTCTACGTCTATCGCCTGACGGCCGATCAGGGCTTAACAAGCGGTATCATCAACCTGGTTCGCTAAAAACCCAACGACTCCGATGACCACCAAATGCAGCAACCCCATACCAGAATATTGATTATAAAGGGCAGTATAAATACCAAATGAAGCGTGTTTTGATGTGAGGCCGGTTCCTGAACGAAGGGGCCGGCCTTTACTGTTAGCCGTTGGCAACCGGCTTTTTCAGGCAGAAGTTGCAGAATGACATACGGGCAAGCGAACATCGTTTAAATTTGCCGCCCGAATAACCCGTCGCAGCTGCGGCAGGTTTGCCGAACCCGCTTGTTTTGTGATCTGCCTTTATAATCATGGTTGCCCGTATTTTTGTCTTGTTGCTCTTGTGGCTGTTGCCGGCGTACCCGGCAGTGGTGGCGCAAAACGTGACGCCCGAAGCCATCACCATTGAACACGGTCTGTCGCAGGGCATGATTTTCGACATTTGCCAGACCCGCGACGGCTTTCTGTGGGTAGCCACCAAAGACGGATTGAACCGCTACGACGGGTATAATTTTAAAACGTTCACCAACGATCCTTTCGATCCCTTTTCGCTGGCGGAAAATACCGTGACGGCTTTGTTTGAAGACAGCCGGGGCTTGCTTTGGGTAGGCACTGAAAGCAAAGGCCTCGATTTGTACAACCCCCGAAGCGGACGTTTTTACCATTTGGCGATCAATTTTAAAGGCGACAAAAAGTTGCCCGACTCCGATGTGTATTCCATTGGTGAAGCATCCGACGGAGCGATTTACCTGCTGCAACAAAGCAACGGCCTGCTGCGGATCGTGATACCGGATGTATGGAAAACACAATTGCCCGCCGAACCCGATTTGAGCCAGGCCCGGATAACCCGGTTCGGAAACGAGCGGTTTATGAACTCCGGCGCCGCAGACGAACAACCTTGCGGCAATCCCGAACCGCAGAAAAACGGCAACCTGCTCGTTTTTTCCAATAAAAATCCTTATTGGGTAAATGTTGCCGACGGCACGGTTCAAATAGCCACGGACCGGCAATGGCAGGAATTGGAGGCCCGCAAAAAACGCGATATCTGGGCCGACTTTCCATTTGGCCTGATCTGTTTCCGGAACGGCAACGGCCGCGTAGTCAAATACCCGCCGGGCATGAAAATAAACTGGGCGATGGTGAAACCCGCCGACGACGGCCATTTTTGGGTCTCCGTAAACCACCAGTTGTGGCTCCTCTCGCCGGGTGAAGACCTCGATTTTTCAAAGCCGGACTGGTTGGTCGACGAAAATATTTCCACTGTGGCCACGGACCGGAACGGGAATATCTGGGTTGGCACACAAGGCTACGGACTGCGCAAGATCAACCCCGGAAAAAAACTTTTTCACACCGGAGCCGCAGGTGCCAGTATTTGGGGTTTATGGCGCGATACCCGCGGCGGGTATTTTTGTAAAATCGTCAACGAAGTATTTCCCTACCACCCGGCAACCGGCAAACTCGGCCCGGAACGGGTGTTCCCAAACGGCCCCAAACGTTTGCTGGATTTTTGCATCGAACCCTCCGGACATATCTGGATGCTGGGCCGGGGTGATGAGGACAACGGCCGGGCCGAATTGCGGCACTACAGCCCCGATTATGCCTTTTTGCAGTCCTATCCCTTTGATTTTTACTCTTATGTATATGCCAGGCTGTTGCGAAGCAGGCAGGGAAATATCTGGATCAGCGGACTCAATTGCCAGATGATTTGTTTCAATCCACAAACAACCCGGTTCGAATACTTCGATTACGCCGCTCTTTTTGGAGAAAATGCCAATACCGTGCGTGTGTTTGCTTTGGCGGAAGACGGCAACGGCGTGTTGTGGATCGGTACACAACAGGGCTTGGTCAAGGGGATTCCGAACGGCCGGACCTTCGATTTTCAACTCATCCAGGCAGATGCCCAAAAAAAGCAGGGACTGTCCAACAACTCCATCTCCTGCCTGCTGAGTGATCCCGCCGACCCCGGCGGCGTGTTGTGGGTCGGCACAAAAGGCGGCGGGATCAACCGACTGGACCTGCATCGCAATCATTTTCAGCATATTACGATTAAAGACGGGTTGCCCGACAACGTCATTTACGGCATCCTGCCGGGTGATAAAAAGACCTGTGGTGCAGCACCAACCGCGGATTGTTCAAAATAAATCTCCGGGACCAACCCGGACAGGGCGCACCCTTATCCTTTCATATCACCACCTTCACGGCCGCCCAGGGTTTGCAGGACAACGAATTTAACACCCAGGCATTTTTTAAAGCCGCCAACGGCGAATTGTTGTTCGGCGGCGTAAACGGGTTGAATCATTTTTTTCCGGCAGAAGTGTTGCCGGACACCACCCCGCCGCCGGTTTTTGTGGTCGGCCTGCAAATCAATCACCAAAACGTTTCGTTCGGGCACCCCGGAAGTCCGCTCACCGCGCCGCTGGATTTTTTGAACGAACTGCGCTTGAACCACGACCAGAACAACCTCTCCTTCGAATTTGCCGCGCTCGATTTTACTGACCCCCTCAAAAACCGCTACCGCTACCGCCTCGTCGGCCTCGACCCCGATTGGGTGGAAACGGGCACCAACCGCTTCGCCCACTTTACCCACCTGGGGCCCGGCCGCTATACGCTGAAGGTACAGGGCAGCAACGGAGAAGGCGACTGGCGCGATGCCGCCACCCCGATTACGATCATCGTACGGCCCCCCTGGTGGCGTTCCCCGGCGGCTTATCTCGTTTATACCCTGCTGCTCCTGTGGGCCGGCTGGCAAACCTACCGGTTCCAGATCCGCCGGGTACAATTGCGCGAACAATTAGCCTTCAAACACCGGGAAACCGAACGGGTGAAAGCGCTGGAAGAGATGAAAACCAATTTTTTCAACAACGTTACCCACGAATTCCGCACGCCACTCACCCTGATACTCGAACCGGTCCGCCGCATTCTGGCAAAAACCCGCGACCCCGAAATCTTAGACAACGCCCGGCTGGTGGAAACCAACAGCCAGCGCCTGCTGGGGCTGGTAGGCCAGTTGCTCGACCTGGCCAAACTGGAAGGCGGCAGCATGGGACTCGACCTGCGCCTCGCCGATTTTACGGATCGCATTCGCGAGGTGTTTCGCTCTTTTTTGCCGCTGGCCGAACAACGCGGTATTCAACTCGTCCTGAAAACGCCCGACGATATTCCACCTTTCCTGTTTGATTCAAACAAGGTAGAACTCGTGCTCAATAATTTGATTTCCAATGCTTTAAAATTTACGCCGGAAAAAGGGACGGTCACCGTTGTCTGCCGGAAGGGGGTGCAGGAGGCCAAGCTGCCTGAAGCGTTTTCCGGCATAGAGGTTTCGGTAACAGACACTGGCATCGGCATCCCCAACGGGGAATTGGGAAAAGTGTTCGAGCGGTTTTACCAGGTAAACGGGCCACACGCGCAGGCGGGAGGAGGCACGGGTATCGGGCTGTCGCTCAGCAGGGAACTGGCGGAATTGATGGGGGGCCGCCTCGGGGTGAAAAGTGAAGCGGGCGAAGGTTCCACCTTCACATTCTGGTTGCCCCTGATGGAAGGAGCGGGCGCCCTGCCCAACCTCTCGCCGGAAGAAATACCGGGGACTGATGCCGGTCCGAAGTTTGCCGGCGGGCCGGCGGAGCGCCCGAGTGTTTTACTGGCGGAGGACAATGCCGAATTGCGCGGTTTTGTGAAACAATGTATCTCCGGCGCCTGGGAAGTGCTGGAAGCCTCCAACGGAGAAGAAGCCGTGCGGAAAGCGGTGGAAATGGTGCCCGACCTCGTGATCTCCGACCTGATGATGCCGCTTAAAGACGGTTACACCGTGTGCGACGAATTAAAAAGCAACGAACTGACGGCACATATTCCGGTCATCCTGCTCACCGCCAAATCGGGCATGGATTCCAAAATCAGGGGCCTGCGCACCGGCGCGGACGATTACCTGACCAAACCGTTCAACACCGACGAACTGCTGGCCCGGATGGAAAACCTGGTGGCGTTGCGCCGGCGTTTGCTCCAGCGTTACGGCCGGTTACCTTCCGCCGCCGCCGAATCCGAATTTTTGACCCCGCCCGACCGGGAATTCCTGCGCCGGTTTACACTCACCGTCGAACAACACCTGCCCGACGAAACGATGGGGGTGGAAGACCTGGCCCGGAAAATGTTCGTCAGCCGGGTACAACTGCACCGCAAACTGAAAGCCCTGACCGACCGGAACGTGACCGATTTTGTGCGCGACTACCGGCTCGACCGCGCGATGGCTATGCTCAAAAACCGCGAGGGTATGGTGTACGAAGTGGCTTCCAGGGTGGGATTCGGCAGCGAAAAGTATTTTTCGAGGGCGTTTAAAGAAAAATTTGGCGTGTCGCCGAGCCAGGTGGGATGAAAAAGTTCGTAAAACAGGACAGAAACCTTCTTAACTCAAAATCCGGGTCCCGGAATTCGTTTAGGTGCGAAATCATCCGTAGCGCAGCATTCATTTTTACTACACCGCCGTCGCCGCGAGAAGTTTCGAGGCAGGATTTTGAAAAATGCGCCACGTCCTTGTAGCCGACCTGGCAGACCCAATCGGAGCGCGTAGTATTTACCATTCAAGTTGAATAAGGCGTATTCAACTTTCTGATCTCCCGAATAAGCTGTTTGGTCTTTATTACGCCCAACGAAGAGGGCGATGGAAAAAGGAGGTCCGTCTCAGTCGGATATTTAATGCAAATATTTTTGATTAACCGCCCAAATTTGCGCGAATATTTACGGATAAGCGGCTAAATTTGCAATAAGATCTCCAGTTATGATAAAACGAGCCCTGTACGATATTCTTGCTGACCGGATAAAGACCTCCAATCAGGTTATTCTGCTTTATGGCCCCAGGCAGGTGGGCAAAACCACGCTGGTCCGGGAACTACTGGCGACAATGGCCGGCCGAAAGCTGGAAATCAACGCCGATTTGATGCAATACACGCAGGTTCTTTCCAGCCGCGACCTGGCCAAACTCAGGGGGCTGACCGATGGTTACGACCTGATTTTCATTGATGAAGCGCAGCGCATCCCGGAAATAGGCATTAATCTGAAAATCCTGCACGATCATTTTCCTCAACTGAAAATCATCGTCACCGGCTCTTCCTCTCTTGATTTGGCAAGCAAGGTGCGCGAACCGCTGACCGGAAGGACGTGGAGCCATCACCTTTACCCCATCAGCGTGAGCGAGTTGTCGGCCACCCGCAACCGCTTCGAACTGGATTTGCTTTTGGAGGAATTACTGCTTTTCGGTAGTTACCCGGTTGTTTTGAACACCGCCAATTATGCCGAAAAACGGGAATATCTGCTCGAATTGACCAGTGCCTACTTGTATAAAGACCTGCTTGAACTTAGTTCTATCAAAAATGCCCCGAAAATGCGCGACCTGCTGCGCTTGCTGGCTTATCAAATCGCTTCGGAAGTTTCCCTGAATGAATTGTCCAACGCTTTGAACCTGCACCGCGACGCTATCGTCAACTACATCGACTTGCTGGAAAAAGCCTTTGTCATTTTCCGGCTTTCCGGTTACAGCCGAAACCTGCGGAAAGAAATTTCCCGGCACGACAAAATCTTTTTCTGGGACATGGGTGTGCGAAACGCGCTCATCGAAAACTTTTCATCCCTCGCTTCCCGGGATGACGGCGGAAAACTTTGGGAGAATTTCCTGATTGTCGAGCGCATCAAAACGCAATCATACCGGCTCGAGCGCTCGAACCGCTACTTCTGGCGAACCTACACCGGCGCCGAGTTGGACTATGTCGAAGAGCGCGACGGCGTATTGAGCGGTTTTGAGTTTAAGTTTTCTCAAAAAAACGCCAAACCGCCGCGTACATGGCTCGATACCTATCCAAATTCCACCTTCCAAACTATTAACCGGGATAATTATCTCGATTTTTTGTTGCCACTGGCTTAAATAATTTAAAATCAATTACTTACGACTTGAACTCGGCGAAATACCGAATGTTTCGAGGTAGGATTTTGAAAAATGCGCCACGTCCTTGTACCCGACTTGCCAGGCCACTTCTGAGACAGAGCGGTCGGAGGTTGCCGCCGATCAGGTTTTTGGAAAAATAAGCCGTCATCCGTTTTTGCCGCTCCACCAGCATTTCCAAGCGTACCAACAATTCCTCTTTGTCGAAAGGTTCGGTCAGGTAGGCATCTGCGCCGCGTTTCAGGCCCGTGAGTTTGGAAGCGGCATCGGCCTTGGCGGTCAGCAGGATGATGGGGATATGGCTCGCGCGCTCGTCGTTTTTCAAGGTGTCGCACACCTGGTAGCCGTCCTTTTCCGGCATCATCACGTCGCTGACGATGTGATCGGGGATGTTTTCGAGGGTTTTTTCGATGCCGATTTTTCCGTTGTAGGCCACATCGAGTTGGTACAAACCTTCGGGGCAGGATTTGAGATAGGCAACCACGTCGGGGTTGTCTTCGATGATCAGGAGTTGGGGTAATGATGAATGATGAACGATAAATGATGAATCCGTCGAAGAGAGGAGGTGACTTCAAGTCACCCCTTATAATACCGGCAAAACCGGGCCGTACAATTCCCGCAGTGATCGCAGGCGGCCGGAGGATTACCTTCCTGCCGATCCTGCCGGTCGGGCCGGTTCATCCAAAACATACGCCCGAGCGCCAGCAGGCCCAGGATCGCGCACAGTTGGTATAAAAAACGTTTTGCGGGTGATTGTCGGCTTTTCCATCGGCGTCTATTGTTGTAAATACCGGATCGTTTGATTCCCCGCTTCTGTTCCGCTGGCGACGGCGCCTTCCATGTTGGGGATGTCCACCTCGTTGCGGACCCAGTCGCCGGAAAGAAACAGGTTGTTGAAATGGGTTGTGGTAGTCGGGCGAAACTTGTTCACACCCGGCTCGGTGAGCGGGTAACGTTCGTAATGCGAGGTGTTTCGCCGGAAAACGTCTTTTATTACACCCGCCTGCATGGGGTCTTTGGCGCCGGGAATTTTTTTAAAACCGTTCAGCACGATCGTTTTGATCTGCTCGTCCGTTTTTTCTTCAAAACCGGTTTCCTGCCCGACCCATTCCAGCACGGAGCCAAAACGCGCGTCGTTGCGGTACTCGTCGATCAGGTGTTTGTAGTCGATCACCGTAGGCATGGGTTCGTCGAGGCCGTTGATCGCACAGGGCAGGCGCGGCAACACCGGCTCTTTGGTCCACAACTGCCAGGAAAGGGTGGCGACAGACGATATGTTGTTGATTTTCAAAAAACTGTCGTTCCAAAAAACGGCGTCGCCCCGGTTCAGTTCTTTAAAACAATCCAGCGGAATGGCGATGATCACGGCGTCCATGCCGGTAATTCGTTCGGTCGTCTTCGGCAAAACGGGTACCTCCGGGGTCCATCTTTTGTTGCCGGATTCATGCGGTTTGGGGTCGGGATCGGCGATGACTAAGCCCTGCACCGACCCGTTTTGATGTTCGACGGAAAGCAGTTTTTTGTTCTGAACAATTGTGCCGCCGAGCCCCTGAAAGTGCGCCACAATAGGCGCAATGATCTTTTCGCCGTAACTGCCGTTGACAAAAAAAACGTTCGGCTTTTTCAGGAGCGCCAGGCTTTTCAGGGTGATGTAGGCGGAAACCTCGCCGGGCCAGTTGAAGTAGGCGTCTCGGTAAAAACGAAACATACGTTTTTTCATGAGGTTGGCGGGCATCCCGTTTTCTTCCGCCCAGCGGGTATAACACGTCGTCAAACTGTTCGACGTCTTTTTTGCCGCTGAAGTATTTCAGGTTGGCGAGGGTGAACCGGGCCAACTGGCCGTTTTCCTTGCCGGAATACCCCAACTCGATACCTTCGGCCTTGATTTTGGAAAATTTGAACAGTTTGTTCGTCTGGTGCAGTTTCCCGGTGTCTTCTTCGTAAAACAAACCCACCCCGTCGGTGGAAACAAAGGTTTCTTTTGCTTTTACCCCGCATTTTTTCAACAGGGCGAGCAGGTGGGTATATCCTTCGAGTATGGCGTGGAACCCGTGTACGATGTTAAAACCGTCCGCGTCGCGCCAGGAAGCGGCCCTGCCGCCAAGGTGATGCCCCATGTTGTAGAGGGTGACCGCGACGTTTTTGTGTTGCTCCAGCACCTGAATGCCGGCGGCCAGCCCCGCCAGTCCGCCGCCGATGATCACGACCTGTTTTTTGCCGTTATTGCCCATATCCGACCAGTTCTTGAATACCGATTCCTTTGATAATCTGTTGGTTCTGTTTGTTTTTGACTTCCACGACACAAGGGCCTTCCCACATATAATCCGTGAGTAAAACCGGGAGTTCGCAGGCCTCGAAAAGTGGTTTTATGTGGAGCTCGCAGGCCCGGCCGGGGATCGTTACGGTCCACTCTAAGGGGTACCGGCGATTTGTTTTGGCGCTGGTCCAGACACGAGTGGATACAAACGAGGCATCGGTGTAGTTGTCGGCTTTTCCGAGTGAATCCACCACCGTGACAAAGGTCTGGACCGGTTCTTCCGTTTTTTGCTTGCGGGTATAACTGATGGTCAGGGTCGTGCCGTTGTCGAGCCGGAGCGACCACCAGTTCCATTTTACCTGCATGGGCGGCCAGGCTTTTCCCCAGATGTGTTCGTACCAGAAATCGCCGGCAACGTGGTGGTTTTGCCCGTTGATACGAAGCGAACCTTTTCCTTCCAGGCGCGGCATAAAGTAATAACGCATGTGATCCGGTTTGGAAATGCCGATGTTGCCGTTTCCGTTGCTCCAGACAAATGCCGAAGCGGGGGAGAGTGCAAGATCAAACGCCGCGTCGGAGTTGTGCAAAACGAGTTGGTACCCGGTATTCGTTTTGGCTAAGCGGTTATTTTCACAAATGAACAGCAGGGTGTCGCCGTCCTTGTAAGAGTTATCGTATTTCATGGAACGATGCGCCTCGGGGTAACTCAAACGCCCTTTTTCCGTCAGCCCGGAATAGTGGATCAGGCCTTTTTCCAGGTCATAACACCCTTGCACGAGGTACCTGCCCAAGGGTGTTTTTTGAAAACTGGCGAATACCATCCAGCGGTTGATCGTATCGCCGGCCGGTTTCAGGTAGCCGTAGCTGTACCAGCCTTCCACCATACTTCGGTGGGGGTGTTCCTCCTGTTCGGGCGGGAGGTCCTGTTGCTGGCATTTCAGGTGACTGGCGCCTGATACGAACAATAAAAAAACAACCAGCCAGGATGTCGGTGTTTTTGCCCCCTTGATCATACACCAATAACGAAAAAAACCGTAGTTTAGATATGAGTTTGTCTGTTTCAACCATCCGTTTACGTCCTTTTGAGATATTTTTAGGTTCCGGACCCAAACGTTTAGGCCCGGAACCTAAAACTTTGGGTTCCAAACCTAAAATTTTACGTCACCCAACGTAAACGTTTAGGTCAAATACGTAAACTTTTGGGTCGGGAACGTAAACGTTTAGGTCGGAGACGTAAACGTTTGGATAAACAACGCAATCGGTTGGATGCGGGACCATTTGGATAAGGTGATAAATTCGGCGGATTACCCCGGGATGTGTTACCGTCCCCAAGCCTTCCCGAATGAGGCGGGCAGAATTGAATTTTGGTTTGGATTTTAGGAGCAGTATGCAGCGCCGATGCCGGGAAGGGGGAAGGACAGGGCAACGTTTCAAATTATTTGGACCCCGGAGCGCCCGGTTCGCCTCAAATTTAGTGCGATTTTGAGGGTTTTTCAGCGGCAGCGCCGCGAAAGATTTGAAGATCATCGCCGTTTACCTCAATCCTTGAGGTGCGTAGCACCGAAATATCTTTTTGCACACACAAAATATTCCGGTGCTACGCACCTTCACCTCCATAACTGCAAACACTACTTCAAATCTTTCGCGGCGCTGCCGCTTTTGAACGCGAAGACCATTCAAATTGTAAGCGAAACGGGTGCAGAGCGATCAAACGTTGGTAGACTCACCAATATTCGACCGCTCCGGGGCCATTTGAGATTTTGACTCGTTTACCCGGCCCCTCGTAGCCAACCTGACCGCGCGTGGTTTACGTTCCGTATCCACCCGTTTACGTTGTTTTTCCAAACGTTCAGGTTCAGGGTCCAAAATTTTACGTCCGGAATGTATACGTTTGGGTAAGCAGACATAAATTTTTACGTCGATCATCCAAATTTTCAGGTTCCGGATGGAATCGGTTAGGTCAGGAACCTGAAAATATCTCCAAACAACGTAATCGGTTGGATACGGGGCCCAAACGAATAAGCCAAAACGATGACCGCAATTACCCGAAAATATGGATATTCGGGCTGGTAAACGGATCACAGGAATACAAACTCCCATGCGGATACATCTATTGATCTACGGTTTATGTACGGGATGTTGCCTTCCGGTCTCCGCCCAGCTCTGTCAGGGTCGCCCCGGCCCGGTTATTTACCAGGAAGCATTTGGCAGCGGGCCCAATGACGGCCCCGCCTTGGCCCCCGGTGTTACGACCTATAACTACGGCGCGATATGGCCCGGCAATTACCGGGTAACCAATACCACCGGGGTTAACGGAGATGCCTGGCATACGTCGCCGGACCACACGCCGGGCGACGTGGACGGTTATATGCTGCTGTTCGATGCCAGCGTGGACGCCGGATTGTTTTTTCAAAAACAATTGGACAGCCTTTGCAGCAACTCCCGGTACGAGTTTTCCTGCTGGGTCATGAACGTCACAAAATCAAGCGATTGTGCGGGCAACAGCATTCCGCCGGATATCCTGTTCGAACTGCGGAACCCCGTCTCGGGCGATGTTTTGGGGCAAACGACCACGGGGCCCATTCCGGCCACGACGGGCCCGGTTTGGGGCCGCTACGCCATAACTTTTCCTGCCGCCCGGCCTGAATTCCGTGTTGGTCAGGTTGATCAACAATGCCCCCGGCGGCTGCGGCAACGACCTCGCGATCGATGATTTTTCGTTCCGGCTGTGCAGCCCGGAGACGGTCCAGCAGGTCACCATTTGCGCCGGCGAAAGTTTCAGCGCCGGCAGCAATGTGTATACACTTCCGGGTGTGTATACGGAACGGATTCCGATTGATCAGTCCTGCAACGACAGTACTGTCGTCACGTACCTTTCCTGGTTTAATTCGCTGATCAATCAATACGTTGTGTTGTGCCGGGGCGAAAGTGTGCAGGTCGGGAACAATGTTTATTCGGAAACCGGAACCTACCTCGATACCATCGAATTGCCGGGCTGCGACAGTTTTATCACCACAGTTGTTGTGACCGGCGATCCCGATACCATCCGTCAAACGGTCCGGCTGTGTGCGGGAGGCGCCGTTTGGGTTGGCAATCAATCGTATACGCAGCCGGGTGTGTACAGGGATACACTCAACAACCGGTTCGGATGCGACAGTATCGTGGTCACGACGCTGGAAGTGGGCGATCCTTTTGTGGTGAATGCCGAACCTGAAAACACCACCCTGGAACTGGGCGAAACCGTCCAGTTTCAGGGTGTGGCGTCGGGCCAGGCCGGCGTGGTATGGAACTGGGCGCCGCCGCAAGGGCTCAGTTGTTCCGATTGCCCCGATCCGCTGGCCCGGCCGCTGGTCAGCACCGATTATATCGCCACGGCCACGGATACCGTTTTTGGGTGTTTTGCCGGCGATACACTCTCCATCCGGGTGCATCGCTGCAACCGGATATTTGTCCCCAATGTTTTTGCTCCGGACCTGACCGGACAGAACGATCGTTTTACCCTGTTTTCAGGTCCTTGCGTGTCCGTCATTCGTTTGTTGCAGGTGTATGACCGCTGGGGCAACCTCGTATTCGACCGGAGAGATTTTCCTGCCAACGAACCGTCGATGGGCTGGAACGGCGAAACAAACGGCCGACGTCTCGACGCCGGCGTTTATGTCTACATCGCCGAAATAGAGCTCCTGGACGGCTTCCGGCAGCAGTATTCCGGCGATATTACCCTGATGCGCTGAACATTATTCCTCTTCGGCAAACTCTTCCACTTTTCCCTGCGACCAGACGAAATAGGCGCCGCTGCGTACAAACCGCGCATCGCCGGGCAGCGCCGTTTCCGGGGAAAAGGCCGTACGCCCCGACTCTGTTCCCAGGGTTTTTACTTTCAGGGCTTTAAAATAAACGGCGCCGTTCACTTCCTTGTCCAGCAGCAGGATATACTCGTCTAATCCCTCCCGGACAAATGCATCCTGTGGCAGCGCGGGTGATACAACCGGCTGATCGAGTTGCAATTGTGCATCGCAGTAAGCGCCGTCAGTCAGGGTCAGTCCGGCGCCCGGTTCGATACGGGTATGGATGCGCAGCGCATTTTTGGCAGGGTCGAGCACCCGGTCGACGGCGTAGACGGTGGCGTTCAGCGTTTTTCCGGGTGCGCCGGGGAAGGAAAGTTTGGCTTTTTGCCCGGCCTTTACTTTTAAAATATCCTTTTCGAATACGAACAAATCGGCGTGTAAAGCGCTGAAATCGGCAATTTCACAAATCGGCGCGCCGGCTATCACCGCCGTTCCGGCGCTCAGGTGTACGGCGGTCACCACGCCGCTGACGGGCGCCGTAATACGCAGTTCGGTGCGGATATCGGAAGGGTTTCTTTTTTCCGGATCGACGCCGTAGAACCGGAGTTTGGCGGCCAGCAATTGCCCGGTGGTTGTAGCGGCGTGTAGTTCGGCTTCCGCTTTCAGGAGGTTTTTCGCGGCGGTGGCATTGTCGTCCCGGAGTGTTTTATAACGTTCGAATTCCGTTTTTAAAAAAGCCAGTTTATCGCGGTTTTCGAGGTATTGTTGCTGCAGGTCCACCAGTTCGGGGTTGCGCAGGGTGGCGATCAGATCGCCTTTTTGCACGTTCCGGTTCAGGCCCGTATGCAGGTTCGAGAGGATTCCTGCGGAAAAAGCGCTCACGACTGCGCGGTTTTCCGGGTGGATGCGCAATTCACCCGTAAGTGCCAGATTGGTGCTGATCGCGCGGTTTTCCACGGCGCCCCAGGTGATGCCGGCCCGTTTGACCTGGTCGGCGCCGAGGTGAATCAGCCCGGCTTCCGGGTGTACGGCGGTTTTTTCGGCGGCGGTTTCCTGTGAGGGCGTTTGGTTGCCGCAGGCATTGAGAATAAATGCAAGGGCGGCGATGAGAAAAGAGGTATGTTTCATAATGTGTATTGTTGAAACGATGGAACCCGTTACCGGGAATAATTTGATCGTCGTGCGTCAATCAAAACAAGCAAATGTTTAAAATGCCGGAGGTGCAGCATACCGGAAACGAATATGACGGTGCGCTGCACCTTTTCAATCCTGAAACCGGTTTTTTACAAATATTTCGCCGCGCTGCGGCTTGTGTGCGGTCGTTTTTATATTGTTGGTTATCAATGTATTAAAAATCCCTGCCCCCTGCCACTGCCCCCTGCCCCTTGCCCCTGCCCCCTGCCACGCCCTGCCCTCCACTGCCCCCTGCCACTGCCCCCTGCCCCCTGCCCCTGCCACTGCCCCTGCCCCCCTACGGCAACAACAACTCGATCTCCAGCAGGGTGCGGTTCAGCAGGTGCATGTTTTCTAAGTAGTCCATTTCGATACGCAGGGACCGTTCGGCGGACTGTACAAATTCGGTAAAATCCGTTTCGCCGGCCGAGTACCGGCGGAATGCCGAGCGGCGCAATTCGGCCGCCAGGGCGCTGCCTTCCTGGTAGTAGTAGTCCAGCAGGATCTCGTATTTTTCCACTTCGTGGAGCAGGTGTGCGAGTTCCATCTGCTGATTTCTGACGGTGGCTTCGTATTGTGCCTGTACGGCTTTCGAGCGGAGGGTGGCGGCTTCCGATTGTGCGCGTTGGCTTTTTTGCACGAGAGGAAGGCGGACGCCCACGGCATAACCCGGATACAGGGAGCCGTTTGCGAGGTATTGTGCGTTGAGTCCGGCTGTAAAAACGGGGCTGCGGCGGGCTTTTTCCCATTCTACCTGCGCCATGGAAAGCGCCACCTTACCCGCGTCGAGTTGCGCGTAGGTACCTTCCCGGATGCGGGAAGTGTCGGAAAGGCTGAAAGAACCTCTTTGGAAGGGGGTTACCACGGGCACCAGCGGTTCGTTCATACCCAGCAATTGCCCCAGTACCTGCTGGTCGAAAGCCGTTTCATGTTCGATGGTCTTGAGTTCCAGGCGTATTCCGGCCGCCTGGTCGCGGGCGGAAAGCCATTCGTCGCGCGCTACTTCGCCGGCCTGATAACGGCTTTCGGCGATGGCGGCGGTCGACTGGAACAAACTGTCGAGTGATTTCAGGCGGCTGCTTTTTTCGCCGAGAAAACTCAGGTGTTGAAAAATATCGCGCACATCGCGGGCGAGCTGGTGCCGGACGAGGTTGCCCTCGGCTTCATGCACCTGCGCCTGTTGTTCAAACAGGGAACGGGCAGCCCGTGTTTGTTTGCCGGAAGGAAAAGCCTGGCTCAGGCCGAAAGTGGAAGTGCCGAACATGCCGAGGTCGGGGTCAGCGGCGATATGGTGATAAATCTCTCCGGGTTCCCAGTTCCGCGCTGCCCCGTCGCGCAACACCCGCGCACTGCGGACAGAGGCATCGACGGCGCGCACCGCAGGGTGTTGTTCCCGGACGATTTGCAGCGCTTCGGCTTCGGTGATGGTTTTTTGTGCGGATAAAAATGCGGGCGATAATACGACAAACGCCAGCAATGCGATGATTTTGGATGTTTTCCCGGGTTTGTTTCCTCCAAAAAACATGGCGTACAACACCGGCAGCACGAGCAGCGTCAGCAGGGTACTCGTCACCAATCCGCCGATCACCACCGTCGCCAGCGGGCGCTGCACCTCGGCGCCGGCGCCGCTGGAAAGCGCCATCGGCAAAAAACCGAGCGAGGCGACGGCTGCCGTCATCAATACCGGCCGGAGGCGCACTGATGCGCCGAACAACACACGATCTTGCACGTCGTCCCTGCCAAGTTTTTCCAGTTCGTTGAAATAGGCGATCAGTACGATCCCGTTGAGCACCGCCACGCCGAAAAGAGCGATAAAACCGACCCCCGCCGAAATAGAAAACGGCATGTCGCGCAGCCACAGAGCAAACACCCCGCCGATCGCCGACATCGGGATGGCGGTGAAGATCAATAAACTCTCTTTCAATGAGTTGAAAGCAAAAAAAACAAGACGAGGATAAGCCCGAGGGCTACCGGAACCGCCACCGAAAGCCGGGCTTTGGCGGCTTGCAGGTTTTCGAACTGCCCACCATAGGTGACCATGTACCCGGCCGGTAATTTTAATTTTTCGGACAGGATGTGCCGGATATCGCCGATGGCGCTTTCCACGTCGCGGCCGCGCACATTGGCGCCGACCACGATACGGCGCTGGGCATTGTCGCGGCTGATCTGGGCGGCGCCGAGGCGGTATTCCACACGGGCAACTTCGCCAAGCGGCACCAGTTGCCCGCCCGGAGTGGCGATGGGGAGTTGCTGAACGTCGGCGAGGTTTCGGCGGCGTGTGGAGTCGAGCCGCACCACCAGGTCGAAGCGGCGGCCTTCCTCAAAAACGGTACCGGCGATTTCTCCGGCGAAGGCGGTGCGCAGGGCATTGTTTACTTCACGCACCTGCAGGCCGTAACGTGCGAGCCGGCTGTAATCATACACCACGGCGATTTGCGGGAGCCCTTCCACCTGTTCCACTTTCAGGTCGGCAACACCCGGCACCTGCCGGATGAGGCGGCTGACCCGTTCGCCGGCAGCGGCAAGGCTGTCCATGTTGCTGCCGAAAATTTTGACCGCGATATCCGACCGGACGCCGGTCATCATTTCATCGAAACGCATTTTGATCGGCTGGGTGAATTCGTATGCCATACCCGGCACTTCCTGTACTTTTTCGGAGATCATTTCCACGAGTTCCGTTTTCGACTTTGTTTTAACCCACTGCTTTTTGTCTTTCAGCAAAATAATATTGTCCGCAGTTTCGGGCGCCATGGGATCGGTCGGGATTTCGGCCGTGCCTATTTTGGAAATAACCTGCTCCACCTCGTCGGGAAAATTTTCAAGAATAACCTTTTGCGCCAGGTCGTGACTGGCGATGGTCTGGGTGAGCGAAGTGCCGGGTTTGCAAAATCCGTGCATCATGATATCGCCCTCGTCGAGGGTGGGAAGGAATTCGCCGCCGAGGCGCATAAACACGGCTATTGCCAGAATAAAAAGCCCCAGGGTGAGCCCCACGACGATCCGGGGCGCTTTTAAGGCCATTTTTAACAGCGGGAGATAGCGTTTTTGTACGGATAAAATGAGGCGGTCGGCGAAGCCGGGGCGCAGGTCGATCTTCCGGCTCAGGATAAGTGCCGATGCCACGGGCACATAAGTCAGGGAAAGCAGCAAAGCGCCGAGCAGGGCGTAGGACACGGTCAGCGCCATCGGTTTGAACATCTTACCCTCGATGCCTTGCAGCGAAAGAATGGGCAAATAAACGATGAGGATGATAAATACGCCGAACACCGACGACCGGATGATACGTTGGGCGGCGGTGAGCACACCGGCGTCCATTTCGCTGCGTGAGAGGTGCACGATCGGGTTGTTGCCCCTGCGTCGCGCCAGGGCGTCGTGGTGCAAAAAGTGCAGCGTTGCTTCCACGATGATAACGGCTCCGTCGACGATCAGGCCAAAGTCGATGGCGCCGAGCGACATGAGGTTGGCGGTGAGGCCCGACATCTGCATGGCGGTGATGGCAAACAGCATGGAAAGCGGGATCACCGAAGCGATGATCAACCCGGCGCGCAGGTTGCCGACCAGCAATACCAGCACAAATACCACGATGAGCGCGCCTTCGATCAGGTTTGTCCGGACGGTGCTGACCGTGCGGTTCACAAACTTTTCGCGATCCAGAAAGGTCGTCACGCCGATCCCTTCCGGCAGGCCCGGTTCTATTTCCGCCAGGCGGTCTTTTACTTTTTTGATCACCGAGGCGGCGTTTTCACCCCGGAGCATCATGACGATGCCAAGCACAATTTCTCCCTCGCCGTTGTGCGACACGGCGCCGTAGCGGAGGGCGTGGCCGGGGCGAACTTCCGCAATATCGCCGATTTTCAGGGGAATGCCCTGGTCGCTGTGTACAACGATCTGACGCAGGTCATCGATTGAGCGGGCAAGCCCTTCACTCCGGATAAAATACGCCGCAGCGTTTTTTTCAATATAGGCGCCGCCGGTGTTTTCATTGGCTTGTTGCAGGGCGCTGAACACCTCGTCTATACCGACACCTGCGGCGCGCAGCCGTTCGGGCGTCACGGCTACCTCGTATTGCTGAAGATAGCCGCCGAAACTGTTGATTTCCACCACGCCGGGTATACCCGCCAATTGTTTTTGATGATCCAGTCCTGGATGTTGCGCAACTCCATGGCGGAATACCGGGCTTCATACCCGGGTTTCGGTTCGATGCGGTAGTGTAATATTTCGCCCAGGCCGGTGGAAATCGGCGCCAGTTCGGGTTTGCCTGCGCCCCGGGGAATGATATCCGACAGGGTTTGAATTTTTTCATTCAGCAGGGTTCGGGCCAGGTAGAGGTCCATATCCTCTTCAAACACCACGGTGATGACACTCAGGCCGAAGCGGGATATGGAGCGCAATTCAACGACGCCGGGCAGGTTGCGCACGGCATTTTCAATCGGCGCCGTGACGTATTGTTCCACTTCCTGGGTGGCGAGTGTGGGGCAAATGGTCAGCACCTGTGCCTGATTATTGGTAATGTCTGGCATGGCGTCGATCGGCAAACGGCTGAACGACCACAACCCCGCAACGATCAGGGCGAGTATAAAAAGCCCGACAAGCGGTTTGTTGCGCAGCGAAAGCGCAATAATTTTTTGAAACATAGCAGTGCAAGTGGGTCACTCAAAGGCTCCCGGTCGAATGACTCGACGGGTAACATAAACCTTTGAAAATGAATAGAAAATGCAATCCGGCAGGTAAAATGCCGGTCAAACTCCCGTCTGATGCGGGCACTGCTGGGATATGGGTGGGCGGAAGAGGCCGGAACCGTGGTTGTCCGGCAGGACGGAGTCGCCGGCCACGGGTATTTGTTTTCGCCGGGCGGGTTCTTCGTGGTGAAGAGCGGGCAGGATCGCCGGAGCATGGGGCAACACCGACTCGGCGATCACGACATGTGCGCAGTGCATCGGTAGTTCGCCGTGGCGGCTGTCGGATTGTTCGTGGTTGGTGTTGCAGTAGTGCAGCCAGATAAAACCCGCAAAAGAGAGATCGGGTGTTTCCCGGCGGTGGGTATTGTAGTGTTCGAACAAAGAAGGCGTCCGCACCAGCTCGGCCAGCAGGTTGTGGCCGGTGATAAACTGGAGGGCAAGTACCCAGATGAGGACGCGTTTCATAGCGTAAAGGTACGGGCCGGACCGGGAATTTTCCAATCGTGGAAAAAAAACGCCGGGGTTTAGGCTCTTATTAACGGCCTAAACCCCGGCATTGTAAAACTCTTTCTTGAATGACCCTGGATGGGTCCAATCGCCTCTGTCTTAAAAACCCTGGTTGAATCAGTTTTTTGTAAACTTCACCACATCCGTATCGCCGTTTCCGCCGCTGGTGTGTTCGAAGTGCATAAAATTGTCGCTTATTTCGATGATGCGCCAGTCTTCTTCCAGTTCCGTCAGGGCACTGGGTACCGCGCCGCTGAAGTCGATAACAAATTTATTGGCGCTGTCGTCGACGCCGGTGGCCCAGGTTCCGTTCCAGGTCTGGCTGCCGTTGAAGGCGCTCATGCTGCCGTTGGCGCCGAATTCGAAGACGTAACCGGAATAGTTGCCGGTTTCCACTTTTTTGTCAAAAAAATAGGTTATTTTCCATTGGCCGGCGGCAGGTGTTACGTTGCTGCCGGAGCCGGAATTGGACGAGTCATCGCTGCTTTGGCAGGAAACGAGTGCGGTTAATGCAAAAAACAGGATGGCCGGGATACTTTTTATAATTTTCATGTCTGCAAAATTTGAATGATCGGTGTGAAGAATGACACAAAGGAAGGGGCACCGGCCTGCGCACACAACTTTATCAGGCCGAAGCAGAATTTAATGGAACTGAGCCGGTTTTTTTAACTCCCGCGCCGGAACCTGTATTACCTTAGCGGTATGTATTCGCCGCAGTTAAAGCGCTTTCTGCATCGGACGTTTCATTTTGATAATCCCAACCCGGAGATTACCTACAAGCGTATAATGGGCTTGTTCCTGGTAATCATGGTCATGGCGTCGACGGTATGTTACAACTTAGCCTACGAGGTGCTGGGCTACCCCTTTGCCTGGTGGACCACGCTGACGTATTGCACGGCCACGATTGCGGGGCTGATCTGGCTGTTGTATTCGGGCAACTATTTCTTTTTCAAACACCTGCAATTTACTTTGTTGCTGTTGCTGCCTCCCGCTGCACAATTGATACACGGCGGTTATACGGCCGGCAGCGGTTTTATCCTGGTGTCCTTTCTGGCGCCGATCGGTGCGCTGATATTTAATGAATGGCGCGCGGCGAGGGTCTATTTTGCCCTGTATATTGTTTTTCTGCTGGGCTGCGGCGCCTGGGAGTACTTTTTTCCACCCGGACAACAACACCCGCCCGAAGTACAAACCCTGTTTTTTGAAGTCAACATGATCCTGACCACGGCTATCGTATATTATCTCATGGAGCGCTCGCTGCTTTACCAGACCGAACTTCAATCGATCCTCATAGCGGAAAATAAAAAATCCGATGCACTGATCAGCAACCTGTTGCCGCAGGAAACCGCCGACGAGATCAAAGCCACGGGGCTCGCCCGGGCCAAAAGTTACCCGGCCGCAACCGTGATGTTTACGGATTTTGTCGAGTTTTCTGCCTTTGCCCGGACTTTGAGCGCGGAAAAATTAGTGGAACAAATTGATTTTTACTTCGGTGCGTTCGACGAGATCGTCCGGCGAAACGGCTTAGAGAAGATCAAAACCATCGGCGACAGTTATATGTGTGCGGGTGGACTTCCAACGCCGAAAAACTCCCATGTGCATGACGTGGTAAAAGCCGCGCTGGAGATCCGGCAATCTGTACACCGGCACCGCGCCGAAAAACTGGCGCAGTTCGGATACCCGTTTGACATCCGGATCGGCATCCACACCGGCCACGTGGTGGCGGGTGTGGTCGGCAACAGCAAAATTGCCTACGACATCTGGGGAGAAACCGTCAACATCGCGTCCCTGATGGAACAACTCTGCGAACCCGGCCGGATCAGCATCTCGGAGGCGACTTTTGCCCTCGTAAAAAATGATTTTTCCTGTACTTTCCGGGGGCGGTTCCCGTCGCGACACATCGGAGAAGTGGCGATCTACTACACGGAACAATAGAATATTGGCGTGTCAATTCGGCAAATGCCGCAGTTTGTCGGCGTTTAATACTTCGATGGAACCTTCCTGAATATTGATTAACCCTTCGTTTTTAAAATCCGTCAGTGTACGGATCAGGGTTTCTTTGGCCGTGCCGGCCAAAGAGGCGAGGTCTTCCCGCAAAGGTTGATATTATGGTGGGATTGATCATAAAGTTGTACCAGGGTGGTGGCTACACGTTTGCGTACGGAGTTGTAAGCCAGTTCGATGAGTTGTTGTTCCCGTTCCGCCACGTGGCTGGCCAGCATTTTGATAAATCGAGCATTGACGTCGCGGTTGCCGAACACGAGGGCTGCAAAATCCGATTTGGGCACTAATTTGACGGTGCAATCTTCCAACGCGGCCGCGCTTTCCGGGTATGCGTCTTCTTTGAATAAAGCGAGAAAACCCAAAAAATCGCCGCCTTGTGCAACCTTGACGATCAATTCGCGGCCATCGTCGCTGGTTTTGTACACCTTCACCTTGCCACTTTCCACAAAAAAAAGCCAGCGCGGGTTTTCTCCTTCCCGGAAGATGATGTCTTTTTTGCGGTAATGCCGCACCTCGCGGTTGTCCGACAGGTGTTTAATCGCCTCCAATGCCCTCGCTTCATCGATAAAGTGATCCAGCGAACCGGTAGCGTGTGCCGATGCGACGCGCAGGCGTTCACTTTTATTCAAACGCGCTTCCACGGTTTGCAGCAGCGCCACATCGTCGAAGGGTTTGGTGATATAATCGTCGGCGCCCATCGACATGCCTTTCCGGAAGTCTTCTTTCTCTGCCTTGGCGGTGAGAAAAATAAAAGGAACATCGGCGGTTTTTGCCTGCCGGCTCAAAATGTGTAATACGCCGTACCCGTCGAGCTCGGGCATCATGATATCGCAGAGGATAAGGTCCGGGGGAAATTCCAGCGCTTTTTCGACGCCAATTTTGCCATTTTCAGCAGTAACGGATTCATAACCGCCCAACATCAGGATTTCCGCAAGATTGTCCCGGACGTCGGCATTGTCTTCAATAATTAAGATTTTCTTCATAGTAGCTAAAGTATGCCAAGCGTAATAATTCCGGAGTGATTTCTATCACCGCAGCGTTTAATGCAGGTCATTCCCTGCCCCTGGCCGGCGCTTCATCTTTGTCCTGACAAAATCACACAACGCCGCGATGCTGCGGCAGCAAAAATCTCACATGATGAACACATTTGCTCTTGTTTCAACCATTATGACCCCCCACACCCAACTGGTGACGGTCAACCCGGAGGATAGTCTCGCGAAGGTCAAAGAGATATTTGATACCCATAAATTTCACCACATTCCGGTGGTGCATTTCCGGGAAATCGTGGGGCTGGTAAGCAAAACCGATTTTATGTTTTTTCTCGGCGGCGCTTCGCTGTACGAAGAAGATCGTTTTGACAATCAGAGCCGCCTGGGACGCGCCCAGGTAAAAGATATTATGACGACGGAGCTGGGCAAACTGGAACCCGATGACCGGATCAACGTGGCGCTGGAAGTATTTTGCAAAAACTGGTTTCACGCGTTGCCCGTGGTAAAAGACGGCGATCTGGTGGGTATTGTGACGCCGTTCGACATTATGAAGTTTATGCTGGACGAAAAACCGAAAGAGCCCCACATGGTATACGAGACAGAATGAAGTTGCCCCGTAAATCAGCAAGGGTCATTGGAAGTCATTAAAATAATGACTCCCAATGACTTATGATCTAACCTCTTTGGAATCCTAAATTGATCCGTTATGACTACGATAAAAATATTTGGAGCCCATGATGCCGACACGAGGCTGCTGCGCGACAACGTTGCGCTGGCACTGTCCGATTTTCCGATGGACAGCAAGGTGGAAGAGGTATCGGAGCCAAATAAGATCAGGTTCAGCGGTGTGAATATCACACCCGCCCTGATGTTGGATGGCGAAGTGATAGCGGAAGGGAAAGTGCCGACGGTACAGGAACTAACGACCATTTTTCAGAACCGATACCTGTTGAAAAGCAAAATTTACCGCCTGAAGACGATCACGGTGCCGGTTGATATGAGCAAACCTGCGGAAGACGCATTGGTATTTGGCTGGCACCTCGCGCAGAAATTCGACGCCAAAATGGATATTATTTACGCCATGGACAGCATTTTTGAAGGTTCTTTGCCTTCTGCGTCGGGTTTTTTGTCGGGATATAAAAAGACGATGGAGCTGGAGTTGGAAACATTTGTAAAGGACACCCTGGGAAAAATCGGCGTTACTTACGAACCGCCTTCTCAAAAATCGCCCGCTCCTAAAATAGAAGGAGAAGACAACGAATTACGCGTTTTTCTGAATGTACTTTACGGATTCCCGGAGGCGGTTATTGAAGAACGTTCGCGTAAAACGGACCTCATCGTGATGGGTACTACCGGCAGGGGAGGTGTGGGGCGCGAGTTGTTCGGGTCCGTCAGTACCGAAGTGTCGCGTATGGCACATTGCCCGATTTTATTTGTGCCTGCCGATACGGCATTCACGGGGTTTAATAACGTGCTGTATGCCAGCAACTTCGATTCACTTGATGCCTTGCGGATCAAACAGGCGGTCACCTTCGCACAACGTTTCGGCGGACGTATGCACTTCGTACACGTCGGGCCGCCGGGAGAAAAAGGCCTTGACCTGGAGCGAAAATTATTCGAAATCGACTATCAGCATTCCAATCCCGAACACCCTTTTCTGTTTTCGCGAATGGTTGGCGACGACGTGGTGGAACAGCTGAATGAATACGCGCTTTATCACAAGATTGACCTGATGGTGCTGGTAACACATCAGCGCAGTTTTTGGGAAAACCTGCTGCACAAGAGTATTACCCGGAAAGCATTGGTCGGCGCGGGATTGCCGCTGCTGGTGATGCACTCGGACGACGATATGTTGAAATGACGCGTGGGATGGTGTCATTCAGGTTATTGGGCTGTTTTGGAAGTCAGAAGATATTTAAATAGCAACCCTCTGATTCTCAAGCTTGAGGTTTTTGTTCACCCTGTTGGCGTGCCGTGCACGTCGGCAGGGTTTTTTTTAGATGCCAGATGCCAGATGGGATAGATGGCAGATGCCAGATGTCGGAAATGAGATGCCAGATGCCAGATGCCGGAAATCAGATGCCAGATGTCCAGATGCCAGTGAAATCAGATGCGATGTGTAATGCCAAATCACAAAGCCAACAATGAAACAATGAAGCAATGACAACAATGAAGCAATGACAACAATGACAGCAATGAAGCAATGACCTCAATCTCCCTCCTCTGCTGCAAATGTCCACCGCAAAAAATCGGGCATGGCTTTGCCCCAGGTATCGGGTTCGTGGCGGCCGTCGGTCAATTCAAGGTAACGGATGGAATGTTCGTGAAACCCTTTGTTTTTTAATTCCCGGATCAGGTCGAGGGTGTCGTCGATAGCGTCGATCACGCCGTTGTGGTTGCGGTCGTCTTCTTCGTCGAGGGTGCCACACTGGAACCAAAAACGCTGATTGTCATCGATTTGTGCAGTTTTCCGGATCACATCATGCAGGATACGGTCGGCATCCGGATCGGCGGGGTCGACGGGTGACCAGCGCCACCACAACGAACCGGAAAACACACCCGCCGTACCGAAAATTTGCGGATGCGCCCAGCTGATATCGAAGGCGGACAAACCACCGAGTGAAAACCCGGCAAATGCCGTTTCTTCCCGCAAACCCGACAGCCGGAAACGCCGGTACAGGAAGGGCAGTAATTCTTCCAGGATAAAATTCCGGTAGTGTACGGCTTTGTCTCCCCGGCCCTTGTAGTCGGCCTGGCGAACCGTTCCGTACTCGCGCATCCGCTCGCCCGAAGCGTGGATACCCACGGCGATGATCTGCGGGAGCCGCTTGTGGAAATACAGGTTTTCAAGGATTCCGGAAAAATTCATTCGCGGCAGGTCCTGGCCGTCATTGACCAGCAACAGGGGATAAACGCGCCCGCCGGACAGGTGGTAATCCGGCGGCAGATACAGGTCGAAACTCACTTCCCGCCCGAGTGATCCCGAGTTAAAATGCCGGATTTGCCGCAGGTGGGGCGCCTTGCGTTGCAGCAGTTCGTGAAATGTTTCGACGGGTTTTTTCCAGAAATTCATGGGACTGATCTTACACTTTCATCCGGTCTGAAGCCAGCGCCAGGGCTTTTTCCAATTGTTGCTCTTCCGACAACAGCGTATTGTCGATCACCACGGCGTCATCGGCTTTCCGGAGTGGGCTGTCGGCCCGGTTGGAGTCGATCCGGTCGCGTTCTTCGAGGTTTTTTTTGATCTCGTCCCATTCGGCGTCGATCCCTTTGGCCGCCAGTTCGAGGTGACGGCGGCTGGTGCGTACATCCGCGTCTGCGGTGAGAAATATTTTGAGTTCGGCGTCGGGAAATACCACCGTGCCGATATCACGCCCGTCGGCCACGAGGCTGCGGCGCGCGCCCATAGCCTGTTGCTGCATCACCATGGCACGCCGAACGGCCGAAATGGTGGACACGGGGCTGACGTGTTCGCTGACCCGCATTTCACGGATCTTGCGCTCCACGTCGACACCGTTTAAAAAGGTGCGGTTTTGCCCTTCCACCCGTTCAAAGTGGATCTCGATGTGTTTCAACGCATCCTCCACGGCTGCAGGGTCGTTGTAATCCACTTGATTGTCAATGAAATAAAGAGTTACCGCGCGGTACATGGCGCCGGTATCTAAGTAAGCGTAATGGAGCGATTTTGCCAGGCCCTTCGCTAAAGTACTTTTGCCGCAGGAAGATAAGCCGTCGATCGCGACGATGATCCGTTTCATAATGTGCGGCGCAAAAGTGCGGATTTTCCCGGTTACATTGTTTCCTTGTTGACATTGTTGTATTGTTTCCCTGTTCCCTTGCCGGATTGAATTTTTGTTGGGTTTATTTGTGCCTGCTTTAAACGCCGTGACACTTCTGCTGCCTTTTTTGCCCGATTTATGTTTTTGGCTGTACATCGCCGCAACCCTGGTTCAACTGGGGTTCGGCGGAGTGGTGTGGGTATACTTGGTCGGGCATCGGGCGGCCGGAAGTATTTTGCCGGAGCCGCCGCCCGGCGCCTCGGTGGTGATTTGTGCGCGTAATGAAGCGAAAAACCTGCAAAAATACCTGCCTGCCGTGCTGGAGCAGCAGTATCCGGGCGACTGGGAACTGGTAGTGGTGGATGATGCTTCGCAGGACGGTACTCCTGAAGTATTAAAGGCTTTTCAGGAAAAATACCCGCGCCTGAAGGTGGTTCGGGTGTTTAAAAAAGAACATCCCGGGAAAAAACACGCCCTTTCGCTGGGTATCGCGGCGGCTCGTTTCGACCTGCTTTTCCTGACCGACGCCGACTGCGAACCCGCTTCCGGATTCTGGCTGCAACACATGGTTGCGGCCTTGACGGCGAAGCCGGAGACGGAAATCGCCCTGGGTTACGCCCCGACGCGGCCGCGCTCCACTTTTCTCAACGGCTGGATTCGTTTTGAAACGGCGCAGACGGCCATACAATATTTTTCCTTAGCCAAAGCCGGCATGCCTTACATGGGAGTTGGCCGGAACCTTGCCTGGAAACGGCGGGTTTTTCAACGCGGCGGCGGCTTTCAAGCGCACCTGGAATTGCCTTCCGGCGACGACGATCTGCTGGTGAATGCGGCGGCAACGGCTGAAAATGTGGCGGTTTGCCTGGCTCCCGAGTCGTTTGTTTATTCGGAAGGAGCGGAAACATGGGCGCAGTGGTTCAGTCAAAAAAGGCGGCATTTGTCCGCCGGAAAACGTTACCGGCCGCTGCACCAACTCGTGCTTGCAGGGATCAGTTTGTCACAAACCTTACATTATTTCCTGCTTTTGGTGCTGTTGCTGACCGGTTTTGGCACGATAACTGTTGCTATTTGCTACTTATTGCGCAGTTTTTTCCTGTTTTTTCTGTATAAAAGGATCTTACCCATACTGCGCGAGTCACGTTTACTTTCCCAGCTCCGATTTACGACACGCTGCTCACAGCGTACTATGGAGCATTTGTACCACTATCTTTAATCAGCAATCGACACGCTTACAAATGGAAGTAATCGGACATGGCATCCGGCGCAAGGCATATCACGCGCAGGATGATTATCAACTTGTACAAACGGCCGTTGCCGGCAATCAGGATGCTTACACGGCCCTGCACCGGCGTTACCAAAAGGTCGTATTCCAGTTCATGCTGCAACGGGTAAAAAACCCGGTTGAAGCGGAAGACCTTACGATGGAAGCATTTGAAAAGGCATTTTTCAATCTTTCATCGTACGCGCCCACGCATGCCTTCAGCACCTGGCTTTTTAAAATCGCCCTCAACAATTGCATCGACCACAGCCGTAAAAAACGGGTGCCGGTGATGTGGCTGGACGGCGTTGCCAATGTGGCCGGATTCGACAGCGACTGGCTGAAGAACAATTACACCGAAAGCAATACGCCGGAAGAAGCCCTCATCAGGAAACAACGAATGGGCCTCGTCAGGTCCCTGCTGGGGCGTCTCAGCGATCCGCATCGCCGCCTGATTGAAATGCGGTATTATGAGGAGCTGAGTTACGACGATATTGCGCAACAACTCGACGTGCCGCTTGGTACGGTAAAAGCGCAATTGTTTCGCGCCAAGGGAAGTTTGTACAAACTGTTGCAAACGCCTTATGCACAGGCGTTTCTGCATACCTGAACGCGGTGCAAACATTACCGGACAAATTTCCGCTCCAGCACCGCTTCGTTGCCCCGGTCGTCTCTGACGCTCCGGCGCAGCTGGTGGCTGCCGGCGGCGATTCGCCCGTCGAACGTATGGGTGATCCGGTCGCGTTTGCGGTCGTATTCGAACAATACCCATTGCCCGTCCACCGTGCCGCGGAAGGAAAGGCCGTCGGCGCTGCCGTTTATGGCGAAATTATCGCGAATCCGGAACGACATGGCGCTTTTTTTACGCATGTCGTCGCCAAATGCCACCGGTGAGATGGCCGGCGGATCGGTATCGGTCATGACGCAATAATCGCCGAATTCGCGCACCTTGGTCACCACAAAATCGCCCCGCCAACTGCCGCCGCAATTGTCGGGTCGCCCGTCGCCACATTTGGCGATCACGGCTTTGTTGCGCAGTTCCGGCGAGAGGTTGCGCGGTTTTATACCCACTTCAAAATACTTGTGCACCGGCGTCCGGGTATCGTGCAAATGATACATGGACGAATACATACCCGAACTTTCGTCGGGTGTGATTTTGTATTGAAAGTGCAGCGATTCGTACAAAGCGCCTTTCGGCATGGTCATGGTAAAATCTTCGAGATCGATATGGTTTTCCACGTCGAAGGGCAGTTCATATTGAAACGGCATGGCGGCTACCGTTTCCACCGGCTCCGGGCGACCGACCCAGAAAGACATTCCCCGCATATTTCCGGCGGCGTCGAGGATTTTCAGCGTGATTTTGGTTGCTTTATCTTTGGAAAGCGGGATAGCGCCGAGTGCTTCGGCGTGTGAATAGTTGTTGAGGCGATTGCCGGGAAGTACAAAACAGCGGTGAAACCAGGCGCCGTACCGTTGGCGGGCGCTGTAGTCGATATGGGCGTTGAGGTATCGCGATTCGTCGAAGTCGAGTTCATCCATTCGCCACTGGTAGGCCAACTGGCCGTCGGCATACAGGGATATGGAGTAGATCCCGTTGTCGTTGCGATAAGCGCTTTGCCTGTCGTAAGCTTTGACGCCGAACCCGATGCGCCAGGCGCCGAAACGAACCGTATCACCAAACGCTTTTATGGTGCCATCTTTCAGTCGTTCGAGCGGGAAGGGTTTGCTGGTGAGCACTTCCCGGTTTTCGCTGAGAAAATAAACTTTCATGTCGCGGATTTCCGGCGGCGTTTTGTCTGCCACGGGCAGTCCGAATAACAGCGGATTGATGGCTTTTCCCGTTGCGGAATTGCGTATTTCAAAATGCAGGTGTGGCCCCGTCGAACCGCCGGAGTTGCCTAATTTGGCAATCTCCTGGCCTTGTGTTACTTTGAATTTTCCATCGGGTGGTTGCAGGTCCACTTCAAAACGTTCCCGTTTGTACTGCATTTCGCGCACGTATTTTTGAATTTCGGACGAAAAACGGTCGAGGTGGGCGTACACGGTGGTATAGCCGTTGGGGTGTTTGACATACAATACGTTGCCGTAGCCGCCGGCTTGCACCCTGATTTTGTCGACAAAGCCGTCGGCGGCTGCAAATACCGGCTGACCAACCCCGCCGGTTTTGCTGTCGATGTCGATACCCGTGTGAAAGTGGTTGGGCCGGAGCTCGCCGAAAGTGCCGGTAAGCCGGATTGAATTATCGGCCACCGGGGGCTGAAAGTAATCTTTCGGATACGAAGCGATTACCACTTCGGGGTCGGGCAGGGGAGGAGGTCCGGGATTTTCAAAAGATAGGACCGGGAACAGGGATGCGCTGCACAAGAGCGCTTTGAGCCAATATTTCCGCATCGCGTCAATGATTAAAATGTTTGCCTTTTGACCTGCAAGATAAAAAATGTTGTAGCTATTTCCCGGTTTGTATCTCTTTTTCCGCGTCGAGCGCCCATTTTCCGAGCAGGGAACGTTCGAATACATTTTTTGCGAGGTATTCGAGAAACAGTTGCCGGGAGATGCCGCGGGCGCCCAGACTTTCGAGGTGGGCGGTTTGTTGCTGGCAATCGATCAGCCAGAATCCCGCCCGTTCGAGGGCTTGTGTGAGGGTGATAAAACCCGCCTTGGAGGCATTGGGGACGCGTGAAAACATACTTTCTCCGTAAAAGATCTTTCCCAAAGCAATGCCGTACAAACCGCCGGCCAAAACGCCGTCCTGCCAGACCTCCATCGAGTGGGCGACGCCTTGTTCGTGCAGGCGGGTATATCCTTCCACAAAAGATTCGGTGATCCAGGAGCCGTCCTGCCCACCCCGGGGTGTTTCCGAACAAGCCCGGATCACCTGGTCGAATGCCGTATCGAGGGTATACCGGAATTTGTGCCGGTTGAAGATGGAACGCATGCTTTTTTTCCCCGGAGTTCGGGCGGGAAAAGCACCCAGCGCGGATCGGGTGAGTACCAGAAAAACTGGCCGTCCTCTTCGAACCAGGGAAAAATGCCGTTCCGGTATGCCAATATCAGGCGCTCGGCGCTCATATCGCCGCCGACAGCCAGCAAACCGCCGGGTTCTGCCAGGCTTGGATGGGGAAAAGTCAGGTCATGATCACTGAGCCAGAAAACGGGCATACCAAAACAGCCGGCCTGAAATGGATCGGGCCGTTAAAATTTAGATGGGAAAAGTGTGGATGTGGGTTTGCCGGCTCAGGCAGCCGGTTCGACCACCACTTTTGTGCGGGCCCACTGATCGCCGAGGCGTTGTTTGTTCGGGTTGGTAAGCATCACGATGAGTTCTATCAACGGAAACACCGGGATGAACAACACGATGTTCCGGATCAAAACCGGGCCCCAGTTGTTCGACAGGGAAGCCCCCTCGGTGGTTACGGCCCGGATATTCATGGCCCTTTTTCCGACGCTTTGCCCGTTGAGGAATGGCAGGCCGTCGCGTGTTACAAAATAAACGGCGCCGGCTATCCACCCGACCACGGGTACGAAGGATACGCCGATTGTAATCAGCACGTCGATGAGATAAGCCAGGATGCGGTTTCCGTCGGTTGCGAGCGGACGTTCAGTGGTATCCACAGGTTGGTCAATGATTTCCATGTTGAGGGAGTTGAAAGTTTAACAATTGGTATGTTGAAGGCAAATATGATAACTTTTGAGGAAAACGCACCAAAAGCAATAAAAGATTACGGTCATCGGGCCCTACAACGATACCGGCTACTCCTCGCTGATCACTTCCGCCGACAGGCCGCGGTCGAGCAATGCTTCACACAGCGGAATCAGTTCTTCCTTGATGCCTGATTTTACCGTGGCTTTGCCTTTGTAATGGATAATGAGTGCAAGTTGCTCCGATTGTTCGTGGGTGTGTTGCAATACCGCCACAAAACACTCGATCACCCACTCGAACGTATTAAAATCGTCGTTGTAAACGACAATATGCGCCGGCATGTCGGCGCCGGTTTCGTCTTCCACCAGGACGTCCTCTTCTTCTTCCCAGAGGGGTTTTTCGTAATTGAACAGATCGTGTTGCGGCGCCATAATTATACTTTAAGCGAATGGAGGGTTTGTTTGACGGCCTCGAAATCGGGCAATTCACCGGCGTTTTCCAGTACTTCGGCATAACGCACAATCCCTTCTTTATCAATGACAAATGCCGAACGTTTGGACACACCTTTTAATCCCAGGCCAAATTCTTTGTACAGGGAATCGTATTTTTTACTCGCGGTTTTATTAAAATCGGACAACATCGGGAAGTTAAAACCCTGTTCGTCTTTCCATTTGGCTAAGGTGTAAGGGCTGTCGACCGAAACGGCCAGTATTTGTGCGTCGAGTTGCTGGTATTCGGCCAGGCTGTCGCGCAGGTAACACAGTTCTTTTGTACAAACCCCCGTGAATGCAAAGGGAAAAAACAATAATACGACATTTTTGCCGCGTTGTTCGGAGAGTTTTACGAGCGACTTGTCACTGGCGCGCAGGGCAAAATCGGGGGCTTTATCGCCGGATTGGAGCATCGTTCAGGGAAAATGGAGGATGTTGGATACGTTTTTAAAACGCGAAAATAAAAACTTGTGCCGAGCATTCGTGGAATTTATCTGTCCGGCAGTTGCCGCAACAGCCATTCCCGTTCGGTCAGCACCGGCCATTGTTCGATCTCCCGCCGGAGTTTTTCCTTTTCCGAAGCGCTGTGGTGGTTGGTCGCCAGCAATTTGCGCATAAAACGTACAATGGCCGTATAGTTTTCCTTGTGGTAGCCCAGCACTTTTTTCCGGCGCAGATAGATGTGAATACTGTCTAACTGGTTTTCCAGGGCGTCGGCTTCTCCGAGTTCGTAATAGATCTTGCAAAGCATGGTTTTGGCGGCCAGGTTTTGCAACACGTCGTCGTATTCCATACGCAGGAGGTGCTGCATGGCCTGATTGTAATCGCCCGTATCGTAATAATACCGGGCGATATTAAAATTGAAGGCGGCTTCCCGGTGGCTTTCGGGCAAAAACTGTGCAAAATCGCGCAAAAACCGGCCGACCCAATCGAATTCCAACAAACGCAGGGCCGTCACGGCAATGTTATTGTAGGTCCAGCGGGACAGTATGCCGTTTTCCAGCAGCGCGCCGTGTTGCAACCCGGATTGATACAATTCGAACACCTCGCGGAAATAACGCTCCTCCGCCTGATTGATCCGGCGGATGCAAAAATTGATGGCCATGAGGTAGAGGTCGTGTGTTTCGGCCAAGGAAAAATACCCGGCATGCCCGTGCAGGAGTTGTTTCAAACGGTCGAAATGCCGGTCAGCGTCCTGCCCGAGTTGGGCAAAATAGCCGTGATAATACGCCGCAATAATTGGTATCTCTAAATAACGATGCCCGTTAAGGAATTGTAATACATTGTCTAACAGTCCCTTATTGTATTCCCGTTTCGATACGGCCTGGTGACTCAGCAACAGACAGCCGGTCCGGAGTTTTTCACAAATAAAGGAAATGTCTTCGGCGTCGGACAATTCCTGCACGTTGGCCGATCTTGCGCGGCCTTCCTGTTGCGACAGGTAATACGATTCCAGGTGCATCAGGTAGTCGCTGCGGTGATAGGCACTGCCGCGTTGCAGGTCGGATTCTAAGCGTTTTCGGGCGTATCGCAACATACCCGCGCTGATCTCGTCGAGGTGAAGGCGGCGCAGGGCTGCAACAGTTGCTACGTTTTGTTCGTGCGGGCGCTGGTTCCAGGTTTCCAGGGCGAGAAATTTTTCCACGGCCTCCAGCAGGTAATTGGTCAGGTGGTACTTCCTGCGCGGGCGCCCCGTTTCCGGCGGCAAAAGAACCGCGTCGCCGCCGGGATTCGATTTCAGGAAACCGAACAGGCGCAACACTTCCGGGTGGGTCACATGATAGGGTGAGGCGACAAATTTCTCCAGCGCCCGCATACTTGTGGCGGGCAAGGCGCGCAAAATCTGGATCAAAGGTGTGGATGCCATTTAGAGATTTCTGAAAAATAGCCACAAAAATAGAATGCAAATATTTAATAATCAATAGTTTGAAATACATGTCGACGGTTTTTTTGCCTGAAAAATGACAAATTTTGTCCTTTGCCGGACGCAGAACCGCCCGCACTTTTGTACTGTGAAAAAAAGCATGGCTAATCTAATCACCATAAATAATATGAACATGAAAGTTACCCGTACGATCCTTCCGGTTTTTCTGGCTTTGGTTTTTGCGTTGTTTTCCGCAGCGGCGCTTCAGGGACAGGGCTTTATTAAAACGTATTCCCCGGCCACAGCCGGTTGCCGCGACCTCGTGGAAACGCCTGACGGCGGCTTTTTTATGGCCGGAGAAATTGCCAGCACGGATCAGATGTTCCTCCAAAAAGTTGACCAGAACGGCAACGTGGTGTGGACCAATCATCTCAGCCTCAACGGCGCCCGCGCCAGGGCCACCTGTCTGAGTGGAGAAGGCGATTTTATCGTACTTGCCGAAAACTACCCGGACGCCGGCGTAAAGAAAAACATCGTCCTTCGGCTTGATCCCAACGGCGTCGTCCTGTGGCAAACCGTAGTGGATAATTCGTTCTTGTCCAACGGGTTAAGGGATATTATCAAAACATCCGACGGCAATTTTCTTGCAGCAGGCGATACCCGCAACGCGGCCTTGAACCAGGATATCCGCCTGGTAAAAATGGACCCCAACGGCGGCATTCTCTGGTCCCAAACCTTTGGCAACCCGACCGTCAACGAACAGGTGTCGCGCCTGATCGAGTTGCCGGGCGGCGATATCGTGATCAGCGGCGCGGGCCTGAACGGCGCCGATCACGACCTGTTTCTCGCCAAAACCAACGCCGCAGGCAACCTCAGCTGGCAAAACTGGTATGTCAAACCGGCGCGACAAAAGGCCTGCGATCTGCTGCGTATGTCGGATGGCGGCCTGATGCTGTTGGGCGACACCTACGGCGCCAACCCCACCCAGATCAGCCTGCTCAAAACGGATGCGGACGGCAATGAGTTATGGTTTCAGCAGATATTCCCCTGGCCCGGCCAAGCGGTCAATCCGCTGTACACCATCAACAGTTTTGCCCGCGACATTGCCGATAACCTGTATATCGCCGGCCATACCAGCGTCAGTTTCGGCATCAGTGAAGCGATCTTTTTGATGAAGGTGGACGCCGTCGGAACACTCGTCTGGAAAAGCACTTTGTCGGACACCACGCCGCTGGACATCCCCTGGCAGATTATCAATACCAGCGACAACAAATTTGCGATCGGCGGCGGATTGGAATTAAATTCGGGCGCTTTTTTGATCAAAACCAACGCGGAAGGGGAGGTTTATACCAACAAAATCGCAGGCAGTGTGTATTACGATGCCAGCGACAACTGCCTGCCGGATTCGGGAGAACCACCCCTGACCAACTTCATCGTAAAGGCGGAAAACCAGTTTGGCGAGACCTTTTTTAAAAACATCACGGCCACAGGGTCTTTCCTGATGCCGGTTTCCGAGGGCGATTTTATGCTGTCGGTAGTGCCCTTGTACGGCATGCAGAATTTTTGGCTGCCCTGCAATACCCAGGCCGTCGCCGTGTCGGGCACGTATCAAATCGTGCAGGCGCCACCCCTCGGCCTCCGCTCGGAAGTTGACTGTCCGCAGATGTACGTGGAAGTTGCCGCGCCCTTCCTGCGCCGATGTGCCGTCAATAATTTTAACGTCGTTTATTGCAACAACGGCAACGCGACGGCTACCGACGCCTCGGTACAACTTACCCTTTCCAGTCCTTTATTGAGTTATAAAAACAGTACGATACCCCTGAGCAGCCAAAACGGCAATGTACTCACGTTTGACCTGCCCGATGTGACTCCGGGGCAATGCGGCAGTTTCAACGTCAGCCTGATCCTCGATTGTGAGGCCGAACTGGGCGATATTTACTGCGTGGAAGCACATATTTTCCCCGATTCGGTATGCCCCTCCGCCAATTCTTTGTGGGATGGGTCGCACCTCGAAGTGGAGGGCGCCTGCACCGGCGACGTGGTTTTTAAAGTCACCAATACCGGCGCCGGGAATATGACCGGCGCCGTCGATTATGTGATTGTGGAAGACCAGATTATGTACATGCAGGGAGTTTTACAACTTGATACCGGAGAAGATACGATGATTGTACTGTCCAACCCGTCCGGAGGCCCGTATTTTCTGCAAACCTCACAACGCCCCGGCCACCCGGGTGTGAGTGTGCCCTCCTCCGTCGTATCACCTTGCGGCGGCGCGGCGGCATCAAGTGCACTGCAGTTCCCCGAAAACGACGCCGAACCTTTCCTGTCCGTGTTTTGCGGCGAAGTGATCGGCTCATTTGACCCCAATGATAAACAGGGATTTCCGATGGGCTGGAAAGACGCCCACTTCATCGAACGGGGGCAGGAACTGGAGTACAGGATTCGGTTCCAGAATACGGGTACGGACACCGCGTTTCTGGTGGTTATCCGCGATACCCTCACGTCAATGCTCGACGCTGCAACCGTGCGGCCGGGTCCTTCCAGCCATCCCTACACCTTTGACCTGAACAGCACCGGGGTGCTTACGTTCCGGTTTGACAACATCCTGCTGGCAGACAGCGCCGCCAACGAACCCGCGTCGCACGGTTTTGTATCGTTCCATATCGCCCAGAAGCCCGATTTGCCGCTGGGTACGGTTATTGAAAACAAAGCCGCCATCTACTTCGACTACAATGATCCGGTGATCACCAACACCACCTTCCACACCATCGGCAAACCGTTTACCTCCTTTGTAAAAGACCCGCCGGCGGGAGGTATCGGCCTGGAAATTTTCCCCAATCCTTTTACGGAAGAAACCGGATTTCACCTGACCGGGCTGCCCGCCAACGCTCAGGTGACCTTGTCGGTGTTCAACGCCCAGGGCATTCCAGTCCAAACGGAAAGTTTTGCGGGCGCCGACTACCGCTTCCGGCGCAAAGACCTGCCGCAGGGCGTTTATTACTTCCGCCTGGAAAGTGAAGGCAAAACGGCGGCATCGGGACGTCTGATCATCGTGAAATAACCAGGTACAACGGAAATTTTTTCCGTAATAATCGGGTCTGTTTTTAAAACAGTTTATTGATTGTCAACCGTATAGCGGATTTGTAAATCCGCCACACCACTTAAAGAAAAAAAATATGAAACACATAATCACTTTTTGCCTTTTGATCCTGGTTATGCCGGGAGCGGGGTTTGCCCAAACCCTCGACCTGAAAGTTTGTATTGTTACCCATTGCAACGGCGATGTCGTTTCAAATGTGGAATTGCCCTCTTTTTATTTCCCGAACGATACGATTAGTCCGGTGACCGGGAGCGACGGGTGTGCCTTGTACCAATCGCTGCCTCCGGGAAACTATACGATTACCCCCTTTAAAGACACCGACCCGCTGAACGGGGTAACGGCGCTGGACCTCGTACAAACCGCCAGGCATATCCTGGGCATTCAGCCCCTGTCTTCACCCTATGCCATGATTGCCGCCGACGCGAATAAAAGTAATTCGATCACCACGTTCGATATGGTGGAAGAGCGAAAACTCATCCAGGGGATTTATACCGAATTGCCGAACAACACGTCCTGGCGTTTTGTAGCCGGTGGATTTGGCTTTCCCAATCCGGACAACCCGTTCCAGAGCAGTTTTCCCGAATCGATCGATTTGAACGGATTCCAGGATACCTTGATCACCATAACGTTTTATGGAGTCAAAACCGGCGATACGGATTGTGACGCTTTCCCCGGGTTCAGTCCGGACGACGACGACCGGAGTGCGGTGGCGCTGACCTTGCCGGATGTGCTGCTGCAGGCGGGCACAAGTATCGACCTTCCGCTGCAATTCGAGGGGCAGGGAGAATACCTCGCCTTACAAACGGAATTAAATTTTGATCCGGAATATGTTGAAATAGAGACTGTTACGCCTGGAACTCTGCCCGGATTGGAGGCCTCGTCCTTTGCCCGGCCCAGGGCGGGTGTGCTCAGCCTCGTCTGGTTCGACGCGACTCCGCAATCGATCCGCGACGGCGAAAAACTGGCAACAATCCGGGTACGTGCCCTGGCGCCCGCGCGACTGAGCGAAGTGGTTTCGGTACCGGCAACACAGGTGCCACCGGCGATTTACAGCGCCGGCGGCGGCGCCCGCGACTTGCAACTGAAGTTTGCCGACGACCGTTCCACGCCGGACTCCGGAGTAAGCGGCGTTGTGCTTCAACCGAATCCGACGAAGGCCGGCTCGTATCTCTCCCTGTTCCTTTCCCGGCCGGAAACCGTGTCGCTGTCGCTGACGGACCTGTCCGGCAAAACCGTATGGACGAACCAGCGGTACTTCGATGCCGGTGCACAGGTCATCGAAATACCTGCAACGGCATTTCTGCAGCCCGGCATCTACCTGTGGCGGCTGAACACGGACAGATGGCAGGAAAGCGGCAGAATGTTGAAGTATTGAAGGAAGATGTTTTTAGAATTGGAGGAGGGCGCGGCGGTCCTTGTGCATTGGTCCTTGTACCTTGAAATTGGTCACAACCGGGGTAAATTAAAAAATGACCAATGACCAAGGTACAAGGACCAATGTACATGGTCCAAGGTACAACACCCAATTTTCAGGGCCCCGGCACAGCCATCGCGATCACCCCGGAACCTGAAAATTGCAGGCTCCCGAGGGGGATATTATACATGACACACTGGTAGGCGACCGTCAGTTTTTGTGTAGCCACCCCGTTTTCATTGGCCTCGTAGGGTTCGGAAGACAGGATTTGAAAAAAAGTATCGTTGGGTTGTTCGCCCAGGTCGGAACGCCAGATAGTTCCGGACTCGTCGACCCACTGGATGACCACGGTGCCTAACTGAAGCGGGTTGTAGACCGGCTGGTAGGAAAAAGAAACCCCGGCAGTGGATATGGAATTGACGCCGGAAAGGTTGTCAAGGCCGGCTTCCGCCGTGTTTCCTGCCCCGTCCGTAACGGTTACGCTGTACGTTTTCAGGAGAGTATCCGAATGTATAATGCTGTCTGTCAGGCCGTTACTCCACAAGTACTCAATGACAGGCGCTCCGGAAGTTTCGGCCGTCAGCATATATTGCCCTTGTGAAAAAACGGCCTTGATCTCTACCGACGGGTAGGCTGAAGGATTGTCGGGTAACAGCGTGCGGCTGTAAGTGCTGGTGGGGCCGTTATTTTTCGTCGCTGAAACTAATACGGAACGTGCATCCAAATTGTACGCAGGAACCGATATCTTAAAAATATTAGCGCTTTCCAGCAGCAGCGTATTATTGACAGAAAGAGTCCAGGAACTGTATTGATCGAAATGCCTGATCTCGTATTCAAAGTCATAATAATCAGGGGTAGCCACAGAGTCGGGTTTTTTGTACGGGTAATAACCACCGGAAAAAACCGAATCGACGCCGAAGTGGCTCCGGAATTCAAACCCCAGGCTTCCGGGGCAGTCTGCTTCGGGGCATTGTGTGTTCGAAAAATAGTTATAACTGGTGATTACGTCGTCCGGGCCGGTTTCGAGACGGGTAAAGAGGTAAACGTCATTTACACCGGCAGTCAGTGTCTGACTTGCAAAGGTATCCACCTTAAAATTCACGAAAAACACCGGGTCGTCGAATGACGTGGGCGGCAGAGAATTTTTTTCACACGCCGGCCAAAGCAGCGCCAGCGGGAGCAGGAGCAGTCCCAAAAATAATTTTTTCATGCTGTATTTATTTGAGTGGTTTCAGAAATTCCAACGCAACCCTGCGTCGAGCCACAACTGTCCGCCGTTGGTATTGACGTCGGATGGTTTTAGCAGGCTGGTGGGCCGATACACCCCCTTGACCGACACACCGAGCCGTTTCGTCGCAAGCCATTCCGCACCGAAATAGATTGCGGTGTAAAATTTCCGGTAAGGCGCCGCGTCCAGCCAGACACGGCTCCGGTGGGTGCCGGGGTCGATTTGCAGCGATTCGCTGTGCCGTTGTGTGAGTTTGCCCTGCACACCCAGCAAGATGCCGGGCGCCAGGCCGCCTTCGAGTCGGAAAGCGCTGCGTTTCCAACGGATTCCAAGCGGCGCTTCCAGAAAATGAAGTCCCCGGTGTTCCAGTATCCACGTATCTTCCTCGATTCCGAAGCTGTAATGGATCGTTTCACTGGCCGCCGGATCGCCGTCATTGTCCCAGGCTCCCGGAAGAAAGCGCCATTGCAGCCCTGCGGACAGTGACCAGGCCCGGTAGAGCCGGTAAGAAACAAACGCCCCGCCTGCGCCGCCCAGGCGCCGGCCGTCGGGTGATGCCTCGTATAAAGAAGCGGAAGCGGCAAGCCCAAAACCAAAACGTGGCTCCTGAACGGGTTTGATGATCTGATCAACCGGCTGAATGGCGCCCGAGTCGGGATTTCTGGCCTTCAGGATCAGCCGTTGCAGGCGGCCCGGCAATTCCTCGAAGGCAGGCATGCCTGGCCCTGAGGAATTGTCTGCACGGCCGGTGTTTGACGGCCCGGCGGCGCGCCTGGCATCTTCCTGCGGAGTGGAGGCATTTTCACCCGAGCCCTCCCTGCTTGCCGCGCCCTCCGAATTACCATCGACGATGACCGGAATCGCTGATTTTTGATCCGGCGCCGGGTTGGCCTTCTCCTGTGAACCATCAATTGGAATACCAGTTGGCGTAGTGTGCGGTTTGCCGGATTTGATATAAATATTGTTGTTGTTACGAGTATTAAAATTTTGATTATCAATTAATTTATTCGGATTTTCAGGATTATTGCGCTGCGCGCCCGGGTTTTGAAGCAAGGTATTTTGGGACCCCAGCCCTGTATTTGCCGGATTATTCGCCGGCACGCCGGGTTTATTTTTGGAGGCAGGGGTTTCCAGAATCAGTTCCCTGCCGCCGGCTTTGCCGGGATCATTTCCAACTTCCCGCCGTGTGTTGGTCCACTGCCACAACATTCCGCCGCCTGCCACCGCCAGCACTCCGGCGAACAGCCACCACAACAACCCGCGCCGCCGTTTCCGCCGCCGGGCTTCTGCCGCTTCGAGCAGTATCCGGGCTTGCTCCCAGTATTCCTCCCGGAACCCGAAGCGACCGGCAGAATCGTCGGAGTCGAATTTTTTTCGCATGAAATCGTCCATGTTTTCCATAATCTTCTTGCGTCAGATGGTCGGGTTCATTTCGGTTTTGATCCAGGATTGCAGCTGTTTCCGGGCGTTGCTCACGTGCCATTTTGAAGTGCCTTCACTCATGCCGAGCAGTTCGCTGATCTCGCGGTGACTGAAGCCGTCGAGGGCGAAAAGATTGAAGACGTGTTGGGTAACCGGAGGCAGCCGGCGCAGCAAACCTTCGATGTGTTGTACCGAAAAACGTTGTTCCGCCTCGTTCCAGTCTACCGGTTCGTGCGGATATTCCCGCTCGATCTCGTCGCTGAAAACTGTCAGGTCGCGCCATTTTTTCTCCCGCCGGAATTCGTCGATGGCGGTATTGATCATGATGCGGCGTATCCAGGCTTCAAACGGAACTTCGTCGCGGCGATACCGGTCGAGGTGTTGAATGATCTTCAGGAACCCGTTGTTCAGCGCCGACACCGCTTCCTGCTCGTCGCGCCGGTAGCGGACACAAACGGCCATCAACACCGGAAAACAAACGCGGTACAGGGCGTATTGCGCCTTGCGATCGCCCCGGTGGGCTGCCTGAAGGAGTTGCGGATCAATGTTCATACGGACGTCATCTTCCGGTTCACTCGGATTCATTGTTTGCAATCAATGCCCATAACACGCCGCAACAAGGTAAAGGGTTGGGTAAGCAGATGGATATTTTTAAAAATAAAAAACGGCCGCTCCGGACAATCCGGAACAGCCGCCTGATAGTAGTAGTTTTGGTGAACCTGGTTAAGGATTAGAAGGCAATTCATTAAACCCCGTGTTTAATAAACCGGGCGCTAATTAACGAGATATTGAATTGAATATCAGGAGAAATTCGACCGAACGGGGAAAAATAACGGCTGAGCCGGCCCAAAAAAAATCGCCCCGGGCGTATCCCAGGGCGACTTATTGAAAGTGTGTTGCACGGGTTAGAGTTATATGGGGGCGGTTTGACGTGGAAATATGGGTTGTTCCCGGGTCTGTTTTCGGTGAAATACAGAGGCACTATTTTGCTGTTGAAAGCATTATGACACAAAGAAACCCCCTCTCGCCATCGGGCGCAAGTGCAAACCGATAACCGTGTTGATATTCCTGATAACCGTGCAACCCGGGGCCTTTTGTTGCGACTTTCTTCGCTGACCGTACATTTGTCCGCCCTTTTGCCCGCCGGCGCTGATGGCCTGCCGGCAAAAGGTAAGATCTGTTCACCGGAGTTTTTTATTATGATGCACCGACTCGCCGCTATTTTCCCCCTGCTCGTTTTCCTTCTTGCAGGCTGCAATTCCTCCCGGTCGTTTAAAGCCGGTTTCCAGTGGTACGAAAAAAGAAATTACCCGGCAGCGGCTGAAGTATTCAAAAACCACCTGGGCCATCCCCGGCTTGCCCCCGCAGCCCGATATTTCCTCACCCGGATTGCGCTGACCGGGACCCCGGGCCTGCCGGAATACCTCGCGCTGGATGAAAAAATGTGGGAAGCCGACAGTTTGTTCCGGCGCTTGCGCCCCCGCGACATGCGGCGGTATATGCAACGTTACAAACTCGATACCCTCGCATTGGCCGATCTTCACGAAAGGGTGCAGCGCGAACTCGTCGCACACGTACGCGTGCGCGGGACGCTGCCTGCGCTTGATTCCCTGCTCGACGGGCTTCGGCGCCCCCTGCCCGCCCTGCAATCCGCCATCGACGAAACCCGTTCGGATATTGCGGCCGCGCACTTAGACAGCGACGACTACGATGTGCTCAGCGCCATCTCGCGCCGCCACCTCGCTTTTGTAAAACCCGCGTATTACGCCAAATCCCGCCGACTGCCCGATCGCCTTTGGCAAACTTTTCAGGAAAAATATTCCCTGTGCGAGATCGAACGCTTTGCCACGGACCACCGCAGGTCCTTTGTCGCTCTCGACTGTTGGCGGGAACAAATCCGCCCGGTGCTGTGTGAACAAAACCTGGGCAAAATGCTCGATTTTCACGCGGAAAACCGCTGGACGGCCTTTGAAAGTATTCTTTTAAACGCAATTTCGGACGCGAGTGAGCGCTTTGCCGGCTCCCCGGAACTCCGGGACAGCATACACATCCGGCACCTGCGCGACCTGTTTGTCCGCAATTCCACGTTGAATCGCCTCCGCAACCCGGGCCTTCCCGCAGACACCACCCTCCTTTTTCACCAGGGAACGGATTACATCGTCCGGTATGCGCCGAGGTACTCCGCTTTTCGCCTGATGGAGGAAATGTTGCAGTTTTTCCTCGAAAAAAAACTGTACGGCAGCGGCATTCAATTGCTTTCCACCGTACGACCCTTTTTTCCCGATAGCCTGCCGGCTTTTTGCACCACCAATTTTGACTACCAGCTGCGCGTCAGGCCCTGGATCGACGCCAAGTTGCCAATTTTGCAAAAACCGTTCGAAAATCTGAGTAAAACACCCGCCCCGGGGATCAACACACCGGAAGGGGATGAATTCAGCCCGGTTTTGTCGGCCGACGGCGCCCTTTTGTTCTTCGGCGCCTCCGGCCGCCCCGGCAACCTGTCCGGGGAAGACGTATTCGTCAGCCGCCGCCGGGACGGGCAGTGGTCGGCGCCCGAACCCGTAAACGAATTGTCCGGCGCGGGAAACCAGTATCCCTTGTCCCTGACCGCCGACGGGCGGCAAATGTTGCTTTCCGTAAACGGCGCGCTCAGCATTTCCCGCTTCATCCAAAAACAATGGAGTACGCCGGTACCACTTCCCATCTCGGGAATTCCGGTGATCGGGAAAGGTGTTTTCTCCGCCGACGGCAACATGATTGTGCTGGAAGGCGCTTATTCTGCCGGTGACGTGTTAAACGGCCCGGATATGGATATTTTTGTGGTATTCCGCGATGCATCCGGGCAATGGGGGCGCCCCCTGGCACTCGGGGCGGATATCAATACGGAAGACCAGGAAGGCAATCCTTTTTTGTCCGCCGACGGTCAGACCCTCTATTATACGAGTGCAGGTTACCCCGGCCTGGGCAAATCCGACGTATTTGTATCGCGGCACACCGGCGCGCATTGGGCCAACGACTGGACGCGCGCGCTCAACCTCGGAAAGGAGGTTAACGATACCTGGCCCCACGCAGGCATCGGCGCACTTGCTGCGGACGGGCTGACCGCCTATTTTGCACAGAAACAAAACGGCAGCGAGCGCAGGGATATCTGGCTGATGACGTTGCCGTCGGAATGCCGGCCCGGCCGCCGTTGACAGTGTGTTTCCTTCTGCGATATCGACCGGGAACTGGCGGAATCGGAGAAATGACACAGGGCTCCGGCCCGACTCCTCCATTTTAACGGACCACGGCCAACTGACTCAGGCTCGTGTTGTTACCCGACCTGATTTCTACCCGGTAAATCCCCGCAGGCAGGTTTGCCAGCGATAAATTTGCCTCTGTGCCAGGCATGGTTTCTTCCAAAACGATTTTTCCCAACACGTCGAACAAACGAATTCGGGCTTCCCCGTTATGATGGTACCGGACAAAAACAGCATCGCGGGCAGGGTTGGGCCACAACCTGATCGCACCGGCATGTACAACCGGGGCGTCCGTATCCACCACACAATCAGGGTTAAATGCTTTGCCCGGCGAACCGCCCGGGCAGCCGGCAAACCAGTTTTCCGGGTCGTTTAAACTTCCTTCCAAATCTTTGATTTCCAGGGTGTAACCGCCTCCGTCGGCTGCTTCGGGCCAGGGCGAAGCATCGTTGAAACAAAGGCTGAGTTGCAGCCTGCCCGCCGGGTCGTACAATCGAACGAGGTCGCCGTCGCCGCTCAGGCCGAAACCCAGCGGACCGGTTTTGTTCGACACTGCCGGGAATTGTGCGCTGAATTTGGCGGCATCGTCAAAAAACACGCGGTAGCCTCCCGCCGGAAGCGAAGTGCCGGCGGGAATGGTGAATACATGCCCATTTTCGGCATCGCGCAGCGACCAGCCGCCGAGCTCGAGTGTGGCCGCCGAGCGGTTGTGGAGTTCGAGCCAGTCGCCGGCATCGGCAGTTGAAGCGGATTTGTAATTGACCTCACTCACGGTCGGGGTTTCCAGGCAGGGACTGAATGCCACACCCGGCGAGCCGCCTACGCAGCCGTCGAACCAGGAGTCCGGCAGGGTGGGGTCGCCGGAGGTGTTGCCGCGTTCGAGGCTGCGCCCGAATCCGTCGGGGGTGCAGGGCCAGGGTTTTTCGTCGCGGTATGCGGCCAGCGCCAACTCGTCGCCGGAGCGGTCGAACAGGTGGATTTCGTCGCTGCTGTCGTTCAGGCCAAAACCGAGTGGACCGGCAAAGTTTGTTACCGCAGGGTTTTCGGCCAAAAACTTCCCTTTTTTTTCCACAAAAACCAAACGTTCACCGGCGGGGACCACGGTACCGGTCGGCACCGTAAACCGGTGAAACCATTCCTCGTCGCGTACGGAAAAGTCGGAAACGTCGATGGGGCCGGCACCAGCGTTGTGTATTTCAAACCAGTCGCCCGCATCGCGGGTCGGGTCGCTGTTGTAGTTGATCTCGCTGATAATCAGGGGAATATCTTGCGCTGTGCCGGTGAAATTCGCCTGAAAAACGGTGTTGTTGGCCACGTCGGTTGTAAAAATTGCGCTGTTCAGGTCCTGAATAAAGTTATTGGCCGACCAGTTGGCGAAACTATAGCCGGGGTTTGGAATGGCCGTCACCGTCACCGGGTTGCCGTGGAAATAGATACCGCTCCACGGATACCCGGTGGGGATTACCGTCGATATTTTGACCACACCGGCGCCCGGCGGATTGACTTGCAGGGTGATCGTCACGTCGTTCGGGAGTTGGAAGTGATTGCGGATATGCTGGTGCTGAAATGCGGGGCGCTGGGTGTAAAAATTGCGCAACACCTGCACCTGAAACGACCAGTGGTTAAAATCTCCGGTGCCCCAGCGGTCGTTGTGGCGATCAATTTCAGGGCCGAGTTCCGCCGCGTTTGCGTCGATCAGCGCATGCGCCCGGGCGGGTAAAAAAGCCGTATTCATCAGGTCGGCAAAGCGGTTGATGAAGTGGCGATGGAATTCGGGGTTGCCGAGCAGGCTCCTGAACATTTTGCCGTAACGACTGTCGAACGGATCGTTCAACGCATCGGCCAGCACGTCGCAACCCGTACAGCCCGAACCTGTGCCGGAAGAGTAGGACACATCCCAGAGGATAAACCGCCAGGGAGCGTTTTTTTCCGGTTTAAAAAGCCGGATATTGTTGAAATACTCCGGTAGCCAGTCCGTGCTGGCGACAAAAACTTCTGTAATAAAATAATCTGCAAAGTTTTCTAAATCAAACAGTTGCTGTGCTTTTTGGAAATTGGCCGCAAGCGCCATGTCATTGTTGGCGATAAAATCCGACACGGCATAAAAGTCGTCGATGGTGCCGTATTCAGCCACGTAGGGATCGAGGCCGTAATGGGTTTTTACCATGTTTACCGAATCGGGGTTGGCGCCGTAATTGTCGCGGCAGAAGTAGTCGTCGATCCGTTCGCGGGCGACGAAATGCCCCCAGTACTGGCCGTTGATAAAACCCACAACATTGCGGTAGGAAGCCCGGCCGGCGTGGGTCGGCGCCGCCAGTTCGTTCACAATGCGGTCGCGCATGCGGGCATTGGTAAAGTCGTCGTCCTCGTTTCTGATTCGGAAGGCGTGGAGTTTTTGTATGGGTTTGTCCGGAGCAAACAGCGGGTATTCGATGTCGCCTGCGCTCCCGAAGTCCTCATCCACGTCGAATTGCAGCGATTTTTGGGGAAAATCAACCGACCAGTTGCCCGCCACATAACCCGCAAAGTCGCCCGAAAATTGCCTTTGTTTGTCTTTGTCAAAATACTCCACGGCCACGGCGCCTTTCCGGGTGTGGTTGGTGTACACGTCTGAAAAATCTGCCGGCGGCAAGCTCACCGAAACCACCGGCAGCGTCGTGGGGTCGTTGATAAAATACGTCGACGTAACGACCCGGGAAGGCTGCTTGTACAGCTCGAAACGCCGGGCGCGCAACACGGTTGTTTGTGCCACCGCAACCGGCGTGGTGTACAGGGAAGAAGTTGTGGTCGGTATACTGCCATCGTCGGTGTAGCGGATTTCCCCGCCGCCGGTAATCGCCACCGTTTGTGTCCCGGTGTAAAAACCTGCCGGAAGTGTGAATGCCGGCGCCGCGGTATATTGGTCCAGGCAGCCGCCCGTATTATGCGCTGCGGGAGTCGGAGTATCGGAAATGCACCATTGCCCGTCGTCGTTGAGGCGCATCTTCGTGTGCCCGGGCTCCAGGTAATCTGTTGAAAGAGAATCTGCTATGTCGCCTGCTGCATTAAAAAACACAAGCGTTTCGGAAAAATTTAATTTAAAATCAGTGTGCAGGTTCCCGACAGAGCCACTGCCCCCGCCGGGGTTGAACCAAGCGGGCGTCGGGCCGTACAACAGATCGGCTGAACCGATGCCGAAATGCAGCCAGCTGCGCCCCGTCAGGTCTGACGAACTGGCGGCCGTATTGTGGAGTTCGACGGCCAGCACATTGTCTCCCGGCAGCAAAAGGGCGCCGAGTGTGGCTGCATTGAGTGGGAAAACGTCGGGGGTGGCGCCGGTATAAAACACCGCTTCGTGCTCCGGCGTGGCTAAAGTTGTGTTGTCCGGCGTACCGGCGATGTTGCTGCTGCGGGCAATTTCCGCTCCGTTGAGATAAGCCACGAAGCCGTCGTCATAATCCATACTCAGGATGGCTGCGATCAGTTTGTTTTTGTCCGTCACCGAAAAAACACGCCGGTAATAAAAAGAAATGGTGCCGGCGGGTATCTGGGTGGCATCGTCGCCGTCGCCGTAACCAAAACCTCCGGGGCCGGTTTGCCAGCCGGCGGCACTGAAATTGACCGCAGCCCAGTCGGCCGGAGGAGCGACCGCCCCGATAAAATACTGCCAGGTATCGGACTCCTGCACGGCCGTTTCCCAGTGATCGATGCTGCCCGGCGTTGTTGATGCGCCCCGGTTTTTGCCGGAAGCAAATACCAGCAGGCGTTCATCGGGTTGCAGCACGACCGGCGGCAACAGCCAGCGGCTGTCTTTCCTGCCGTCGCTGAGTCCCCAGCCTTCCAGATCGACGGGGGCCGTTCCCTGATTCTGGAGTTCGATCCAGTCGGGGCGATCGCCGTCCTCGTCGGTGATTTGGCCGGTATTGGTAGGCGCCACTTCGGTAAGGCGGACCTGAGAGAAGAGTGAGAGGGGTAAGAAGAGCAAGAGAAGTGCGAGCGGGAAGCGGATGAAAAATTTCATATCGGAAATTGTGAATGACCGGGGGAAAGTTAGGCACACTTTGCCAGAATGCCACACCTACATAACTGTGAAAAGTGCCGAATGTACTAAAACAGCAACGGCCGCCCCGCTTTGGAGCAGCCGTTTGTCGCTGTCTATGATAATCTCGCGTTAAGATTCGAAATGGTTCAAAATGGGTTTAGAGGGAATTTAGCACGGGTTTGGAAAATTTAAACGTCGAAACTGAGTCCCGCGTAATCTTTCTAAACCCCTCTAAACCCGGTTAAAAAACGGCCGCTCGGCAGCAGTCTGCCGGGATAAGTGTGGGAAAAGCGTTTCAGTGAAGGGAAATAGGAGATCCCGACCATTTTCGCTGCCACCGGCGGCCGTTTGTTCTTTGTTGTCGGTTATCGGTTGCTGGTTATTGGTTATCGGGTTTGGTTAATACGGTTTTTCCCCACTAACCATTACCCACCATTCATTCAACAACGGGCAACCAATAACCAATAACAACTATGCCGAGCAAGCCTCACAAGTCGGGTCGTCCAGACTGCACACCTTGCCCACCGCAATCGGTTCAGGCACAGACATTTCCACCAATGGAGGTGGAGGTGTTGCATCTTTGGCGGATACCGAAGCGCTTACCACCGGATCGGAAGCTTTGGCGTTGGCCACAAACTTCTGCTGGTGCTTCTTGCCAAGTGTAAACTTGATCGGATCGGTCGCCGCTTTGGAACGCAGGTAGTACATGCCCGTTTTCAGGCCTTTTTGCCAGGCGTAGAAGTGCATGGACGACAGTTTTCCAAACGTAGCCGCTTCCATGAACACGTTGAGCGACTGGCTTTGGCAGATGAACGCGCCGCGGTCGGCGCTCATGTCGATAATGACCTTCTGGCTGATCTCGTAGGCGGTTTTGTACACGTTGCGCACCTGTTCCGGAATGTCTTCAATGCCCTGAATCGAGCCGTTGGCGGCCATGATGGCTTCGCGCATTTCTTCGTTCCACATGCCGAGGCGTACGAGGTCGCGCATGAGGTGTTTGTTCACCACGATGTGCTCGCCCGCCAGGGTGCGGCGCGTGTAGAGATTGGAGGTGTAGGGTTCGAAACACTCGTTGTTGCCGAGGATCTGGCTGGTGCTGGCCGTCGGCATGGGCGCTACCAGCAGCGAGTTGCGCACGCCGGTTTTTTTCACCCGCTCGCGGAGGGCGTCCCAGTCCCAGCGTTTGGAAGGCTGCACGCCCCACATATCGAACTGAAAAATACCTTCGCTGATGGGCGAACCCTTGAAGGTTTCGTAAGCGCCGTGTCTTTCCGCCTGGTTGCAACTTTCCGTCACCGCTGCGAAATAGATGGTTTCAAAAATATCCTTGTTCAGCTGTTTGGCGCCCTCGCTGTCGAAAGGCAGGCCCATCAGGATGAACGTATCGGCCAAACCCTGCACACCCAAACCGATGGGGCGGTGGCGCATGTTGGAGTTACGCGCTTCCGGGATCGGGTAGTAGTTGATGTCGATCACCTTGTTGAGGTTGCGCGTCACCACCCGCGTGATGTCGAACAAACGCTGGAAATCGAACTGGCCGTTCGATACAAATTTCGGCAGGGCCAGCGAGGCTAAGTTGCACACGGCGACTTCGTCTTTCGACGTGTACTCGATGATCTCGGTGCACAGGTTCGACGAACGAATGGTGCCGAGGTTTTTCTGGTTGCTCTTGCGGTTGGCCGCGTCTTTGTAAAGGATATACGGTGTGCCGGTTTCCACCTGACTTTCCAAAACGGCGTTCCACAAGTCCCTGGCTTTCACTGTTTTACGTGCGCGACCTTCTTTTTCGTATTTGTGGTACAAGGCGTCGAATTCGCCGCCGTACACGTCGAACAGGCCGGGCGCTTCGTTTGGACAGAACAACGACCAATCCTGGTCGTCTTTCACGCGCTCCATGAACAGATCGCAGATCCAGAGGGCGTAAAACAGGTCGCGGGCGCGCATTTCTTCCTTGCCGTGGTTCTTTTTCAGTTCCAAAAACTCGAAAATATCGGCATGCCAGGGTTCGAGGTACACCGCGAAAGCCCCTTTGCGTTTGCCGCCGCCGTTGTGCGCCACGCCGACGTGGGTGACATAGTTGTGGTTTGGCTCTACTTCAAAATCCACCACCACGCCGTCAAAAGGTTGTTCGACCAAATGGGTCACGCGGCTGTATGTGTGGTTGCCATGAGTGAAAAACGTGGTGTATTCGCCCGCTTCGCGCCCGAACAAATCGGTGATTTCGGGTACTTTGGGGATACGCAGGCAGTAAGACACCTTGTGGGTGGTGATGTTTTTGTAAACAGACACATTGCCTACGCGGTCGCGGACGTAGCCGCTGGTGAGGATGCCGAAACGCATGAGCATATAGCGCACCGACTCGATGACGTTGCGGGAAGTCATATCGAGCCCGATTTCAAAATTCTCGCGGTTGGAAATGCTGCCGTCTGTTTCGAGGATGCCTTTGATGATTTGCAGCGTTTTTTCTTTTGGCAAATGCAGCATGGAGGGATGCACCTGTTTTTCGCTGCGCTCGTTGTAGAGCAGGACGCGGCTGAACTTGAAGCCGAGGTGTGCCGACCAGGTGAAGCGAATCTTTTTCTCTTCCGGGTTGGAGGTCTCCGTCCAGCGAATACCGTTTTCGTAGAGGTAGTTTTTTACAAAATTGATGTCGTCGGTATCACGGTTCTGGGTAATATGGGCTGCCTTGCCGTCGCGGGCAATGTGGCCGTCGCCAATCATCATGCCGTAGAAGCGGCAGTCGTCAAGCGAGTATTCGGGGATGTCTTCAAAAAATTCGGGAATCGGGAAAGCAATCAAATCGTCCGGGGTCAAATCTTTGGCTTCCACCCATTCCGGCTCGATAAAACCTTTTTCCAAACGATTGGTAATGACCTCGTGATTCACCATTTTTTTCTGGCCACGTAGCACGAGGAAGGTGTGGCCGGGTGTGACCAGAATGGGCTCGATGGAGTGTTTCACGCCGATTTCCACCATATTTCCTTGATATGTATTGCGCAGCAGGCGGGTGACGCGGTTGAATTCACCCTCGGCGGTCAGCAGTTCTTCGCCCGTTACGATGTCGTCGATGCGCTTGATGCCGCGCCGTGTGTAAATGAGCGTATCGGGGTGGAAACATTGATCTACGTACCGCGCGGCGTCGTTGAACACGCGCAACATCGGGATAATGCCGTTGGAGGTGCCGCCGGTGCCTTTGATGTAGGAGCCCGTGGCGCGGATGTTATGAATGCTCAGGCCGATACCGCCGGCGGACTGGCTGATCAGCGCGCAACGCGACAGGGTTTCAAAAATGCCCGCGATGCTGTCTTCCGTCATGGTGAGCAGAAAACAGGACGACAACTGCGGCTTTGGCGAGCCGGCGTTGAACAACGTGGGTGTGGCGTGGATAAACCAGCGCTCCGACATCAGGTTGTAGGTCTCGATCACCGACTTGATGTCTTCGCCGTGGATACCGACGGCCACCCGCATAAAGAGGTGTTGCGGGCGTTCCACCACTTTGCCATTCATACGCATGAGGTACGAACGTTCCAGTGTTTTGAAACCGAAGTAGTCGAATTCGAAATCGCGGTCGTAGATGATGGCCGAGTCGAGTTCGGTTTTGTGTTTCATGACCACCTTGTGGGTGTCGTCGCCGATGAGGCCCGCACGATCGCCCGTTTTCGGGTCGAGGTAGCGGTAGAGGTCGTCGATGACCTTGGAGAAGGTTTTTTCGGTCTCTTTGTGCAGGTTGCTCACCGCGATACGGGCGGCCAGCAGGGCGTAGTCGGGGTGGACGGTAGCCATGCTGGCGGCGGTTTCGGCGGCCAGGTTGTCGAGTTCGACGGTGGTGACGCCGTCGTACAGGCCCATGATGACCTTTTTGGACACTTCGATCAGGTTGACGTAGTTGGTGTCGAGGTTGTACGTGAGTTTGCGAAGCCGCGCGGTGATCTTGTCGAAAGACACTTCTTCCCGGCGACCGGAACGTTTGATTACTTGCATCATGATTGTAAGGTGTTGGTTTTCTTATTGTTGTTTCGATTTGAGAGATGCGTTTTTGTTTTCCCCGGGCTGGGGCGAGGCTGCGCCTCGCGTCGGATTACTTAGGCTAAGCCCTTTGGATTGGATTCATCGCAAGGCGGAGCCTCGCGCGAGCGTTTTTTTGTTGGGCCTCGCGCGAAAAAAGGCTCATTTGCCTATTTTTCCTCCGTCTTTGTTCTTGAATGACCAATTACGGAATCAATATTCTTCACATTTGGAATAGCCAGAGTTATTCAAGTGATAGGTCCCGATTATCACTATCTTCTCAATAAATGCTATGAATTCAGTGACAAAACCGATAAGTCTTATTTCGGAACCAATTGAGTAGATACCACTACCTAGTTGATTACCCCTGATTAAGATAACAGGACCACCACTATTCCCTCCGTAGGCCGGGCAGTCAATTACAAAATGTTTCTTTGGGCAACATTTTTACCTGCGATTACTCCTTCCGCAAAGAGGTCTGTTAAAATCATATTGAGGCATTTTTTAAGGCCAAGTATTTTAGCGGGTAGCCAAAAATAAAAACCCTTCACTAACCTCTATGTCGTTAAATTTTATCATCTCTACCTATTGCGTATTGATTTATGGGATTTAGGTCCAATTCGAGTAACCCCCTCATTATAAACAATTTTTGTGTAACTCAACTGTATCAATCTCGCCAATTCGTAATGATAATCATATCTCGGCCATTATAAAACATAACCTCACCTGAATCTGCGAGTACCTTTAGATTCACTTGCATTATGTCTGGTGAGGATTTTCAAAATTTCTTGGATACGACCTAAAAACTCCTGCGTCAGCTTCTGAAGTTATAGCCTACTACTTCTCCTTTCGCATTCCTTGTTGTATCTAAGAACACATGTTCGCACTTGTTACAAAATAGCAACTTCAAATGAATCCTCAAACCAGGGCCTGAACCAAAGGTGCTATCTCTGTCTTGCATTAAAATCAGAATGGTTTCGGTTCATGAACTCCAGCAGGAATTGAGTACTGCCCAAGCCCAGTTGCCCAGAAGAAAATGACATACAGGCTGAATATAGTTTCATAAGATTTACTTTCCCGCCGCGCTTGGTAAAAACACTAAGCGCGGCAGAGTGAATGGTTTAAGTTTGGCTTCTTTTCAAGGTTTGCGCTTGGTGAACACACCAAGCGTGGCGAAAACCCTGGCATTGAGGGCTACTTTTCAAGCGTTACACCAAAGCGGCTCGGCAATTCCTCTTTCAGAAAATTTTCCGCCGCGTCCAATGCCGCGTCAATCGTTTCAGAATCTTCGTCTTCCCAACAAACCCCGCCGGGGTCGAGCAGTCTCAAAAGGGAGGAACTGTAATCATCTTCGCCAATTTCGATGTATCCCTGATTTTCTACCCACCATGTCAGGTGTGGATATTTTTTAGTAAATTTGCTCATAGTAAATTGCCTTTAAGCTTATTCGTCGTTCTTCGGCGGCTTCAACTTCTTCTCCGCTCCCAGCGCCTTTTTCGTTTCCGAGTCCACTCGTCGTTCCAATTTGCGGACATCTTCTTCGGGCGGCAGGTCTTCCGGTTTGATACCCCGCTTCACGAGCAGTTTACGCACTTCGCTGTTGTTTTTGACGTGTTCGCCGGTGATGGCCGGTTCGCCGTGCAGGTTTTCCTGTTTTACATTAAAATTGGTGATCTCTGTGGCGAAGTCTTTGGCTTTGATGGTAAGCGTGGGCAGGAAATCTGCCAACGGACGGTTGTCCGGCACATTCATTTTCTTTTTCATTTGAGCGGTAGTACTGCCGCCGAACAACGCCATGTCGCCTTTGCTCCGAATACGTGCAAAGCCCTGATTGTCAACATCCCGCTCATATAACAACTGCGAGAGTTCGGTTTCGGTGGCCTGGAGTTTTTCACGCGCTTGCAGCCGTTCCATCAGTTGCAGCCTTTCTTCAATCAACTCTTGCTTGCGCGTCTGCACGGCGAAGTACGTCTGCGCGAAGGCGATGGGTTCTTTGGAAGGGTCGCCGTTTTGAGCTATGAGGTAGCAGGCGTAGCGGGTGAGCATGAAATCGGTGATGCTCCGCTGCCCGCCTTTGCCATGTGTTATCAATTTGTTGAAGTCAACAAATTGATCTTCGGCTGTTATTCCTGCATTTTCGCAAGCCTCTTTTGCCTTGTCAATGACCTTCGTAAAGTTGCGCCACTCGTCGTAGCCCAACAGAATTTGCAGATCGCGTGCAAGCCAAAACTCAACGCCGTCTTGCTCGTGCGCCACATCCTCGAAGGAGGTGTGGAGTTTTTGGATAACTTCTTTTTTCATAATCTCAGGTATTTTATGGCTTTACCGGTAAAGCCGGCGGTCATGCAGACGGCGTGAAAACCGGCAAAGGCGGTTATATTTCTTGCCACGCTTGGTGTTTTCACCAAGCGCACGGCGGAGTGAGTGGTTAAAGTTTGCTTTTTCACGTCTCTTTTATCATCTGTTTTTTCGCATTACGTTGATAATCAAGGCCCATCAAAATTTTGTGCACTGCATTTGCACTGAAATGTCAAACTTTGTACTATATTTGTATCACGAGCCATCGAGAGTCGAATACCCAAATGATGTTTGGGAAACCGTAAATCGGACAGCCTTCGGGCGTAGACTCTCGGGGCTTTAAAATTCAGAGCCAAGACGATGGTCGTATCGGTCATTGACTGAAACCTCTCACCGAGGTAGGGGGTTCGAATCCCTCTGGCTCTTCTTCCAAGCCTCGCTGACTTCCGTCAACGGGGCTTGTTTTTTATGTTGAGTTCGATTTTGGCGTACACTTCGTGCAGTTCTCCGGTAAAACAGTTTTTATTAATGATGTCAGGGCTTATCTTTTGGATGACGCCCTCGATTCGTTTTGTCCAATGGTCGTCCTCTGGGGTTTTGCCGACATTGGTTCTCACAAAATAGTAGCGGATAGTACCGGCAATAAGGTCAGCGATTTGGATGAGTTTCGAGTAATGTGATTTTCCAAAATAAGCCGTGTCAAAAATCTGCTCAAAGGTTTGGATATGAAGCGGTTGTTGAATGAGCGCCTCGATTTTATACTGATATTGATTTTGTTCGTCAAACACTACAAACGTCTTGCCTTTGTTTCGTTTTTTCGGAGCTTGGCATGATTCCAACTGGCTCAATATCTTGTACGCAGCACACAAATACGGATGTGTCAGGTTATTACGCAAAATGGCCTCGGAACGTTTCACCCTGTAATATTTCTCATTGTCAATGGCGCAATAGAAAATCTTGAAATCAATTTCCTTCTGAAAGCCCAGCAGAATATTTTCCAGCAAATCGGCTCGCTCCTCTACTTTGGCAAGACTGATTCTGAACGGCTCTCTGTTGCGTATTTCCGAAAATTTCAACTCTCGTACTGGTCTGTTCAGTTTGGCATTCACATCCAACAGAATTTCATCGAACACATTCAGCGCTTTCTGCAATTTTGAAAAATCGATCAGTATCCCCGCCACGACCAATATTGCCTGGTCAGATTCGTATTTACTGGCTTTGGAAAAACCGCTTTCATCTGCGTATAAAGCATACATATTTTTAAATTTAGTGAATTAATCTGATTGTTTCTCCCTCTCTTTCCCTAGTCTCTTCGGATTCTTCAACTGTTTCTTTTTACATTGAAATGAGTGATTTCGGTGGTATTGACGGTTAATTCATGCGCCACATCCTCGAAGGAGGTGTGCAGTTTTTGGATAACTTCTTTTTTCATAATCTCAGGTATTTTATGGCTTTACCGGTAATCCGGCCGTCATGCAGACGGCGTGAAAACCGGCAAAGGCGGTTATATTTCAATTATCCATTTCCGCCACCAACGCCCGCAACACATTCGCGTCGTCTTTCACCCAGTCGCCGGTGGCTTGCAGGGATATATTTTTTCCGAGTATGTCGGTGTAGTAGTCAATGGCTTTTTGCGCGTCGTTGCGCGAGTGAAAACCCGTAAAAAAGGCTTCTTCCCAATGCTTTTTTTGGCGAATCCCGATCCCGCCGTTGTAAATCTGGATCACGGAAGGGGAGTATTGCAGACTGACCCTGCGTTGTTTTCGTTCCAGGGATGCTTCGAGCAGCGCGATGTAGTGCCGAAGGTGGTTTTTCATGCGCGCCTGTATCTGTTCGTCGCTTTCCGGCCGGCCGGGCGGCACCCGCCATTGGTTGTTCGACGGGTGGTAGGGATCGGCGAATTGATCGGTCAGGGGTTGGCCGGTACGGCGCAGTTTGAAATCGCAGGAAAAGGAAAGAATACGCTGATAGAACCGGAGCGTTAAAAATTTATCGTCTAACGACACGATCTCAATCGTTTCCGGTTCCGACCCGCCGTCCGGTTGCAGAGTTAGTGTTTTCCGGTCGCCGGAGCGGGTCCATTTGCCTTGCTTGTATCGGGCGCCCTGGGTATCCATAAAGGTTATACCGGGGAAATAAACCGGGTTGTTTTTGTCTCCCACAACTTTGTCGTTGCCGGAAATGCGGGTATAAGTGCCATCGGCAAAGAAGTTGTACGCCAGGCCGTTTTTCAGGATCAGGCCTTTGGCATTATTCCACTGGTCGCGCACGGTGTTGGCGGACCCGGTGTTGATCACGTCGGCCAGTTCCCAGGTGCCGGGAAGATTTTGGTCGGCGGGTTTTTCGGCGGGTTTTTTGATCGAGGAACTGCCTTGTTCGCAGCCCTGGAGCAGAAGAAAAAGGACAAGGGTGGTCTGGAAAACGGGGAAAAGAGTTTTTTTTGACATGGTTCAGATGGTGGTGGTGGTTAAAAAATGTGGAGGGTGTCTCAAAGGGTTGATGAAAGTTGATGAAAGTTGATGTTTGGATTGAAAAATGGCATAAATTAGTGCCTTTTCGGTTCAAAATATCAACCTGATAAACTTTTATAAACCTTCATCAACCTTTTGAGACACCTTCAATTATTTGATGCCCGCGAATGTCAACGAACGTTTTCCACCCGCCGGTGTGCCGCTACAAAAAAACCGCACACCGGGCAGATGACAGAATGGGTACGCTTGTTCAAGCGGTTTGATCGTCGACGCTGGCGCCGAGAGCGTTGCGTTTGACGGAGTCGATGCCGTTGTCGCGGCCGGATTCCGACTCGTACATTTCGCTGCTGCCGATCACCTGGCCGTTGGTGGCTTTCAGGTTGAAATAAAACTTGCCGTTTTTGGCGGTCAGGCGTTCAAAACGTGCATCGTCTGCGGCGTTTTTGCGCACGGATTCGATGCCGTTGGTGCAACTGCTTTTGGAAGCGTAGCCTTCGCTGGCAAGGATCACCTGGCCGTTGTCGGCTTTCAGGTTGAATTGGAATTCACCGTTTTTGCGGGTGGTAATGACAAATTTGCCCATAATTTATACGTTGATTAGGTGATGGATGAAAGGGTTGATGAGGGCTGATGAGGGTTGATGAGGGTTGATGAAGGTTGATAGAGGTTTATAAACTGTATCAACCCTTATCAACCCTCATCAACCCAAATTAAAAGTCCGCGTCGGTTGTGAACACCTGTTCTTCACGGGTACTCATCACGCCGGCTTTTTGATAGTCGCCCACACGTTTTTCGAAGAAATTGGTTTTGCCCTGGATCGAGATCATGTCCATCCAGGGGAAAGGGTTGGCGGTGCCGTATACCTTGTTGTTGCCGAGCGACATCAGCAGGCGGTCGGCTACGAATTCGATGTATTGGGTCATCAGTTCGGCGTTCATGCCGATGAGCGACACCGGCAACGCGTCGGTTACAAATTCTTTTTCAAATTCCACGGCTTCGGTGATAATGGCTTCTATTTCTTTCGGGTCGAGTTTGTTTTGCAGCATGGAGTAGAGCAGACAGGCGAAATCGCAGTGCATGCCTTCGTCGCGGCTGATCAATTCGTTGGAAAAGGAAAGGCCCGGCATCAGGCCGCGTTTTTTGAGCCAGAAAATGGAGCAAAAAGAACCGGAGAAAAAGATACCTTCCACTGCGGCGAAGGCAACGAGCCGGTGTGCAAATGTGGGGGCGTTATCGATCCAGCGAAGCGCCCAGTTGCCTTTTTTCGACACACATTCGAGGTTGCGAAGCGCGTGAAAGAGGAAATCTTTTTCCTTCGGGTCCTTAATATAGGAGTCGATGAGCAGGGAGTACATCTCGGAGTGGATGTTCTCGATAGCCACCTGAAAGCCGTAGAAACAACGGGCTTCGGGTATCTGCACCTCTCGCATGAAATTGAGCACGAGGTTTTCATTGACGATGCCGTCGGAAGCGGCAAAAAATGCCAGTACGTGTTTGATAAAGTGGCGTTCGTCGTTGCTGAGTTTATTGTCCCAGTCGTTGAGATCGGCTGTGAGGTCCACTTCTTCCACCGTCCAGAAAGAGGCAACTGATTTTTTATACCATTCCCAGATGGTGCTGTATTTGATGGGAAAAAGAACAAAACGATCGGGATTCTCCGCCAGAATCGGTTCCATAGTGTTTGCTGCTTTTGTCATATTTTGATTCGGGTTATGCTGACTTTAAACTTTATTAACAATGTTTTTAAAGCGGCTACCTTTCTATCCCGGGATAACTTCGTAAAGAAGTTGTATTCCGGTAAGCGACACTGCCCGGACGATCTTGCAGACCGCTTAGGGACATTCAGCAATAGAGAAGGGACGTACTTTGGAAAGGCGGAGTAAATGATGCTCAACGCGTTTGCGTGGAAACAGTAGCGAAAGTACAGGTTTTTCCGGCGCGCTCCAAGATAATTTTCCACACAATGTTGATAACTTTCATAAGTTATTGATTTTCAATAACTATATTAAATAACACAAAATGTTAAAAATGTTGGTAACTCGTGTGGATAATTTTCAAGGCCATTTTCACAAACCCTCGGATTAGTGAAATGACAATATTTAAGCGCTTATTTTTGAGAAAAGACGGCGTATAAAAGTGCAAATTACAGCCCGGCTTCGATTGTGGAAAAAAAATAACCTCCGCCTTTTTTACCGGCGCAATACGGATTTGACTTCTTTTGCCCGCATCGCCCAAAAAGCGGCCACATCGCTGCGCGCATTGCGGCAAAGCCAGACGCCGGTGCCGCGCTCCCGCGCGAGCGGGTTTTCCACTTTACCCACCAATTGAATATCGGCGAACAACCCCAACACATCCTCACCGGGGTCTTCTTCATTAATATATATGAGTGTCTGCACCGCAGGCGACAGGGTGTCGGGCGCCCAGAGCAGGTAGGAATCGGAAAAACTGACCACCGGCATTCCATCCGGGAGTTTTGCGACAGGTGTTCGGCAGCCCCGGCCTGGCCGTAGTTTTCGCCGTACACTATGCAGGAATGATCACCCGCCCGTGTGATGGCGGTATCTACCAGGCGGCCGATCTCGTGCCAGCCCAGCATATCGGCAAAATCCTGAGGCAGGGCGTGTAACTCGCCGTCTTCCCAGCGCACGGCGCCGTCGATGCCGGCATCGTAGGTCAGCCAGTTGAAATAGGCGACGGCCCTGTCGCCCGAATACAAGGGAATACCTACCGGTACCAGCGGCAGCGTACTTGCGGTAACCACCCCGGTGAGTGCGATCTTTTGCCAGTTTTTTTGCAAAATTTTGTCCCAGAACACCGCCCCCGCAGCCAGCAACACCGGGTAAGCGCCGAGTGTATAATAACTTTTTCCGCTCATTATCAGGAAGATACATAAAAGAGCCAGGTAAAACCAGCCAAAAAGCCGGTAAGGTTGCGCGCTTTTTGAAAACAACAAAAATGCCAGCCCGGCCAGCCAGAATACAAAACCCGGCCCGTGCATCAGCAACTGGTCGAGCAGAAAATGGAGCGGCTCCACGTTGCGCAATTGATACCGCGCCAGTGCATCCATGTGGTGGATCACCGGGAAACCGTAATGCCACTGCCAGAGCAGGTTGGGCAATATAAGCGCCAGGGCGATACCGGCTGCCTGCCAGACCGGTCTGGTGATCAGTATTTTTCTTTCCGGGGTCAGGAGCAAGGCAACCAGCAGCGCTGCCGCCCAAAAAACCAGGGTGTATTTGTTCAAAAAACCGATCCCAGCCGTCAACCCCACAAACCACCACCAGCGTGTGTCGCGTGTATTGATCCAGCGCAAAAGGCCAAACGAAAGCATGGTCCAGAACAGGATGTCGAAAGGCACCGGTTGCAGCATGGAGTTGGTGCGGAGCCATGCAGGCGACAGGAGGCTGACCAACCCGCACATGACTATGGCGCGGGCGCCGCCGCCTAATTCACGCACCATCAGGAGCGAAAGCCACACCACCGCTCCGCCGGCCAGTACCGAGGGCAGACGTGTAGCCCACACAGAATCACCCAAAAACTGCTGCGAACACCAGGTGATGGCGCCGATAAACGGCGGATTGGACCAATAACCCCAATCGGGATGCCGGCCGAGGGCGAGGTATAATAACTCGTCGCGGTGAAACCCGAAGGTGGCGATCGTGAAAAGATGGATCGCGATTTTCAGGGCGCCGAACAGGGCAGGGAGGTGTTTGGCCATTGTTGATATTGTTGATATTGTTGATCATTCATATCTCATCATTCATCATTCATCATTCATATCTCATCATTCTTCACCTTCATTTCGCCTGCAATTTAGTCGCACAGCGGTCAAATTTGCAGAAATGCCGGAGATATTCGCCGAATTACGCCTACTTTTATAGGAATTCAGATTATTCACCCGAACCGGTTATTCGCATGAGCAGACCTCTGTTTTTATTCTTCCTGCTATTTCTTTTTTCCGGAAGCCTTTCGGCGCAAGCAGATACGGTGCCGCCGGTATTGGTGTGCAAGGGTTCCATCAACCTGTCTACTTTTTCGCTTTGTCAGGTGAACGCCTGGGTGACCGACTTTACGGAAAGTTTCTCGGACAATGCCACGGCTACGCAGGATATTCAGTTGGGTATCAGGAAAATGTGCCTCGGAACGGGGTTTCCGGCGGATTCACTGGGGAACCCGCTTACTTCCGTTACGTTTACGGGACACGAATGGGGCATGCAGGTTGTTGAAGTATGGGCAAAAGACGCTGCGGGGAATTCGGCTTCCTGCATTACGCTGGTGGAGGTCACGGACGATTCCCAAAGTTGCGACCCGTTTTTCGATATTATCGTCAAAACCCCTTTGGTAGAGGGTATCCTGCAAACGGCACTCGACGTGCGGGGCCGCCATTGCTATTTTGATACCGTCGATTACCGGCTTGTCACCGATTTGTCCGGATTCTGGTACGGCGTCGGTGGCCTGGCGCCTACGGGTACAAAATTTACCATTACACCCTCCAAAGACACCAATTATCTCAACGGAGTGACCACCTACGACCTGGCGCTCATCCAGAAACATATCCTTGGCCTTCAATTGCTGGACTCGCCCTACAAAATTATCGCTGCCGATGCCAACCAGGACGGCAAGGTGACTTCCTTCGATATTGTTGTTTTGCGCAAACTGATTCTCGGCTACACCAGCAAACTGCCGAACGGCAAATCGTGGCGTTTTGTGCCCTACGATTACGTATTCCCGGACCAGACCGATCCGTTCCAGCCACCATTTCCGGAACGTATCGAGGAGCCGGACTCGCCTTTTTCATACCGGTTTACGGGTGTAAAAATCGGCGACGTGGATTATTCCGCCGATCCGGGGCAGTGATTCCCGGGTATTTTTACTTTGTCCCATAGTTTGCGCAAAATAAAAAAAGGAATTACACCATTTCGATGTAACTCCTTGATAATCAGGGTGGGCACACACGGATTCGAACCGCGGACCCCCTGCTTGTAAGGCAGGTGCTCTGAACCAGCTGAGCTATGCGCCCTTTTTCCTTAAGCGGCTGCAAATGTACGTGCAGTCGTTTTTGAAAACCAAGAAATATCTGAAAAAAATTTATCAACGTAAAATCACACTACCTTTGGCGGGCAAAATTGTTGATTTTACATGAAATACTTCGCGCTTTCCGGCGCCGCGCTGCTGCTCGCCCTCACGTACTGCACCTCTCCCAACGCTTCTTCACCCGAAGAAGTGGCCCGGCAATGGCAGGCATACATTGATAAAAACGAGTTCGAAGAAGCCCGGCAACTCAGCGCGGGGGAAGCGCTCCGCTACGTGGAAGACCTGGCTAATTACAACGAGCAGGACACCCTTGAGTGGGAAAACAACGTCATGCTCAACCTCCGCTGCCAGGTTTTGGGGGATTCCGTATATTGCACGTATCACTTCGAAGACGAACTGGGCGAACCCATACCGGGGCAACTGGCGCTCAAACGCATCGACGGCCGCTGGCTGGTCTGGCGCACTTTTTTTGACACCCCCGTGCCGGTCGACAGCCTCGATACCGGCGAAGACCTGCTGTTTAAAAACGACACTTTAAACGACGTTTTGGAATAAGCCTTCGGGGCTGTGCCAAAAGTCGGAGATACTTTATTTTGGATTTGAAACGGGAAATATTATTTTGAATCGCGATCGAACCAGACATTCCAGGTTTTCAAAACCTGGAATGTCTGCGCAACATCCGAATAAAATTTCTCCCAATTCGCAACAATGCGCAACTGAAAGACTTTTGACACAACAGCCCAGACGGTTTCTTACAAGGTTTCCGCCAGTACGGCGAGCCGGGCTCCCAATTCCAGTTCGTTGCGGTCCAGCGCTTCTTTGGAATAGGCGTGCAATGCCTCCCGCGCACCGGGTTTCCCGACGATATGTTGTGCCCGTTCATCCGTAGCCGCCAGCGCTATGGAATCACCGGCAGATGGCAGTGCGGCCAGTCCGGCCAATTGCCCCAAATTGTTGCCCGTCAGTATTTTACTGTGCCGGATGCCCGGCGGCAGACCGTCGAACCCAATGCCGATAGTGGTCACCACCTGTTCGATCTCCTCGATGGCGGCCCCGCTGGCGCGTACGTAATAAAAACGCCCCATACGGCCCATCAGGTCGATTTTATGCGGGTCTATCCTTCCTTTGTCGTTGAGCACACTTTCGGCGATGTGCATCAGCACGATGTTGCAGATGATGAGGTTGCCCGCGCCGCCCTTTTCGCCGAGAGGCAGTATTTTATCTACTTTACACTCCATGTGGACCGGGCTTTCAGCCACCCGGAAGGGTTTGACCATTTCGGAAGGCAGCGGGGTAAATCCCGCCTTTTCAAATTCGTTCACTTCGGCGCCGTATTCGATACTCGCCACCGCCATTTGCCGAACAATGTGGTGTGAAACGACGTTTATCACTACTTCGCCGGTGTCTTCCACGTTCTTCAGGGTATCTTTGGTCGTATTGTTGGCGACACGCCGGTTGGATGAAAAAATGAGGATCGGCGGATTGCTGCTGAAGGCGTTGAAAAAACTGTAGGGAGCGAGGTTGGGGATGCCGTCGGCGCTGATCGTGCTGGCAAATGCAATGGGGCGGGGAGCAACGGCTCCGAGAATATACTGGTGCAGATCTTTGGTTGCGATCTGGGTCGGATCAATCTTCAGCATGTTACAAAGAAAATTGGTTATATTAATGTTGCAAGCGGACTTGCCGGCGAAAAAAACGCCTCAAAAGTAGTGCCCCGGCAAGGTTATCCGTCGGATATTTACACCTCATTTTGAAGAAAGGAGAACAACATCTACAATATGAATAGATCCACCCTCACACGCCTCGGTTTGGTCGCACTGGCTGCTATCGTCGCTTTTACCTGGTATGAGTACCGCAAGCCGCGATTCCGGGCCGGCGAAAAAGCCGCAGATTTTGAAGCGACGCTGATCGACGGCCGCAAGGTGCATTTGTCGGAGCTTAACGGGAAATATACCCTGCTCCAGTTCTGGGGCAGTTGGTGCGGCCCCTGCCGCGCTGAAAATCCCGCCCTGGCGGATATTTACCGGACCTACGGCGGACCGGATTTTGAGATATTCAGTATTGGTATCGAAAGTAATCCGAAAGCCTGGCGCCGCGCCATTCAGCAGGACGAAATGATCTGGCCCTATCACGCCATGGAATCGCAGGATTTTAAAGGCGGCGCGTCTAAGTTGTTCAATATCAAATCTATTCCTGCCACTTTTTTACTCGATCCGGAAGGCACAATCATCGGTGTAAACCTGGCGCCGGAAAAAATAAAAAAAACCTTGTCCGAACGACTGGCGGGCCGCTGACAAATTGACACACTGCCCGGCGGGGGCATAATAATTGCGCGGACACAGATCGCCGGTAAGGCAAAGGTCATTTCACCCTGTTTAAAGCATAAAACGCTCAAAAAAATACACGATATGGCGGAAAAAGACATGAATACACCGGAACAGGAGGTAATGGAGGAACAAGAAAAATCCATGGAAGAACAACCCGAAAATAACGCGGAAAACGATAAAATCCGCGAATTGCAGGAGCAACTGGAAGAAAGTCGCAACAAATTCCTTTACCTGTTTTCGGATTTTGAAAACTTCAAACGCCATGCCGCCAAAGAGCGGATGGAGCTCATTCAGACGGCCGGGCGTGACATCCTGTCAGCCTTGTTGCCCGTTCTGGACGATTTTGACAGGGCCGATAAAAATGATGCGCTCACCGAAGGCACAGCGTTGATTCACCAAAAAATTGTCAACACCCTCAAATCCAAGGGTTTGACAGTTCTGGAAACCAAACCCGGCGACGAGTTTGATGCCGATTTCCACGAAGCGGTAGCCGAAATTCCGGCTGCTTCCGATGAATTAAAAGGCAGGATTGTAGATATTCTCGAACCCGGCTACACCCTCGGCGAACGGATCATCCGTTTTGCAAAAGTGGTGGTCGGAAAGTAACACGAACTTTAGTTCGTAAATGTAACACGAACTTCAGTTCGTGAATGTAACACGAACTTCAGTTCGTGAAAGTAACACGAACTTCAGTTCGTGAACCTACGTCAGCACGAACTAAAGTTCGTGTTACTTTAAAAAAGCGAACTGAAGTTCGCGCTACCTTATGTCAAAAAAAGACTACTACGAGGTGCTTGGCGTACCTAAAACTGCCGGCGCTGACGACATAAAAAAAGCGTATCGCAAAAAAGCGCTCGAACATCACCCGGACCGCAACCCGGGCGACAAGTCGGCCGAAGACAAATTCAAGGAAGCCGCCGAAGCGTATGACGTATTGAGCGACGCCGATAAAAGGGCCCGATACGACCGGTATGGCCATGCCGGTGTGGAAAATAACGGTGGTCCCGGCGGGGCCGGCGGATTCCAGGGTATGGACATGGATGACATCCTGCGCCATTTCGGGTTTGACACGGACGATATTTTTTCCGAGTTTTTTGGCAGAAACCGGCGTGGCGGCGGATTTGGCGGAGGCAGGCCTCGTGGAGAACGGGGCACCAACCTGCGCATCAAAGTGAAAATGACCCTGGAAGAAATTGCAAAGGGAGTCAATAAAAAATTAAAGGTGCGCAAACAGGTCGCCTGCAATACCTGCGGGGGATCGGGCGCGCGCGACCAGAGCTCGGTAGAAACCTGCGGCACCTGCCGCGGTTCGGGTATGGTCAACCGCGTCACCCAGACCCCTTTTGGCATGATGCAGACGGCCGTTCAATGTCCCGGCTGCAACGGCTCCGGGCAAACGATCAAATCGCCCTGCAACGTTTGTAAAGGCGACGGGCGTGTTTTTGGAGAAGAAACGATCGAAGTCGACATCCCGGCAGGTGTACACGAAGGTATCCAGCTTTCCATGGCCGGCAAGGGAAACGCCGGTGCAAAAGGCGGCCAGGCGGGCGACTTGCTGATTACCGTGGAAGAAGCGCCGCACGATGAATTTACACGCGAAGGCAACAACGTGATTTACGAACTGTTCCTCAACATTGCCGACGCTTCCTTAGGATCCAAAATCGAAGTACCGACGCTGGAAGGCCGGGCGCGGATCACCATTCCGCCGGGCACGCAGTCCGGCAAAATTTTCCGCCTGAAAGACAAGGGATTGCCGGAACTCCAGAGTTACCGGCGTGGCGACCAGTTGATCCACGTCAACGTGTGGACACCCAAAAAGGTGACCGACGAAGAACGTCGTATCCTGGAACAACTCCGGGAAATGCCTAATTTCAAACCCACACCCGGCAAAGAAGACCGCAGTTTTTTTGACCGCGTAAAAGACGTTTTTGGCGGCTAAATCCGGTACGTTTTCCGGTTCTGCAGCAGAATTGATTTTCCTGTCACCATTTTTTTTGAAATGATGACAAAATTCACAAATGACTGTATCTTTGCCGCCGCTTTTGAGATTCCTTTCCGGGAATGACAAAATCAGGCCACGTGGCGGAATTGGTAGACGCGCTACTTTGAGGGGGTAGTGTCCTTACGGATGTGCTGGTTCGACTCCAGTCGTGGTCACAGAGGGTGAGAGGGGTGAGAGGGGTGAGAGGGTGAGAAAAGTGAAAGGGGTGAGAAAACATGGCGACAATGCCATTCAACTAAACAGAGCCGGTGAATTACTTAAAAAGTTGATTTTCAACTTTTTAAGTAATTCACCGGCTCTGTTTTTGGCACTACCCCTCTCTCACTTTTTTCACTTTCTCACTTTTCTCACTTTTCTCACCCTCTCTCACCCCTCAGTACCTGTAAATCGCTTCGCCGAAGTCGTAATCGAGCAGGGCGTCGTCGAGTAGCGGTTCGTTGCCGACCTGGTAACCTTCTTTCAGGTCGTAGCCCCAGAAGCGGCCGGCCGTTTGCCAGTAAGTGGCGGTAGCCCCGCCCCGTGTTTCCTTGATGATCGTATAAAAAGGTTTGTTCAACTGCCGCTCGATCATTTTGATGAGCACTTTACCTTCCGTTTTGGAAAGGTTTTTCATTTGCTCTTTAAAGTCTTCTTTCAATTCTTTGTGCTCGCGCCGGATAAAACGCCTGCGTTTCCCCTTACTCATGTCGGCTGTTTCTTCCTCTATTTCGCGGTACAGTTCGATCGCCTGCAAGGCAAAGGGATATACTTTCCGGGCTGCCCGGGTGTACCGGTAATACAAACGTTGCTCTTCCAGGTCTTTAAATGCCCGTCGGGATGCGATTTTGACCGGCCACAGCGACATGACAAAAGTAGTGTCGCCATTTTCCACTTCCATACGCGCCCAGGCGCCTTGCGGCAGGGTGTCGGTGCGTGAAGCAGTCTGGGCGGTTGCGGCTCCGCCCACAAGCAGCAAAATATACAACAACAGCCGGTTCTTGTTCATTTTCAAGGTATTCTATGTGTTATTTGTCTGATTTTTTGTTCGACGAGCCTGCTTCAGAAAAAACGACAAGGCCGGTTTTATGTTATGTCGAACGTATGTTAAGACGTTTTGCTGCCCCAAATGTAACGAAGGAATGTGGGGGAGGGTGACAGAAAAGGATGCTCAGGTAACATTCTTTTGTATTTTGTAGCGTAACATGACTATTTCATATCTTAAGTTTATGCCCGAATTCTTAATCTTATTCTTCTATGAAATACGCTTATTGCACGTTATTCCTGATCATTTTGATCCCGTCTTTTCTTTCCGCTACAACAATTATCCCGTTCAGGCACCTGGGTGAAGCCGCACAACTTTCCGACGCCGTCGTGCTCGCCAAAGCGCAAACGCCTTTTGAAACGCCTTTCGGAGACCAGGTTTTTATGATTGTAACCTGCGGGTGAGCGACCGGATAAAGGCGACCTGACGCCCGGTGACCTGTTTACGGTACGGCAACAATCACACCGTACGGGCGATTTCCAGGCGGACTTCGCCGGCGATTTTGTGCCGGAAGAAGGCAAAACCTACCTGATATTTCTGAAACAGTCCGGCGACATCTGGAGGCCGGTCACGATGACGTATTATATTTTTGAGGTCAAAAAAATCGGGGCCGAATCGTTTCTGGTGCCCCTGGACGAAAGTTTTTCCTTTGTATTTGTGCCCCGGCCCGACGGTGTGACTCCCGAATCACCCGGCATTTATCGCATGGAGGAGATGTTGCACATCTTGAAGGAATACGTCAGCGGGACCACTTCTGCCTGGAACGCTGCCCCGGCGCTGACGAGCCTGATGCCCGGCGATTTCCCGCAGGAACGGGTATTGCCCACCGGTTGCGATTTTGATCTCGGCAGCGGATTGTGCCGCTGGCAAAATGCCGCCATTAATACGTATTACGACGACACAAACGTGCCTTCCGGATTCGGCGTCATTCTCGGCAGCGTCCAGTCGGCTATGACCACAAGTTACCCGGATATCAGCCCTGCCAACAGCGGACAGGTGAGTTTTACGCCGAATTGTGGAGACGGTGTGGTTACCGGCACCGATTTTACGACGTTTCTGACTTCCCTGAATGGCAACCAAACCACACTCATCATCTTCGAGGACCCCTGTAGCCAGGTTCCCGACCTGAGCGGTTGTGTCGGCACACTCGCCATTGGAGGCGGGTACAGCTCGTCCGCCACACATACGTATAAAGGAGATACCTGGAAAAATGCCCTGTGGGGTTATGTGGTGGTGAACAACGGTACTTTCGGGTGCCAGACGCTTGCGGATTATCAGATTATGCTCACCCACGAACTGACGCATACTTACCGCATGGATCACCTGAACTCGACGTCCTACCCAAACCAGAATATGAATCCTTTTTGCTGCAATAACATCAATACCAAGGACATGGAATGTATGAATTATACCTACGACCTCAGTTTGCCCGTCCAGTTGGTGACATTTGATGCGCAGCCGCTGGGCGACCGGCAGGTGCACCTGACCTGGTCCACCGCAGCCGAAACGGACAACGATCATTTCATCCTGGAGCATTCGGCCGACGGGTTGCGTTTCGAGGTAATCACTTCCGTGCCGGGGCACAATAGTTTTGAACCGCATCACTACGACTGGACGGATCGTGCCCCTTTGCCCGGACTGAATTATTACCGGCTGAGTCAGGTCGATTTCGACGGCCGGGCGAGCAGTCTGGGCATCAAAGTTGTTGCAATCGGGCACCGGGACGAAGACGTCAGCATATATCCCAATCCGGCCAAAGCGGATGCGATGTCCCTGAAAACGGCGTTTTCTTTCGATTTTTACGGCACCCTGGAAATATCGGATATGAGCGGCCGGATCGTCGCGCAACGGTCCCTGTCGCTGGAAAAAGGGAAACAAATAACCGAGCAATCGGTAGACGGGCTGGCGCCGGGTGTGTATTGGCTGAAACTACAGTCGGCAAGTGATGTACGGGTGCTCAGATTCTTCAAAAACTGATCCGGGGCGGGCGAAATTCCATCCTGACGCGTGCGGCGGAATTTGCCGGAGCGCGCTGTTTTTTACATTTAATTTCGGAAAGTGGCAGAACTTCCCGAAAGTTGCAGGGTAAAACCTCCCGATCTTCATGTATGCCATTATTCTTGGCTTTATTACGGCTTTTACGCTGACTTTTACGATTATACCGGTTATCATCAGGGTGGCAAGAGAGCGCCGCATCTACGACCGGCCTAATGAACGAAGTTCGCATGCAGAGCCTACTCCGTCGCTGGGAGGAATCGGCATTTTCGCCGGCACTATTTGCGCCATCGTATTGTGGACACCACTCGAAACGTTTGGTGTTTTGCAGTATATCCTGGCGGCATTCGTCCTGATCTTCCTCATCGGCGTCATGGACGACCTGTTGCCCTTGTCGCCGACCAAAAAATTCTCGGGCCAGTTGCTGGTCGCCATCATTCTGGCCTACAAAGCCAACGTTAACATCACCAGTTTTTACGGTTTGTTCGGCATTTACGACCTGCCGGAACTGACCAGTTTCGCCTTGTCCATCGTCGTGATCATCGCCATCATCAACTCCTTTAACCTGATCGACGGCATCGACGGGCTGGCGGGTTCCATCGGTCTGCTGGCCTGTGCGGCCTGGGGCGCCTGGTTTCTGGCTGTCGGCTCCGCCGGCCTGGCAGTGGTGGCTTTTTCGCTGGCAGGAGCCATTGTGGCCTTTATGAAGTACAATTTTTCGCCGGCAAAAATTTTCATGGGTGATACCGGTTCGATGCTCATCGGCACGGTGTGCGCTATCTTAGCCATCAGTTTTATCGAAATGAACCACCAGGTGGCGGAACGTTTGCCGATTATTTTTGAAGCGGCCCCGGCCATTGCGGTCGGCATACTGATCCTGCCCCTGTATGACACGGTGCGGGTATTCGTTCAACGAATCATCAAAGGACGTTCGCCCTTTTCCCCCGACAAAACACATATCCACCACCTGCTGCTCGACCTGGGCATGAGCCACATGAAAGCGACCGCCGTATTGCTGGTGGTCAATATCGTTTTTATCATCGGCACGGTGGTACTCAACAGTTTCGGTACGGCGATTTTGCTGGGTATAGAACTGATCCTGATGTTCTCCCTGACTTTCGCCCTGCAAAAGATCCTGCAGAAACGCGAGCGGGAGAAGGATCAACTGTCCGCCTGAACGTGTTGCCGGGTAAAAACCTTGTGTACATTCGCGGTATGAAACCGGATCAACAGGTAACTTCCGAATACCGGAAAGCGTGGCGGCGGTTCCGCAAAAACCGCCCTGCGGTAGCCGGGCTCTGGTTTATTGCGCTGTCCGTTTTAACGGCCCTGTTCGGGTATGCCCTGGCGCCCGACCACAGCCCCGATGCCAATATCCAGATACCGGAGATCGCCCTGCGCAATCCGGGATTCAGCGCCGGATTGCTGCCGCTCAGATTCGGCCGCCAGGCAGGGGACGGAGGCGGGTTATCTTATTTATTGTACGGAAAACCACCGGAAGGCCGCTACATCCCGCTTGAACCCGGCAGTGTTCGAATTGAACATGATTCCATTCATTATCAACGTTTTGGCAACCCGTCACAGGCAGAATCAATTCACCTTGCCCGGCTCTTTTACCCGCTCCGGGACAGTATCCGCGCGGTGGGCGACGTGTGGGTATTCCGCGATGAAAACGGGCAGGAGCAACAGGTCCGGCAAGGAGCGCTGACCAAAAAAGCCCTCAAAACAAGCCCGTTAAAAACCCGGGTTTTCCCCCTGGGCACGGACAAATACGGTCGCTGTATGTTCAGCCGCCTGTTGCTGGGTTTTCGGGTTTCGCTGCTGGTCGGTTGTATTGCCGTAGCCATTTCCCTCACACTCGGGGTGGTGCTGGGGGCGTTGGGCGGTTATTTTGGCGGCCGGGCGGATGATTTGGTGATGCTGCTCGTCAATACCATCTGGTCGATCCCCACCCTGTTGCTGGTATTCGCCATTGTGCTGGCGCTCGGGCGCGGCATCGGCATCATTTTCCTGGCCGTCGGGCTCACGATGTGGGTCGACGTGGCGCGGGTGGTGCGCGGGCAGGTGCTGGCTTTGCGCGATCTTCCTTTTGTGGAAGCGGGCAGAAGTATGGGGCTGGGGTCGGGCCGTATTCTGGCGCACCACATCCTGCCGAACCTGCTCGGACCGGTGATGGTGGTAGCCGCCGGCAACTTTGCCACGGCCATCCTGATCGAATCGGGTTTGAGTTATCTGGGCTTCGGCGTTCAGCCGCCGGCGCCGTCGTGGGGCGGCATGCTCAACGAAAACTACGGGTACGCGATCAGCGGCAAACCCCTGCTCGCCCTGGCGCCGGCGCTGGCCATCGCGCTGACGGTTTTGGCTTGTAATTTGGTAGGGAACGGGTTGCGGGATGCGCTGGATGTGAAAAGCCACTGCCCGGTTTACTCCTCCCCATAAAACGCCGCCGCGCGTTTTTCCAGCTCGGACATGGGAAAAATATCCTTCAGGCGATATTCAAACGCCACCTGGTTGCTTTTTCCAAATGACTTGCGGTAATACACCAGCCCCAGCCCTTCGGCGTACCACTCTTCTCCACGGCCTTCAAGTTCCGGGATACCTTCTTTTTTATTGCCGATCAACTCCCGCAAACCAAAACGCACGCAGGGGTAATCTTCTCCCTGGTACCGGAATGCCGGGCCGTCGCCGAGAAAAATACGCTCGCGGTTGATATAAATGGTGCTGCCGGAATCGACGGCCGGGTGGTAACGCAGCCGGAACAAAAACACGCCGCTGGAATCGCGCACCCGGGACGGAAATATATCGGGCGACTCGATCACTGCGTTCATTTGCACCTGTTTGCCCGTTTCCCAGTCGGATTCATACAGGAAATAGTCGCGCACCGTGACCCCGTCGTCCGCAATTTTTTCCCGCCGGATCTGCCCGATCTGAAAGCGGCTGTCGTAGTAGGTACCCGACAAAAACAACCCGCTGTCGCGCCGGGAAGCGCGATAATACCAGTACTCGGGAGAAGAAGAATCCCCCTTAGCGAGGTCGTATTCATATACCTTGCCGCTGCGCAACTCTTCCGCCGGGAAGTAATAATCACTGATATTGCGCTTACTGTCGCCGGTACAAGCACAGGCGATCAGAAAAAAAATAACCCCGAAACCAATCAAAAAGCGCATAGACGACGCATGGTAATTTTGACGCAAAGAACGGAAGCAGTACCGAACTTATTGATTTTCAAAAAAACATGCTGCTCTTACTTCAAAATCCATACCTGCAAATGTGAAGGATGTGTTTTATCCCGATAAATACGGTGTGTTGCCTTCTGAAAGTCCGGTTCGGAGCACTGGTAAATGTCTACAAATTTCTGCGGATTGCGGTCCACCAGCGGAAACCACGAGTTTTGAACCTGGATCATGATCCGGTGCCCGCGTTTGAACGTATGCGCGATGTCGGGCAACTGAAATTTTACTTCACTCACCTTGCCCGGCACAAAGGGCTCCGGTTTTTCAAAACTGTTGCGAAAACGCCCGCGCATCAGCTCGCTGGGCACCAGCATCTGGTAGCCCTGCATCGGCACCTGCTGGGTGTTTGCCGGATAGCCGCTGAGGGTATCGGGAAATACGTCGATGAGTTTTACCACGTAGTCAGCGTCGGTGCCGGTGGTGCTCACGAACAGATTTGCGTTCAACGGCCCCGTCAGGGTCACGTCTTCCGCAAGTGCATCGGTCTGGTAGACCATCACGTCAGGGCGACGTGATGCAAAACGCTGATCGTCCGTCATATACGCCCTTGTTCGATTCAGGTGGACGTCTTCGGTATACGGCACGGGTTTCATCGGGTCGGACACGTACTCGTCGTAACCCGAATTCGCGGCCGGGGCGGTAAAGGACAATCCGCCCGTCTGCTGGAAATACAGATTTTGCGCGCTCACGTTGGCGGGCGGCCAGGTATCGAAAGTGCGCCACTCATTGGCGCCGGTGATAAAAATATCCGCTTCCGGCAGGTCCGGGGCGCCTTTGCCGTGCAGGTAATGGCGAAAAAATCGGCGTTCCACATCTTTGTAATGTTCAGCGGTATTAAAACCCCAATGCACATTGCCCAGGTTCTCGGCTTCGCCGCCCGTCCACTGCCCGTGAAACCAGGGGCCCATGATAAGGCGGTTGGACATAGAGGCGGGGTTTTGTTTTTCAATGGCTTCGTAGGTGCGCAGGGCGCCGTAACAATCTTCGGCGTCAAACCAGCCGCCCACGGTGAGCACGGCGGGTTGCAGGTTTTTCAGGTGGGGTCGCGGGTCGCGGGCCTTCCAGAACGCGTCGTAGTTGGGGTGGCTCATCAAATCACTCCAAAACTGGATGGTGTCGCCGAAATATTTTGTTTTTACGTTTTTAATCGGCCCGAGTTCCAGAAAAAAGCGGTAGTTATCCTGCACGGGCCACTGAAACGGCGTTGGCCATTGCCGGGTAGGTTGGGGCCGCGGGCGACCGATGGTGGAATAAAAACTGAAACCATCCATCAGCATAAGTGCGCCGTTGTGGTGCCAGTCGTCGCCGAGAAACCAGTTGGTGACAGGCGCTTGCGGCGATACGGCTTTGAGTGCCGGATGTGCTGCCGGCAAGGCCATCGTGGAATAAAAACCGTCGTACGACACGCCGTAAATACCCGCGCGGCCGTTGTTTCCTTTTACGTTTTTGACTAACCAGTCGATGCTGTCGTAGGTATCGCTGTTGTCGTCGACGTCCTGTTTGCTTTTTTTCTCCGGGATGTAGGGGCGAACGTCCACAAATTGCCCTTCACTCATAAAACGTCCTCTAACATCTTGTAAAACAACGATATAGTTATCTTCAAACAGGTGGTTCATAAAGAGAAAGATGGTGCTGGAGCCATTTTCGCCGGCCGGTTCTATATTATACGGTGTGCGGGTGATGAGCATCGGATAGGCCCGGCTGGTATCTTTCGGCGTATAGATGGAGGTAAACAGGCGGGTTCCGTCGCGCATGGGGATATACACTTCACGTTTGGTGTAATTCGTTTTGACCCATTCGGAAGTGCCCGGAATCGCCGGCGGCCGCTCACGGCTGAAATTCAGGGAAAATCGTTCACTTCGTTGAATAAATGTTCCGGTAATTGCCGTAAAATCGGCGGCTACAGTGCCTTCATAAGTGGCAAAGGAAAGTGTAACGGATAATTTTCCTTGGTTGAATTCGACCTGGGAAGCCGGCCATTCGGCGCCTTCTTCCGGCGATAAAAACTGGACGGAATAGGCGCCGCCTTGTTCCGAGACGTGCAGATTTACGGGTACCTTAAAACCCGGGTATTCGAGCAGTCCGTACCAATCGCCCGCAAGGCTTTGGGCGACAAGCAGTTGTGCAGAAAAAAACAGGAAGAAAAGAAGAGGGCAGCGTGATTTCAGGTGTTTCATCATGGTTTTAGTTTATAAGTGGCAGGGCGGGAATCTTTTCCGCCCGGATGTTTCATTATCAAAATGTTGCGAAGAAAATCAGCAGCATTAGTTTGTCCGCTTACTCATACAAAATTAATAAGAAGTCTAATATAAAATATACAAAATCAAGGCGCTTGCCGCCGCCAATAAAAATTGGAGGGGCATCAAGGCGTCGATCAGTATTTTTTGCCGGTCTCCGGTCGCCGTTTTCCGCAACACGTAGCGCAGCCACCACGCGCTGAATACTAAGGAACACACTAAGGCTGCCGTTATTCCGGCTGAAAAAATGCCCAAAAAACCATTGGCGGCGTAACACAACGATGCTGCGAAAAACGCCAGGTCGATCAGGCGAAAGGTTTTGTTCGCGCCAAGATTCCCGGCCAGGGTGGCCAGTCCGTGCCTGCGGTCGTAGGCAATGTCGCTCAGGTCGTAGGCCAGTGCCAGGGCAAAAATGAACAGGGCCCTGCCGGAAAATACGAACAACGATTCGGCCCAGCGCTCCGGAGGCAAGGGCATCAGCACGGTCACCACGGCCCAACTGAGGCTGACCACGACGGGTTTGGCAGCCGGCACACCCCGCAATCCGGCTTTTCCGGGGCGTTGCAAACCATAATAACACAACCACAACAACAAGGGAATCAATGCCGTCCATTGCCAGGCGGCCACCGCCTCCGAGCGGACAATCGGTATCAAAAAACAGAAAACGCCCGCAATGCCGGCCAACCAGGCGACTACAGAACGACGTCTGTCAGGGTGTGTGAAGCCGTAGGCAAATACCGTGCTGCCGAATACATAAAAATCCAGCCAGCCGGGCAACAGCGGGGCATGCAGGGCTAAACGTGTTTGCGCCAGCATGGTCAGGGCACAAACGCCGATCCAGCAGAGACGAAATATCGGGATAGTGAAACCCATTTTTCCAATGCGGCTGCTCTACAAGATTAAGTTTTGACAGGATTGACAGGATTGACAGGGTTGACAGGGTTGACAGGATTAACAGGATTGACAGGATTGACAGGATTGACAGGATTGACAGGATTGACAGGATTGACAGGATTAACAGGACAGGATTGACAGGTTTGACAGGATTGACAGGATTGACAGGTTGACAGGATTAACAGGTTATTTCTCTTAAAAGCAGACACCTGTTAATCCTGTAAATCCTGTCAAACAACCTTCTTCAACTCTTGTCTAAAGTCCGGATGCCTACTTTTCCGCACCTTTAACGCCAATATAACATCCGAAACAAAAATTTTTTGCGTAAACAAGTGTTAAAATGACCTGTTAAATGTTAGCCATATTTTAAAAGCGCAACGCGCTTACAACCATGACGCCCGATTATTACCCAATCTGCAAAAATCACATAACCATGAAACGTTTATTGTTTCTTTCACTGCTTTTCCTGCTCACCGCAGGCGCCCTGAATGCCCAGTATTTCGGGCGCAACAAACCTCGGTACGAAAAACAGGATTTTAAAGTTACCCAAACCGAACACTTTGAAATCTACGAATACCTGAACAACCCGGAAAAACTCAAGGAACTCGCCGCCGCCGCCGAATTATGGTACGATATGCACCAGGCTGCCCTGCACGATACCCTCAAGCAGAAAAACCCTCTGGTGATCTACAGCGACCACGCAGGTTTCCAGCAAACCAATGTCATTCAGGGCGATATCAGCGTCGGCACCGGCGGCGTTACGGAGGGGTTGCGCAACCGTGTGGTATTCCCCGTTGCCATGACCAACCAGCAGACCAACCACGTGCTGGGCCACGAAATGGTGCACGCTTTTCAGTATCACATGATCCTGGAAGGGGATTCCACCAGCATGCGCAACCTCGGCAACCTGCCGTTGTGGATGATCGAAGGCTTAGCCGAATACCTCTCCATCGGTCGTGTGGATGCCCACACCGCCCTCTGGATGCGTGATGCGGTACAACACAACGACCTGCCCACCATCGACGACCTGAACAGTTACAAATACTTTCCCTATCGCTGGGGACAGGCATTCTGGGCCTTCATCACCGGCGTATACGGCGACGAGGTGATCCCGGTTTATTTTAAAAACACGGCAAAATACGGTCTGGAAGCCGCAACCAAAATCACCCTGTCCACCACAACCGATTCATTGTCCGTCGCCTGGCACTCCGTGTTGCGCAATCACTACGGCCGTTGGGTAGGTTTGGATAAGGAAGCCATCGCCGTATTGGAAGCCTCCGAAAAAGACAAAAAATCGAAAGAGAAAAAAGAAGCCCGCGACAAATTGCTGGGCAAACTCGGGAAAAGTGAAAAAATGCCCGGAAAAAAACTGTTTGACGACGACGCGGCGGGCAATATGACCATTTCCCCCGTGCTCAGCCCCAACGGCAAATACGTCATTTTCCTTTCGGAGAAAAACCTGTTTACCACCGACCTTTTTCTGGCGGAAGCCAAATCGGGAAAAGTGCTCAAAAAGGTAGCCAGCACTTCCTCGGACGGCCACATCGACCAGTTCAATTTCCTCGAAAGCGCCGGAACCTGGAGCCCCAACGACAAACAATTCGCCTTCGACGTATATGAAAAAGGGCGGAGTGTGCTCGTCATTCAGGATGTTTTTAAAGGGAAAACCGTCAAAAAGATCACTATTCCCGGCGTACACGCGTTCAGCAACCCGGCCTGGAGCCCCGATGGCAAAACCATCGTCGTCAGCGGCCTCGTGAACGGGCAAACGGACCTGTATGCCTACGACCTCAAAACGAAAAAAGTACGCCAACTTACCAACGACAAAGCCGCTGAAATTCAGGCAACCTGGAGCGCCGACGGCAAGTTCCTGGCTTATTCAACCGATCATATCAGCCTCGAACGCGGGCGCAGTAATGGAGCCTGGACGATGAACCTGGCCCTGATGAATATGGAAAATGCACAGGTGAACAACCTCGATATTTTCCCCGGCGCCGACAACCTGAACCCGCAGTTCGACAAAGCAGGCAACCTGTTTTTCCTGAGCAACCGCGACGGTTTCCGCAATATGTACCGCTACGACCCGGCCACCCAAAAGTTGGAACAACTGACCAAATTGTCGACCGGCATCACCGGCATCACACCTTATGCGCCGGCGATTACCGTGGCGGAAGACCGCGACCGGGTGTTGTACACCTATTATTCCAACGGCACGTACAAAATCTACCAGGCGCAACTGCGTGATTTTCAGCCGGAAGAAGTCAGCCCGATGGCCGTGGATATGGTGCCGGCAACCTTGCCGCCCTTTGCACCCGGCAGACGCGACGTGGTGAACACCAACCTCCGGCTGATGGAGAACAACATCAAAACCTCGGATTCCACCACGACGCTTACTCCCGTGAAATACAAACCGAAGTTCTCACTCGAATACCTCGGGGGTAGCGCAGGGGTGGGGGTCGCCACCGGCAACCGCAGTTTTGGCAACGTGGCCGGCGGACTGGGCGGCATCGATATGTTGTTCGGCGATATGTTGGGCAACAACCAGTTGTACATCGGAGCGGCCCTGAACGGCGAACTCCAGGACGCCGCATTCCAGGCCTCCTACATCAACCGCAAAAACCCGATCGGATGGGGCGTCGGCCTCGGGCATATTCCCTTTATCACCGGCGGTGGAAGCCTGCCCCTGTACGTCGAACCCCTCACACCGCCGCAGGGCGGCTATAACGTTGCCGTGATCGACGAGTTGCTGGTGCAGCGGCAGTTTTTACAACAAATCAACGGCTTTGTGTTTTATCCGTTTTCCGTGACCAAACGGGTGGAATTGGGGGGCTCCACCGAGTTTTATTCGATCCGGAATACGTCTTACAAAGATGTGTACGCCGGCATCCTCGACTCCATTTCGGGCAACCTGTTTATCGGCCCGCTGATCGATCAGGTGCGGGAAAAAGGGGATCGTTTTGGCCCCGTCGGTATTTACAGCGTCAACGCGGCGTTTGTGGGCGACAACTCTCATTTCGGCTTTACCGCGCCCCTGAAAGGCTGGCGGTACCGGATTGCCGTGGAACAATACATGGGCAGTTACTGGCGGTTTACCGGGCTTTTGCTCGACGGGCGGCGGTATTTTTACCAAAAACCGTTCACTTTTGCCGTTCGTGGGCTTGCTTACGGGCGTTTTGGCGGAAATCAGGATGAAGGGTATGAGAACGGCGATTTCAAGGTGCAGCCGTTGTTCGTTGCCCAACCCTGGTTTGTGCGGGGTTATCCGTATGACCTGCTTTACGACGAACAACGACTGCAGGGGCTGATAGAAATGGGTTCCGGCAGCAAAATGCTGCTGGCAAACGCCGAAATCCGCCTGCCGTTTACCGGCCCGAAACAATTGGCCCTGATCGGCACGAATTTCTTAGTATCCGACCTGAACCTGTTTTTTGACGCCGGTCTTGCATTTTTTAAGGAAAATGACCTGAAAAAGAACCCGGTGGACCCCGATCCGAACAATGGCCAGGACCCCGTGCGACACAAACCGCTGCTTTCCGCCGGCATATCGCTTCGGGTCAACCTCTTCGGCGCATTGGTGCTAGAACCTTATTTCGCCCTGCCGCTGACGGTGCCGAAAGAACGCCGCGAATGGGTGTGGGGATTGAATTTTATTCCGGGGTGGTAGTGTGATACTTAGTGGTGGCACATGGATTTTGCCTTTTCTTTTTAAGTTTTTCAACGAAAAACTTAAAAAGAAAAGGCAAAATCCATGTGCCACCACTCGGTCAAATTCTCCGGCGATGTATCGTAGGTGTGGCATGAATTATTTGTTTAAAAAATTGATAATCAATTTTTTAAACAAATAATTCATGCCACACCTATGTAACGGCGTCAAAAATGTCCGCCAGCCGCAACTCAAAACCCGGCATCACTTCACCGCCGGAAAGGGGCGTCTCGAACGGTATAGTTTGAATATCGCCGTTTTCGGAATAAACCCAGGTTTTGCGGCTTTTCGGGTCGATCAGCCAGGCCAAACGACAGCCGCAGGCCATATACTCCTCCATTTTATCTTTCAGGTAAGCGAGACTTTGGTCGTTGCTGCGGATTTCGGCTACAAAATCCGGGGTAACAGGAGCAAAACGTTGTTTTTGCTCTTCAAGAATCGCGCGCCACCGGTCATTGCGAATCCAGGCTACATCGGGTGAGCGTTCCGCACCGTTAGATAATTTAAAGCCGGTAGAAGAATCGAAGCCGGTTCCCAAATTGTCTTTTTTATTCCAAATATATAATTCGCCGCTGAGCGTAAAATTATGTTTGCCGGTCTCCGAGTTTGTTGGGGGCATAATGATGATCGTTTTATTCCGGGTTCGCTCAATCCGAAGATCAGGATTAATAAGGCAGAACTGGTAAAACCGTTCATCCGTCATGCCGTCATCAGGCATTTGGATTGCGATACCCGGATACGTCTGAAGTGTTTTAGCGGCAGCAGTCATAATTTGCTTTTACGTACAAAAATAAGCACTTTTTAGGATTTTTTTGCCTTCGGCTTTGAAGCAACCTGCGCCTTTTGCCCCGCTTTGTTTTTTGCCATTTGCTCCTTGCCTTTTACCTTCGGCACATCTTCTCCTTCAAACACCAAAACACACAGGGGCGGGAGTTTGAATGCAATAGAGTATTCCCGCCCGTGCGAAGCCTCTTTTTGGGCTTTCAGGGCGCCGTTGACGATGCCGCTGCCGCCGAAACGTTTGTCGTCGCTGTTGAGCACTTCCGTCCAGGTGCCGCTGTAGGGTACTCCCACGGTGTACTGCTCCATGCTGTTGGTATTGAAATGGCAAATAACGAGTAATTCCTTGTCGCCGTGTTCCGCTTTGCGGAGGTAGGCCAGCACACAGTTTTCCGTGTCGTCGCCGGAAATCCACTCAAAGCCGGAAGGCGAAAAAGCATTGTACCACAGCGCTTTACGCGATGTGTATAACGCATTCAGCGCCTTTACCCAAGCTTGCACACCTTTGTGGTATTCGAATTCCAGCAGGTGCCAGGCCACGCCGAGGTCGTGACTCCATTCGGAAGTCTGGCCGATTTCACCACCCATAAACAAAATTTGTGAGCCGGGGTGGGTCCACTGGTGGCCGAACAGGGCGCGCAGGTTGGCAAATTTTTGCCATTCGTCGCCGGGCATTTTATACAACAGCGAGGCCTTCATGTGAACGACCTCGTCGTGGCTGAGCGGCAGCATGAATTTCTCGGAAAACGCGTACACCATCGAAAAGGTGATCTCGTTCTGATGCCAGCGGCGGAATATGGGGGGGCGTTTGAAATAATCGAGTGTGTCGTGCATCCAGCCCATCATCCATTTTTGTCCGAAGCCGAGCCCGCCTTCAAAAGTAGGTTGTGTGACCGCCGGAAACGCCGTGCTTTCCTCGGCGATCGTTTCCACACCCGGATAGGTTTTATAAACGGCTTCGTTAAAATCTTTCAAAAAGGAGATGGCTTCGAGATTTTCCCGCCCGCCATAAATATTCGGCACCCATTCTCCTTCCTTGCGGGAATAGTCGTGGTACAACATCGAGGCAACGGCGTCGACGCGCAGACCGTCGATGTGGTAATGTTCGATCCAGAACAAAGCGTTGGAAATGAGGAAAGAACGCACTTCGTTGCGCCCGTAGTCGAACACATAACTGTTCCAGTCGGGATGGTATCCGCGGCGCATATCGCCGTATTCGTAAATGTGCGACCCGTCGAACATATACAGGCCGTGTATGTCGCTCGGAAAGTGGGAAGGCACCCAGTCGAGTATAACGCCGATGCCCGCTTCGTGGCAGGTATCGATCAGGTACATGAGGTCTGCCGGCTGGCCGGAGCGGCTGGTGGGTGCGAAATAACCCGTTACCTGGTATCCCCAGGAGGGGAAGTAGGGGTGTTCCATCACCGGCATAAATTCGATGTGGGTAAACCCCATTTCCTTCACGTAGGGCACCAGTTCTTCGGCCATTTCCCGGAAGTTAAGCGAACGGTTGCCGTCCTTCGGGATCTTTTTCCAGGAGCCGGGGTGGACTTCATAAACGGACCAGGGCTGGGGTTTGGACACTTGTTCCTGCCTGTTTTTCAGCCATTTATCATCTTTCCACTGGTAGTCCAGGTCCCATACGACGGAAGCCGTCCGGGGCGGGATTTCCCACAGCAGGGCATAGGGGTCACCTTTGTCGAGCCCGAAGCCGTCGTGGGTTTTTACGTGGTATTTATACACGGTTCCTTTTCCGAGGCCCGGGATAAAACCTTCCCAGATGCCACTTTTATCCCAACGCGGCAACAGGACGTGGGTATCCGGATTCCACCCGTTGAAGTCGCCGGTGACGGATACCCGTTTTGCATTGGGCGCCCAAACGGAAAAGCAAACACCGGGTTCGCCGTCCAGTTCCACTAAGTGGCTCCCCATTTTTTTGTGCAGCTGAAAATGTTTGCCCCCCTGATAAAGGGATACGTCAAAATCGGTCAGGCGTGAAAATGGTTTTACCGGCTGTGTTTGCTGATTGCGTTTCATATGATGCCTCTTCGTTTGAATTTCTAAGGTTTTCACTTTCAAGTAAATACCCCGAATAGGGTGAAAGATAGAACAATGGTCGATGAAACCACCAAGAGCCCCCCGGAAAAAATCGCTTGGCACAGTTTTGGCTTGGTTTCACGTGCACCCTCCCATAGTATTCGTCCAAATCAAAAGGCAATCTAATGGATGCACCAACCTTGCTCAGCACTTTACAACGTTTTCCGCTACTGTCGTCGCTCTCTCAGGCTGATTTTCAGCGGCTTGCGCAAATGGCCGAGTTGAAAACCAAACCCAAACACTCTTTCATTTACTTAGCCGACGAGCCGAGTGACTATGTGTGTTTTTTGGCCAACGGCGCCGTAAAAATCGGTATCTTTTCGCCCGACGGGCGGGAAATTATCAAAAGTATTCAGTACCCGTTCACCGTTTTTGGCGAGCTCGGGATTACCGGCGAACAACACCGGGCTGAATTTGCCTCCACCATGAACCACGATATTACCTACTTCGTGGTCAGGGTAGATGATTTTAAGTCGCTGATGCAGCAGAATTTTCGTCTGGCGCAGGCAGTGATGCTTTACCTCGGCGACCGTTTGCGCAAAGCGGAACGGCAGTGGGAATCCCTGATTCTCAAGGACGTTCGTACCCGGATCGTTGAGTTTTTAAAAGAAAGCGCCGGAGAGCGCGGCCGTCAGGTAGGCTTCGAAACACTCGTGAAACACGGTTTGACCCAACAGGATATCGCCAACCTCGTCGGCGCCAGTCGCCAGACGGTAACGGCTATCCTCAATGAATTGCGGAAGTCAAACCTGATTCACTTCAACCGCAACTCCATCCTGATCCGCGACATGGATAAATTGAACTAAACCTGTGCAGCGGGACAGGACGCCAATAAAAATCCGTCGGCCGGTATCGTTTTGACGGGGTTTAAAGGTGAACAGGGGCGAATGCCGGTGAAATAATGCTTGATTTTTGACCCAAACTCAGGCCTTATTTCATCGGCATTTGTTGTTAAAATACTTGAGTTAATTATTGCGTCAATTTCACCTCCACGGCGGTCATTCCCCTTTTGCCACGTTTGGTTTCAAAAATAACGGCATCGCCCTCGCGGACCTTGTCGACTAAGCCGCTGTTGTGCACAAATACTTCCTTGCCCGTACTTTCTTCCACAATAAAGCCGAAACCTTTTGATTCGTTGAAGAATTTGACTTTGCCTTTAAACATATACTTAGGTTTAACTGATTTTCAAGTGAGACTCTGAAGAGGCTTAGAGATTCCAGGTTTCTGTAAATCAGCAAGCCCCTTCAGAGTCTCACTACCGCTTGAGGTGAATGCCGGGCGGGAAATCACTATTTCCGCCGGTTTTTCAGTCGGAGCAGGTTCACTTCCTTTACCGGCTGAAGCACCAGCGGCGCCTGTTCTTCTTCCACGGAATCGCTGTCGAGGCCAAACCAGTTTTTGGGCGACGAAACCCACATTTTCACCGAAAGGTAAATGGACATGATGAGCTGTTCGAACCAGGGCAACTCGTTTTCATTGGATAAAAACTCTTGAATAATCAGGAAGCGAAAGTCGCCGGTCGGGTATTTGCTGCCTACCGAATGGTAGCGGGAATACACGGTAAGTTCCTCATTTTCAACAAGTTCTTCCACTACTTTTTTCATAAACACGTTCATACGCTGCTGCACCCGGAAACCGAGCCGGAAATTGACTTTGTACACGTCGTCCTGTGCAATGGTATTTACCTCGTATTCCATCGTATGGGGTTCGTCGGTGGTTTCAATATGAACAAACCAGTATACGTCGGCGCGTTTGGGCTGGGTCTGAAGAATGGAATACAGGATTTTTTCCTCCACTTTTTTGTGGTTCTTCGTGCTGCTCAGGCAGACCAGGTTGGTGGCGTATTTGGGAATATCGTGGTCGTTGCTGAGTTGAATGAGTTGGTCGAGGAAGTCCCTGATCTTTACTTCGTCGGAGTAGCGCTGGCGAATCCGTTTGGCCGTCACCCACAACAACATGGTGCCGAACAACAAACCGGCCATACCGACCGTGACGTATCCGCCTTCATGGAATTTGGAGCCGTTGGCCACCAAGAACAAGCCTTCCAGGAGGAGGTAAAAAATCAGCATCAACCAGACAAGCGCAGAATTTATTCTTTTGATAACCAACCAGTTGGACAACAGAACGGTGGTGCAAAGCATAGCCAGCACGATAGCCAGGCCATAAGCGGCTTCCATGGCGCCGCTGTGTTGGAAATACAAAACCACGGCCACACAACCGAACCAGAGAAAGGTATTCACCGCCGGAATATAAATCTGGCCTTTCATGTTGGTCGGAAATTTGACGGTCAGTTTGGGCAACAGACCGAGGCGAATGGCTTCGGAAACCAGGGTAAACGACCCGGAAATAAGCGCCTGGCTGGCGATAATGGCCGCCAGGGTGGCAATGATAATCCCCGGCCAGATAAACCATTCGGGCATCATGCCGTAAAAGGGGTTTTCGTCGAGGTGCTGCCCCGAGTGATGGAGCAGCCAGGCCGCCTGCCCCAGGTAGTTGAGTACTAAGCAAATTTTTACAAAAATCCAGCTGGCCTGGATGTTCTCCCTGCCGCAGTGCCCCAGGTCGGCGTACAGGGCTTCCGCTCCCGTGGTGCAGAGGAAAACGGCGCCCAGGATGAATATTCCTTTGGGTTCGGCCATCAGCAACTGAATGCCGTAATGCGGACTCAGCGCCGATAATACTTCAAGGTCGTGCCCGATATTAAACAACCCCAGTATCCCCAGTACCAGGAACCAGACAAACATGATTGGGCCAAAACCTTTGCCCACGGCAGCCGTGCCAAAACGTTGAACAAAAAATAATATGGAAATGATCGCAATGGCGATACCCATAGTCGGCAGCCCCGGATATTTGAGTTCCAGGCCTTCCACCGCCGAAGAAACGGAAATCGGCGGGGTGATCATTCCGTCGGAGATCATGGCGGCGCCTCCGAGCAATGCGGGGTAAAGCAACCATTTTTGACGCCGGCGGACGAGGGTGTACAGGGAAAAAATGCCACCTTCCCCTTTGTTGTCGGCGCGCAGGGTCAGCAACACGTATTTGATGGTGGTTTGAAGGGTGAGGGTCCAAAACACTAAGGAAACACCTCCCAGCACCACTAAGCGGTCGATGATCTGGCCTTCGCCGACAATAGCCTTCATGACATAAAGTGGAGAAGTGCCGATGTCGCCAAAAATGATGCCCAGGGTAATTAAAAGGCCGGCGGCCGTAATTTGACGGTGCTCATGGTGGCTGCTGCCGTTTGTGTTCATGGTTTGTTTGTTCTGTGCGGCTGCAAAGGTGGCATTCCGGTCTCAAAAAGTGACTGAATTCCATAAAAAAAGTCATTAAAACCATACAATGGGTCTCTTTGTCGGGAAAGGAACCGCACTACATGGTTTCAATGACTTCAGGTAAATGCCGGTAAAGATGCCGGTCAGTGGTGATGACCTTCCGGGCCGTGCACATGGCCGTGCGAAAGCTCGGTTGGGTCGGCGTCGCGCACTGCCTCCACGTGTCCGGTAAAAAACAGGTCGACACCCGCCATCGGGTGGTTAAAATCGAGTTTCACTTTATCCAGCCCGACCCAGGCTACCATGCCGTTAAAACGGTTGCCGTCCTGGTCGGTCAGCGGGAGCATGTTTCCCACTTCGAGCAGCCCGTCCGGGATTTTACCGTCTACTTCAAACATGTTTTTGGGAACTTCCACCAGGGCTGTCTCATCATATACACCGTAAGCGTTGGCCGCTTCGATCCCGAATGCAAATTTGTCGCCGGCTTTTAGTCCGGCCAGATTTTTTTCAAAATCAGGAATCATACTGCCGACTCCGTAAATAAAAGCAAGCGGTTCACCACCGTTGGTTGTCTCGACAAGTTGACCTTCCGGGGTGCCTTCGGTCAGGGTGTAGTGTACGGACACTACTTTTTTGGCTTCAATAATCATTTAATAAAAATTGGTGAGGCGCAAAGTTACGTGGAATAAGCGGGGTCATCGGGCTTCCAACTGTTTTTTATATTGAAAATAACGGCGAATAAATTGCCAGGCTTCCGCATGCCGTGTCGGCGGCACGCCCCTGCGCAGTTGCGCGCGCGAGAGGTCGAATAAAATTTTCCAGTGCCGGTAAAAGTCGCGGTAAGCGCGCCACATCCCGAATGCCGGGTCGTATACGTGTGCCGGTTCGCCGAATACACCGTTGAGTTCCATCACTTTGAACTCGCCACGCCGCAGGGCGTCGAGGTTTTCACATTTCAGGTCGAAACGCCCGTACAATACGCCGGGCAGTTGTACACACACGGGTTCGAAAGCATCGAGCAGCACCTGGTCGATCAGGTGGTTGCCGTTCAGAAATTTTGTGCCGCGGCAGTGATTTCCGATGGGTTCGAGCAGGCGGATCTCGCCCGGCGCCGGAATCTGGGCCAGCAATTCCGGCGATTCCCGCTCAAAACGTCGCAATTGCAGGGAAGCCCGGAGTTGCTGCTGCATCAAACTACGCACCGATGAGTACCCGTCGCCGGTTACGGAAAGAAACTCCTTCACACAAACGGAGGTGATGCCGAAGCGGTGACCGTCGGGAAAACGATGGTACAGGACGGTCATTTCCAGGGGCAGGGTCAGGAATTCCTGGATGATAAAATCGACGGGGTAACGCTCGAGATATTCCGCCAGTTCACCCGGTGAAGCGATTTTTTTTACCAGGAAACCCCGTTCGCCCACGTCGGGTTTGGCAATGAGCGGGTACCCGATTCCTGCGTTTTCGACGGCTGCAAGTACCTTTTCAATGGGCTCTTTGCCCGGTACAAACACCGTTTTGGGCAGTATTTCCCGTGAAATGAGTTTCAGAATATCGTGTTTCGACTCTCCCATCGCCCCGCCCAGCGGAATGGAAGGGTTGACGTTTGAAAAAAAAACCAGGTGCCGCGAACGCGCGGCAAACCAGAGCCAGAAGCCGTAAACCGGTACGTTTGCCAGCCACCATGGGAAAAACTCCCACACGGTCCATTTTTTCAGCCATTGCTTCATCATAGGGATCGAAAATGTTCTTGTTTTGGAATGAACGTACAAATTTCTTCCGGCTGCTCCACGATTCCGGTTACCGGCGTAACATTTGGGGTTTTTGTCAAAACTCCATCCGGTGCCAGTGTTCGGTGCGCAGGTAGTACAACACCATGACAATCATCAATATCCAGTATAATACCTCCGCCATCCACACCCAGGGCAAACTCAGCGCGGTATAATTCGTGACAATATAAATATAGGCCAGGTAAACGAACACCGTCAGCGCCTGAAGTTTGAGCCCGAACCAGGTGGCTCCCGTGCCGGCGAGAGCATTCATAAATACCACACCCACCGTAGCGAGCGACAGGATCAGCAACAACAGGTAAAAAACCGGCTGCGTTTCGCCGATCAGGCTCATATCCGATTTGCCCAGCAGCGGGTACAACACTTTGCCGGGGAATAACAGGATTGGAACCGCCATAATCATCGAAACGGCCCAGCAAAACTTGCCGGTTTTCCAGGCGGCGGCCAGCACCTCCTGGTGCCGCCCCTGCCCGATCAGATTGCTGACGAGTGTATTTACCCCCGAAGAAAAACCCCACATCGGAATAGACAACAGCAGGTAAACCGTGCGGGCCAGATTGGATACCGCCAGTGCCCGGGCGCCCAGATTTTCCACCATGCCGAAAAAAAACACCCAACTACCCTGCCCGACGGCGGCATTGGCCACCACCGGAAGCGCCAGGTTGAGTTGCTGCTTCGTCAGCGGCCAGTCCGGCCGGGGCCAGGTAAAAATCCGCATCGGGCGGGTTTTATGGTCGAACAACATATAAGTAACAAACACCACGAAAGCAACCCCTTCGGCAATGCTGCTCGCCAGGCCGGACCCGCCGATACCCATGGCCGGCAAGCCGAAAGCGCCGAAAATCAGGCCGTAATTGAGTACGAGGTTGATGATCGCGAGCACGAGGGTGTCGGCCAGGATGATGCCCGGCCGCGCAATACCGCTGTATAAAGAGATCAACGCGATGCCGCCGTAGCTGAAAAAGACGCCGTAGGCCCGGTAATGGATGTATTCCAGCGCTTTTGTATAAATTTCGGGGGAATGATCGAGGAATAAATGAAAAAACCAGGGGGTGGAATAGCGCATGAATGCCCACATCAACAAAGCCAGGGCCAGTTCAAACAACAGCATCGTGTGAAAAATATGGCCCACCACCTCCGGGCGTTTTTCTCCCATTCTCCGGGCGATGATGATCTGGCCGCCCCGCGAAAAGGAATAACCGATGGCGGCAATGGTGATGTAAAAAACACCCGCAAAACCGATCGCCGCAAATTCCACCTCTCCCTTGTGGTACAACAACACGGCATCGCTGAGTGCAATGACGTTTTGCGCCGCCGATCCGAGCATTATGGGAGCAGATATTTTCCAGATCTGGCGGTACGTGAGGTCGAGTTGCATTTTTCAGCGTTTTGAGCCTGTCCGAAAACCTCCTTTGAGGCTGAAAAGGCCAGATTATTACATAAAATGGGTTTTTCAGGCCAATGGAGGTTTTTGGAGAGGCTCTTAAAACACTTTCCAGGGCTTCAGGGCAGAAGAAACCACGCGAAAATGTTGTTTTTCCCGAAAATCGGGGTTGATAAAAGCAAGGGAAAGATCAAAAAAATCGATGGTCAGGGTAACACGCGGGTGATTTTGAATTTGTCGCCAGGCCTTTTCCATTCCAGCGGACCAGTATACATCGTCGAATACAAAAACGGCTTTTTCCGTTGCACAGGGCAAACAGGTTTCAAAATATTTCAGCGTTGGTTCCGGGCGGTGATTACCGTCAATAAACACAAAATCAAGGTGTTGCAACTGAGCGAGCGCCCCGGGAAGTGTTTCCTTAAAAGTACCCGTCATGATTTCCACGTTTTTCAGTCCCAACAAATCGAAGTGGGTGCGGGCGACCCGGGCACATTCCGGACTAGCTTCCAGCGTAATCACCTTTGCTGACCGAACGGCAGATGCGAGGTACAAGGCGCCTATTCCGGCGGAAGTGCCGAGTTCAAGCATGGTTTTTGGCCCCAGAAAGTTGGCTATGCGAAACAACATGCGACCCTGAACGGGCGAACTTGCCACGTTACCCGCCAGCGATTTCAGGGAGACTTTCCGCAATACCCCAGCTTCCACATTTTCCACACCTGCCGCACCGGCGCCAAAATCCCGGACTTCGAGTTCGATGCCGCTTTGAAGCATCTGCCTGCGCAGCTGTTCAATATCCCGGAAAGCATAATACCAGCGGTCGTCGTGTAATACTTCATTCACCAACCCGAACACAAAAGGCGAGTGGATCTGGTATTTCGTCACGGCGCGGCGGTAAAAGCCCAGTAACTGGCGAAAGCGATACCAATAAGCAACCAAAGCACAGTTTTTTTAACGAATTCTTATACAGTCGGGCGAAAATAGCACCCTTCCGGTTAAAAAAACTTTAAAGCCGAATTTCAACGGAAATAGCGGAGCCGCCCCCCCCGTTTTTTAGTCGTATCAAACGCAAACGACTAACCGGCACAACAATATGAAAAATACACGCTTTCTTTTGATCCCGTTCCTGGCCCTTTTCAACCACCTCGCCTTCGGTCAATCCTATAAAACCGCCGCCGGTATCCGCCTCGACAACGGCATCAACTTTACGGTTCAACAACACATCGCGGGCAACTGGACCGTGGAGGGCATTCTCCACACCCCGCTTCGTTCGGACGAGATCGGGGTGACCTTGCTGGGCGAACGCCACCAGAAAATCCTGTTCCGCGGTATTAATCTCTACGCCGGCGCGGGCGCACACTACTATTTTAAAAGTGAAGCCAGCCGCACGGAAACCGGCCAGGTCGAAGACAATGTATTTGGCCTGACGGGTATCGGCGGACTGGAATTGAGCCTCGGCCGCCTGAATTTTGCTTTCGACTGGAAACCCGAACTTCACCTGTCCGGCGATCAGGTCCATCCTTTTGAGTGGACGGGCGCTTCCGTCTCGGTGCGGTACATTCTTGCCAAACGGGAGCGCAAAAAAATAAAGGACTGGGAAGTATGGGATAAGTTCAGCAGGAAATAAAACCGATTTGTACCGGCGGCGTTTTCGGGGCTGCCGGTACAAATCGTTGATTACAGATCAGTGAGTTTGCCGATCTCCTCTTCCGTGCTGCGCAAACGCTCCCGGCAAAACCGGATGAGTTCGGTGGCCCGGGCAATTTTGGCGGTCAGTTCGTCAATACCAACCACGTCATCCTGCAAGACCCGGACGATCTGCTGAAGTTCGGCAAAAGCGGATTCATAACTGAGTTGTTCCGGCTGCTTTTTCATTTATTTTTCAAACCAGACTTTTGTGCGGTTGTCCGCATCGCCGTTGTAGTTGATAAAGATTTCTTCTCCCGCAGGGATATTTTTAATACAATAAAAATCAATGGTTTGCGCTTCAAAATCCATCCCGTACTCGGCATTGGGTTCGTATGAATGGTTGTACAACGAACCGTAACCGAGGCAGAACGCATACCATTCTCCTTTGTCTCCCCAGTCGAAATAATAATCGTCCAGCACAGTTTTTCGCACGTGTTCCAACTGGGATACGGGAAATAAAATGATCGGGCACACTTCGATCACTTCCCCTGCTTCAATTTCCCGGGCTGCAAAAACGCCTTGTCCGTGTACCTCGGAAGATGCTACAAAAATAGGAACTTGTTGTATACTCATCGTTTAAAAGCGGCGAATGCGATGTTTTAGTTTTCGCCATAAAGTGTTTATTGTGAGCCGGTTAGGCGGAAAATCAGATTGCCGTTCAACCGGTTTACCAGTCGCCGCCGGCGCCCCCGCCACCAAAGGAGCCTCCGCCAAAGGAGCCGCCCCCGCCGCCGCCCCAACCCCCACCGCCGCTTCCGCCACCCCAGCCACCCCAGCCGCCGCCACCCCAGGTGTTTCCGCGGCGACCCGACATCGGGCCGAGGTCAGTATACCAGGTGCCGCTTTTTTTAGAGCGCCAAATGGAAAATCCGACGAACAATATGATGAGTAAAATGATGAGGAACACCACTAAAACGATCGCGCCAGCCCCATCTCGCTGTTTGCCATCATTTTTAAATTCTCCCGACAAAGCGCTGATGATGTCATCAACCCCCGCCTCGATACCTTCCGCATAACGCTCCTGCTTAAAGTAGGGGATCATGGTATTGCGAATAATCCGCCCGGCGGTAATATCGGGCAAGGCACCTTCCACCCCGTAACCCGTTGCAATAAAAGCGCCCCGGCCGGGTTGTTCGGTTTTGACGAGTAGCACCACACCGTTGTTTTTGCTTTTCCGGCCGATGCCCCAGCGGTTGCCCAATTCAAAAGCGTAAGACGCCTTGTCGTAGTCGCCGATATCCGACCGGATCATCACCACGATCTGGGTGGATGTGGAATCGTAATACCGCACAAGTTTTTGCTCCAGCCCGATACGCTCCGCATCGGAAAGCCACCCGGCGTAGTCGTGCACATAAACGGCAGGGTCGGGTTTTTTGGGAAAAATATCCTTGTCATCCTGAGCGGAAAGCGACAGGGGCAGGAACAGTTGCAGGAGCAGGGGCAAGCAAGGCAGCAACCTTGTTCAGTCGCCGCCCACCGTCAACCGTAAATAATTTCATCGGGTAGTTCATTTTCGTCTTTGTCTTCGTCAATGGGGAAATGATGCCGCAGCCGTTCTCCGATCTGGTCGATCACGTGACAAACGCCCAGCGCAGCTTCATCGCGTTGAAGGTGATCGCGGAGCAGGTGTTTTTCGTCGTCCCAAAATCGGAACCCAACCCGCTCGTGAATACCTGTATCGCCCCAAATGGCAAATTGATGCGATTTTTCGGCTAAGTAAATCAAAACACCGTTGCGGGCGCTTGTATTAAACATTCCGAACAACTGGAACACTTCGGCGGCCCGTTCCACCGGGTGATCGCGGATACAAAAGTCTTCCACGAACACCCGGATTTCCCCGGAAGTCCGGCGTTCAGCCGCACGTATGGCCTGTATGATGCGGGATTCTTCTTCTTTGGTGAACAGCATCTTTTTGGTTTGAAGCGACTAAAACTGCACTTGCGGCGCTTTATCCGAACCTGCCGCGGCCTGGAAGTACCCCCTGGGTGAAAAGCCGAACATGCCGGCAATCAGATTGGTCGGGAAACGGCGGATATAGGCGTTGTAGTCCTGCACGGATTCGTTGAAGTTTTTGCGTTCCACTGAAATCCGGTTTTCCGTTCCTTCCAGTTGCTTCTGCAGGTCGAGAAAATTCTGATTGGCTTTCAGGTCGGGATAGTTTTCCGTAACAGCCAGCAAGCGGCTCAAAGCGCCGGACAAACCCTGTTGGGCCTGCTCGAACCGCTGAATGGCTTCGGGCGTCAGGTTGTTGGCATCTATTTTTACCTGGGTGGCGGAAGCGCGGGCCTGTACCACCTGTTGCAGCGTTTGTTGTTCAAAATTGGCGTATCCTTTTACCGTGTTTACCAGGTTGGGGATCAGGTCGGCGCGGCGTTGGTATTGGTTTTCCACCTGCGACCAGGCTTTTTTTACGTTTTCATCCTTGCTTACAGCGCTGTTATAAGAGCCGCACATACTAAAAACAAGCACGGCTGCCAGGGCAAGCAGGATAAGCGGGAGGTATTTGCGAAAGTCCGTCATAGTTTGAAAAGTTTGATTGGATATTGGTTCTGAAAATTTCCTGCGAAAATAGGGCATCGGACGTTTGAAGTAAGTATTATTTCGACAGCCGTATTAAAAAAGCCGCAAATCCGGTATCGGATTTGCGGCCAAATTAGATTTTACTACAACCGCTGCCGGGTGACCGGCGGCTACATGATCCTTTATTTCGCGATGGTGACGTCACCTTTGAAAAGCAAAAGGCTTCCGTCAATCAATTCAATTTCCGCATAATAAACAAAGACGGCGGGAGCAAGCAACTTGCCGCGAAGGCGACCGCCCCAACCATATGCCGGGTCGTTCGGGAAGAAATTCTCTTTCACGAACACCTGCTCGCCCCAGCGGTCGTAGATCTGAAATGATTTGATCATCCGAACCTGTTTGTTATCTGCAAAAATGTAAACCACATCATTGTCGCCATCTTCATCCCAGGGTGAAAACACGTTGGGAATGTAAATGTGCGGTTCGTTATCCACCCGGATCAGCACCCGGTCGCTGGCTACGCAGCCGTCGCCGCTTTGAACGGTTACCTGGTATTCCGTAGGTTTGAACGGTTTGGCCGTCGGCGTCAGCAAATCCGTGATGCTGTAGCTGGCGAAAGTCAAACCCGTGAGCGGGGTCCAGGTTACGGTGTCGATCAATGCGAGGGGGTAACCCGGCGGCAGCACCGCTTCGAGTTGCAGTGAATCGCCGAAGTCGATATTGATCTCCGTCGGAAGGGTTACAGCCGGGTCCGGCGCCTTGGGCACATTGAGTATTTTGTGGAATTCACAGCCGTTGGCATCCTGAATCCACAGGTCGTAAACCCCCGGAGTGATCTTGGTAAAGTCCACTTTTGACAGGAAAGTCTGCCCGTTGTTGATCGAATACAAATACGGTGGGAAGCCACCGCTTACCTGTTCAAAGGAGATCGCCCCGTCGTTGTCTTTGCAGGATGGCGGGTCGAGGGTTACGATAAAGTCGGTCGGAATATTCGTTTCGACCGAAACCTGGGCCTGGTCGGTTTGGGTGCAACCCGTTCCGAGGTTAGTCACCGTCAGGGTATAGGTGCCCTGTTGGTTGACCACCGGCGTGAGCGTATTTCCTCCGGAAACAATATTGCCGCCCTGGGTACTCCAGGCATAACCATAGCCGGCGCCGGTAGAGCCGGAACCCTGCAGGGTCACTTCGTCCACCGAGCAGGTTAGCATAAACGGCGCACCTGCTTCGGCGGCCGGCAATACGACATTATTGCTCACTGCCACGGAAGCCGTATTGGAGCAACCGTTGTTGTTATTCAAAACCACCAGGGTGTAATTGCCTGTTGCATTTACGATAGCCTGGCTGCTGCCCTGACCGCTGACGATATTTCCATTGGTAGTACTCCAGGAATAACTGGGATTCGGGCCACCTTGCGAACTGCCGCTGAGCGTCACCTGGAGTTGAGTACAGGTGATCTGGCCGGGCGTCGCGATGGAAATGGTCGGCTGCTGGGTATCTACGTTTACAATGGCGATATCGGTTGACGTACAGCCGTTGGTCTGATTCAGCACCGTAAGGGTATACGTGCCACCCGATCCGATCGTGGGAGCAAGGCCGTTGCCGCCGTTCAAAACCTGTCCACCCCCGGTGGCCGACCAGGTATAGGAGAAGTTGCCGTTTTGGCTGGAGCCCGATCCGTTGAGTTGAAGTGTGGTAACGGCACAGGTTAGCAGGCCGTCAGTGCCGGCGCTGGCAATCGGGTTCTGAATATCCTGCGTTACCTGAACGGAAGCGGTTTGGGTGCAACCGTTGGTGGTATTGGTGACCAGCAGGACGTAGTTGCCCGGGCCGTCCACCATGGGCTGGAGTTCGTTGGAAAGATCGGCAAAACTGCCGCCGGTCGTTGTCCACAGGTAATCCATATTACTTCCCAAGCTGGAACCGGAAGCATTAAGCACCACTTCTTTGGTGGCACAGGTCAGCATGGTCGGAGGCAAAATAAGTGCAAGTGGAGCGACCTGGTCCACCGGTACAATCAGGTTATCGGTGCTGGAACAGCCGTTCTGCTGGTTGGTGACCACCAGCGTGTAGTTACCTCCGGCATTCACTGTGGGCGTCAGGGTATTGATCCCGTTGACGATATTTCCGCCGTTGGACGCCGTCCACTGGTAATTGAAGTTGCCGGTGGAAGTGACTGATCCCGCAAGATTTACCGAAAGGTTCGTACAGGTAATGGTAGGCGGCTGACCCGCATCCATCACCGGAAGTGCAATATCCTGCGTTACCTGAATTTCAGCGTCTTCCGTACAGTTGTTCGTGGTGTTGGTCACCAACAACGTATAGGTGCCCGGCGCGTTGATCGTCGGAGCAAGGGTGCCGCCATTGCTGACGATATTACCGCCATTGGACGCCGTCCATTGATAGATAAATTCCGGGCCTGTGCTGGAGCCGTTGCCACTGAGTGTGGTATTGGGCAGCGCGCAGGTCAGTACCGCCGGGTTGGCGATCACAGCCGTCGGCACGTCAGCCGCTTTGGTGATTTGTACGCTGGAATTTGCCGTACAGCCGTTGGTCGTGTTGGTCACGAGTAAACTGTATGTGCCTGCGGCATCCACCGTAGGTGTCAGAATGTTGGACGGTGTGATAATGTTACCCGTAGGAGTTGTCCACTGATACGTGAAGTTCGGTCCCGAACTGCCGTTGGCCTGCAGGGTGAAGGTTTCCTGCTGACAAGTCAGCTGGAAGGTTGGTCCCGCACTGGCAGCCGGTTGGGCGAAGTCGGTGGTGAGTTGCACGTCATCCACTGTGGTACAACCGTTCGCGGTATTGGTGACTACCAGGGTGAATGTACCGCCCCTGATTGGCGACCGGAGAAGCAGTACCCGCGCCTGAGGTGATGCCGGAGCCCGTCCAGGCAAAGGTGTAACCCGGCCCGGTCGGATTGCCCGGGCCACCCAGCGGAAGCTCCGGATTATAACAATTCAGCACCTGGTTGGGCCCCGCGTCGGCCGGCGGATTTACAATATCCTGGCCTACGGCCACCGTTTGCTGGGAAGTACAGCCATTTGTGGTATTGGTAATCACCAGGTTGTAGTTGCCCGGTGCATTGACGACGAGGTTCAGCGTGCTGTCACCCGATAATATACCCGGGCCTGACCAGTCATAAAAGATACCCGCGCCCGCGCTGGAACCGGCTGCGTTCAACGAGATTTGCGGCACAATACAATTCAGCATACCCGGCGATGCAATTTGCACCACAGGATCGTTGGCATCCTGAATGATCTGCACCTGCGCTACGGAAGTACAGCCGTTGAGTGTATTGGTGACCAGAACCTGGTAGTTGCCCGGCTGGTTCACCTGCGGATTCTGGATATTGGAAGGTGTGGTAAAATTACCACCTCCGGTAGTAGTCCATTGATATGTAAAGTTGGGTCCTGTGCTCGAACCGCTGCCGTCGAGTGTCAATGAAGGTTGCGAACAAAGCAGGGTTTGCGATATACCTGCGTTGGCCGTCGGCGGAGCCAGGTCATCCTGTACGTCGATGTTGAAGGTTGCCGTACAGTTATTCGATGTATTGGTAACCAGCAGGGTGTACTGCCCTGCCGAGCCCACAGTGGCGGTGTTGTTACTTTGGTTGATGATTTGGCCGGTATTGGTGCTCCAGGTATACGTAAAGTTGGGCCCGGAAGAAGAGCCGCTTGCACTCAGGGTAATCTGTGGAACCAGACAAGTAATAATACCGGACGGTGTGGCCACGGCAGTTGGCAGACTGGCATTACTGGTGACCGTAGTGGATGCGGTGGCCGTGCAACCGTTTGAGTTGTTGGTCACCACCAAAGTATAACTGCCTGTAGCGGAAGCCGTTGGGTTCAGTGAATTGCCTCCGGCGCTGATCGCGCCGCCATTGGAAGGTATCCAGTCGTAGGAATAGTTCAGACCGGCGCTTGATCCCGTTCCGTTCAGCTGGATGCTCGGGCTCGTACACGTCAATTGGCCGCCGGGCGCCACTACTGCTGTTGGCGGTGTGATATTCAGGCCTACCACTACGGAAGCGGTTTTGGTACAACCGTTTTGGGTATTTGTCACCAGCAGCACGTATGTTCCCTGGTTATCGATCAAAGGGGTCAGTGTGCCGCCGCCGCCGAGAATATTACCGCCGGTGGTCGTCCAGGTATATGTAAAATTCGGACCGGTGGAAGAACCGGAGCCATCGAGTACCAGGCTGTCGATCGCACAGGTCAGCGACACAGGAGGTCCTGCACTTGCGGTCGGCGGAGTATAATCGCCTGTCACCGGTACGGTATGCGAAGCGGTACATCCGTTCGTCGTATTGGTAACTACCAAAGTGTAGGAGCCCAGGTGATTGACGACCGGATTGAGGGTGGTGCCGCCGTTCACGATATTTCCACCGCCGGAAGCCGTCCATTTATACGTAAAATTGGGGCCGAGACTGGATGCCGAGCCGTCTATGGTGACCGATGTCAGGATACAGGTCAGTTCGTCGTAGACGGCAGCGCTCGCCGTTGGCGGAGAAAAGTCGCCCGGTACGGTGGCCGTGGTTGTTTTTGAACATCCGGACCCATCCGTAACGGTTACGGTATACGTTCCGGGCGCCAGTCCGGTTGGGTCCTGGCCGGTATAGGTATTACTCCATTTATAGGTATAGGCACCTGCGCCGCCACTGACACTCATGTTGATGCTGCCTCCTGTCGGGTTAAAACAGTTGGCTACAAATATGGTATCGATATTGGTTACAATAGCCGGCGGCGAACCTACTGTATACTGCTGGGCATTGGTACAGCCAAAGAAATCGGTTACGGTTACGTTGTAAGTGCCTGGCTGAAGTCCTGTCGGGTCGGGTATGCCTTGTCCGCCGAGCACGGTAGTATTGATAGAGCCGTTACTGCCCGCAGCGCAGGATGTATTGGTCACCACGCCGGTCATGGCAAGTGTTGAAACGGTCACCAGCAGGGCTCCCTGCCCCGTCCCGACACACCCGTCGGCGTCGGTCACGCTGGCGATCATGTACAGGCCTGGCTCCGAAATTTCTACGAAGTAGGGGTTGTCGGTTATGTCCGAAATCGGCGACATGGGGTTACCGTTCTGATTGAGTACCAGTTCGAAAGGCCCCACGCCGGTAAAGGTAACTTGTATTAATGCGGTCTGGCCCGGGCAGAGTTGTGGTGCGGGCGGGAGCAGTTTCGCCGTCGGCGGGGGTTTTACGATAATACGCGCCGTGGTGGCGAAAGTTTTGCCACAATTATCCGTCACCGTTACCGTGAAGTTGGTGGATACCGCCACGAATTGCGAGATTTCCTGTTCCACGCTGCCGGTATTCCATTTGAAAGTAAACGGGGGAACGCCACCTTCGGGTGTCACACTTACCGTACCAACACCGGGTCCACAGATTGTGGTGGTGTCCGGAATCGCCGTAAGTGGAATCAAGTCATTGATAATCAATTCAATAGTTGGATTGATACAGGAGCAGGGGCTCAACAGTTTGATGATGACGGTTTCCGGACCTTCGGTCAGGTTGTCCACAAAAATCGGAACGTTGATGGTCAGTTTGTCCTGCCCTGCCGGAATAATAACCGTCATAGGGATCGGCTGATAATCCGCGCCGGCGGTAGCCGTTCCCGTAATCGTAAATTGCACGGGCAAGGGGGCGTTCACGTTGGTGCCGATGCGGTCAAAAACGAGTTGTACTGTACCGCAGCCTTCAAATACTTCGTTGATGTCGGGTTGGCCGTTTACCAGCCACTCTACCGATGCATTGCCACCGGCGTCAAACGAACCGGACCGCATGAATACACCCGAATCAAAAATACCGTCGCCTACGTCGCAGATTTTTAATTTGATGTGGTAGGTCTGGCAGGGAATTACATTGGCGACAGCGGTTAGTTTTTTGGTAAATCCGTCAAACTGCACCTCATTAGTGGCGACGCCGGAAGAAGGCGCCTGGCCGCACAGGTTACCGCTTGAAGCGGGCTGGTTGTTGACGTACAAACCCGAGTTGGTGATGTGGTTGATGTTGTTGATGGCCACATAGGTGCCCGGGCCGAGGGAAGCGATATTCGCGGCGCCGCCGAACGGGCCGGAAATGCCCGGACCCGAAATAAAGAACCCGAAGGCGTCATTAAACTGGGAACCAACGTATTCGCAATATTCCTCCGAGGCAAAAACATAGTCGAAAGTCAGCGGGGTCTGCGTGGGTGTAAAATCAAATTCAATATTCGCAAGGTCGAACAAACTGCCGCTGCCCGACAATTGGGAAAGGTCGCCGTCGGAGGTTGAGTTGCCGTACCCGGCACTGGCGTTGTCGGAGCCGTTGGGGCCTACCGCCACGCTGCAATCACCCGTGGCCATAATCATACCGCTGGCGAAGCCGATGTTGGTCTGACCGTTGGCAAAAGTGCCGATCTGTCCGGGTTGGCCGGTATAGGTCACCCCCGTAATATCAAAACAGTCGCCTCCGATCATCACCTCCCGCACCAATTGGTCGGCCGAGCCGCCGGGGGTTACGTCGAGTACTGCCAGTGCTTTCAAGTATTCGTGGAGGTCTTTCTTTTTGCAGGTTTCACAAATGACCGACACGTAATGCCGGGGCGGATTGGCCGCGTCCCAGGAACACGGATAGTTCAGGCGGAACGACATGGTGGCAGCCGGCACGACAAATTTCAACTGGTGTACTGCGGCGTCGTAACCCAATATCTTTACATCGGCATCTTCCGCAGAAAGACTTGGCATACAACCGTTTAGAGTGGGGTCTTCCGGGACGATCAGGGAGTACGTTTCGCCCGGTATGAGGTTATTAAAAGTCAGCACCTGGCTCGTCGACTGTGCTGAAATGACGTGGCGTTGAAAATGGCCATCCAATACGATAGGCGCGTCGCTCGCAACCTGTCCTTGCAAAACAGACGAAACCGAAAACGCCAGGAAGCAGGTGAAAAAGAATAAACGACGGGGAGTAAATACGCGCATAGACAACATGGGTTTGATTCGTAAATGTGTGTAAGGTTCGGACTTGGTTATTCATGGGAAAACAAAAAGGGAATAAAACAAGATTAAAGAAATTTATGCCCAAAAGATACCAGATACGGCGCAATCTAAATTTGCTGCATGGCGAAAGGCTCAAAATTTCAGAGAATCATTTGATTTATATAACAAGAAGCGCCGGGCGGGTATTTTTTACCGCCCAACCGGATAACCGGGACAACTTTTCACGAGCGCAACAGGAAGAGGATTCCAATGAAAACGGGGAGGATTACGACTGCAAAATTCAGATATGTTCTGCGCTGCGGGGTTTTCCGGCAGCCTGGAAGGTTTTCCAACCGCCTGCCGTCAAAAACCACGCAATAATAGAAAAAAAATTTCTCCCGCCGCTATCATTTTTATTAAAAGTAAGGCCAATCGGAAAATTGCAAAACACAAATTCAAATACTCAGCACGTAACAAATTTAAATTTCAAAAAAAATAATTATTTAAGATCAATTCCAAATATAATTTTTCGGGAGGCGATTTTTTTTCTGCGCCGGCCAAAGAGAAGGTTGTTTCCCAAAGACAGGTAACGTAAGTTTGCACCCGGAAGCAGATGCCAGAAAGCAGATGCCAGATGGCAGATGCCAGATGCCAGATGGCAGAGACACCATATATCTAACCTTCACTCAATGGACAGTGATCCGCTATTACATACGCGAAAAACGGAGGCTCGTCGAACTGACCGAGCCGGATCCCGGCTGTTGGGTGCACCTCGCTCCACCTTTCGGGCCTGACGAACTGGAGGACTTTGCCCGCCGGTTCGAGTTCGATCCCGTATTCCTGACCGACTCGCTCGATCTCGACGAACGCGCCCGTTACGAGCGCGATGAAGACATACGTTTTATCCTGATCAACACCCCCGTCAAAAACCAGAACGCGCAGGAAGAAAACGAGGCGTACTTTATTACGGTGCCGATCGGTATCATCCTCACCATCGAACACGTGATCACGATCTCGGCCTTCGAAACACCCGTACTGGAAAAGTTCCTCGAAAACAACGTCCGCAACTTCAACCCGGCCGACGACAAGAACTTTGTGCTTCAGGTGCTCGAACAAAATGTATATCACTTCCTTTCCTGCCTCAAAACCCTCAATCTGCGCCGCAACCGCATCGAAAAAGAACTGATGCACTCCAGCCGGAACTCCGACCTGAAACAACTGCTCGCAATCGAAAAAAGTCTGGTGTATTTTGTCAACTCACTCAATGCCAATGAGTTGCTGAAAATGAAAATGAAACGCACCGATTTTGGGCACATCAAAGGCGACGAGGATAGGACCGAGTTGTTCGAAGACATCATCATCGACAATTCCCAGGCGCTTTCCATGGCCAATGTGTATACCAACATCCTCAACGGAACCATGGACGCTTATTCGAGCATTATCTCCAACAACCTCAACGTGGTGATTCACCGCCTCACCATCGTCACCGTTGTACTCATGGTTCCCACGCTGATCTCCTCGTTTTTTGGCATGAATATCCCCAACGGCATTCCCGACCACCCCTGGGCGTTTTACGCTACCATTGTATTTACCGCGCTTTTCACCGGCGGCCTTTATTGGTTTATGCAGCGGAGAAGGATGTTTTGAGGCGGTGAACGGCCTGTCCACGCCGCCGGTTTTCGCGCCGGCAAACTTCTTACCGCCCGCCTCCCTCTTCTTCTTCCTCGTCGTCCACTTCTTCCTCCAGTTCATCCGCCTCCCTGCCTTTGCGTATTTCCACAACCGGGTTGTCCGAAGTGCCGGTAACGGTCATCGGGATACCGATTACGCCGAAAGGAGGCAGGCCGAGCCGGAAGCGCAGGTTCAGACGGCCGTCTAAAGAGGTCTGGCCTTCTATCCGCGGCCGAAAACCGAGCACTTTCATTTTGGTGCGCTCGATGGTGATGATGTTATTGGCGACGGATGATTTCATCACCACGGCTTTTAAATCGGGATCGTTGATGTCGTCTTTGCCGGTGGCCTTGCTGACGGCGCCGAACAGTTTCAGGCCCTTCACTTTAACTTTTTCCAATTTGACAAACCCTTTGCCCTTGATGCTGGGGTACACGGGTTCCATCCGGTCGTTCAGACGCCCCTGCAATTCATATTGGAGGGAGACCAGTCCACTCGCTTTTTCGGCGGCGCTGACCATTTCCCGGAACAGCGGCACTTCGTCGTATGCACGTTTCACGTCGAAAGAATCAGCTTTAAAACTCAACCCAAAAATGGCCTTGCGCGGATTAACGGGGGTATAATGCCCTTCCACACCCGCCGACGCGCCGGCAATGTTGAACCGGGTTTTTTGCAGGTTTAATTTCCCTTTTTGCAAAGCCAGTTCGCCGCTGAAATCCTGAATGGTGGTTTGGCCGTACACCACTTCTTTTACCGCGGCTTTCAGCGAAAGGTCCAGGTCATCCGGAAGCAATACCACACCCGCAGGCGCCCGGGCGGCTGCGGGTGGCGCTGAGCCGGTTGAAGGCGCCGCGAAAGCCATAAAATCGTCGATCAGCACGCGGGGGCTGCTTACCGTCAACTGCCCCTGCAGGGGACTGTTTCCAAACACATAACCGATCATGTTTTGGGCATAACCGGTCAAGGTAAATTCATTTTTCCGGTAGCGCAGCCGCGCGTCGGACAACCAGGCTTTATCCTGCTCGAAACGCAGGGTACTGCCGGGCAGGAAGAAAGGATCGGGGTAGTCGGCGCTGCGCAGTTCGAAGCGAACCAGACGCAGCGTGCCTTTGTTCCGGAGCCGCTGGTAACGCCCGGCTAAGGCGTCGGATTCGGTGCCTTGTGCGTCCAGGTCGGCATGCAGCAAACCGGAGACCTCGTATCCTTCTATCGCAAATACCTGGTATATTTTTCCGAGGTCAAGCGTGCCTTTCGCTGTAAAATCATACCGCAGGCTGGCGGGATTTTGCACCTGGGCGCGTAGTGTAAAAGGTTGTTGTTCAAACACAAACGAAAGCGGCTGCAATTGCAGGGAAAGGTCGTCGAAGGCGCCGCTTTTGCCCTTTATGGTGGCATTTACCGCCAGTTGTTCGATGGGCTGCGGGTAATAAGGCGTTTTCAGCAGACCGTTTTGGAGTTGTAGCGTGGCGTTGGTGGCCGGAAACAGTTTTTTGCCGGCATCCAGCATTCCGTCTGTCACCAGATCGACGCTCAGGGCGCCACCGAACGTATAATCGGCGATCGGGAAAGCGCGGACCAGGTCTTCCAGTTGCAAATCGGCTTTCAGGTTCGCTTTTACCACACTTTTATCCAAACCTTTCACCGACAAACGGCCCGCCACTTTGCCTTTGCCAAGAACGGCGTTCAGAGAGTCGACGGACAGTTCAATATCCTGCCATTTGCCCGTGGCGCAGGCCGACCGGATGTGCGCCTGCAAATCCTGCACCGGCAGTTCCAGCGTGTTGTATTTGAAATAGCCGTTTTGAATATCTGCGTCAAGTTGATACACCGGAACCGCCGTAACGGTGCTTGATTGATCCGGGTTCACGCGGCTCCGGTAAGTGCCGTCGGCGTGCAGTTGCAGGTCGAGCCGGCCGCGCAGGTCGACGGCGGAAAGCCCCAGGGCACTGTCGAGCAGTGCGAGGTCCAGTTGGCTGCGCAGTTCCGTTTTGATATAGGGCTGATCGATGCCTTTGACCCGGATGGCCGCGCTAGTGGTGGCGCCGTTCAGGTCGAATTTCAGGGTATCGAGGTCCAGGGAAAGGTTGCCGGGTTGCAGGCCGGGCATCCGGATTTTGGCATTCAGCCAGCAGTGTTCGAGCGGGGCGGGGGCTTTGTTGTGCCGGATCGAGCCGTCGTGGACCCAAAGGTTGACGTCGAGGTCCGGCGCCTGGGCGGTGGCGGCGCGGTATTGGCCTTTCAGCGCCACTTTGATTTGGGATTGTCCGCTGAAACGGGTTTCCGCAAACCAGCGGTCGTATTCAGGCGGCAGGGCTGAAAAAATGTTGCCGAAGTCAGTGGTGCCGGAAACGACGTTCAGGTCAATATCGTAGCCGTCTTTAACAATAGCCATATTTCCGGAAAAATCGACGGGCAGTTTGTTGATGAGCAGTTCGTTTTTGGCAAAACGGAATACTAAGGACGAGGTATTGATACCCGTCAGCAACTCGGCCTGGAGTTTTCGGTTCCGGAAATAAGGCGTTCCGTCGTAAATGAAGTCAAACCCGGCGGCCCGCATATTTGATTGCAGGTCAAACTGGCTGTTGGCGAGGTCGCCGCGGCCTTCGTAATAAAAATCTTTCGCCTCGATGCGCAGGGGAATGGAGCGGTCGTTGTAGGTCAGCTGGCAACGGTTGAAAAAATGCCGGCTATCCGGAGGCGTGTGTCGCTGCTGTCTGCTGCGGTATCGGTATCCGGGCTGCCTTTGTAAACATTGTAATTGGCCTGCCCTTTTTCGTCTACTTGCACATTAATGACGGCGTCGTCGATATAAAATGTATTGATTTCCAGGGTTTTGCCAAACAGGGAAGACAGGTTGATGCCAAAACTGAGCGATTTGCCGGCCAGGAGCGTATCATTGGAAAATGGCGCGGCGCCGGTCAGGGAAAAGTTGTGCAGCGTAAGTGTGAGCGAGGGAAAATGTTCAAAAAACGACAAGCGGGTTTGGGAAAACTCCAGTTGGCCGTCGATACTTTCATTGGTCCAATTTTTAATCTGTTCGGCTACGGTGCCGGGAAAAACGACGGGTAAAATGAATAACAGGAGCATCAGGCCGCCTGTGGCGATCCCAATTCCTTTTGCGGCGTTCCAAAGTATTTTTTTTACACGGGTCATGTGAAATTCCGGCGGAGCGTTTTATGCTTCCGGCATCGGCGAAATGTAAGGCGTTTTAAACAAAACCCATTCCTTTGCGCCGCGCATTTGCTTCACAGCGTCCGAAACCGGATTTTTGAAGCATAGCATCACTTGCCGAAAAAAAATACCTTCGCGGCCTACAATTGCACGATGAGTACGAAAAAAACATTAAAAGAAGAGGCCCTGCACTACCATGCCAAGGGCCGGCCGGGAAAAATTGAGGTCATTCCGTCAAAAGAAACGGCTACCCAGCGCGATTTAACCCTGGCCTATTCTCCGGGTGTTGCCGAACCCTGCATAGCGATTGCGGAAGACCCGGAAGACGTCTATAAATATACGGCCAAGGGCAATCTCGTGGCCGTTATTTCCAATGGAACGGCCGTTTTGGGACTGGGCGATATCGGCCCGCTGGCCGGCAAACCCGTTATGGAAGGCAAAGGCCTTTTGTTCAAAATATACGCCGATATCGACGTTTTTGACATCGAACTCGACACAAAAAACGTGGATGAATTTGTCCGGACCGTCAAAATTCTCGAACCCACTTTCGGCGGTGTGAACCTGGAAGACATTTCCGCGCCCGAGTGTTTTGAAATCGAGGAACGCCTGAAGGCGGAATTGAACATTCCCGTCATGCACGACGACCAGCACGGCACGGCAATCATCAGTTCGGCTGCCCTGCTCAACGCCCTCGAAATAGTCGGCAAGGATATTTCAAAAGTAAAATTGTCGTCAACGGCGCGGGCGCTTCGGCGATTTCCTGCTCCAAACTTTATTGCAGTCTGGGCGCGCAAAAAGCCAATATTTTTATGTTCGACTCGAAGGGGCTGATCCACCCCAGCCGGACCAACTTAGACGGCAAAAAAGCGGAATTTGCGAACAAAGCCGTACCTGCAACCACGTCATTGGCAGAAGCTTTGGTCGGCGCGGATGTTTTCCTCGGCCTGTCGAAAGGCAACGTGCTGAACCGGGATATGGTGCGGGTGATGGCAAAGGATTGTATTGTGTTTGCGATGGCCAATCCGACCCCTGAAATCGCTTATGAAGAAGCCATGGCGGCGCGGCAGGACATCATCGTGGCTACCGGCCGCAGCGACTATCCCAATCAGGTGAACAACGTGCTCGGCTTCCCGTACATTTTCAGGGGCGCCCTGGATGTGCGTTCCAAAGTCATCAATGAAAACATGAAATTAGCCGCGGTGTACGCCCTGGCCGATCTGGCTAAAAAACCGGTTCCGGACATCGTAAATATGGTTTACGGGAAAGATAACATGGTTTTTGGCAGAGAATATATCATTCCGAAACCGGTCGATCCCCGGCTGCTGACAACGGTGGCCCCCGCCGTGGCAAAAGCCGCAATGGATACGGGTGTGGCAAAGTTTCCGATCACCGATTGGGAGGTTTACGAAAATCAGTTGTCCAAACGCCTGGGATTAGACAACCGGCTCACCAAAGCGATCACGAACAAAGCCAAACAAAATCCGAAACGGGTGGTATTGGCCGACGCCGAAAACCTGGCCGTTTTAAAAGCGGCACAGCAGGTGCGGGAAGAAAAAATTGCCACGCCTATTTTGCTGGGTAATGTGCGCAAAATCAAAAACCTGATCCAAAAAAACCAGTTGAACCTGGCACAGGTTGAAATTATTGACCCCATGATGCCGCAGACGGACGAAGACAAGGCCCGGCTGATCGCGTACGGCGATATGTTTTTTGAAAAACGCAAACGAAAAGGGTGCCACAAAGGCGAGGCCCACGACATGATCCGCCGGAGAAATTACTTTGGCTGCATGATGGTGGAAGCCGGCGAAGCGGACGCGATGATCGGCGGCATGACCCGCAATTACCCCGATACGGTACGGCCGGCCCTTCAGGTGGTTGGGCGGCAGGAAGGCGTGAAAAAAGTATCGGGGATGTATATTCTGATGAGCCGTTTCGGCCCGCTTTTTTTGGCCGATACCACCGTCAACTTCAACCCGACAGCCGAGGAAATTGTGGAAATTGCAGAACTGGCGGCGAAGGAAGTGGAGAAGTTCAACATCAAACCACGTATTGCTTTGCTGACGTATTCCAATTTTGGAAGCGCCGACGGGGAAGATGCGATAAAAATGCGAAAGGCCGTCGAGATATTGAAGGCAAAACACCCCGCCATGATTGTCGACGGCGAAATGCAGGCGCACCTGGCATTCGAAACCGAACTGCTGAAAGAAAATTACCCGTTCTGCGACCTGGCAAACGGCCGGGCGAATATTTTACTTTTCCCCAACCTGTCGGCCTCCAATATTGCCTACAACCTGGTAAAAGAAGTGGCCGCCATTGAAAAAATGGGCCCCGTACTGCTGGGCCTGAAAAAACCGGTTCACGTCCTGCAATTGGGCAGCAGCACCCGGGAAATTGTAAACATGATCGCCATTTCAGTGGTGGATGCCCAGATGAGCAAGTAAAAAAACAAACAGCCGTTCGGCCGGTTTGGCCCCCGTCCGGCGATTTATTTATCCGCCACCCCCTTGACTTCGGTGGCGTTCCCCTTCACAAATGCACCAGTTTGGTCGAATATGCTTTGGGGTGAATGCCTTCCGCCAGCGTCGATTTGGCCGGTAAAAACTGCCAGGGCGTCACCTGTTGGGTCCAGTCGAAATCATTTTTTTCCAGGTACCTGCGGCGATACTCCATCGGCGTGCAGGAGCGGTATTTTTTGAAAAGGCGGTTGAAATTGGCGAGGTTATTAAACCCCGATTTGAAGCCGATCTGATTGACGGTTTCATCGCTGTCCAGCAGGAGTTTGCAGGCATGGCCCACCCGCACGTCGATCAGAAACTGGGTGAAACTCCGGAAAGCAAACTTTTGGAAAAAATGGCTGAATGCCGAGTCGCTCATGTTGACCTGCGCGGCTACGGCGCCGATTTTTAAGGCCGGATCGGTAAAGTTTTTTAAAATATAACTGTACGCGACCTGAACGCGGTGGCTGTCCGAACGAAGCGCCTGCGGCAAAAATCCTTCGCTGGCCAGGAAGGTGGTCTCGGTGGATTGTGACAGCAGATCGAGCAATTGCAGAAACTCGATGATATTGGTAAAACCTTTATCCTCCGTCAGATTGATCATCATGTGCATCGCTTTTTCAAAGGTTTTCCCCTGAAACCGGATGCCCCGGCCGGAATCCTTCATGAGTTTGCGGATATGGTAAAAGCGCTCTTTTTTAAACAACTGACCGCTGAATAAATCCATGGCGAATTGTATCGTGATCACACGGTATGGTTGACCACTTTGCTGAAGGTGTTCGTCGCCGTCCCATTTGTGGTACAGGTACGGACCCAGCAATACCAGATCGTAGTCGGCATACCGCTCGGTGGAGTCGCCGACAATGCGGGTGCCCGACATGCCCGCCACGAGGTTGAGTTCATATTCCGGGTGATTGTGGATGGGATAGTCCAAATCCGTTGCAGACGGAATCGAGTACAACAAATACATCCGGTTCCCGGAGGGGCGTAATTTCCCGGTAGAAGTTCATGCTCAAAAGTTCTTTTTTAAAGAATGTTCCCGCAATCAAATCCGGGCCCTTGCCATGCCCGCTGAAAAAGAGTCCATGGAATGGCCTTCATAAAAGTACCGTGTTTTTACATCATAATACCAACTTGTTTTTGAAGATTATACGGAGCGGGCCGGCGTTTATTTTTTTCTCAAATAGATTGTGTGAATTTGACACAATTCCAAAATTTGTTTTTATGTTTGCCAAACGGATTTGATACAATCGGGTTCCGGATGAAAGAACCTTCGGCCAGGGTATAAAAATGCGGCAGAAAATTTGTCAGGCAAAAGAGCAAACATGAAAAGGTATCCAGACGCCATCCGAATATTGGTAGCCATCGACTGCATCATTTTTGGCTTTGACGGCGAAGAGATCAAACTTTTGCTGGTCAAAAGAAACTTTAAACCCGAACAGGGGAAATGGTCGCTGATGGGTGGTTTTTTGGATCAACACGAAGACCTGGAGGCCGGAGCAAGCCGCATTTTATACAACCTGACGGGCCTGAAGGATATTTACGTGGAGCAAATTATGACCGCCGGAAAGGTCAACCGCGATCCGGTGGAGCGTACGATTTCAGTGGTGTTTTTTGCCCTGATCAACATCCATGACCACGACCAGGAAGCGGTTAAAACGCACAATGCGGCCTGGTTGAGCCTCGAAAAAAAACCGAAACTGATCTTTGACCACGACGAAATGGTGGGTAAAGCCATCGAATTTCTCCGGTATAAAGCGGCGTTGCACCCGCTGGGTTTTGAATTGCTGCCGGAACGGTTTACGATCCCGCAATTGCAAAAACTCTACGAAGCCATTTACAACATGAAACTGGATCGCCGGAATTTCAGCCGAAAAATCCTTTTAACCGGTCTTTTGATCGATACGGGCGAAAAAGACCACCAGTCTTCCACCAAAAAAGCCGGCCTTTTCCGGCTGGACAAAGAACGGTACAAAAACAAATTTTATTCCTTCTGGCACTTTATGCCGCACCCGGGATTGGTGGAACCCTTGTAATCCGGGACACATATATGAATATGAAAAAAATACTTCTTGCAGGCTGCCTGTTTTTTGCCGCCTTTTTGTTGCCCGGAGCCAGACCCCCGCCGTTTTCACCGTCGCTGCGGACCAACCCTCCGCCGATGTGCAACCGACTATGTGGGGTATTTTTTTTGAAGACATCAACCTCGGCGCCGACGGCGGCTTGTATGCCGAGCTGGTCAAAAACCGCTCGTTCGAGTTCGCGGCGCCGCTCATGGGCTGGAAAGAACAAAAAACCGAAGGTGCGTCGGGCAGCCTGATCGTTCAGAACCGGGGCGAAAAAAGCGCCGCCAACCCGCGTTACCTGCGTGCCACCAACAAAGGCGCCGGTGGTAAATACGGCTTTTCCAACGAGGGATTTCGCGGCATGGGCATCCGGCAAGGCGAGTTGTACAACTTTTCGGTATGGATACGCCAGGTTTCCGGCCCGCCCCTGCAACTGCATATCGAACTGCAAAACGCAGCGGGCGACGTTCTCGGCCGTGCATCATTTGCCCCCGGCGGAAAAGACTGGGCCCAACAAAAAGTAAGTTTCACGGCCTCGGCCACCGAACCGAAAGCCAGGTTGTTCGTATGGCTCGAAGGAGAAGGCGCCGTTGACCTGGATATGGTTTCCCTTTTTCCACAAAAAACGTGGAAAGGCCGGCCGGGTGGTTTGCGGCCTGACCTGGTGCAATTGCTGGCCGATATGAAGCCCGGATTTTTGCGGTTTCCCGGCGGATGTATCGTGGAAGGGCGCGAACTGGCGACCCGCTACCAGTGGAAAAAAACCATCGGCAAGATCGAAGACCGCGAAATGATCATCAACCGCTGGAACAACGAGTTTCCCCACCGGCCCACACCCGATTACTTCCAAACCTTCGGCCTCGGCTTTTTCGAATACTTCCAACTCGCGGAAGACATCGGCGCGGAGCCGCTGCCGATTTTGAACTGCGGTATGGCCTGCCAGTTCAATTCCGGCGAAGTGGTGCCGACCGACCAACTTGATCCCTACATCCGGGACGCGCTGGACCTGATCGAATTTGCCAATGGCTCGGCCACGGACACAAAATGGGGCAACATTGCGCTGATCTCGGCCATCCCGAACCGTTTCATTTGAAATTGCTGGGCGTCGGCAATGAACAATGGGGCGAACAATACGTCGAACGGCATTCGGTTTTTGCAAAAGCGATCAAGGACAAATACCCCGGTATCCGGCTGGTTTCCAGCGTCGGCCCCTTCGCGGAAGGCGAGATGTTCGACTACCTGACCAAAGAAATGGCTGCGATAAAAACCGACCTGGTCGACGAACATTATTACCGCAACCCGGAGTGGTTTCTCCAAAATGCCACACGTTACGACAAATATCCGCGTACGGGGCCGCGTATTTTTGCGGGTGAATACGCCGCCCAAAGTGTGGCCGTCATCAGCCCGGATAATAAAAATAACTGGCGCTGCGCGATTGCAGAGGCGGCATTTATGACGGGCCTGGAACGCAATGCCGACCTGGTTCACATGGCTTCCTACGCCCCGCTTTTTGCCCACACGGAAGGCTGGCAATGGACGCCCAACCTGATCTGGTTTGACAACCTGCGTTCCTACGGCACGCCAAACTACTACGTCCAGCAACTTTTTGCCACAAACAAAGGCTCCAAAATCCTGCCGGTTTCCTACCAAAATGCCGCCGCAACGGGACAGGACGGGTTGTACGCTTCTTCCACTTTCGACCAGGCTACGGGCGACGTTATTGTAAAAATCGTAAACACCACCGCCGTGGCCAAACCGGCCGAAATACACGTCAACGGACTGAAAAACCCTCTGGCACGGGCAAAATGATCATCCTGCAAAGCGATAACCCCGAATCCGTCAACTCGCTTGACCGGCCGATGCAGGTCGCCCCGAGGGAAACGGCGATACCGGTGAAAGACAAAAAAGCGGTGGTTTCGCTGGCAGCCGGTTCGGTTTCCGTCATCCGGGTAAAATAATGTACGACGGACTTCCAAGTCCGTCGGTGTCGTGTGCGGAGGTTGACGGACTCCCAGGCTCGCCGCCCCCGTAGCGTTGACGGACTTGGAAGTCCGTCGTACAGTTATTTGGGAGGCAATGTAGGGCGGACTTCCAAGTCCGCCGCCCGTAGCGTTGACGGACTTGGAAGTCCGTCGTACAGTTATTTGGGAGGCAATGTAGGGCGGACTTCCAAGTCCGCCGCCCGTAGCGTTGACGGACTTGGAAGTCCGTCGTACAGTTATTTGGGAGGCAATGTAGGGCGGACTTCCAAGTCCGCCGCCCATGTAGCGTTGACGGACTTGGAAGTCCGTCGTACAGTTATTTGGGAGGCAATGTAGGGCGGACTTCCAAGTCCGCCGCCCATGTAGCGTTGACGGACTTGGAAGTCCGTCGTACAGTTATTGGGAGGCAATGTAGGGCGGACTTCCAATTCCGCCGCCCGTAGCGTTGACGGACTTGGAAGTCCGTCGTACAGTTATTTGGGAGGCAATGTAGGGCGGACTTCCAATTCCGCCGCCCGTAGCGTTGACGGACCTGGAAGTCCGTCGTACATTTTCAATCTTCAAAAACCATAAAAAAATTATGATCGATCTGAAAAAACTGGAAGTCTGGTTTGTCACGGGCAGTCAGCATTTGTACGGCGACGAAACCCTGCGACAGGTGGCCGAACATGCACAAACCATCGCGCGGGCATTGGATTCGCCGGCCAAAACCCCCGTACGTGTCCTGTTTAAACCCGTCGTCAAAACGCCCGACGAGATTTACCGGCTTTGCCAGGCAGCCAATGCGGAGGCGAACTGCATCGGCATTGTGGCCTGGATGCACACATTTTCACCCGCCAAAATGTGGATTCGAGGCCTGCAATGCCTGCAAAAGCCGATGTGCCACCTGCACACCCAGTTTAACCGCGACATCCCCTGGGACCGGATCGACATGGATTTTATGAACCTCAACCAGTCGGCCCACGGCGACCGGGAGTTCGGGTTTATGGTGTCACGCCTGCGTTTGAACCGCAAGGTCGTGGTGGGGCACTGGCAGGACCCGCAGGTGCACGAGCGTTTGAATGTGTGGATGCGGGCGGCGGCGGCGCGTTTCGACTGGCAGGGCGGGCGTTTTGTCCGTTTCGGCGATAATATGCGGCAAGTGGCTGTAACAGAGGGAGATAAAGTGGAAGCGGAAATCAAATTCGGCTATTCCGTCAATGGCTACGGGGTAGGGGATTTGGTAAAAAATATTCATGAAGTGTCTGATGAATCGGTTGAAAACCTCGTCGTTGAATATGAGGAATTGTATCAACTTGTCGCTTCATTGCGCAAAGATGGCGACGCGCGCGGCGCACTCCTCGAAGCCGCCCGTATCGAAATTGGCTTGCGGCAATTTCTTGAAAACGGCGGGTTTAAAGGTTTTACCGACACCTTTGAAGATTTGTACGGCCTCGTTCAACTGCCCGGCATCGCCGTGCAGCGACTGATGGCCGACGGCTACGGCTTTGGCGCCGAAGGCGACTGGAAAACGGCGGCGCTTGTGCGGGCGGCAAAAGTGATGGCGGCCGGTTTGCCCGGCGGCAATTCGTTTATGGAGGATTATACCTATCATTTCGATCCTGAAAACAAACTCGTGCTGGGCGCGCACATGCTCGAAATTTGCCCGTCCATCACCTCCGGCAAACCCTCTTGTGAAATACATCCGCTGGGTATCGGCGGCAAAGCCGACCCTGTCAGGCTTGTGTTCGATGTGGCCGGCGGCCCGGCCCTGAATGCTTCCATGATCGATATGGGCAATCGTTTTCGCCTGTTAATCAACGAAGTAGAGGCTGTGGCGCCAACCGACAAACTGCCGAAACTGCCTGTAGCGCGGGTGCTCTGGAAACCGCTGCCGGACATAAACACGGCGTGTGCGGCCTGGATTTACGCCGGCGGCGCACACCACACGGTATTCAGCCAAAACCTGACGACCGAGTACTTCGAGGATTTTGCAGCAATGTTCGGGATTGAACTGGCGGTAATTGATGCAAAAACAGAATTGCAGCAGTTCAGGAATGAGCTGCGTTGGACCGAAAAAACAAATGAGTTATGAATTATGAATGATGAATGATGAATGATGAATGGGTGCGCTGCTCATATAATTCTTTGTAAAAGAATGATTATTATTTAATTACAAATAAATAATTTCATCATTCATCATTCATCATTCATCATTCATCATTCATCATTCATCATTCATCATTCATCATTCATCATTCATCATTCATCATTCATCATTCATCATTCATCATTCATCATTCATCATTCATCATTCATCATTCATCATTCATCATTCATCATTCATCATTCATCAATGAGTTACGTCATCGGACTTGACTACGGCACCGACTCCGTTCGCGCCCTGATCGCCGGCACAGCCGACGGGCGGGAAGTGGCGTCTGCTGTGTTTTACTATCCGCGCTGGAAGGCCGGGAAGTATTGCAATGCTGCTGCGTCACAGTTCCGGCAGCATCCGCGGGATTACCTGGAAGGCCTGGAAGCGTCGATCCGGGAAGTATTGCTGCAGGCCGGGCCGGGGGTGGCTGCAAAGGTGGTTGGTATTTCGGTGGACACTACCGGCAGCACACCTGTTGCGGTGGATGCGTCCGGCACGCCGCTGGCTTTGCTGCCCGGATTTGAAGACAACCCGAACGGCATGTTTATCCTCTGGAAAGACCACACGGCCAATGCGGAGGCGGAGGAAATCAATACGCTGGCGCATCGTTGGGACCCCGATTTTACCCAATACGTGGGTGGTATTTATTCCTCGGAATGGTTTTGGGCCAAAATCCTGCACACCCTGCGTACGGACGAAGCCGTGCGAAACGCCGCTTTTTCCTGGGTGGAGCACTGCGACTGGGTTTCGGCGGTGCTGACGGGCGACACTAATCCGCTGACAATCAAACGTTCACGCTGCGCTGCTGGCCACAAAGCCATGTGGCACGAAGCATTTGAAGGGCTGCCCGGCGAAACTTTTTTAACCCGCCTTGATCCCTTGCTGGCGGGCCTGCGCGAACGACTGTACCGCCATACCCACACGGCGGACGAACGTATGGGCACACTTTCCCAGGAGTGGTCGGCGCGACTCGGTCTGCCCGAAAATGTGGTGGTTGGGGTTGGTGCGTTTGATGCGCACATGGGCGCGGTGGGTGCGGGCATCGGGCCGTATTCCCTGGTTCGGGTCATGGGCACGTCCACCTGCGACATGCTTGTCGCGCCAAACGAAGCGGTCGGGCACTTGCTGATCCGGGGCATCTGCGGGCAGGTAGACGGCTCCATTTTACCCGGCATGCTGGGAATGGAAGCCGGCCAATCGGCTTTCGGCGACGTGTATGCCTGGTTCCAAAATCTGCTGGCCTGGCCACTTCGCGCGTTTTTGAACGACGACGAGGCTGAAAAACTGGTTCAACATATAATCCCCGCACTTTCGGAAAAAGCGGCTGCTCTGCCCCTTTCGGAACACGATGCGCTTGCACTCGACTGGTTCAACGGCCGGCGTACGCCGGATGCCAACCACACCTTGAAAGGTGCGATATCGGGCCTGAACCTCGGCAGCGATGCGCCCCGGATTTTTAAAGCCCTCGTGGAAGCGACGGCATTCGGGGCGAAAAAAATTGTGGAGCGTTTTCAATCGGAAGGTGTGCCGATCCGCCAGGTTATCGGCATAGGCGGTGTGTCGAAAAAGTCGCCGTTTGTAATGCAAGTCCTTGCAGATGTGTTAAATATGCCCATCAAAATTGTGCAGTCGGAACAAGCCTGCGCACTCGGCGCAGCCATTTGTGCGGCCACGGCGGCGGGTGTTTACCCGACCATGTCGGCTGCCCAAGCGGCTATGGCATCGGGATACGACGCCGAATTTCAACCGAGGGCAGACCGGGTAGCGGTGTATGAAAAATTGTACCGGCGGTACGTGAAATTGGGCGATTTAATTGAAAATAACCCCTGATCTTACACAATTTACGATGGTCCGTCATGAAAACACGCTGCCTCTTTGCATTCCTGCTTTTGACCGCTCCCGTAGCGGCTCAACAATACCCCGTCGAGCCGGTTCCCTTCCACCAGGTGCAACTGGAAGACAAATTTTGGGCGCCCCGGATGGAGACAGTCCGAAAAGTAACCATCCCGGCGACGTTTAATAAAAACGAAGAAACGGGGCGGATCAAAAACTTTGAAGTCGCTGCGGGGCAAGTGACGGGCCATGTCTGCACCCGTTTTCCTTTCGACGACTCCGATGTGTACAAAAGTATAGAAGGTGCGGCCCTCTCGCTGCACAAACACCCCCGACCCACGGCTGCAGGCAGAGGTAGATTCCCTGATCGAACTGATTCAAGCCGCACAGGAACCGGACGGCTACCTGTATACCTGGCGCAGTATCGTGGAGCGGCAGAAAAAAAACAGTGATACCACCGCGCAGCCCATAGTGAAAGACGCGTTTTTGGGCTGGCTTGACGGCCCGCGCTGGCAAAACGAGGATAAATTCAGCCACGAACTCTACTGCGCCGGACATTTATACGAAGCCGCGGTGGCCTGGCAAGCGGCTACCGGCAAGCGCAAACTCCTGGATATCGCCCTGAAAAATGCCGCCCTGATCGAGCGGGATTTTGGCCCCGGCAAACTGCAAAAAGCCCCCGGCCACCAGGAAATTGAAATCGGCCTGGTCAAATTGTACCAAACCACCGGCGAGCGCCGCTGGCTCGATCTGGCCAAATTTTTCATCGACGTGCGCGGCTATGGCGAGCCGTATTCACAAAATCACCAAAAAGTAAAAGACCAACGTGTCGCCGTCGGCCACGCCGTGCGCCTGGCTTACCAGTTTATGGCCGCTGCCGATATAACGGCCCTGACCGGCACACACGAATACGATGAGGCCATGAAAGCCGTTTGGGACGACATTGTCGGCAGCCAGATGTACCTCACCGGGGGGGTGGGCGCCACGGGCAGCAACGAGGGTTTTGGCGGCGCCTACGACTTGCCGAATTACAGCGCCTACTGCGAAACCTGCTCCTCCATTGCTTTTTTGTGGTGGTCGCAACGCATGTTCCAGCTCAGCGGCGACAGCCGGTACCTGGATGTGGTGGAACTGACACTTTTTAACGCACTCAACGCGGGACTTTCACTCAGTGGCGACCGCTTTTTTTACCCCAACCCGCTCGAAAGCCGAAAAAACGTGGAGCGCACACCATGGTTCAGTTGCGCCTGTTGCCCGCCCAACCTGACGCGTTTTTTCTCCGCTTTGCCGGGTTTGTTTTACGCCAAACAAGGTAATGACTTGTATATCAATCAGTTTGCAACCAGTAAAACCGAAGTCGAAAATACAAACTCCAAAGGGCAAAAAGTGAGAGTGATGATCCGACAGGTCACCGATTTTCCGTGGAACGGCCGGGTGAACATCCACATTGACCCCGCCAAACCCAACACGTTTGCTCTAAAAATCAGAATTCCGGGCTGGGCAAAAGGGGATGTTGTGCCCCTTGATTTGTATCGTTTTTACGAGTTTTCAGGTTACCCGGTTAGCTTCAAGGTGAACGGCAAGGTGTTTCCGGCCACCTTTAAAAACGGTTTCGCGGTCATCGACCGGAAATGGGCCGCGGGTGATTGGGTCGAACTGGATATGCCGATGCCGGCCCAACGGGTGCGGGCCAATGCCAAAGTGGAAGCCGATGCCAACCGTTTTGCTTTAAAAAGAGGCCCGTTCGTTTATTGCCTCGAAGGCCGCGACCAACCCGACGACCGGGTGTTAAATATGCTGGTTCCCGATACGGCCATGATTGCCCCGAAATTTGAAAGTGCCTTGCTGGGGGGCATCCAAACGCTGCATTTCAACGGCTTTTTGGTCAAAAAGAAAACCGCGCCCGATGCCGCCGACCTACAAAAACTCCCGCTCAAAGCCATCCCGTATTTTATGTGGGCGAACCGCGGCAGGGATAACATGCTCGTATGGCTGCCGCACGACCTGAAAAGTGTTTCCGCCATTGCGCAACCAACCCTCGCTGCACGGGCTTCCGCGACCGCTTCCGAGGGCTGCCAGGGCGATTTAAAACACGTCGCTGACCAGTTTCCGGTAAAAAACTCTGCCACCGACGAAAGCTCAAAAGTGCACTGGTGGCCGCGTTTCGGGACTACCGAGTGGCTGCAATATGATTTTGGGAAACCGGAGCAGGTCGGCACGGCAAGGGTATACTGGTTTGACGACGAGGCCACCGGAGGTGGCTGTCGTGTGCCGAAATCGTGGCGTATCCTGTACCTGGAAAACGGCGAATGGAAGCCTGTTTATGCCCCGGAAGGTTTCAAAACGACAAAAGACACCTGGAACGAGGTCCAGTTTGAACCCGTCAAAACCACCGCCCTGCGCCTTGAAATGCAGTTTCAGGACGGCGTTTCCGGCGGTGTGCACGAATGGGAAGTAAAATGAGGGCGTCTCGCAGGTCATTGTAAATTGATCATTGTATATTTTTTGAATATTGATTTAAAAATCAATGATTTAAAAAATTATAATGTATAATTTTCAATGACCAAGTACCAATTTTCAATGACTTACGAGACGCCCACATGATAAATCGATATACCATGAAAAATACCCTTCTTCTAACCCTGTTATTGGGCTTTTCTCCATGAATTCTTGCTCAGAATCAGGGAGTTCTGAATGCCGACCTCGGTCGCGACACCATCAGCCGCCACATTTACGGCCATTTTGCCGAACATTTGGGCCGCTGTATCTACGGCGGTTTTTACGTCGGTGAAAACTCAAAAATCCCGAACCGGGACGGGGTGCGCACCGACCTTATCGAGGCGTTGAAAAAAATGAAGGTCGGCAACTTGCGCTGGCCGGGCGGCTGCTTCGCCGATACCTATCACTGGAAGGACGGCATCGGCCCCAAGGAAAAGCGGCCCAGCATGACCAACGTCTGGTGGGGCGGCGTGACGGAGGACAACTCGTTCGGCACCCACGATTTCCTGAACCTCTGCTAGACCCTCGGCGCAGAGCCGTACCTGGCGGCCAACGTGGGCAGCGGCACGGTGCAGGAATTCAGCGAGTGGGTCACCTACACCAACCAAAAAACCGGCAACCCCATGGCTGAGCTCCGCAAAGCCAATGGCCGCGAACAGCCCTGGGGAGTCAGAATATGGGGTGTGGGCAATGAGGCCTGGGGCTGCGGAGGCAACATGAAAGTGGAGTATTACGCCAACATCTACCGGCAGTACGCCACGTTTATGGCCAACGGGAACAAACTTTTCCGGGTGGCGTCCGGGGCGAGTGATGATGATTATCATTGGACGGAGGTGCTCATGCGCGACATCCCGCATCACCTGATGGAAGGCGTGGCCCTGCACCATTATTCGGTCATTGACTGGAACAAAAAAGGTCCGGCGACCGGGTTTTCGGAAGAGCAATATTTCAAAACCATGAAAACGGCCCTGCATATGGAGGAACTCGTCACCCGCCATTCGACCATTATGGACAAATACGACCCGGCCAAAAAAATCGCCCTCGTGGTGGACGAGTGGGGCGGCTGGTACGACGTGGAGCCGGGCACGAACCCGGGGTTTTTGTACCAGCAAAACACCATGCGCGACGCGATACTCGCCGGGGCGACGCTGAACATTTTCCACCAACACTGCGACCGGGTGCGTGTGGCCAACCTCGCCCAGACGGTGAACGTGCTGCAAGCCGTAGCCCTCACCGACGGCGAAAAAATGGTGCTCACGCCCACCTACCACGTCATGGAAATGTACAACGTCCATCAGGACGCGCTGCTGCTTCCGATTGATTTGAAAGTAAACGATTACACCTTCGGGACTGAAAAATTGCCGGCAGTCTCCGTTTCGGCCAGCCGCGACAAAGCCGGAAAAGTGCACATTTCGATAGTGAACATCGACCCGAGCAAGCCACAAGAGGTCGCGATTTCGCTGCGCGGCACGGCGGCTACGGGTGTGAGCGGGCGCATTTTGACTTCGGGGAAAGTGCAGGATTACAACTCGTTCGATAAACCCGACAACGTGAAACCTGCTGTTTTCAATGGCTTTTCTGTGAAAAATAGCGAATTAAAAATCGCTCTGCCACCGATTTCAGTGGTGGTTTTGGAATTGAAATGAATAAAACTGAAGCCGAAAATTTGATTGCCTTATTGAATGAGGTTAAATTTTACATCACTGATGACTCTGACACTGCATGGGCGGGGTATGAAACACCATTGGAATTGAGGAATGATATTGATTCCTACATTCAAAAAATTCGACAGGATGATGTGAAAATACTTGAAATTTTAAATGTGGAATTTTTGCCGACCTCAACATTTCAGGAACACAGCCTATCGAATGGTTGGGGCGACGAGTTTTTAAAAATTGCCGAAAGATTTGATGAAATTTATCAAACACTTGAAAAGCCAAAAAATAAAAGCAATGGCAAATTTTAAAACGCTAAAAGAGCAAGCCTGCGAAGCCAACCTGGAAATCCAACGCCAAAAACTGGCGATTTTCACCTTCGGCAACGCCTCGGCCATCGACCGGGCGGCGGGTGTGGTGGCGATCAAACCCAGCGGCGTGCCCTATTCGGAATTGAGACCCCAAGACATGGTGCTTGTGGATTTGGACAACAAGGTGTTGGAAGGTTCGAAACGGCCCTCCTCCGACACCAAAACCCACACACTATTGTACCGTCATTTCCCAAATATCGGCGGCGTGTGCCATACACATTCGACCTACGCCGTGGCCTGGGCGCAGGCGATACGCGCCATTCCCAACTTCGGCACCACCCATGCCGACCATCTGGCGCCGGCCGTACCGGTGACGGAGGTCATGAGCGACGAAATGATCCTGGGCGACTACGAGCTCGAAACGGGCCAGCAGATTCTGAATGTTTTCCGGGAAAAAAACCTGTCGCCCGACGAGGTGGAAATGGTGCTGGTGGCCTGCCACGGCCCTTTCACATGGGGTAAAGACGCGGCAAAAGCGGTTTATAATGCCGCCGTTTTGGAAGAACTGGCAAAAATGGCGTACCTCACCTTGCAAATAAACCCGCTTGCAGCGCCGATTAAACAAACCCTGATCGACAAACACTATTTTCGAAAACACGGCGCAAATGCCTATTACGGGCAAAGCGGCGACTATTAACTAAAATTCTATAAACGAACAACTTATGCACGGTTTCGACACACTTGACTGGGCGGTAATCGGCGGCTATTTTCTCATACTTGCGGGAATTGCCTGGTGGGTTATCAACCAAAAACAAAACGACACGAAAGACTACTTTCTGGCCGGCCGCAATATCGGCTGGTTTGTAGTGGGTGCTTCTATTTTTGCCTCCAACATCGGCTCCGAACACGTGGTCGGGCTCGCGGGCGCGGGCGCGGGTGGCAAAATCCCGATGCTCATCTACGAATTGCATGCCTGGCTGGTACTGGCCCTGGGCTGGATTTTCCTGCCGTTTTACCTGCGCAGCGGCGTATTTACCATGCCCGAATTTCTGGAACGGCGGTTTAACGCCAAAACGCGCTGGTTTCTCACCGTATTTTCACTGGTGGCCTACGTTCTGACCAAGGTTTCGGTGACGGTGTACGCCGGCGGGATCGTGATCGCATCCCTGCTGGGTATTGATTTCTGGTTCGGTGCGCTCATCACCGTCGTTTTGACGGGAGCGTACACCGTATTGGGCGGCATGCGGGCGGTTGTGTATACCGAAGCCCTGCAAACCGTCGTCCTGGTGATCGGCGCCGCAACGCTCACTTTTGTCGGGCTGAACGCCGTCGGTGGCTGGAGCGGCATGAAATCTTCACTCGAACCGGGCTACCTCAACATGTGGCGGCCTGCGAGTGATCCGGACTTCCCCTGGCCGTCACTTGTGGTAACCAGCACCATCGTGGGCATCTGGTACTGGTGTACCGACCAGTATATCGTGCAACGCGCGTTGGCGGCGCGAAACATCACACAGGGGCGGCGCGGCACTATTTTCGGCGCCCTGCTCAAATTACTGCCGGTATTTCTTTTCTTAGTGCCGGGTGTTGTGGCCTTAGCCCTGAAAAATCGCGGCGAATTGCACTGGGACACTGCGGATCAGGCTTTTGCCACCTTGTTGATGGAAAAAATGCCTTCCGGGTTAAAAGGTTTGGTCGCGGCGGGGCTGCTGGCGGCTTTGATGAGTTCCCTGGCTTCGGTGTTCAATTCCTGCTCGACCTTATTCACGGTAGACGTGTATAAAAAACTGTATCCCGAAACGCCGGAGAAAAATTGGTAAACATCGGCCGTATCGCCACGGCGATCGTCGTGGTGCTGGGTATCGCCTGGATCCCGATCATGCAGAACATTTCAGGGGTTTTGTACGAGTATTTGCAGTCGGTGCAATCGTATATCGCGCCGCCGATCACCGCCGTTTTCCTGCTCGGCATTTTTTTCAAACGTATTAATTCCCAGGGGGCAATGGCCACACTCGTTGCCGGTCTGGCCGTTGCGGCTGTACGCTTAGTCCTGGAATTAAACCGCGGTTCTTTAGACCCCGGCGGGTTCCTGCATGCGTTTGCCACCATGAACTTCCTGACCTTTGCCGCCTGGTTTTTCCTGTTTTCGGTGTCCGTATGTGTCATCGCCAGTTTGCTTACCCCGGCGCCTTCCGCCGCTCAAATTGAAGGTTTGACGTACGGAACCCTCACCAAACAGCAAAAATCGGACAACCGGGGCAGTTACAACCTCTGGGACATTGCCGTTTCCCTGCTGGTCATTGGTATTGTTGTGTATGTTATGACAAGTTTTACGGGTTAAAATTTAAAAATGCAATGAAAAAACGCACTTTTCAATCCTTTTTTGCCCTTTTTTTGGGCGCCTTATCATTTTTTGCCTGCCGGCAAACGGCGGAGAAAAAAGCGGGGCCGCAGCAGCCCGGCATTGAAAAATCGACTTACGGCGTCTTGCCCGACGGCCGCGCCGTTGACCTGTTTACACTCCGGAATACGCAGGCTATGGTGGTAAAAATCACCAATTACGGCGGTATTATTGTGTCGTGGACGGCTCCCGACCGCGCCGGAAAATACGAAGACGTGGTGCTGGGTTGTGATTCGCTGGCCGGGTATCTGCGGGGCACCCCGTTTTTCGGAGCCATCATCGGCCGTTACGGCAACCGCATCGCGAAGGGGAAGTTTTTACTCGACGGGGTTTCTTATTCGCTGGCAACCAACAACATAGGCAACCATTTGCACGGAGGTATTGCCGGTTTTGACAAGGTATTGTGGGCGGCCGGGCCGGTTGCCGGCGAAGAACCCGCCCTGAAACTGACCTATCTGAGCAAAGACGGCGAAGAAGGCTATCCCGGCAACCTCAACGTAGAGGTGGTCTACACCCTCCAAAAAGACAATAGCCTGAAAATAGACTACACGGCCACCACCGATAAAAAAACCGTTGTGAACCTGACCAACCACAGTTACTTCAATCTCAAGGGTTCAGGTGATATTTTGGGGCACGAACTGGTATTAAATGCCGCCGCTTTTTTGCCCGTCGACAGCACCCTGATCCCGACGGGTGAACGACGCCCGGTGAACGGCACAGTGTTCGATTTTACAAAATCCACCCCCATCGGCGCCCGCATCAACGATGCCGCCGACCAGCAAATCAAATACGGTCTCGGCTACGACCATTGCTGGGTGCTGACCGATGCCTCCAAAAACCTGAAGCAGGCTGCCGTTTTAAGCGAACCTGCAAGCGGGCGTGTACTGGAAGTTTTGACCACCGAGCCGGCCGTTCAGTTTTATTCCGGCAATTTTTTGGACGGGACGGTCATTGGAAAAGGTGGCACGGCGTACCCGTATCGCAGCGGGTTGTGCCTCGAAACCCAACACTTTCCGGATTCGCCGAATCGCCCGGATTTTCCGGGCACGGTATTAATTCCGGGCGAAACATACCGAACAACAACGGTGTACCGGTTTTCGACCCGGAATTGACCGGATGTGCGGTGTATCTTTGCGGCATTGAAAAAAAGCGACCCGCGCGTATTCCCGGACCATGACCCATGCTGCCAATCAAAATAGAGCACCCCAAAGAAAAATCGAACTTACACCCGCGAAACCAGCACCGGGCGCGGTATGATTTTAACCGGCTGACCGAAGTATGCCCGGAATTAAGCCCGTATGTCCGGCCGAATTTGCACGGCGACGAATCCATTGATTTTGCCGACCCGGCAGCGGTGAAAATGTTGAATTTCGCCCTGCTCCGCCAGTACTACGGCATCGGTTACTGGGATATTCCCGAAAACTACCTCTGCCCGCCGATTCCGGGCCGGGCCGATTATATTCACTACATGGCGGATTTGCTGGGCAACAACAACTACGGAAAAATCCCGACCGGCAGCAAGGTGCGGTGCTTAGACGTCGGCGTGGGCGCCAATTGTGTGTACCCGATCATCGGAAATGCAAGCTACGGGTGGTCGTTTATCGGCTCCGACATCGATCCCGTTTCCCTGGCGTCGGCCAATAAAATCATCGACTCCAATCCCGCGCTTCAGCAAGTGGTGGAGTGCCGGTTGCAAGCCAACCCCAAAAACACCTTTGCGGGCATCCTTCAAAAGGGCGAGATCATTGATTTATCGGTTTGTAACCCGCCTTTTCACGCTTCTCCGGAAGAGGCACGGGCCGGAACCTTGCGCAAACTGAATCATTTAAACGGGGAAAAAGTCAGCACGCCAATTTTAAACTTCGGCGGTCAGGAGCTGGAATTGTGTTGCGAAGGCGGCGAGGAAAAGTTCGTTCTGGACATGATTTCCCAAAGCCGGCAATTCGCGACGTCCTGTTTTTGGTTTTCCACCCTGATTTCAAAAAAGTCCAACGTCAAAATTGCTTGTAAAGGACTTGAAAAAGTGCGTGCAAGCGACGTAAAAACGATTTCCATGGGGCAAGGGCATAAAAACAGCCGGATTTTGGCCTGGACTTTTCTCAGCAGGGAACAGCAGAAATTGTGGCGGAATACGAGGTGGAACAGCCCTGTTCCGCCCCGGGATTAATTCAGTAGGTAATATCCTTTGGGGTGCAAAATAAAATCTGCGGAGATCAAACCTGTTCATAATAGTATCATAGATTTACGGAATAGTATCAGTTCGGCCTTTTATTATAGTTGACCTTTACCAATCTGAATCACAATCAGGTTGCTATGGGTCCTTTTTTTACCGCTAAAAATTTTCAGGTTATTCGTGATTTCCGGACTGTTTATTCGGGCTGTATCACCCTGTTTTTACTGCTGATTTGTGCGCAAATTGTTGATGCACAGGTGTTTTCTGTTTCCGGGACAATCCTTTCCTCCGAAGATCAGCAGCCGTTGACCGGCGTGAGTGTGCAGGAAAAAGGCACGGCTAACGGAACAAGCACCGATTTCGCCGGAAATTTTCGCCTCGACGTCGCAACGCCCGACGCCATCCTGTTATTTCGCTACGTCGGTTTTGACAACCTGGAAATGCCGGTGCAAAACCGGGCAATCCTGCAGGTCGTGATGCGGGCCGGCGCCGACATGTTGCAGGATGTGGTGGTGACCGGTTACAAAAAAGAAATCCGCAGCGATATTTCCTCCGCCATCGCGTCGATCAAGGCCCGGGACATCGAAAAACTCGTCGTAGTCGGCATCGATCAGGCCTTGCAGGGCCAGGCGCCGGGTGTCATGGTGACGCAGGTGACCGGTTCGCCGGGCGACGACATTGCCGTGCGTATCCGCGGCGCGGGCACTTTGGGCAACAACAACCCGCTTTTTATCATCGACGGCGTGCCGACAACGGGCAACATCAATATGTTTTCTCCCGGCGACATCGAATCCATCGTCGTGTTGAAAGACGGCGCGGCGGCGGCCATTTACGGCGCCAGGGCGGCCAATGGCGTGGTGCTTATTACCACCAAACGCGGCAAATCCGGCAAACCCGCATTTTCCTTTGAAGCATACAGCGGTATCCAGCAAGTTGTCAACCTGCCCGAACTGCTCAACGCTGAAGAATACCTGAACATCCGCAACGAGGCCATCACCAATGCCAACACCCTGCGCAACCCCGCCAACCAGTTGCCCACCTACGACCCCGCCATTTTAGACACCCTGCCCGACAACGACTGGTTAGACAAGGTGTTCCACCTGGCGCCGATCCAGCATTACGCCCTTTCGGCGATGGGCGGCGGCGAAAACAGCAGTTTTTACCTGTCCGGCGAATACCACACCCAGACCGGTGTGTTCAGGGGGCAGGGTTTTGACAAATACCAGTTGCGTTTTAACGGCGAAACCGGCAATAAACGCTTCAAACTGGGCAATAACCTGTCATTTTCCCATACCGACCGCAAGGTGATCGGGGCCTCCGGCGACGGCTACGGCCCCGGCAACGAATTGAGCGGTATCCGGTATGCGCTCATTGCTGCGCCGGTTTTTAGCGAACGGTACCCCGACGGCAGTTACGTCAACGTCACGTCCGAACTCGGCGAGCCGAACCTCTACGGCGACGGCAACGCCAATCCGCTTGTTTTTATCGAAAATACCGACTGGCACATCCGGCGCTACCGCGTTTTTGGAAATGTGTTTGCAGAGTTGTCCTTCTGGAAGAACCTGAAGTTGCGCAGCACACTCGGCGGCGATTTTCAGTTTGAACGGGAAAAACTGTTCAAAAAACGCCTTTCCGCCGCGATTTACGACCCAACATCGCTGAACGAGGGCCGGGTTTTTAATCAAACCCTCGTTTGGAACAACACCATTGATTTTCAGCAAACGTTCGGCGACCACCGCGTTTCCACCCTGCTCGGTATGGAAGCCATTCAAAACCATACCGATTATCTCGGCGCATCGGCCAACAATTTTCGCAGTACCGACCCACTTTTCCGCTATATCGACGCCAGCAACCCGGAAGCGCTCGAAAACCTCGGCGCGTCGGGTATCGCCACCGAATGGGCCTTGTTGTCCTTTTTTGCACAAGCGGGTTATTCCTTCAAAAGCCGCTACGTGTTGAGTGCAGCGGTGCGCCGCGACGGCTCCTCACGTTTCGGCCGAAACAATCGCTGGGGCGTTTTTCCCTCGGTGTCGGCGGCCTGGAACGTGTCGAACGAGCGTTTTTTTGAACAGGTAAAGGTGGTCTCCAGCCTGAAAATACGGGCCAGTTGGGGCCGGCTCGGCAACCAGGAGATCGGCATTTATCCCTTTAGTTCCTTAGTGAATACGGGCGACCGCGTGTATGTTTTTGGCGACAAAATCGTGACCGGCGCCACTATCCTGGAAACCGGCAACAGCAATATCCGCTGGGAAACCAGCACCCAGGCCAACCTCGGGCTCGACATGAGTTTTTGGGAAGACCGGCTTTCACTCACGGCCGACTGGTTTCAAAAACGCACCGACGATATCCTCGTGCGGGTGCCGGTGCCGCAGGCGGGTGGTTCGCAAAGACCGCCCTTCGTAAATGCGGCTTCCGTGGAAAACAACGGCGTCGAACTGGGTTTGATTTACAAAAACAGGTCCGGCGAATTAAATTATTACTTCGGCGCCAACATCTCCGCGATTCGCAACGAAGTGGTCTCGATCGCCGACAGCGAACCGATCCTCGGCGGTTTCGGGTTGTCGGACGGCGCGCTCACCAAAACGGAGCCGGGTTTCCCGGTCGGGTCGTTTTTCCTGTACGACATGCTGGGCATTTTTCAAACCCAGGCGGAAATCGACGCCAGTCCGTTCCAAACCATCAATACCCGCCCGGGCGACGTAAAATTTGCCGACCTGAACGGCGACAACAAAATCGACGACAAAGACCGAAAACACATCGGCAACCCGTTCCCGGACTTTACCTACGGCCTCAACCTCGGTTTCAACTGGAAAAATTTCGATTTTTCCGTGCTTGTGCAAGGGGTGCAGGGCAACGACGTGTATTTCCTGTACGGCAACTTCGCCTACGAAACCCAACTGCGCGGCTTCAATTCCTACCGGATATCCTCAACCGCTGGACGCCCACCAATACCAATACCAACATCCCGAAAGTGAGCGTGGACGACCGAAACGGCAACCGCCGCCCTTCCACCCGTTTCCTGGAAGACGGCTCTTACCTGCGTATCCGCAATATCACGCTGGGTTACAATTTTAAAGAACTGCTGAAATGGGACGGCATCAGCGGCCTGCGGCTTTATGTGACGGCGCAGAATGCACTCACCTTCACCAAATATCCCGGTTTGGACCCCGAAATTCAGGCAAATGCCAACGATACACGCGGCCTCGGGCTTTCTTCCGATCTCGCGGTGGGCATCGACTGGGGCACGGTGCCGGCGCCGAGGACGTTCATTGCAGGGTTGAAACTGGAGTTTTGAAATACGCAACGACTGAATCACGAGGGTTGAAGAGGAGAATGACATGCAAGTTTTTTTAGACAGGATTTACAGGATGGATGTATCTTAAAAAGAGGCATCTTAATCCTGTTGATCCTGTAAATCCTGTCCAAAAACAAACCTGTCAAAAGACTTCATCCGCAACCGCTACACTAAAAAATATGAGGTCTATCATTTTTACCTTCCTGATCATTTTCGCTTCCTGTCAGGGAATTCTCGACAAGGAGCCGATCGCCATACTCGATTCCGGTTCGTTTTTCCAAACGGAGGAAGACGCCGTGCAGGCGCTGAATGCCGCCTATCAACCGCTGTTGTTCAGCAGCGAAAACGGCAACTTTTACTGGGCTTTTGCCGAAGTAAGCTCCGACGAGGCCATCACCGGCGGCGACGGCTCACGGCCGGGCATCGCGGAAATGGATGCCTTCACCTACACGCCCCGCACGGAAGAGTTCAACACCTTCTGGAAGTTGCAGTACGCGGGCATTACCCAGTGCAACCTCGTGCTCGACCACGTGCAGGACATCGATATGGCCGAAAACCGCCGGAATCAGATCATCGGAGAAGCGCTGTTTCTGCGCTCCTGGTACTATTTTTTGCTGGTGCAGGTTTTTGGCGACGTACCCTTGTTTACGACAGTGGCGCCCCCCGATCAATTGAAGGTGCCCCGCGCGCCGAAAACGCTCATTTTTGCCCAAATCGAGGCGGATTGTGAACGCGCGGCCGGGTATTTGCCCGGCCAGCAACCGGCCGGCGAAACCGGGCGCGCCACCCGGGGCGCCGCGTATGCCCTCGCTGCAAAAGCCTTTTTGTATGAAAAAAACTGGGAAAAAACCCTCGAATACACGGCAAAAGTGAAGGCTTTGGGCTGGTATGCGCTTATGCCCGACTACGAAGATAATTTCCGGAAAAACACCCAAAACAACGCCGAATCCGTCTGGGAAATCCAGCATACCAACCTCGAACTCGGCGTCGGCAATTTCCTCAATCAGTGGTGGGCTTCCAAAAAATATGAAGGTTACGGCTTTGCCGAAGTGACGGAAGAATACGTATTGGCCTTCGAAGCGGACGATCCGCGCCGCAAATTCACGGTGGCCATGAACAACGATGATTATTTCGGCGTGGTGTACAAAAACTCTTTTTCCGCCACCAAATACAGCGTGCGAAAATACCTGCAGCCCAAGGATGAAGTGACACAAAAAGCCGATGGCGACATCAATTACACGGCTATTCGCTACGCCGAAATATTGTTGTGGGAAGCCGAAGCGCTTGCCGAACTCGGCCGGGTACAGGAGGCGCAGGCCCCGCTCGAACAGGTGCGCGCCCGCGCCCGCGCCCAGGCAGGCGACCCTTTAACCGCTCTTCCAGCCATAACCACAAGCGACCAGCAAGTCATGCGCGACGCGGTCCGCCATGAAAGAAGGGTGGAACTGGGCTTCGAATTGCACCGCTTTTTCGACCTCGTTCGTTGGGGCATTGCCGCTCAAACCTTGCCCGGATTTGAAGCGGGCAAACACGAGGTGTTTCCTTTGCCCCAAACGGAAATGGACCTGAACCCTGCTTTGATTCAGAATTTAAATTATTGATTTTTAATTGGTTGAAACATATTTTAACCTGTCGCCTTTTTACCTTGCCGGTAAAAAACGCTGCCCCTTCGCGCATGCTTTACCGTCGTATATGTGCCAGGCGTTCATTTTCCAAACCTTCTGTTTTTGAAAACGTGGTCTCGCCCTGTTGTTTTTTTGCGGCCCTTTGTGGTCCGGTTTGCTGCTGGGTCAGGCGGGCCAAATCGCCATTCCCCGCGTGGACCTCATGCCCAACCAGCCCGCGCCGTACAACGTGCGCAACTGGCGCCAGGTAGCACTGCAATACGATTCGTTTGTATATGACCTGCAAAAAACGGGGCAGCATTTGCCCCTGGTTTTCCTGAATCCTTCCGGGCTGAATTACCCGCAAAACCAGGTTTTTCGCCTGCATACCTACGTCGGCACCAACTCACCTTTTTGGCAACGAAGCGATTACCGTATTGCCTTCGCTGGTCGGCGCTTCCCTCGCCGGGGCCGACAAAAGCAACCAATTCGGCAAAAACTGGCTGCTGATGAGCCAGGACTTTTTTAATAAAGCCAACGGCGAAAACATCTACCTCAACAACGCCGGGGCCAGCAGTGGCGGCGATTGGTGGTACGACCTGATGCCCAATATTTTTTTCTATCAATTGTACGATCTGTACCCGGACCTCGGCGCCGAAGCGGACTGGCAATTCACAACCATTGCTGACCGCTTTCTGGAAGCCGTGCGGGCCATGGGCGGCAACGAAACGCCCTGGGCGCCCGCTTACATGAATTATCGCGCCTGGAAATTCAAAACCATGCAACCCAACGACAACGGCGTGAAAGAACCGGAAGCGGCGGGCGCCTTCGCGTGGGTGTTGTACCACGCCTGGAAAGAAACCGGGAACCCGGAATACCTGAAAGGTGCGGAATGGTCCATCGAATTTCTAAATAATTGGCAATCAAACCCTTCTTACGAATTACAACTGCCTTACGGTACGTATACGGCGGCGAAAATGAACGCCGAACTCGGTACAAACTACGATATTGAAAAAATGGTCAACTGGTCGTTCGACCGGGGTGAATTGCGCGGCTGGGGCACGATTGTCGGCGCCTGGGGCGGCTTCGACGTGTCGGGTCTGGTGGGTGAAGCCAACGACTCCGGCAATGATTACGCCTTTCAACTCAACGGCGTTCAGCAGGCGGCGGCATTGGCGCCGATGGTTCGTTACGACAAACGTTTTGCCCGCGCCATCGGCAAATGGACGCTCAATTTGTCGAATGCCATGCGTTTGTTTTACCCCGGTTTTTTGCCCTCCGGCTTACAGGACGCATCGGCCTGGTCGGCGGCAAACGATCCGCAACAGGTGGTCGGTTACGAGGCCATGCGGCAAAAATACCAGAACCTGTCGCCTTATTCCACCGGAGATGCCGTGTCGGGCGGCTGGGCGGCCACCAACCTGGCCTTGTACGGCACCTCGTCGGTTGGTTACCTCGGTTCGCTTATTGAAAAAACCAATGTGGATAAGATATTGAAAATCAATTTGTTAAAAACCGATTTTTATAACGCCGCCGCTTACCCGACCTTCCTTTTTTACAACCCGTACCCGACCGCCCAAGTCGTTCAGTTCGACGCCGGAAACACAGCTGCGGATGTGTACGAAGCCCTTTCGGAGACCTTTATACTGCAAAATATTTCCGGAACGGTCAACCTGAACATACCGGCCAACCAGGCGATTCTGGTGACACTTTGCCCTGCGGGCGGCGTCATTACCTACGATCAAAACAGGATGCTGGTGGACGGCGTGGTGATTGATTACCGGCAGACGACCCAGGCTTTCACGGTTGTTCCAAGAATTCAAGCCCTCGCGGCGGCGAAAAATCCGCTGGAATCCGGCGACTCCACCTTCGTTTTTGCCAGCGTTTTTGATGCCGATTCCGGGCAGATCACGTATGAATGGAATACCGGCGGCGGTTCATTTTCCGGCGCCGGCGCTACGGTGGTTTTTCACGCCCCGGTCACTTCCGGCCCGGTGGAGGTCAGGCTCATTGCCTCCGATCCGCAGGGCAACAAAGACACGGCCGTGCTGCTGCTTTCGGTTGTGCCGGAAATCAACGACGCGCCACAAATCGCTGATATTCAAAAAAATGCGGATTATGTTTCACCGAGCGCAAGCCTTCAGTTCACCTGCCTTGCCGCCGACGCCAATAACGACCCGCTGACGTATACGTGGTCGGGCAACGGAGGTGTTTTTACCGGAAACGGCAGCCTGGTGGAATGGACGGCTCCCGCTTCGGAAGGTATTTTTCAAATAACGGCAACGGTCACCGACGACGAGGGTTTGTCCGGACAAGCGACGGAGACGGTGCTGGTTAAAAACTTCGACGCCGTTTCCGGCAATCTCGTCGCGCATTATCCTTTTACCGGGAATACCAACGACGTGAGCGGCAACGCCCTGCATGGGCAGGCCAACGGCGCGATCCTGACCGCCGACCAGAACGCTGTGCCACAAAGTGCCTATTACTTCAACGGCGGCGTGCAGCACATCGAGGTGCCGAACGATGTGTTGCTCAATTTTCAGGACGGCATCACCGTCAGTTGCTGGTTGAAAGCCAATGCATTGCCCGAAAAAGAAACTTTTTTGCTGTCGCACGGCAGTTGGCAAAACCGCTGGAAACTTTCCGTTACCCCGGAAAAATACCTGCGCTGGACGGTGAATACACTCAACGGTATCAGCGATCTCGATGCCGCCGTGCCGTTGCAAACCGATGTTTTTTACCACGTCGCCGTCAGCTACGACGGCTCCCTGCTCACCTTGTACCTGAATGGCAAGTTGCACACATACAAGGTTTTATCGGGAAAAATTCGCACGACCACGCTGCCCTTTCTGATGGGGCAAATGATTCCGGGCGATGCGGCTTATAACTTCAAAGGCGTGATGGACGCGGTAAAAATATTCAACTACGCGCTCACCCCCGATGCCGTGAATACACTGTTTCAGCAGGGCGCGACTTCGGCGGAAGAGCCGGGTTTTTCCCATAATTCCACGCTCGTTTTGTCGCCCAATCCGGTGCATGACGTGCTGACGATTCGGCTTGCGGCAGGTAGCGTCGGGGCGACTCAAAGTCACCCCGTCACTAACCTGGTGCAGGTGCGCGACCTGGCCGGGCGACTGGTTTTGGAGCAGGTAACAACCAGTAGCGATCGCCTGAATCTGGATTTAAAAAACTGCAAACCAGGCATTTATACGGTTTTTGTTCTTTCGGAACAATCCCGGCTGGCAGCGCGGTTTGTGAAAATTTGATTAAAAAGGGTATTTGCCGTGCCATCAGCGTCGCATCACCTTGTGGACATAAACGCTGTGGTCAAACTGTGTTCGGACAAACAGGATACCCGCCGGGAAATCGGCTACCGAAATTTTGTGCAAGGTACCTGGCCCGGCCGGGATCGTCGTTAACCACTGCCCCTTCGTATTCAGCACCTGGATGTACAATAAAACGTCGTGTACTTGCACGACATCAATCCAGAGTTCATGATCTGCCGGATTGGGGTAAATATACACGCGGTCATTTGAGCCCGGAGCGGGAGAAGTTGTGCCGGTTGATACCGTTTTAATCGTTTGCTGCATCACCGCCGCGCCGCAGAAATTGGCAACGGTGAGGCTGGCGACGTATTCCCCTGCTTGTGTGTAGGTGTGCGCCGGGTTTGTTTCGCTGGAAGAAGTGCCGTCGCCGAAATCCCAAAGTATCTGCTGCACAAACTGCGAGCTGTTGTAAAACTGTACCGTGCCGCCCGCCTGAATGTCAAACGTAAAATTCGCCACCGGAAACGAGTCGATCTCCACCCGGAAAGTTTTTGCCAGGCTATCCGTTCCCAGGTTGTTGCCCGCTACCAGTATTGCGCTGTAATCGCCCGTTTGGGTATAGGTAACGGCGGGGTTTTCTTCGACCGAATGATCGGGTGTGCCGCCCGGAAATGCCCAGGAATAGCTCTGGGTGTTGGCAGAGGATTCATTTTCAAAAACGAGTACGACCGCCTCGCAGGCCCGCACCGTATCGGGCACGGAAAATCCGGCCAGGGGTGGAAAAAACCAGTTCACTGTTTGGGTGGTTTCAGCGGTGTCGCACGTATTCCAGATGCGCAAGATGACGGAGTATGCGCCCTCCTGTTTATACAAATGAAGGGGGCTCGTTTCGCTGGAAAAAGTGCCGTCGCCGAAATCCCAGAGCCATTGCTGCGCAAACTGCGACGCGTCGGTGAACTGCACGCTGCTGTCCGGCTGAACGACAAACGTAAAATCGGCCAGCGGCGCCTGCCCCGATACCTCGATGCGCACCGAATCCGAGATCAGGCAATCGCCAAGGGCTGCCGTAACCCGGTACGTGACTGACTGTGCCGGCAACGCCGTCACTGATGTGCAGGCCGGGCAATCCAGACCGGCAGTTGGTTCCCACAAAGCAGTCAGGCCCGCAGGCAGGTTAAAAAGCACCGTGTCGCCCGGACAAATCACCCGGTCCGGCCCGAGGTCGAAACTATTTGACGTTTGAATCGAAATCCGGATCGTATCGCTTTGATAACTACCGCAGGCATCCCAGACATCCACCCAGTACACGCCCGGTTGGAAAGCGGTAAAGATGGAATCCGGGGAGTTGTCCTGCCAGCGGTAAGTGGTGAAACCAGCACCGGCTGTAAGAATTTGCACGCTGCTCTCGCAAATCTGCCGGTCAGGGCCCAGATCGAGCGTCGGAGCTTGGTACGACCAGGCGAATGAGGTGAAATTATTATCATAATCCGATTCCTGTACGGTTGCCGGCGGAACGGCGTATGGCGTTGGCTGGCTCCGGTCGTCGTTGATCGCTACAAAAATCGCCTGGTTCGCGATGGTGGGTATCCGGATATAAAGGTCCACGCAGGTGTCTTGGCCAAGCAGTTCAGGCGTAAAAGTCAGGTCGCCCAGGGGTGTGGCAGCCAGCAGCCGCGGGTCGCCGGCATACACGGCAACCGGAATCCCGGCGGGCAGGGGGTAGGCGCTCCGGTTGCAGACCCGGACGTGGAGTTCGAGGCTGTCGGGCAGACACATTACCTGCACCGGTTCGACGCCGGCGTCGGGCAGGCAAACACAATCCGGATCGGCGCAATCGCTCAACCCGTCGTCGTCGTCGTCCAGATTATTAAAACAAATTTCCGGGCAATCGACCCCGGTCACGCAGTGTTCTTGCGGTACCAGCGTCTCGGTGTGGGGGATTTCGATCAGCGTGGCCGGCGAAATACCGATGGTTTGGGGCAAAATGGTATACGTTAAGGTGTCGGGGATCAGATCCGGCTGCATGGCTTCATGTGGCAGAGGAATGGTTTCGCCGCAGCGAGCCGGTTTGCCCTGCGCATCCAATTCAAACAGGTAAACACGGTTAAAAACATTCCATTCCCGGGCGCTCATCCACCTTCGGTTGCCCACCTGAAAAAACTGTTCGGGCATGAACATACTGTCGCCATCCACTACCAGACGGTCAAAAAGTTTGACATTGCCGTCCGGCCCCAGCGCCAGATGCGCGTTGATACCCTGGTATTGGATATACCGGCAATGGAAATCGCCATCAGATGACTGGAACAGGTTGGAACTGGATTCAATATTATCGTTCGTAGGCATCCAAATCCGCTTTGCCCACAAAATTGTTCCGGTGGCATCCGCGCGCCACACGAAAGCGTCGTGGTTGGGAGTGCCCTGGCTGGGGTTATCATAAACGGAGCAGCAAACGGCATATCCGCCGTCGTTCGTCGGAACGGCACTCCCATTTTGGAAACCGCGCCCGTCTGTCAGCCGGTGGAGGCGGTTTAAAACAATATTACCCGTTGAATCGAACAAAAGCGCTACCATACTTTTGCTGTTTTGAAACGAATGGGTAAAACCCAATAACCAGAACCCGCCGTTTTGAGCCGGAACAGCCATATAAAAGCGACCGAGTTCGGCAAAGTCAATGACTTTATTGACGAGTACATCGCCGGCGTTGTTTATTTTTAACAAATAGCATCGTTCGATATACGTATTGGTGGAAGCAAAAGCCACATACACTGCTGCATCGCCGAGTCCGGAGAGCCAAAAACTCGAAGCCGAACCCGGAACAGACGCTTTTTTCGCCCAAACTATGTTGCCGTCGGCATCCACTTTGGCAAAACGCCTGACTTGCGGACCGGTTTCATCCGGTAAAGCCAGAAAAAAACCGCCGTCGCTGGCAGGAACACTGCTCATTCCATTTGTGGGCAGGTCAATTTTCTTTTTCCAGATGATGTTTCCAAAGGAGTCGGTTTTCAGCAGTGCACCATCCGGATAGTCGTAATGATTGAAATATAGGTTGCCCTCCAGCGTAATGGCTTCGATGTGGAGAAAGTCATTGGGGTGTATGCCCAGACCGTAACTGCGGGCGCCTGCCAGGTCGGAGCAATGAAGCCGCTGCACCCGCACGACACGCGAAAATTCGGTGCTGCACGATCCGGAAGAGGCCGTGAGTGTCACAACATACAAACCCGTGGCTGGAAACTGGTAATTCAGATGCATGGACGTGCCGGCAGGCGTTCCGTTCACCGCCCAGGCAAACCCGTCTGCGCCGGTTGTAAGGTTGGTGCAGTGCAGCGTGTCATTCAGGTCTATAATGGTTTGATCGGCTTCAAAAATTGCGGTGGTCCTGCAAGGAATATATACGTGCCAACGCGCCGTGTCGTAACAATTCGGATCGTCGTTTTTAACGGTTAATATAAATTCATAAAACCCCGAGGTGTCAGGCGCCCAATCCGGTTCAAACGCCGTGGAGAACACCGTGCCGCCCAATGCCCATTGCCAGGAGGTGCTGCCGATACTCTTGTTTTCAAACCGGATGGTGTCGCCGCTGACCGGTTGCTGCGGTTGCGGCAAAAATGCAGCCTGCAAGGGGGTGTAACAGGGTTCGGCGCAGGCATCCGAGTGCAGCAGGCTTTCCCGCAGCCCTTCCAGGGCCGATAACATGCGTGTGGATTGCCCTTCCGAAAACGACCGGTAACACGAAAAAGGCGAATAATCCATGAAATTACTGGTCGCATCCGGTTGGTCGGAAGAAAAAGGATTGTTGGGGCCGGTATCGTCCGTATCGGTCTGGCAGGTATTGACCGCGCATACAGTGCCCTTGCCCTGGTCGGGCGGCGTGTCGCATACCCGGTCGCCATCGAGCAGGCAATTGTCGTTTTGGCAGCCGCGTTCAAATGTATGATAAAGATTGAGATAGTGCCCTATCTCATGGATCAGAACGGCTTCCTGAACCGGGCTGACGCCAAAATAACCGGCTTCGCATACAATGCCGTCTTGCGCCGTGCCGTGCATCGCCGCCAGGTAGGCATACCCGGCAACATTCGGCCCCTGGGAATTACTGTTTACCGCCTGTACCACCCAAATGTTGATGTATTGGCCGGGCGGGCGGCGCGACAGGTTTTTTAGTTCCAGATCCTGCGTTTCCATGACCATATTGGTGAGTGGCGACTCCACCCGGTAAATACCCGGCGTGGCCGAGCCGTCGGGTTCGCGCCGGGCCAGGCAAAACTGTACCGGCACCGAAACCCCGGGTCCCTGGCCGGCGTAATAATCTGTGTGGGCAAAAGCCTGGTTCAAATGTTCGATTGCGGCATATACCCGGTCGTCCGGCACGTTTTCCGCCCCGTTTTGATGCACGATATGGACGACCACGCGCAATACACACACACCGCCGCCGCCGCCTTTTGCGTGATATTGCCCGGCCTGGGCGGAGTCAAATTTTTCCTGAAGTGCCTGATGTGTGGCAGGAAGGGCAGGATGACCGCAGGAAAACCCTTGTTCAGGGGTTTGACCAAACAAAAAAAGAGCAGGTAAAAAGAGGATGAGGCTACCAATGAGGCGGGTCTTCATTGTTATTGTTTTGATACAAGACACGGGCCCGGGCCGTAGCGCTGCTTCATAATAGTACCACCATTTTACCTGATAGTACCATTCGGGCCAGATGTATAAGGCTAATTTTACCAACCCTCCCCAATGCCATTCAGCGCAGTTTTTTAAACAATTTAAACCAATCAAAATATGAAACGGTATTTATATCCGCTTTCTATGCTTACCTGTTGGCTTTTGACGGCGGCGGGTTTGAATGCGCAAACACCTGTTGCGTATTATACCTTTTCGGGTAATGCGAAAGACCAGTCGTCTTTTGCAAACAACGCCTCGGTGAACGCCGCAACACTCACGCAGGACCGGTTTGGCTGGTCGAACAGCGCGTTTTTGTTCGATGGCTCGCAAAGTGGCGTTCGCGCGGGCAACGCCGCGCAACTGAATTCCGCCGTTGCAACCATCAGTTTTTGGGTGAAACCCACGGCCTTTCCGGCGCAGGGGGAAGTTTACCTGCTCTCTTTCGGCGGTTGGCAGGAGCGCTGGAAAATCTCGCTGCCCGGACACGGGAAGCCTGTTTTTACCACCCATGCCGGCGGCGCGTGTTGCAGCGATATGGACTCGGGCACCCCGCTGACAGCGGGCGCCTGGACGCACGTGGTGATGGTGCACGACGGCGCAAAAGACATCATTTATTTTAACGGCGCAAAAGTCAACGAGAAAAACGCGGCGGGTGCACTCGACGCGACCACCAAACCGCTCGGTATCGGTTACGACCCCATCGACAACGCGAATTATTTCAACGGCGCTCTTGATGAAGTGGCGCTGTTCGACGTGGCCCTGAACGACGTACAAATTGCCGCCTTGTATGCCCTGCAAAACACTGGGCCCAACGTAGCGCAAGGCCAGGTCGCGTCTTATTCCTTCCATGGCAACGGCTCCGACGGCACGACTTTCGGCAACCACGCCGACGTACTGACAGGCGCCATCACAACCGATCGTTTCGGATATGGCAACAGCGCCCTGTTGTGCAACGGCACTTCCACCGAAGTGAACGCTCCGAATGCGGCACAACTCAATTCGACGGCAACAACAGTCAGTTTTTGGGTGAAAGTGAATTCCCTGCCCGGCAACGGCGAATCGTTCCTCCTTTCGTACGGTGGCTGGCAGGAGCGTTTTAAAATCTCCCTGCCCCCGCACGGCAAACCCGTCTGGACGACCAACCACTCCAACGGTATTTCGGACATGGATTCCGGCGACGGCAACGAACTGCCCGTGGGTGTGTGGAAACACGTGGTGATGGTACACGACGGCGCGAAGGATAAAATCTTCATGGACGGCGTATTAAAAGCGGAAAAAAACGTAGCCGGCGCCCTCAATCCGACCGGTAAACCCCTCGGCATCGGCTACAACCCGATCGACGGCGGCAACTGGTTCGACGGCGCTTTGGATGAGGTACAGATTTACAATTATGCCCTTTCCGACGCGGAAATCGGCGCTTTATACACCAACCAATCCACTTTTCCCGGCACACCCGCCGACCTCGTGGCGTCATACAGCCTGAACGGCAACGGCACGGATGCCACCCAGTTCGGCAACCATGCGGCGCTCGGCGCAACGGCAACGGCGGTAGCCAACCGCAACGGCTGGGGATCCAATGCCTTGTCGGGTTACGCCACGGCTGCCAATTCGGCGGCTTTGCAATCCGATTACACCACCATCAGTTTTTGGGTAAAACCGAATGCTTTCCCCGGCAGCGGCGAGGTGTTTCTGCTGTCGAACGGCGGCTGGCAGGAGCGCTGGAAAATCTCCATGCCCAACCACGGCAAACCGGTGTTCACCACCCATGCCGGCGGCGCCTGTTGCAGCGACATGGACTCCGGTACTCCGCTGACCCTCGGCGCCTGGACGCACGTGGTGATGGTGCACGACGGCACGAAAGACCTCATCTATTTTAACGGCGCGAAAGTGAACGAAAAAAACGTGACGGGTGCGCTCGACAAAACCAAACACCCGCTCGGCATCGGTTACGACCCGATTGACAACAGCGGATTTTTCGACGGCAACCTCGACGAGGTGCAGATTTACAACCGCGCCTTGTCGGATCTGGAAGTGGCTGCTTTGTATGCGGCTCAAAATCAGACTCCTGTGATACCCGGCAGCCTCGTCGCCGATTACAAATCCAGTGGAAACGGAGACGACGCCACGGCTTACAGCAACCACGCCGCCGTGCAGGGCGCGCAACTTTCCGGCGACCGTTTTGGCAAATCCAACCAGGCCTATTCCTTCAACGGGACGAGCCAGTCGCTGGCTGCTGCCAATTCACCGCAGTTGAATTCCCCGTTTACCACCATCAGCTTCTGGATCAATCCCGCATCCTTCCCGGCAAGCGGAGAAGTGTATGTTTTGTCGAACGGCGGCTGGCAGGAGCGCTGGAAAATTTCCATGCCCGCGCATGGCAAACCGGTTTTTACCACCCACGCGGGCGGCGCCTGCTGCAGCGATCTCGATTCCGGGACGCCGCTGACACTCGGCGTCTGGACGCACGTCGCAATGGTGCACGACGGCGCCAAGGACATCATTTATTTCAACGGCGCAAAAGTCAACGAAAAAAATGCAGCCGGCGCACTCGACCCGACGACCAAACCGCTCGGTATCGGTTACGACCCGATCGACAACAACTACTTTTTTAACGGCTCGCTGGACGAAGTGCAGGTTTACAATGTCGCGCTCAGCGACGTTGAAATTGCCGCTTTGTACGCTGCTCAGAACCAGGCGCCCGTCAATCCCGACATCATTGCTCCCGACGCGCCGCTCAACCTGAAAGCGGAGGTGACTTTTACCGATGTGCAATTGTCGTGGTTTCCGGCAACGGATAACACAGGTGTTGCTGCGTACAACGTTTATCAGGACGGCGCGCTGATTGCAACGACCCCCGATCAGAATCTGAACGTTTCGGGTCTTACGCCGCTCACCGATTTTGTTTTCGGCGTTTCGGCGGTGGATGCTGCAGGCAACGAATCCCTGGTCACGACACTCACGGTGACTTCCGGCCAGGATCAAACGCCGGATGTGACGCCGCCGAGTGTTCCCGGGAACCTCGCGGGCACGGCAGCCTCCAACTCGGTTTTGGTTACCTGGGATGCTTCCACCGACGATACGCAGGTGTCGGGCTACGTAATCCTGGTTGACGGCGTGGTGTTCGATACCGTTTCGGCTTCGACGCTTTCGGTCTTCATCGGCGGTTTGGATCCTCAGACCTTGTACACGTTTGAAGTGTACGCTTTCGACCTTTCCGGAAACAACTCCGGGATCGCCGAAATCACGCTCAGCACCACTCAGCCCATCGATACGGGCGAGCCGGGTATGGTTGCGCATTATCCTTTCGACGGCAATGCCAATGACGCCACACCTTATGCCAACCACGGCGTTATCGGCGGAAACCCCATTTTTGAAGCGGCGAACCACCCCAACGGCGGCGGTCAGAACATCAAATTTGACGGAACGCTGGACTCCGTCCTGGTACCGAATGCCGTACAACTGATCTCTGATTACACTACCGTCGCATTCTGGATCCGGGTAGACAGCACCAATATTCAGGATGCTGAAGCCTACGTCATGGACTTTGGTCACTGGGATCAACGCTGGAAAATATCGCTGCCGCAACACCTCAAAATCGTGTGGACGACCAACAGCAACAATGCGCAGTTCACCAACTTTATTTCCGACATGGACAGCGGCGACGGCAACGAAATGGTGAAATCCTTCTGGTGGTACGTCACGATGGTACACGACGGCACGAGCGACATCGTATATGTCAATGGCCAGCAAACAAAAATAAAACCCACACTGGGCAAACTGAACAGTACCGCCCGTCCGCTTTGTTTCGGCAATAACCCCATTGAAGGCGGCCAGTATTTTATCGGCGCGCTCGATAATGTGAAAATTTACAACAAGGCGCTGACCGACGCAGAAATAGCGCATCTCTACACAACCGGTACCACCGCTACGGGTGACCTGGCAGGCAATGATTTGAAAAACCTCGTCCTGGGCGTTTCGCCCAATCCCGCTACCGATGTATTGACCGTCAAACACGCTTTTACCGGCAATCAGCCGCTGTTGGTTCGGGTGTTCGATACCGCCGGCAGGCAGGTGGACGACGCGCGTTTTGCCAAAAACGAGATACCGGCAGGGCAGTTTTCACAGGTGCACAATTACCCGCCGGGGAATACATGATCAACTTCGTGTTGGGGGGGAAAAACCTGGGCGCGTTAAAGTTCAACAAACAGTAAATGAATGATGAATGATGAATGATGAATGATGAATGATGAATGATGAATGATGATTTGTATTCATCACTCATCATTCATCACTCATCATTAAAAAACGTGTTCCATGGTTAAGCGATTTTCAAATAATCCTATTCTTACGACAAAAGACATAAAACCCAGTCAGCCGGGATTGGTGGTCGAGTGTGTGTTGAACCCCGGGGTATTTCAATTTGAGGGGAAAACGTGGTTGTTGTTGCGTGTTGCTGAACGGCCGGGCCAAAAAGAGGGTATGATATCTTTTCCGGTGCTTCGGGAAGACGGAAGTATGGAAATCCTGGAATTTGAAAAAAACGACCCCGATATCAACCTGGCGGATGCCCGCATGGTGGGCTACAAAAACAAAACGTACCTTTCTACGATTTCGCACCTGCGCCTGGTTTGCAGCGATGACGGATTGCATTTTTATGAACCGGAAGATTTTCCCACCAAAATTTTGGGGCACGGCGCCCTGGAGACCTTTGGCATCGAAGATTGCCGGGTGAGCCTGATCGACGGCGTCTATCACCTCACGTACACCCAGGTTTCTGAAAACGGCGTCGGCGTCGGCCTGATGCGTACCCGCGATTGGCGGACTTTTTCGCGCACCGGTATGATCATTCCGCCGCACAACAAGGATTGTGCACTTTTTGAAGAAAAAATCGGCGGCAAACATTTTTGCTTCCACCGCCCCTCGGGCATTGCGCTCGGCGGCAATTTTATCTGGATCGCTTCTTCTCCCGATCTGCTGCACTGGGGAGAACACCGGTGCATTCTGCGTACCCGCGAGGGCTGGTGGGATTCCGCCCGGGTTGGCGCAGGCGCCGCGCCGATAAAAACCGAAGCGGGCTGGCTCGAAATCTATCACGGAGCCGACAGCAATAACCGCTACTGCCTCGGCGCCATACTGCTCGATCTCGATAACCCGGCCAAAGTGCTGGCGCGTTCGCGCGATCCGCTGATGGAACCTACGGAGCAGTACGAACTCAGGGGTTTTTTCGGAAACGTGGTTTTTACAAACGGGCACCTCGTGGACGGCGACGAAATTACGATGTATTACGGCGCGTCGGACGAAGTCATCTGTGGCGCCACTTTTTCAATTGCGCACATTTTATCTGACATTTTAAACAAGGTGTAAATCATGCTGCAAAAACTCAGGGTTGAATTCGGGTTTTTTAATTCGCACCCGCTGGGGATGCGCATGTTGTTGATTACCAATCTTATTTATGCGTTGGTGATGCCGATCGTCGAATTGTTCGTCGGAGCCTATATCATGCGTAACTCATCGGATATCAGCCTGGTGGTGATCTTCCAACTGGCTGTTTACACCGGCATTCCGCTGACCTTCATGGTCAATGGTTTTTTGCTGAACCACCTGCCGATTGCGCGGCTGTATTCCCTGGGTATGTTGCTGAGCGGGGTGTCTATGTTCGCCATGATGTCGCTCGACAGTTTGGACACAATCGGGGTGTTTTTCGCCGGATTGATCATGGGTTTGTCTTACGGTTTTTTCTGGGCCAACCGAGATTTTCTGGCGCTTAATACCACACACGACGGCAACCGCAATTATTACTACGGCATAGAAACATTTTTTTATACGATCACCGGCATTGCGGTGCCCCTGGCTGCCGGGGTCTTTATCGCCACTACTGAAAAAAACGGCTGGTTTGGCGGCAATGTCAACGTGGCATATTATTGCCTGACCGTTTTTGTATTCGCCTTGTCGGTTTTTGCTTCCGTGCTGGTGCATCGCGGCCAGTTTCAAAACCCGAAAAAAGCGCCCTTTTTATTCCTGAAATTCGACCGGCTCTGGAACAAAATGCTCGGCCTCGCCGCGCTTAAAGGTGTGGCGCAGGGGTACATCGTAACGGCACCTACTATGTTGATAATGAGCCTGGTAGGAAAAGAAGGCGCCCTGGGTTTGATTCAGGGAGTCGCGGCTTTTCTGTCGGCGATTTTGCTGTATGTGCTGGGCAGGGTCGCGGCGCCGAAACACCGTCTGCTCATCTATGGCATCGGTTGTTCGGTGTTCGTGCTGGGGGCCTTGTTCAATGCCGGATTGTATTCGTCATTAGGCGCCGTTCTTTTTGTTTTATGCCTGCTGTTTGCCCGGCCGCTGCTCGACATTGCGTATTTCCCCATTCAATTGAGAGTGATCGATGTGGTGGCTGAAAAAGAAAAACGCAATGAATTTGCCTATATCTTCAACCACGAACTGGGCTTGTACCTCGGCCGTTTGTTCGGCTGCGGGTTGTTTATCGTGCTGGCGCGTTACGTGAGCGAGTATGCCGCGTTGCGCTACGCGCTGCTGGTGATTGCTGTGGTCCATTTTATGGGCTGGTTTGCGATGAAGGGGATTGTGCGGGATTTGGAGAAGTGAATTTTTACCACATAGGCACATAGGGTTTTTCACATAGGCCCCTATGTGCCCTATGTGAAAAACCCTATGTGCCTATGTGGTAAAAATAAAAAAAATCATTAATGCACCTACTAAAGTACCTCTTCTGCGCTTTGCTGTTCGCGGCCTGCGCCCGCCAGCCCCATTTTACACCCGCAGCGTCGCCCGTCGTGCAGCGCCCCATCCCGCGTGTGGAAAAAATGCCCAACCATCCCAAGCCTTACGCGTACAGGGACTGGAAACAAACCGCGCTCGATTTTGACCGCTATGTGTTTGATTTTGAACAAAAAGGCGAATTTCTGCCGCTGATCTGGCTCGACAAAACCGGCCGCAATTTTCCGGAACCGACGTTCGGGATTTATACGGCGCTGGGCGACGTTCGTATGGGCGCGGCGGTAAATAACGGCGAAAACCACGAGGCGCTCGGCGCACTCGGCGCGGTGCTCGGCGCGACGCTGGTGGGGGTCGATAAAAGTAAACAGGACGGCAGGAACTACGTCCGCATGTTGCGCAACTACTTCAACCGCGACAACGGCTGGAACGTGGTTATGAATTTTACCAACAAAGGCGCACACATCGGCGGCGGTTATGGCAACGATTTTTGGTACGAGATACACAACAACGTATTGTTTTACTGCGTCGCCAACTATTACCCGAAAGAAGCGGGTTTCGACGACATTTTGCGCGCGATTGCCGAGCAGTTTTACCGCTCGGATTCAACGATGGGGAGCAGTTACAGTTATTCCTTTTTTGACTTTAAAAACATGAAACCCGGAAAAAACCACATCCCGGCGCAGGAAGACGTGGCAGGTGGTTATGCGTTCGTGTTGTATTCCGCCTGGGTCAAATTTGGCGATGAAAAATACCTCCGCGCCGCAAAAAACGCCATGAACGTTTTGTACAACCAAAAGGAAAACCGTTTTTACGAAGCCATGATGCCTGTCGCCGCCTACGTCGGCGCCCGTATGAACGAAGAAGCCGGGACGAATTACGACATCCGGCGTTTTCTCGACTGGACTTTCGACGGCACAGCGGTCGGGCGCGAAGGCTGGGGCGTGCTGGCCGACAACTGGGGCGGCTACGACGTCAGCGGTTTGGCGGGCAGCACCGTTCACAACGGCGGCTACGGCTTCCTGATGAATACCTTCGACCTGATGATGCCGCTGTCTTCCATGGTGCGTTACGACCAGCGCTACGCCCGCGCAGTGGGCAAATGGGCGCTCAATGCCTCCAACGCCGCCCGCTTTTGTTACCCTTACGATATGCCCGACTCCCTGCAGGCCATCCCGCAACACAAGGCGGTTACCAAAAATGTAATCGCTTATGAAGGTGTTATCAAGGAATCGATTTACCCGCAATTTAAAGGCATCACGCCGTTCGCGCAGGGCGACGGACCACTTTGGCACGAAGGAATGCCGCAACAAACCATGTTTTCGGTGTACGGCAGCGGGCACGTCGGCTTTTTTGGCGGCACCATCCAAAAAACCGACGTGCCGGAAATTTTGCAAATCGACTGCCGTGCAACCGATATGTTTCAACGCGAGGAAGCATACCCCACATACCTGTTTTTTAACCCCTATGCCACGGCCCAAACCGTGCAAATGCAGGCCGGCGCAAAAAAAGTAGACGTGTATGACACCGTCAGCCGAACCTTTTTACATCGTGGCGTCCGCGGAAACATCCGGATCGGGTTATCGCCCGATGCCGCGCGGGTATTGGTGCTGATCCCCGCCGGAAAACGATATTCGACGGAAAACGGGGCCCTGAAAGCCGGCGGCAGAACGGTGGATTTTCGGTTTGGAGAATAGGAGCCGTGCAGGTGACAAAATGAGCCGTTTTACAGAGCGTTTATACCGGCAAAACTCCCGCCACCAACTTGTAATAATAGCCTTCTTTTTCCCGGCTGAGGGAAATACAGAGGAACAGGTCCGTTTTTGAGGATAGCAAACCCGGTGTGTCGATCCATTGCAGGTAAAAATCAATATCAGTCACTGGCAAGTCGTATTCCGTACCCTGATAGTAAAAAATCATGCGCAGGTGGGTAGCGCCAATTTCGTACAGCCGAACGGAAGCCGATTCCGTTCGGATCAGGACGATGGAATGATCGAGAATAGCAATTTCTGACGAGGAAAGCGATTTTCGGCAGTTGCCCAACAAACTTTCCCGCGTGTCGACCAATTGGACTAAGTTATTGATTTTCAAATTAATATTCCCCGTTTTTTCGAATGTAAATCCCAGGAAAAAGACATTTTCCCGTTGAAATTCAATCGGACAGGCGGTTTCCATTTCAAAAGAAACCAGGTCGCAAAGGCGCAGGTGTTTGACTAATTTTTCGGGTATTTCGCCATACGCGCTGTGCGAAACGGGTCGAATCCACTTGGGGAGGTCATTGGTATCGCGAATAATTTGCAATGTACCGGATTCATCGCGGCAGGCCTCTATACCTGCGAGGCATCGTCCGCCGTATTTTTTGGAATTGGCAAGGCAGATAAACATTTTTTTCATGGGTCCATACTTCTGATGAGGGAGATGAGGATCTATTTCAGGTGAACAATTTCCACGTCAGGGCGGCCTGCTTGCAGGTATTCGGCGAGTAGCCGGCGATGGCAACGCTCCGGGCCGTGTTCGCTGCAGAGCAGGCAATGCCGGTGCAGGGACTCAACCGGGAATCGCTGTTTTACGCGGCGCATATCGATCAGGTTGAGGTATTCCGATTCGTACTCTTCCCAACTGATTTCTTTGGCCCGGTAGCGCACCAGCATTTCTTTGGCGGGAGCCAGGTCGAGATGATGGTTGTATAAGATATTTCCGATGGTTTTGGCAAAAAAGGCGAGGTCCTGCCCCTTGGCGAATCCAGCCAGTTGGCCGGTGTTGCTCACCCGGGTATCGGTGATGCAGGCGACATCGTGATTTGTGAGCAGACCAAAAAACTGTTCTGCTGATTTTTCGGTAAAGCCGATGGTATATATTTTAATCATGACAGGTTCGATGAACGGGTTACTCAGACTAATATCGGGGAAGCGGCTACCATTCACCTTCGGAGACCCCGGATGTCGATTTTTGTGACCAGCCAATATCCCGGTTATGCAGCCGGTAAGCGCTGTTCAGGCGATCCGATTCTGCGATATCCGGCTCAAAAAGTGACGGCCGGGGTAGTTTTTTCCGATATTTTTCCAGGAGTTCGGATTCCAGGTCCGGATGGTTGGCAAGTGAAGCATCTTTGAGAATATGCCAAATCGAAAAACCGTGTTGTTGCAGATAACCGCTGATCATGGAAAAACGATGGCAGTCCAGCGGATTGGCTTCAGAGCACATCAACGCAATACGAAATCCTTTTTCCAGCCCGCGTTCCAGCCGTTGTACCGCTTCGAGGAAGGCAGCCGTGCGCTGAACTTTTTCAAAATCAACCTGCCCGCTTTCATCGTGCAGGGAAGGGTTTTCCTGCCGCGCTCCGAACCCCTGTTCGAAATGCAGGTACCGGATGTCGTGTTGGAGCAAAAAGGCTTCCAGAGGTTTCTTGTTGAACCCCGGATTGCGGGCGCTGGCTGCAACAGAACGAACGTCTACCACACAATTCACATCGTGCGCCTGCAAAAGTTGTACAAAATATTCCGGCTCGTGGTTGGAATGCCCGACGGTAAAGACCAGTTTTTCCATAACCTTCCTGAGGTTGATAAATTGTCGCCTGCAAATATGGCAAAAAGTGAAGGATTTCCCTTCAATAAGGCGTGAAACATTGAAAAAATTCAAATTTTTCAACATTTCACGCCACACTTCTTTAGTCTTGCAGCCTGAACAGGCAAAACTGCCGGACCATCAAACTTCCATCAAAATGAAACTGATACGATTTGGCCAAAACGGCCGGGAAAAACCGGGTCTTTTGCTCGAAAACACCTTGTACGATGTGTCGGCTTTGGGAGAAGATTACAACGAAACCTTTTTTGAAAGCGGGGGATTGGAGCGTTTGAAAACATTTTGGGAAAAAAATAAATCCGGGTTTCCCGAAGTGCCCGCCGGCGCCCGCCTGGGTATTCCGGTCGCGCGGCCTTCAAAAATCGCCTGCGTCGGCTTGAACTATGCTACACATGCCCTGGAATCGGGCTTCACGCCGCCGCCCGAACCCATTTTATTTTTAAAAGCAAGCAGTTCGTTGTGCGGCGCATTCGACAACATCGTTATCCCGAAAGATTCGGAAAAAACGGACTGGGAAGTCGAACTGGCGGTGGTGATCGGGAAAAAGGCGAGTTACGTCTCCGAAGCCGACGCGATGGATTACGTGGCCGGTTACGCGCTTTTTAACGACGTCAGCGAACGCAATTTCCAGTTGGAACGCGCCGGCGGGCAGTGGGACAAAGGAAAAAGCTGCGACACCTTCGCGCCGATGGGGCCGTTTATGGCCACCCGGGATGAAATCGCAGACGTACATAATCTTCGTATTTGGCTGAAAATCAACGGCAAAATCATGCAGGATGCCAATACGGCGAGCCTTATTTTTAAAATTCCGCGTTTAGTTTCGGACATCAGCCGCTACATGACTCTCTTGCCCGGCGACGTCATCGCCACCGGTACGCCGAGTGGTGTGGGCCTGGGACTCAACCCGCCCCTGTACCTGAAAGCCGGCGACGTGGTGGAATTGGGTATCGATGGTCTGGGTATGGGCCGGCAGGTTTGTGTCGCGTATGCTTCGGTTGCCGGGTGAAACCCTGAAGGGCAATGTTAGGCGCCGCGACAATTTTTTTGACAGGATTTACAAGATTAGCAGGATTTGTGGCGTGTTTTTTACCCTGTTAATCTTGTAAATCCTGTCAAAAAACCTTAAGTCAACGACATTGCGCTGAAGGGGCTTGCTGATTTACAGGACTACCGTTGTTTTATTCATCCGATGACTCAAAGTCATCAGATGAATGAGTTTGACAATCAACTTAGTTTCACCCGCAATATGTTGATCGACAACCTTTTTCCACACACTTCGGGAATATCAATTAGACAAATGGCAGTGGGCATTGGCAGTTCTTTCGGCTGTTATTCTCGGCATTTCCAAAGCGGGGGTCAGTTCGATTTCCATGCTCACCGTTACCGCTCTGGCCTGTGTATTCGGCAGTAAAACCTCGACGGGTATTCTGCTGCCGATGCTGGTTATGGCGGATGTTTTTGCCGTTTTGCGTTTTAAACGGCATACACAATGGCGGTACCTGCTCCGGATGTTGCCCTGGATGCTGGCCGGGGTGGTACTGGGCGCCTGGCTCGGCAGGGACATCGACGAACGGGTGTTTAAAAAAATCATGGCGGCCATCATCCTGGCATCCGTGGCGATCATGTTCTGGCAGGAGCGAAAAAAAACCACGCGTATTCCCCACCACTGGTCTTTTGCGGGTGTCATGGGCCTGGGAGCGGGTTTTACAACAATGGTCGGCAACCTCGCCGGCGGCTTTTCAAACGTCTACTTCCTGAGTATGCGCCTGCCAAAAAATGAGTTTATCGGTACCGCAGCGTGGCTGTTTTTTATCGTGAATGCCTTCAAACTACCGTTTCACATCTTCAGTTGGAAAACCATCAACGCCGATTCAATCGCCATCAACCTGGTTTTGCTGCCCTTCCTCATCGGCGGATTTTATATCGGCCTCCGGATCGTAAGGTCGGTTGCAGAAGAACATTACCGGCAACTGATCCTGTGGCTCACCGCTTCCAGTGTGCTGCTGATTGCGCTGGATTTGTGATCAATCCTCCCAACCTTCCGGCCTGACCTGGGTCCGGTACCGGCCTTCCGTACAGGGTGCGGAGGCGAAGGGACTCGACGTAAACGGCCTGAGCTCCTGCAACACTTTTACCGTGGCGCCCGGGATTTGCTGAAGCATATTGATGTAAATGATTTTCCGGCGCGAGGAAAACACGCTGAACACCCCCAGAATTTTCTCCGAAGGGTTGTTGACGTTGTAAATATTGGGACTGAACTTCGTTTGTGCAGGGATATCAAAAAGCGATCCGACGTTCTGCGTCTGGGTTTCGAGCGACTTCAGGTATTCGAACACCGTAGGGGTAATGGCCCTTTGTTCGACGCGCAGGTAGTATTTGTTGGGTGGAGTGGAAAAAGGAATACGCACCACTTTGTGCGCGATCGGCTGCCCGTCGCGCAAGTTGTCGGATTGCACCACCACGCGGTTGTTGTAGGTGATTCCCCAGCAATCAAACGGATTACAGGGCAACAATACATCCTGCCCGTTTTCAACGGTCGTACCGCAGGCCGCCCGCCGTTCGTAGTGAATCCAGTCCCACTGGTAAAAATTTTTCTGGACGGGCAGGTCCGCAAACTGGGCGTATACGTCAAAACCGTCGTAGTACAAGTCGTCGGGATCCCTGGACGCTTCACGGCTGTAAACCGGCGTGATGGAGTCGATCTCCGGGCAGGCGGGCATGGTTTCGGCCTTCGATTCATAGGTATTGCCGTCTGCTTCCACAAACATTTGATAGGTCTCACCCACAATACCCTGAAAAGTTGGGTTGATGGAGCCGTCGGTTACAAAGTCGGTGCGGTTGCCCTGGCTGTCCATAACGTACGCTGAAGCAAAAGGTGGGTCGGGAAAGTGATAAGCGCCTTGCGGGGTGACGCCAGAAAGGGTGTAGGTGACGTTGATCCGGCCGTAGGTTTCTGTCAACTCGGCGCTGATGACGATAAATTTCTGACTTTCCGGAAATTCGGAAGCATTAACCGGGTACTGGCAGGCGTCCGTCAGGGCGATCAGCAGGACAATCGCAACAAACAGCGTCGTATGATTCATGGTGTGCGGCATGGTTTATTCGAATTTGAAATTGTAGGTCAGGGAAAACAAGGGCGTCGGGAATACGCTCACTTTAAAGGGTTTGAAGGCGGCCAGTTCCGGGTTGAAAAAATAGGAGAATGCATTTTTCCGGCCGTAAATATTGTAAATCGTGACCACCCAGGAGCCTTCCCAACGCCGCTCTTTCATAGACGGGTTGGTGATCGTCCAGGAAAAATCGAGGCGGTGATAATCGGAAATACGCGCGTTGTTGCGATCCGTATACACGGGAATGATGTTGACCCCGTCTTTATAAAAACTGACCGGCGCGGTGTACGGCCGCCCGGTGCTGTACACAAAAGTGAAGGATACTGAGTTGTGGCGCTCGGCTTGAAAATTGAGTAATATGTTGAATGTGTGTGGTTTGTCAATAATTGTTCGAAACCATTCACCGCCGTTCAGCGCCTGCAGGGCGGGAAAATCGCCGCTGATCTTTTGTAAACTGCGGGCGTAGGTATAACTCATCCAGCCGGTAATCACCCCTTTCTTTTTGTTGACAAAAAGTTCCGCGCCGTAAGCTTTGGCCTTGCCCGTAAGCAATTGTGTTTCCACCGCCGGGTTGATATTGAGTTCCGCGCCGTTGAGGTACTCGAAAATGGACCTTTGCCAGCGGTAGTACGTTTCCACCGACCATTCCCACATCCGGCCCGGACTGTCGCGGAAATATCCGGCGGAAACCAGGTCGCTTTGGGAAGGCGGCACGTAGCGGTTGGAGGTCTTCCAGCGCACATTGGGCAGGGGTGTGGCGTTGTTGGCGATCATCTGGAGGAACTGGTTCATCCGGTTGTAGCCGATTTTGACCGAACTGCTTTTGTCTAAAATATAACGCAGCGCCAGGCGCGGTTCGAATCTGCCGTAACGTTGTTCGGCCTTGTTTTTCGGGATGAACAAGGTATCGGTGATCGATCCCGGCGATTTTGGGGTTCCCGGGGCAAAAACAGACACGGAAAGTGGCCCCATATTCCAGTAATGCACGTACCTGAAACCGACCTCGGCCAGCAGGCGTTCGCCGAGTTCGTATTCGTCGGAGGCAAAAAAAGCCGCTTCCCAGGCTTGTTCCGCCTGCAAATGAATGGAAGTAACCGACGAACCTTCGCCGGGTTTCAGGTCGGCGGGTAAGATGTCGTACCGGGTGAGCGTTACCCCCGTGTGTATTCTTTGCGCGGCGGAAGGCGCGTAGGTAAACTCGACTTTCCCGTTGTGGTAATCGAGCCGCGTGTCATAATCGAATCCGGCGCGCACGTCAGTGGCGGCGGTGGAGGTGGAGTACCGCGAGCGCACCGCGAGCACGTTGAGGTTGAGTTTTTCGGAAAAATAATGGTTCCAGCGCAGCGCGAAGTTGAGGTGGCCGTATTGCATGGTCGCCTGCCGGGGTATGATACCCGCAATGCCGAACAGGGTATCCACCTGGTACGAATCGTAGCTGCTGTAACCGGCGAGTGAAATATTGTCGCGGTCGGTGGGGCGCCACGTGATTTTGTTGGCAAAGTCAAAAAACACGGGTTTGTTATCGGGCAGGCGTTTGCTGGTTACAGGGCCTACCAGCACCTTGTTATAAAACCTGATCAGGTAATCGTTAAACGAAAACCGGGCGGAACTCATCCAGGCGATTTTTTCTTTCACAAGCGGAAATTCAACGTGTATCCGGTTGGAAATCAATCCGATACCACCGCGCATTTTAAACTTTTCCCCGTTGGGTTCACTCATTTTTACGTCGAGCACACCGGCGGTCCGGCCGCCGTACCGCGCCGGGACGGAGCCTTTGTAAATTTGCATTTCGCGAATCGCGTCCGTCGGGAACAGGGAAAACAAGCCGAGCAGGTGCGTCGGGTTGAAAATCGGCATATTGTCCAGCAGGATCAGGTTTTGATCCACAGCCCCGCCCCGGATGTTGATGCCGTTGGCGCCTTCTCCAACCGCCGAAATACCCGGCAGGGATTGCAGGCCCCGCAACACGTCCACCTCTCCCGCGGCCGGGGCGATTTTTTGCACAGCCCTGATACTCAAGATATTGACACCCAAAGCAGGGGTCTCCATTGTCCGCACCGTGCTTTGCGACGTAATCACAACTTCTTCTATCTGCGTCTGGATATTTTCCATTTCGATGGCCTGGAGGCTGTCACCCGAAATGGCAAATCGCCAGGAGAAAGGTTTGTACCCCACCAGGTTGAATTTTACCACGTGTTCGTCGCAACTCACCGGCAGGCGCAAATGCCCCGAAGAATCCGTAGCCACAAAAGTTTCGAACCCGTCGAGTTTCAGCGCAGCGCCCGTCAGGGGTTCGCCGGTCTGAAAATCGGTCACCCGGATGTTCAGAAAGCAGGGCCCTTGAGCCGCGACCCGGAAATTTACAACCATTGACCAAAGAACAGCCAGGCAGATAGTTTTGTAGATCATGAACGACGACGCAGATAAAAACGGGAATTAGATAACATTCGCTTGAGCGGGACAATGATAGGTGTATCCCGGAATAAATGTACACTCGTCAGACCACGCTTGCAGGATAAAAGGTTGGCTTCCGGGTGCCGGAGGAAAGGTCTTTTTTTCAAAAAGCATCACCTGCGGGAATATTCGTTTTGCAGAAAAATAGCGAATCTTGCGTCAGCCGTCAGCCTCTCGGTTTGCATGGGTATTCCAGTTTTTGAGGTGTCATCCACGACGCAGGAGTGGGCGATATCTCAAAAACAAGCCGAGATGTCACCTTTTTCGTACCTCAAAAGATGACATCTCTTACAAACCGAGAACCGCTTCGCCAGTCGGATATTCAGATAGTATCTGCCTCAAGAGATGTTTTTACAAATAATCTAATTTGCACGAAAAATGAAAAAGATATTCGCATTTCTTCTCCTCTTTTGCCACCTGACGGCACATGCCCAGCAGCAGTTCGCCCGGATCGGCGAATTTAAAACCACCGGCGGTGGCGTGATCAGCGACTGCCGGGTCGGCTACCGCACGCTCGGGCGCCTGAACGCCGAGCGCTCCAATGCCGTGCTTTGGCCGACCTGGTTTGGCGGCACGAGTGAACAACTGGTCGGCGGCGCCATTCCGGGCGCCATCGACACTTCCGGGTTGTTTATTATCGCCGTGGACGCCCTCGGCAACGGCGTTTCTTCTTCCCCTTCCAATACGCCGGATTTTCCGGACATCACCGTACGAGACCTGGTGAACTCGCAACATGAATTGCTTGTAAAACATTTGAAAATCAATCATTTATCGACGGTTATGGGCATTTCTATGGGAGGTATGCAAACCTTTGAATGGCTGCTCGTTTACCCCGGTTTTATGGATAAAGCCGTTTCTATCGTCGGCACGCCCAAACAATCGGCTTATGACCTGCTGTTGTGGCGCACCGAGGCAGACCTGATTGAAAAAGCGGGAAACAATCTCCCTGCCCGGCTATCGGCCATGGAAGAAGTGTTGAAAGTCCACGCCCTGCACCTCCAGACACCGGCTTATTGGGCCCGCACGGAAAAACCCGAAAACTTAGACGCCAAGCTGGCGCAGATATCAAAAAGCCGGGGAAATCTCCATCCGGACGACTGGCTTTGCCAGTTAAAGGTGATGATGAAACACGATATCTATTCCTCTTCTGGAAAAAGCCTGGCCGACTTAAAAAGTGCCGTTAAAGCCCGTGTGCTCGTGATTGCCGCGAAACGCGACCTCATGGTCAACCCCGCCCCGTCGGTGGAATTTGCCGGAGCGCTCGGCTGCGAACTGCTGGAGCCCGACAACGACTGCGGCCATATTCCGGGCATGTGTGAAGGCGAGATGATCCGCCGCAGGATCAACGGTTTTTTGAAAAATGATCCGCCGCAGGTGATCCGGCTTTACCCCGGCAAAGCCCCGGGTTCGGAAAACTGGGACTGGGAAGAAAAGGAAAACAACAATAACCTCTTCCAAACTAAGGTGATATACAACGTATCCACGCCAACCCTGACGGCATTCCTGCCCGACCCGGCCATTGCAAGCGGCACGGCAGTGGTGGTTTGCCCCGGCGGCGGGTTCCACACCCTGTCCATTGAGCGGGAAGGTTTCGACGTGGCGCGTTGGCTGGCCGAACGGGGCGTGGCGGCTTTTGTGTTAAAATACCGCCTTGTACGGTCCAAAACCGACGATCCCGTTGGCGAACTTCTGGCAAAACTCCAGGGCGACCGCAAAAAATTTGACGAAGAAAACCTCCCGACGGTCAAAATGGCCATTGCCGACGGCAAGGCGGCCATTACCTATTTGCGCGCCCATGCGGCAGAATTCGGCATCAGCAGGGTCGGCATCATGGGATTCTCCGCAGGCGGCTCTTTGACCGCAGGAGTAGCTTATTCGTACACGCCCGACTGCCGGCCCGATTTTGTAGCGCCGATTTACGGGTACAACCGCGCATTTGAAAAGATGCCCGTTCCGGCGGATGCCCCACCCATGTTCCTCGCTGTGGCTACCGATGATCCGCTGGGTTTTGCACCCCTGAACACCCAATTGTACAACGACTGGATTGCAGCCGGCATCTCCGCCGAGTTACACGTTTATGCAAAAGGTGGTCACGGTTTCGGCATGCGGAAACAAAACCTGCCTACCGACCGCTGGATCGAACGGTTTGGCGAATGGCTTGCCCTCAACGGCTGGATGAAGTAAACCAGCCCGGTTCATAAAGTGGCGCAATCCCAACCATCCCAACCATCCCAACCATCCCAACCATCCCAGCAATCCCAGCAATATCAACAATATCACCAATGAAGCAAATACAGACAAGAACCGACCAACCCCTCGCAGAATAACCCGAACAACTTCCAAAACGGATTACCTTCGCCACCGGCCCGGCCTGAAAATACTTCCGGTATTTGGGGCCATGTTATTGCTCAATGATGCTGCGAAACCTCCCGTGGTGCTTCCTCCTATGCCTGTCTGTTGGATTGCGGGCGCAATCAACCGGTATTAAATTCGTGCGATTCGATACCCATAAAGGACTGTCGCACAATCAGGTAAATTGTTTTCTCAAAGACCGGCGCGGTTTTTTATGGATCGGCACCCAGGCAGGCCTCAATCGTTTCGACGGGTATTCTTTTCGTATTTTCCGCAATAAACTGAACGATAGCACGTCGCTGGCCAACGACTACGTTTTTAACCTGATGGAAGACCCCGGCGGCAAAATTTGGGTGGGCGACCGCAGGAATTATTCCGTTTTTGACCCCAAAACCGAGCAGTTTTACCGAAATGCCGACCGCTGGGCAAAAAAATACGGACTTCCCGACGCCCGGGTAACCGGGTTTTTGAAAAACAAAACAGGCGATTACTGGATCAACCACCTGCAACTGGGGTTGTGTAAATACGAGACCCGCAGCGGCAAACTGACCGTTTTGCTCCCCGCAAAAGGCGCAGCAAATACCGATCCGGCCGACCCCGTCGCCGATTTTAAAGAAGATTCCAGGGGACGTTTGTGGATCATCCGCCAAAGCGGGTTGCTGGAACAACTGGATCCCGAAAAACGGATGGTACTGTTCAGAAGCAATCACCTCCAAAGTTTAAATTCCGACCGGGCAGCCAATTTTGCCCTGTTTATCGACCGGGACGACGACATCTGGCTGTTTTCGGAGGATTTGATGGGCGGGCATTATTTCGAACAGGCCACCCGGCGTTTTTTTGCATTCAACACCGGTTCTTCGCGGTTCAAACTCAATAACAACATCGTCCGGGCGATCACGCAGGACGAACAGGGTCTCATTTGGGTGGCCACGGACCACGGAGGCATCACCCTGATTGACAAACAGAACAAATCGGTTCGTTACCTGCTCCATGATCCCGACGATGAGCACAGCCTGAGCCAGAACAGCGCCATTAGTATGTACAGGGGATTCCTCGGGAGCCATCTGGGTCGGCACCTTCAAAACGGGTTTTAACCTGTACCACAAAAGTTATTCCAGTTTCCCCTGATCAGCCACCAACCCGCCGACCCCCACAGCCTGCCGGCCAATGATGTGAACAATTTTGTGGAAGATGCCGCCGGTAATTTGTGGATCGGATCCAACGGAGCGGGACTGATCTTTTTTGACCGGAAAATCAACCGGTTTACCCGCTACCGGAATATTCCGGGCAATCCGAACAGCCTCAGCAACGACGTAATTGTGAGCATGTGTATCGACCACGAACAAAAACTGTGGATCGGCACGTATTTCGGCGGCCTGAACTGCTTCGATGGAAAAAAATTTACCCGCTATGTGCACAACCCTTCCGACCCGAACAGTTTGTCGGACGATCGTGTCTGGGAAATCTTCGAAGATGCTGAAAAAAACCTGTGGGTAGGCACCCTGCGCGGCGGATTGAACCTTTTCGACAGAAAACAAGGGGTGTTCCGGAGGTTCAACCCGCTTCGCCCGGGCGCTCCCCGGTCGGATTATATCTCCGCCCTGACCGAAGACAGCGACGGCAATCTCTGGATCGGAACCGACCGCGGCGTCGACGTTCTGGAGCGGAAATCGGGCGCCGTTACCCATTATGAAAACAACCCGGCGGATTGCAGTACCCTCAGCAACAACGTGGTAACCTCGATTCTTGAAGACGGGCGGGGCAATATCTGGATTGCAACCCTGCACGGGCTGAACCTGGTGGACCGGTATAGCCGCACGTTCCGGAGTTTTGGGAAAAAGGACGGCCTGGCCGATGACGTCATCACCTCGCTGGTGGAAGATGCATCTTACGGGATCTGGATGGGAACCCCCAACGGGTTATCCCACCTGCAACTCACCTTGCGGGAAAGCGGTAGGAAAAAAGAGGTGGTCATCCGCAATTTCAACGAACAGGACGGGCTTCAGGGCCGGGAATTTAATGAAAACGCCGTTTGTAAAACGAGCCGTGGCGAACTGATATTCGGCGGAGCAAATGGTTTTAATATCTTTTTTCCCGAACAAGTGGCCCGGAATATTGAAAACGGACAGGTTGTCCTGACGGATATTCAGATTTTTAACCGCAGCATCCGGCCGCTCGAAGAAGTGGACGGGCGGGTGGTGTTGCGGCATTCGATTACCGAAACGCGGGAACTGACCCTCGAACACAGCCAGAATGTTTTTTCCATCGAATTTGCAACCCTGAACTTTTTCCACCCCGAGAAAAATACTTATTCCTACAAAATGGAGGGGTTCAACGATGACTGGTACGTTGCCGACAACAGCACCCGGAAGGTCACCTACACCAACTTAGACCCCGGCGAATACGTATTCAGGGTGCGCATGGCAAACGAAGCGGGGCAATGGATCGAAAATGAGGGGTTGAAAATTCGGGTAATGCCTCCGTTCTGGCGCTCTGACTGGGCTTATTTGTTGTATTTTATGGTTACGCTCAGCGCCCTGCTGCTGGCCCGGCTGATCCTCCTGGATCGGGAACGTATGAAATTCCGGATGGAGCAGGATCGCTTAGAAGCCCAAAGGACACACGAACTGGATTTGCTTAAAATCAAGTTCCTGACCAACATCAGCCATGAATTCAGAACCCCCCTTACCCTGATCCTGACCCCGCTGGAGCGCCTGCTACAGGCCGGAAAAAAAACCGACGAACACAACCAACTGGAACTGATGCACCGCAATGCCAAGCGGCTGCTCAATTTGGTGAACCAGTTGCTCGACTTTAAAAAACTTGAGGTGGAGGAGGCGAAATTTATACCGACACAAGGTGATCTGGTGCCTTTTATCCGGGAAATCTCCCATTCTTTTGCCGAAATGGCGGGGCAGAAACACATTGAACTCTGCTTCGAAAGTCAGGCGCCGTCCATTCCCATGATCTTCGACCAGGCAAAAATGTCGCGCATCCTGTATAATTTGCTCTCCAATGCCTTCAAATTCACCCCGGAAAACGGACAGGTAACGGTACATATAACCCGTGTGGCCGGGCCGGACGCGGAACTTGTGGAAATAAAAGTGGCGGACACCGGGATCGGGATATCGCCGGAAGCGCAACAGAAGATATTCGACCGTTTTTTTCAGGACGCCGATGCAGGCCGGCTCGCCAACCAGGGAAGTGGAATCGGCCTGTCCATCACCCGGGAATTTGTCAAATTGCACGACGGTACCATTCATGTGGAAAGTGAGGCGCAAAAAGGCAGCACTTTTATCATCAGAATACCACTCAGGAGTAGCGCCGCTGAAGTGGAAACACCGGTAGGGGCAAGTAATGCGGAACGCAACCCCGCGGCGTCAACATCCCCGCCGGAGCCGGCTGCGGTCGCTTTGAACGATCTGAAAAAACCGCGGATTCTGCTGATCGACGACAATGCGGATTTCAGGTCGTACCTGAAGGATGTACTGAAACACCAGTATGAATTGCTGGAAGCCGCCGACGGAAAAACCGGCCTGGAAATGGCAATCGACCAGGTGCCTGACCTCGGTTTGAGCGATGTGATGATGCCCGAAATGGACGGCATCGAACTTTGCCGGCGCATCAAAGCCGACTACCGGATTTCGCATATTCCCGTGATACTGCTGACGGCGCGTTCGGCCGAAGAACAACAACTCCAGGGTTACGAAACGGGCGCCGACGCGTATATTACAAAACCCTTTCAATTCGATATTTTGTCCGTCCGGATACAAAACCTCATCCGACAGAGAGAAGCGCCCCACAAAAAAAGACAACGTTTTGTCGATGTAAACCCCAGCGACGTCAAAATCACTTCCCTCGACGAACAACTGATCCAGAAAGCCACCGCACTGGTGGAGGAAAATATCGCCAACGCCGCCTTTTCGGTGGAAGACCTCAGCCATGCCCTGGCGATGAGCCGCGTTTACCTGTACAAAAAACTGCTGGCGCTCACCGGCCGAACGCCGATCGAATTTATACGAATTATCCGGCTGAAACGCGCGGCCCAGCTGCTGAAAAAGCCAGATGACCGTTGCGGAAGTCGCTTATAAAGTCGGATTTAACAACCCGAAGTATTTCGCCAAATATTTCAAGGAAGAATTCGGAATGTTGCCTACCTCCTATCAAAAACGATCCCGCTCCCCGGGGCAGGTATAACCCGGAATACCGCTCCGGGCCATTCTTCCGGAAAGCGGCGGCATGGACAGAATTTTCGACACTATTTGGAATTTTCGAATAAAAATTCCCCCTTTTTGGGCCCTTCCGGCGCGATATCAACCTGTTTGACTCCTTTTCGCGTTATTGATTCGCTTAACAAATAAAGACCCAATTGTAAACATTTGATACCCTTCCCTTTCGCCAGTGTGAACTTCCTTTGCGAAACAAATCGCCGTACACAATCGATGTCGGGCAAATATCATACTGAAAAAAGTGGCAACTTCAATAGTTTGAAATAAAGCAGTCATCGGTGCTCCTGAATATTAAGCGCCTCAATGGCCTCAAAAAGTAATCATATTGCTCCTCCGGGTCTGCCGGCAAATCCAGTTTTTGTTTTTGCAACGCGCCCGGTTCCCACCACCACGTTCGAAGCAATATGCCCCGCCAGAATATTCACCAGATTCATTTAATCCGGAATCATTTTTCACTATATTCTTTACACTAAACTCTGTTCATTGTATGATGAAAAAGTCCTACCTGCTGCTTAAAAGCGCGGGAGTTCTGATGCTGTTATTATTTCTGGCATCCAACTCCTTACAAGCGCAAGGACGCCGGCTGACAGGCAAAGTCAGCGAAGCACTCGGGCCGCTGCCCGGCGCTACCATTTTGGTAAAAGGAACAACAACGGGTGCCGTTACCGATGCAAACGGCGATTTTACCGTTACGGTACCTGGAAATGATGCAGTCCTGGTCATTTCCGCTACGGGTTTTGAAACACAGGAAATCCCCGTCGGTGAAGAAACCACCGTCACTGTTATGCTGAGTGAATCCGCAGCCTCTCTTAATGAGGTTGTTGTAACGGGTTATACCGTGGATACGCGGAGGCAAACCACGGGTTCTGTCTCGACCGTAAAAACCCGGGACCTGACTGCGGTGCCTACGGGTAACGTCGAACAACAACTCCAGGGACGTGTAGCCGGTCTGACGGTCATCACCAACGGCCAGCCCGGCACCAACAGTATCGTCCGGGTGCGTGGTTTTGGCGCTTTCGGCGGCAACGAACCGCTCTACATCGTCGACGGTGTTCCGGTTGCCAATACCGAATTCCTGGCTCCTGACGACATCGAATCCACCACCGTATTGAAAGATGCGGCCTCTGCCTCCATTTACGGCGCCCGCGCCGCCAACGGTGTGATCGTTTACACCACAAAACGGGGCAAAAAAACGGCGCAAAAACTGACCGTTACGTACGACGGTTTGTACGGCGTAACCACTCCGGGCAAAGGCCAGGAAATCCTCAACCCGCAGGAACAGGCCGACTGGACCTGGACGGCGCTTCAAAACGCAGGTATTACGCCGAGCCACCCGCAATACGGAACCGGCGCTTCACCCGTACTTCCCGACTATATCAACGTCGGCGGACAATCCGGTGTGATCGGATCGCTCAACCTGGCCGACTATGAAGACGACTACAACGTCGACCCGACTTTGGGAGCCGTATTCCAGGTGGTGAAAGCCGACAAGGCCGGTACCGACTGGTGGGATGCCATCACGCGCAACGCGCCGATGATGCGCCACTCGCTGGGCTTCTCGGGCGCTACCGAAAGCAGCCGCTACTATGCCAGCTTCTCTTTACAGGAGCAGGACGGTATTTTGATCCACAACGCTTTCCGTCGTTATTCTTTCCGTGTCAACACCGAATTCGACCTGGGCAAACGCCTGCGTATCGGTGAAAACCTCCAGTTTACCTATCGCGCAGTGCGCGGCCAGGGTGGTGGCAACAACGGCCAGGGTATCGCAGAAAGTGAAAGTAACGTATTGGATGCCTTCCGTATGCCTCCGGTCATTCCGGTATACGATGAATTCGGTGGATATGCCGGTACGGCGGCCAAAGGATTCAACAACCCGCGTAACCCGGTGGCTGCCCGCGACGGTTCTGCCAACGACCGCGGTTTTGGCGCAGGTGGCTTTGGCAACCTGTATGCTGAACTGGACCTGATCGACGGTTTGACACTGCGCAGCAGCATCGGCGGAGGTTACAACAGCTTCTTCAACAAGTTCTACACCCGTCTGCAGTACGAAAACTCGGAGAATAATGGCAGTTTCGGCTTTGGTGAAGGTGGTGGCAACGGCTTTTCCTGGACCTTTACCAATACTTTAGCCTATAAAAAACAATTCGGCAATTCAAAAGTCGACTTGTTGGCAGGTATGGAAGCTTTGAACACGGGTAAAGGACGCTCCATAAGCGGCTCGGGCCTGAACCCATTCTCCACCGACCCGGATTACGTCACGCTGAGTACCGTTAACTCTGCGGGCAAACAGGTTAACAGTAACATTTTCAGCGGGGTGAACTTACTCCTTGTTTGGTCGCGCCAACTACGGCTTTATGGATAAGTACTACATAACGGGTGTTATCCGCCGCGACGGGTCTTCCCGCTTTGGCGCCAACGAACGTTACGGTGTATTCCCCGCATTTTCCGCCGCCTGGCGTGTAACGGGTGAAAACTTCATGAAAGGTGTCACCTTCCTCGACGACCTGAAGATTCGCGGTGGCTGGGGCCAGATGGGTAATTCGAACAACGTGGACCCGAACAACCAGTTCAGCTTGTTCTCTTCCAGCGTCGACAACGCCGCTTATGATATTGCAGGTACCAACTCGAGCACCGCAGAAGGTTTCTACAAAAGCCGCGTCGGCAACCCGAACGCAAAATGGGAAACCAGCACCACCACGAACATCGGTATTGACGCCTTGTTGTTCGGAGGCAAATTAGACGTGATTTTGGACTTCTGGAAAAAGGAAACGGACGACCTGCTTTACCAGGTGCCGCTTCCCGACGTACTCGGCAACTATGCTGCAGCACCTTCTGTAAACATCGCTTCGATGTTGAACCAGGGTGTGGACATTCAATTGGTCAACAAAGGAAACATCAGCGGCAACGTAAAATACGAATTCACGGTTACCGGCTCGTGGTTGAAAAACGAAATCACCACCCTCGCTCCGGGTGTCGATTACTTCGACAGAAGCCCACCCACCAACCGCCTCAGCACGCCGCCGATCCGCAACCAGTTGGGTTACTCCATCTCTGCATTCTACGGCTACCAGATGATCGGCTACTTCGCAGACGCAGCTGATGTAACCAACTCGCCAACTCAGGCAGGCGCCGCTCCCGGCCGCTTCAAATTTGCCGACATCGACGGTTTTGACGACGAAGGCAAACTGACGGGTACACCCGACGGCGTGATCGACGCAGCCGACCGTACCTACCTCGGCAGCCCGATTCCCAAGTTCCTGGGTGGTGTAAACCTGAAAGTATCGGTCGGTTCGTTCGACGTGGAAACGTACATGTACACCTCCATCGGCAACAAAATTTTCAACCTGTCGAAGTGGTATACCGACTTCTATCCCTCGTTCTCCGGCGCCGCGGTGAGTGCCCGTGTGAAAAATTCCTGGACACCCGGAAATCAAAACGCGGAAACGCCGATTTTCGAAAACGTATCCAATTTCAGCACGAACACACAAGCGAACTCCTGGTATGTGGAAGACGGTTCTTACTTCCGGATGCAAAACCTGTCGATCGCCTACAACCTGCCGCTCAGCTGGTTTAAAGGCAATTCACGTTTCACACGTGCACGGGTGTATGCTTCCACGAACAACGTGTTCACCATCTCGAAATACAAAGGCCTTGATCCGGGCGTCGGTGGCGCGGTGGATACCACTTTTGGTATCGACATTGGTAACTACCCCGTCACGCGGAGCTTCATGTTTGGCCTCGGCTTGACGTTCTAAAGCTCGTCCATCATCCGCAAATCGCTTAAAAATTATTAAAAACATGAAAAATACAAAAATCAAATTCCTGATAGCGGTCAATGTTGCCCTTGCATTGAACCTCTTTCTGAGCGCCTGCAAAAAAGACTTCCTGGAGGTTTCGCCCACGGGCTGCTGACCGAGGCGGTATTGAGCCCAAAAAAGGCATCGAAGGTGTGTTGATCGGCAGTTACGGCATGCTCAGTGGTCGCGGCAACTTTTTTGGCGGCGCATCCAACTGGGCCAACGGAAGTATCCAGGGTGGCGAAGCCAACAAAGGCACCAACGCCGGTGACTTCAACGACATCAACCCCCTGCAACGGTTTGAATTACAGGCAACTGCCCGTGTTCCGTCTGACCGCTGGGGGCCTCCGTATGAAGGAATCAGCCGCGCAAATGCCGTGTTGAAACTGCTGGCTACTACTACGGACCCAACTGTCACGGACGATGATAAAAAGCGCATTGCTGCAGAAGCGCATTTCCTGCGCGCGCATTTTTACTTCCAGTTGAAGATTTCTTACAACAATGTGCCTTTCATCGACGAAACAAAAACGTCGGAAGAAGCCGTACTCATTGCCAACGACCGCGATATCTGGCCGGAAATCGAAGCGGATATGCTCAATGCTTACAACAACCTGCCCGAAACACAAAGCGCGGTAGGCCGCGCTAACAAATGGGCTGCTGCTGCGTATCTGGGCAAAATTTACCTGTACCAGAAAAAATGGGCCGAGGCAAAAGCAAAATTTGATGATGTGATCGCCAACGGCACAACTGCCGGCGGTCTGAAATACGCACTGTTGCCGAAATACGCCGACATGTTCAACGCCGAATTCGACAACCACGCCGAATCCGTATTTGCCGTTCAGGCCGCCGCCAATACCGGCAGCGTGACCAACGCCAATGCCGACCTCGTTTTGAACTGGCCGTACAACACCGGCCCTGAAGGCCCGGGCAACTGCTGCGGTTTCTTCCAGCCGAGTTTTGAACTGGGCAACTCGTTCCGCGTGGACGCCAACGGTCTGCCTTTGCTCGACGGCTCTTACAACAACGCCGGCAACGAAGTAAAAACCGACCAGGGCATCCTGTCCAGCGAAGCGTTTACACTGGATGCAGGCAGCCTCGACCCGCGTATCGACCATTCCATCGGCCGCCGCGGTATCCCGTACCTCGACTGGAAAGATTTCCCCGGCGCCGACTGGATTCGCGACCAGGCTTATGCCGGACCGTATGCACCGAAAAAATACGTCTACTACAAATCGCAGGAAGGAACCCTGACGGACGGCAGCGGCTGGACGCGTGGTTACCCGGCGATGAACGTACTCATCATCCGCTACGCCGATGTGCTCCTGATGGCTGCTGAAGCCGAAGCGGAACTGAACAATTTTGAAGCGGCCCGTGCACTCGTCAACCAGGTGCGCGCACGCGCGGCCAACCCGGCTTCCTGGGTGAAAAGAGCGGACGGCAGCAACGCAGCCAACTACGTGATCGGCCTCTACAACACGCCGTGGGGATATGCAGCGACAGCCCGCAACGCCATACGTTTCGAACGCAAACTCGAGCTGTCGGGTGAAGGCCACCGTTTCTTCGACCTTGTGCGCTGGGGTGTTGCCAAAGACGTGTTGAACGCATACCTGGCTTACGAAGGCGCCAAACTGCCCGTAGCATTGGGCGGCTCCACCTTTACGGCCAACCAGGACGAGTACTTCCCGATCCCGCAAACACAAATCGACCGCCAGGCCGGTGTGTTGAAGCAGAATCCGGGCTATTGATCAGAACTTCGTATAATTTGGTTTAGTAATTAGCATCATTTCCGGGGGCGGACTTAAGAATTTTTCACTTCATACAATAGAGATGAAAAAACACTTTTGTTCGCCCCTTTTTTATTCCTGGCCCGGAATATCCGCGTGGCCAACATCCATTCATTCAGCATAATCATCATAAGCATGTCACGTGCCGGGGTCGGTCGTTTTTGCTTTTCGGGATGCCGGGTCCGGCGCCCATCCCGAATCGGGCAGGTACTTTTTTCCCTGCTTTTGTTCGCCGGTTTGTCGGGTTGCAGCAAGGATAAAACGCTGTTTCGTTTGTTAGACAGCAAAAAAACAGGTATCGACTTTAACAACAGCATCACCGAGTCGGCCGAAATCAATATTCTCAATTCCGAATTTATTTACAATGGCGGCGGCGTAGCCGTCGGCGACCTGAACGGCGACGGCCTGGCCGATCTGTACTTTACCGGCAACCAGGTAGACAACAAACTTTACCTGAACCGCGGTAATCTTCACTTCGAAGACGTCACCCAAAAAGCACATGCCCAAAAAAAACCGGGCCAATGGTCGTCGGGTATCAATATCTTAGACATCAACCGCGACGGGAAGGCCGATATTTATGTCTGCAATACCTTTCAAACCGACCCCGAATCCAGAAAAAATCTGTTGTTTGTCAACCAGGGCAACGACCCGCAGGGGATCCCGCAGTTCAACGAAATGGCAGCGGCTTACGGCATAGCCGACACCACACACTCCTCCAACGCCCAGTTTTTTGACTTCGACAACGACGGCGACCTCGACCTGTTCATCGCCACCAATTTTATGGACCGGCGAAATCCGAACAAATTCGACCATAAAATCAAAGACGGCTCGGCAGTCAACCGCGACCGCCTTTACCGCAACGACATGGATGTCGCCAAAGGGCACCCGGTTTTTACGGAAATCACCCGCGAAGCCGGATTGATCTGGGAAGGTTACAGCCACAGCGCACTTGTTGCCGACTTTAATGAAGACGGCTGGCCGGATATTTATGTCGCCAACGACTACGTATCCAACGACCTGATTTACATCAACAACCGAAACGGCACCTTCTCCAATCAAATCGCCCGAATTTTCAAACACCAATCCGCTTCGGCGATGGGCAGCGATGTGGCCGATATCAACAACGACGGTCGCCCCGACCTGTTTACCACGGAAATGCTGCCCTATTACAACAAACGAAAAAAACTGTTTTTAGGCCCCAACAACTACGCAGTCTACGCCAACAACGAAGAATACGGCTTCGAATACCAGTACCCGCGCAATACCCTGCAACTGAACCGGGGCATCGATCCCGAGACCGGACTGCCGGCATTCAGCGAAATCGCTTTTTTGGCTGGTGTCCAGGAAAGTGAGTGGAGCTGGACGCCGCTGCTCGCCGATTTCGACAACGACGGCTATCGCGACCTGTTTATCACCAACGGGTTCCCGCGCGACGTCACCGACCACGACTTTTCGACCTATCTGCGCCAATACAGCCACCTCGTAGACCCCATGGAATTGCAGGATATGATCCCGAAGATCAAAGTGCCGAAGTTTATTTTTAAAAACGACGGCAACCTGCACTTTTCCGATTATTCGAAAAAATGGGGCGTCGATGCCTCCGCTTTTTCCAACGGCGCCGCTTACGGCGACCTCGACAACGACGGCGACCTCGACCTCGTGGTTAATAACATCAACGACAACGCTTTTGTCTTTCAAAATACCCTGAACGACGAACAAAAAAACAATCATTTTATTCGCCTCCGGCTCAACGCCGGTGATCAAAACCCGGACGCATTCGGTATCCGGGCAACGGTATATTGGGACGGAAAAAAACAGGCCGTCACACAGATGTCGGCCAGGGGGTATATTTCCACGTCCGAAAACATCGTCCACTGCGGACTGGGTGCAACAACTAAAGTCGACTCGGTGGTGGTGCGCTGGAATGACCGGCAAACCACCGTGCTGGTCAATCCCGCTGTGGATCAGACGATTACCGTGCATTTTGAGGGCCAGGCTCAGCGTTTTTCCGGTCCGGAAAATTATCCCGGCTGGTTTGTGGCGCTGGATTCCACCCGACTGGGCGTACAATACGTACACCATGAACGCGACTTTGTTGATTTTGACCTGCAACGTACCCTGCCGCACAAATTCTCCCAATCCGGCCCCGCCATGGCCGTCGGCGACGCCAATGGCGACGGACTGGACGACGTCTACTTCAGTGGCAGCGACAGCAGAGACGGAACCTGGCTGATCCAGACCGCACAGGGAAAATTTGCCCAAAAAGCGGTCAATTACAAAACGAACCCGGAGAAAAGAGGTGAAGAACTGGGCGTATTGTTGTTCGATGCCGATAACGACGGCGACAATGACTTGTACCTCGTACACGGAAGTTACGAATACAATCCCGGCTCGCCGTTTTACCAGGATGTTTTGTGTGTCAACGACGGAAAAGGAAATTTCAGCCCCGCTCCACAAGCCCTGCCGCAGGAATTTTCCAGTGGACAATGTGTAAAAGCCGCCGATTTTGACGGCGACGGCGACCTCGACCTGTTTGTCGGAGGCAGGGTTTTACCTTTTGCCTATCCGAAACCGGACCGCAGTTTTATCCTTCGCAATGACTCGAAAGAACCCGGCAAACCCCTTTTTACAAACGTTACCCGGGAGGTATGCCCCGAACTGGAATACGCCGGAATGATCAGCGATGCGCTCTGGACGGATTTTAACAACGACAACCGCCCCGATCTCCTGCTGGCAGGAGAATGGATGCCACTGACCTTTTTTCAAAACCTGGGAGGTACTTTTAAAAATATAACCGCAACCACCGGTATTTCCGACAAACTGAACTGGTGGACCAGCCTCGCCGGCGCCGATTTTGACAACGACGGCGATATTGATTACGCCGCGGGCGGAAACGGCCAAAACCTGTATTTCCGGGGGACTGCGGAAGAACCGCTCCGCGTGTACGCCAAAGACTTCGATAAAAACAACTCCATGGACCCCTTTATCTCCTGCTACTGGCTGGATTCCCTCGGCCGGAAAAAGGAATATTTTTACCATACCCGCGACGATATGGTGAAACAATTGGTCCAGATCCGGCGCAAATTCCTGACCTACGGGGCGCTGGGGGAAGCAACCGTACAGGAGGTATTCAGCCCGGAAGAATTAAAAGATGCGATCATTCGGACGACCAACTGGCAATTCACTTCTTACGTGGAAAACCTCGGGAACGGCCAATTCCGGATCAGCCCTTTCCCGGTTCAGGCACAGGTAGCGCCCGTTTTTGGCATGTTGCCCTATGATATCGACCACGACGGCCTCACCGACCTGCTCCTGGTTGGCAACGATTATGGTATGGAATTGCTGCAGGGGCGCGCGGACGCTTTTTACGGACTGGTGCTGAAAAACAAAGGCAACAATCAATTCGACGCTCTGGAACTGCCGGAAAGCCGCTTTTGTGTGCCCCGCGATGCAAAAGCCCTTACCCGGGTGGGGCTGGCCACGGGGCAGGAAATAATCCTGGCAACCCAAAACCGGGACGTGCTGAAAGCATTTGTTCCACGCATACCGGCCGGCAGCAGCATTGCCCTGAAAACCAATGAAGTAAAGGCGTATATCACCCTGGCAGGCGGGCGCCGGCAACTGCGGGAATTTTACCCCGGCAGCGGCTATTTGTCGCAGGAACCGAGCAGTATCCGGTGGAATTCCGCCATGCTGGAAATCGAATTTTTCGACCGGCAAAATCGGGTGACCCGAAAACTCAGCGCACCGGCGCCATCACTCCGGTGAGATGTGCCGGCAGGCCCGGGGCAACTTTTCATTCCGTATTGACATAAAAAAAACTGATTATGGTTATCCGAACGAATATTATCAGGCTGTTCACGGCAGTATTTCTGTTGTTGTATGTTCAGGTATTGCAGGGCCAAAAACTGGCCCGCGGTCCCCAGGTTCTGACCTTTTTTTCCAGTTCCGACGACACGGAGCAACCTTACGGATTGTATTTGCCGAAAAAATTCTCTGAAAAAAAGACCTACCCTTTGGTCGTTATGCTCCACGGAGCAGGCTCCAACCATCGCCTTGCCCTGCGCAGGGTATTTGGCAAAAGTAATGCTCCGGGTGAGACGGATGTGGAAGCCAGCCTCACTTTTCCCACCTGGGCCGACGAGGATTACATCGTTGTCGCTCCCTATGCCCGCGGTACGGCCGGCTACCAGGGTTTTGTGGAAAAAGACGTGTACGACATGCTTGCAGATGTAAAAAAACGCTTCCGGATCGACGAAAACCGGGTTTACCTCACCGGTTTGTCCATGGGCGGCGGCGGCACCTTGTGGCTCGGGCTCACGCGGCCCGACATTTGGGCGGCCATCGCGCCGGTTTGCCCGGCACCGCCCAAAGGCACGCAGGAACTGGCGCCCAATGCCCTCCACCTGCCGGTTTATTTTTTCCACGGCGATGCGGATCAGGCGGTGCCCGTTGCAGGTACCCGTGATTGGGTGAGCCGTTTGAAGGAATTGGGAACGGCCGTGGAATACACGGAATACCCCGGCGTCAACCACAACAGCTGGGAAAACGCGTATGAAAACGGCTTCATTTTCAGGTGGTTCGACAAATTTCGCCGGAATCCGTACCCCGACCGGGTGCGTTTTGTCAGCAACATGTACAAATACGCCGAGGCCTATTGGGTGCGGTTCGACCGCTTCACACCCGGGGTTCAGGCAGGTATCGACGCCCGTTTTACGGGCCCCAACCAGCTGGAAGTGACCACCACCGCACTCGACGCTTTTTCCCTGCTTCAACTTCAGGGACACGCCAAATTTAACGCCCGCAACCCTTTGCAGGTGACGGTAGACGGACAGTCCTTGTCCCTGAAAGTAAAAGAGCACGCTTCTTTTCCCAAACAAAACGGAAAATGGACCGCCGAATTTGATCCTGCCGCACAAACGGAAGGCAAAAAAAACGGCGCGGAAGGCCCTGTCAGTGAGGCATTTGCGGACCGGCATATTTATGTGTACGGCACCCTCGACAACCCTTCGGAAGACGTGTTGAAAACCCGGATGGACGTCGCCAACGAAGCGGCCAACTGGTCGGTGGACCGGGGCTGGTTTCTCGGGCGTATCAAGTTTTACCCCCGAGTGATCGCCGACAAGGACGTACGGCCCAGCGACCTGGAGAGCTCCAACCTGATCCTGTTCGGAACGAAGGAAACCAACAGTGTGATCGCAAAAAACAGCGATCAACTGCCCGCCGGGCTGGATGCCGCCGCCACCGGTTACGGCCTGTTTTATATTTTCCCCCTGGGCAAACACTACGTGGCTGTGAGTTCCGGCCTGCCCTGGTGGACCGGCGCGGAACCCAGCGGCTGGCGTTTTTTACCGATCGCACAGCAATTGCTGGCCGGCTACAAGGACTTTGTATTTTTTAAAGATTCCGCCAAAAACGTACTTGCCGAAGGTTATTTCGACAACAATTGGCGCCTGCCGGAACCTGCCGTCAGCGCGATGAAGGCAAGCAAGGTGATTCACTTAAAATAAACGAACAGAGCGTTTCTCCGGGAGCCTGGTTTTTTCAGACCCAACCAGGCGCCCGGACAGCCTCTAAAATCTGTTTTTATGTTTCAGATAAACAAACCCCGGCTCAGGACATGTTGCCTCTGGGTGTTCGTGTGTATTGGCCGCATATTGTCTGCACAATCAGCCGGTTACCTGCTCAACGAACCCTTCGATATCAGCCCCGGTTTCCGGGATTTTACCAATACCTATTTTCTGGCCGATCACCTGACACGTTTCGATCCCGCCACCAACTCCGGCGAAATCAACTGGAAACGGGCGCGTTACAATACCCGCCACGCATTTGATAATACGATGGCCGGCCTGCAAACCATTCCTCAAAATGAATTTCCTGCCGTTGAATACGCGGCGGATATGACCCTGCCCCTGTCGATCCAATTCGTATCGCCGCGTACGTTGCGCATCCGGGCGACAAGCGGCCCGCAATTCCGGAAAAATGAAACATCGATGATGCTCGCCCGCGAGCCGGCTTCCGATCCTTCCTGGCAGTATGAAAAGGTCGACGGCGGGCACCGGTATAAAAGTGTGTTCGGTTCCGTGACCGTAATGGAAAACCCCTGGCGGATCGAGTTTCGCGACGCCGGCGGGCGCCTGCTGACCCAAACAAAACACCAGGCCGACGGGCGGACCTCCTTCACACCCACCCTTCCTTTTTCCTTCGTTCGCCGCGCGTCGGATTATTCGCGAAGTATGGCGGCGGTATTCTCCCTGATGCCCGATGAAAAGATTTTTGGCTGCGGCGAATCTTTTACCAAATTGAACAAAAACGGCCAGAAAGTGGTGCTTTTTACCGACGATGCCAACGGCGTGGAAACCGGCGAGATGTACAAACCCGTGCCATTTTTCCTGAGCAGCCGCGGTTACGGCATGTTTATGCACACGTCTTCTCCCATCACCTGCGATTTCGGCGCCAGTTTTGGCGCACACAATGCCCTGCTGATTGGCGACGACGAACTGGACCTGTTTGTTTTTCTGGGCGACCCGAAAGCGGTGCTCGACGAGTACACAGACCTGACGGGTAAAGCGTCCATGCCACCCTTGTGGTCATTCGGCCTCTGGATGAGCCGAATTACCTATTTTTCGGAAGAAGACGGCCGGCGTGTGGCCCGGCAACTGCGCGAAAACCGGATTCCGGCCGACGTGATCCATTTCGACACCGGCTGGTTTGAGACCGACTGGCGTTGCGATTACCAGTTTTCGCCGTCGCGGTTCAAAGACCCGGCAGGTATGATCCGCGACCTGAAAACGCAGGGATTTCGCACCTGTTTGTGGCAGTTGCCTTATTTCGTGCCCAAAAACACCCTGTTTCCCGAAATCATCGACAAGGGGCTGGCGGTAAAAGACGGCAAAGGGAATATCCCGTATGAAGACGCCGTTTTGGACTTTAGCAACCCAAAAACGGTGGACTGGTACCAGGAAAAAATTGCCGGATTGCTGAAACAGGGAGTGAGTGTGATCAAAGTAGATTTTGGCGAAGCCGCACCGGTGAACGGCGTATATGCCAACGGCCGAACGGGTTTTTACGAACACAACCTGTATCCCCTGCGCTACCAGACCGCCGTAGCCGACATCACCAAAAAAATTACCGGCGAAACGATCATCTGGGCGCGCAGCGCCTGGGCCGGCAGCCAGCGTTTCCCCCTGCACTGGGGCGGCGACACCGAAACAACCGACATGGGTATGGAAGCGCAGTTGCGCGGCGGTTTGTCGCTGGGTTTGTCGGGGTTTTCCTTCTGGAGCCATGATATCGGCGGATTTACTACACGTACGCCGGAAGAATTGTACCGCCGCTGGTTGCCGTTCGGCATGTTGTCGTCGCACACACGTTGCCACGGCCAGCCGCCGAAAGAACCCTGGGAATTCGGCCCCGCGTTTAACGATTATTTCCGGAAAGTGGATGAACTGCGCTACCGCCTGATGCCTTATCTCTATGCCCAGGCGAAGCAATCAAGTGAACAAGGTTTGCCGGTATTGCGGGCCCTGTTCCTCGAATTTCCGGGCGATCCCGGCGCCTGGCAGATCGACAATGAATACCTGCTGGGTTCCGACATCCTGGTGGCTCCGATTTTTGAAAGCGGGACAAAAAGCCGCGACGTTTACCTGCCGGGCGGGCAATGGATTGATTATCAGACCAATAAAGTGTATGAAGCCGGCTGGCATCACATCGCTGCGGGCGAACTGGAGGTAGTAATGCTCGTGCGGGAAGGAACGGTGCTGCCGCATATTGCCCTGGCTCAATCCACGGCGGATATGGACTGGTCGAAACTGGAATTGGTCGTTTTTGCCGCAAACAGCACAAGCGCAAGGGGGAAAATTTGCCTGCCGTCCGATCAGAAATTAGTCGAACTTTCGCTGATCAAAAAAGGCAAATCCTTTGCCCTGAATCAGGATCCGCTCGGCGGTCAGGTGAAGTGGACGACCGTTTTGCGGCCCACCGGCAAGTAGAAATAAAGTGAAACCAATTTGACCGCTCCATGAGATATTGTACTTTTTTACTTCTGCTATTGCTGATGTTGGCTGCCTGTTCATCTGACGGCCACAGACAATCCCCCAGGCCTACGGGGCTCGGCGGTCAGGAATTAGCGGAAATCCATTGCGGCGGCTGTCACCTGTTCCCGCCTCCCGAATTGCTGGATAAAACCACCTGGCAAAACGGTGTATTGCCTGAAATGGCTTATCACCTGGGCATGCGCGACCCGCTTGAAAAACTGGCGATGCTGGACCCCGATGAAATCGCCACGGTGCTTCGCGCCGGCGCTTACCCCAATGGCCCGGTACTGGCAGCGGAAGACTGGCAAAAGATTATGCGGTTCTACGTGGAGCGCGCTCCGGAAAAACTACCGCCGCAACCCGCCCGGCCACCGGTAAAAACCGGCCTGCCTTTTTTTGAAGTCAGGCCATTGCGCGAAAAAATGACGCGGCAACCCATGATCAGCTTAGTAAAAATCGACGAGGCGCGCGGGTGCGTGTACGTTGGAAGGCGGGAAAAACAAACGCTGGAAGTGTATAACCGTGCTCTGAAGAAAACGGATGAGCTGCCGGTGAGCAGCCCTGTTTCTGAAGTTGTGGCGGTGCATGACACCCTTTTTATGCTTCAAATGGGGATTATGGAGCCCAATGACCGCCGGCAGGGCAAACTCCTGCGAATAACCGGGCAGCAGCAAAAAACCATACTGGATTCGATGCAACGCCCGGTACAAATGGTCCTCGGCGACCTCAACCAGGACGGCATAACCGATTACCTGATCTGTCAATACGGCAACGAGTCGGGAAAACTGGCCTGGTACGATGGAAAAACCCGCGAGGAACACTTGCTGAAAACCCAGTCCGGCGCCCGCATTGCCATCGTACGGGACATGGACAACGACGGCCTGCCTGACATTACCGTGTTGATGTGCCAGGCTCGTGAAAGCATTTCGATCTGGTACAACCGGGGCAAAGGCGTTTTTGAAGAAAATATCGCGTTGCAATTCCCACCGGTCTATGGCTCCTCCTGTATTGAACTGGCGGATATGAACAGCGACGGGCATCCGGACATTCTGTATACCAATGGCGACAACGCCGATTATTCATTCACACACAAACCCTACCACGGCCTGCGTATCTTTTTGAACGACGGTCAAAACCACTTTTCCGAACGTTTTTTTTACCCGGTATACGGCGCTTCCAGGGCGCTTGCCCGTGATTTTGACGGCGACGGCGACCCTGATCTGGCCCTGATCGCCTTTTTCCCGGATGCCAGTCAGCATCCCAACGAAGGGTTTTTGTTTTTTGAAAACCGGGGTGGCCTGCAATTTGACATTTCCACCTTTGCCGAAGCCGCAGGCGGCCGCTGGCTGGTGATGGACGCCGGCGATGTGGACGGCGACGGCAGGCCGGATATCGTACTGGGCAGTTTTTTAAAAAGCGGGCTGGGGCAAGCGGGGGGAACGTACGCCGGTCCGCCACTTTCGCTGGTTTGGCTGCGCAATGTGGCGGGAAAGAGGTAGATTTTTTTGACAGGATTTACAGGATCTGCAGGTTTTTTATTTTTGTCGGTGAAGCCGAATCTTCACCTGTAAATCCTGTAAATCCTGTCAAAAAAGCGGGCTCTATGTTACCTCATCCGCGTATTTTTATCAAAGTTTTTACCGTAGTGCCGCGTTCGTGCACCAGCCGGAACAACAACGCGCCGTCAGGCATACCGCTCAGATCGATCCGAACAGGATTGGTTTGCGTTGTGGTGAACGACTGTTCGTACAACAATCTTCCGGAAGGATCGTAAATGCCCAGCCGGAAGTCATTTCCGGAAAAATCTTTGAGGTCGAGGGTCACTTCCGTGCTTGCCGGGTTGGGATACAAAGCCCAGTTGGCGTCAGCTCCGGGTTCGGTTGCATCCACCAGGCCGTTGACGGTCAGGGGCGCCAGAATGGCCGTACAACCTTTGGCATCCGTTGCCGTTACCGCATATTGCCCGGCAAACAAATTCTGAATGTCTTCACCGGTGGAATAAAACTGGCCGTTGAGCGACCAGGAATAGCTATACGGCGCCGTACCGCCGCTTGCCGATATCAATATACTTCCCGTGCCGGTAGCGCCGGTGTTGTTTGTTACCTGATCAGTCACGATTTGAAAGACCTGCGGCTGGGTGATGTTGACCGATTTGACCTGCACGCAGCCGTCGCCGTCGGTGAGGGTGGCGGCATAGGAGCCGGCGCAAAGGTTGGGGTTGTTCAATCCGGGTAACCCGTTGTCCCACAATACGTTGAAGGGGCCTTGACCTCCGTTGACGGAAATTGTCGCCAGGCCGTCGCATTCCCCTGCACAACTTACATTCGATGCGGCAACCGACACGGCAGGCGGGGTATGTACCGTCACCATAAACGTACATTGACCGACATTGCCTCCGCTGTCTGTGTAGCGGTATGTTTGTATCGTGACGCCGATAGGAAAAACAGAGCCCGAAGGCAGACCGGTGATCAATTGGATTTGTTGCGGATCAACCGTGCAATTGTCCGTGACCTGTGCCGGAGCGAATGTAATGGCCGAATTACAATATCCCGTACTCACACTATTTTGGCAAGTGACCACCGGAATTTGTGTGTCCTGCACAATGATTTGAGCGGATTGTGTTTGGGAACATCCGGCCGCATCTGTAACCGTTACGGTATAAAGACCGGGGCAAAGTGCGGTGATAAGGCTGTCGTGCTGCCCGCTGCTCCAGTGATAGTCCACGATCTGGTTGTCCCCGGACGCTACCACCGTTGCGCTGCCATTGCAGGCCCCGGCGCAGGATACCGGCGTGGAAGATACTTCGAAAGAAAAAGCCCCGGTCACGGTGACCGTAAAACTGCATACGGAGCTGTTGCCCCCGGGATCGGTATAGGAATACGTCTGAGTGGTTGCTCCAACGGGGAAAGATGACCCGGAAACAAGTCCGCCGAGCAGCACCGGCGCGCCTGTTTGGGAGCAATTATCGAGAATTTGCGGGATATTGTAGGCGACGAGGCTGGAACACGCCGAAACGGTTTGGTCCAGCGGACAGATCAAAAGAGGTACGATCTCGTCTTTGACATTGACCGTGGCGGTACCGGTAGCGCTGTTGCCGTTTTGGTCGGTAGCGGTGAGGGTTACTACGTGCATCCCGATCTGATTACAATTAAAGGTGGAAGGCACAACGGTCCAGGTAGCGATACCACAACCCACGTCCGTACTTCCATTATCGAAGATCGCGGGCGTCACAGCGGCTAAACCGGAGGAATTGATGGAAACGGTGGCGTTTTTCAGCACCAACTGGGGTGGCGTGTTGTCCGTTGACGTGATTTGTACACTCTGAACCTTCGAACAACCTTTGGTATCCGTCACGGTGCAGGTATAGGGGCCTGAAGCAAGGCCGCTTGCAGTTGCGGTTTGGCTGCCGCTTGACCAGGCATAGGTATACGGCGATGTGCCGCCCGAAGCCCCGAGTGTGGCGGCGCCGTTTTGTACCCCTCCGCACAATACATTGGTTTGAGAAACAATGCTGACCACGAGCGGAAGCGGGCTGGTGATCTGGGTATTCAGCACCAGCGAACAGCCGCCGGCATCCGTGGCAGTGACGGTATAAGTGCCCGGGGCAAGCCCCGAAAGCGTTTTTGTGGTTCCTGCGTTCGACCAGTGATAAACGATTGTGCCGTTTGCGCCGGTAATATTGGCGGAGGCCGTACCGTTGTTCGCTCCCGAACAGGTGATATTGGTACTGGCAATCGCGCCCGCCAGGTTGCAGTTGACGGCGTTGACCGTCGTGGTTTTTACAATCGTACAACCTTTAAAATCGGTGACGGTGACCGAATAAGTGCCGGGCGACAGGTTGTCGATGGTCTGGGTTATTTTTAAATTGCTCCACTTGACGGTATAAGGAGCTGTGCCTCCCGAAGGACTGACGCTGGCGGTTCCGTTATTTACGTTGACAATGGTTTGGGGGGTCGACATGATAGCGCTCAGCAGTGGACCGGGCTGGGTAATAGTGGCGGTTGCCGTGGCGGAACAACCTTCTTCGTCCGTTACCGTCACCGTGTACACACCTGCGGCGAGATTGCTGTTGGTAGCGTTCTGGCCGCTGTTCGACCAGTTGAAGGTAAAAGGAGGGTTACCGCCGTTGGGTGTGACCTTGGCGGAACCGTTGCTGCCGCCGTTGCAGGACACCGAATTGTTTTCCGTGATGGCTGCCGTAACCGGGGGAGACTGGGTTACGTCCATACTATCCATACCCATACAGCCGGTGAGGGTATTTTTGACCGTCAGCGTGTACGTGCCGGGAGCATCCACCTTTGCATACAGGCCATTGGCGCCACTCACGATATGTCCGTCGAAAGTTGTCCAAAGATAGGTCTGATTGCTTGCGGGAAGGGTGCCGACGGGGTTCATGACAATGATTGAAAAATTGCAATTGAGCGCGCGGTCATCGCCGGCGTATACATAAGGAACGGTGTTGTTTTCGGTGGCAAACGCTACGGCGCTGGAAGTACAGCCGTTCACCGGGTTGGTGGCCGTTACCGTGTACAGCCCCCCCGTACTTACCGGCGGGTTGGAGATATTGGCCGTAAATCCGTTGGGCCCGGTCCAGGAATACATGGCATTGCTTACGATCGACGATGCTACGAGCAATGGCATCGGATTGGAACAAGTAATCGTGACGCTGTTGGTCGACAACTGGGGCGGTGTGGTATTTTGAGTCACCGTAGTTAGCGCCGTACTGGTGCATCCGTTCACGGGGTTGGTTACAGTAATAAAATAAGCGCCGGCCACATTCACCACCGGATTGGCTTGTGAAGAAGTAAAATTGCCGGGACCCGTCCAGGAATAAGTAATTCCGCCCGTATTGGAATTTGCATGCAGCGTAACACTCGGGTTGCTGCATGTTTTTACCCCGCCCGTGGCGGTTACGCCGGGTGGTGTGGTATTGGAAGTTACAGTGGCCGATGTGGTACCGATACAGCCGTTTACAGGATTTTTAACCGTGAGAAAATAAGTGCCCGGTATAGCAACCGCAATATTTTGGGTGCCGGCGATAAAACCGCCGGGGCCGGTCCACGCATACGATGCGCCCGGGGTATTGGAACTGCCCGAAACGGAAACGGATAAGATGGAACAACTCAGGCTGCCGTTCACGGTGGCTGAAGCGGAAGGTGGGGTGGTGTTTGATACAACCGTAGCGGCTGCCGATTTGCTGCAGCTGTTCTGCGGGTTGGTTACCGTCAGGGTATAAAGCCCCGGCACACTGGTTTGCGGATTTTGCAGGGACGAGGTAAATCCGTTCGGACCCGACCAGGCAAAACCGACGGTGACCGGCAAACCGGTACCGCCAAGTGTGATGACGGGTTGGTTGCAGGTGATGGTGCCGCCGGTAGCAGTTACCGTCGGCTTGACCGTGTCGATGCTTACCGTGGCAATTGCCGGGGTGATGCAGCCTGTAAGCGTATCGGTCACCGTGAAGGTATAGGCGCCCGGGATCGCGACAACCGGGTTTTGCAGCGGCGATTGAAAACCGCCCGGGCCGCTCCAGCCAAAGGTGGTATTCAGGACCGTGTACGTGGCGCCCAAAACCACGGAAGCCGGCGAACACTGGATCGTGCCGCCGGTAGCGCTTGCCGACGGCGCCGGGTGTGTGCCGCTGATGACAACGGCATCCGATGCCGTGCAACCGTTTTGTGTATTGGTTATCAGCAATGTATACGTGCCGGCGTGGTGAATCACCGGGGTCAGGGTGTTTCCTCCCGACTGGATGATTCCGCCGTTGGAGGGCGCCCACACATAAGTAAAACCGGGGCCGGAAGGGCCATTGCCGGCGAGTGAGGCAACAGCGTTGTCGCAAAGTGTGGTGGCATCCGTGCCTGCATCGGCAAATGGCAACGCAAAATCTTCAACGATCACAACATTGATACTCGCCGTTGCACCGACGGCGTCAGTGACAACAATCGAATAAGAACCGGCTATGAGGTCGCCGGCAACAGTGCCTGTGTATCCGTTGCTCCATAAATACGTGTAAGGCACGGTGCCGCCTGTCGCAGCAACGGAAACGTAACCGGTCGCCCGAAGGCAGTTGATCTGGTGAAGGGAATCGATACTCAGGGTTAAGGCAGTCGGTTGGATGGCAGAAGCCTTTCCGTGCGTCCATGCCAAAAGCATGACGCCGAGAAAAAGAATAAATCGCATCGTGTTCAAGGGATGATCAGTGAAATGAGTGGATTAACACCGTATTACTTTAAAACTCGTGCCGAAAATTGCCAACTGCCGGGCCTTTCTTCAAAAAACCGAAAAATGATCATTATTTGGTTAAAAAAAATAAAGGTTGGGGTTTCCATCGGAAGGCCCGGAACGGCTTGCCCGTTTTTCTGCAGCGAGCTGGTGATTCGCCGTCTTTTTTAAAAAAATGCCCGCAGGGCGGAAAGAAGAGCATAAACCGCCGAAACCCGCATTGACCCGCAATTTTTGCCGTACTTAGAAAGGGTTAGGGTGGAAAAACAAAAACACTCCGGGTTGATTTATAAAGAATTAACACATCATTAATAAGGTAATGGCGTCGTAAAAGGGGAATAACCCCGATTACCATTTGTTCCACCGCAACAACATCCCGCCCAACCACGATCTTCCCGCACCCGGCTCAAAATAACGCCCTGCGGCCGCGTTGGGCCGTACATTGTTGTAATACAACTCGCCGGCAAGATTGTCGGCGCCGGCAAATAGTTCAATACCTGCCGGCCCGAACGTACGGCGCCACCCTGCGCGGGCTTTCAGCAAAACCTGCCGGTCGATACGCACGGTATTGGCGTCGTCGGCAAAAAAATGACCGGCCAGTCGCGCGCCGGCAAATACAAAAATGCCACTCCGGTGGTTCCAGCGCAATTCCATATTGCCGTGCTGTTGTGGAAGTAGGGGCAGGTGTTTTCCTGAAAAATCGCCGGCGGGTGTGGTGTACGATTCGAACCGAAAACCGGACCAAGACCAGGCTGCCAGAACAGCCAGCCCGGGCGCCGGGAACCAGTTCGCCGAGGCTTCCACACCCCTTCGCGATACCTCGCCGGCATTTCGGTAATACGTACGACCCGGCTGCCCGGCTATTTCGTAAGGCGTCAGTTCGTCGCGGGTCCGGGTGTGGAAAAAGGCCAGTTCCCAATCCAGCCGCCGGTTACGGGTAGCGCCCCGCAGACCGGTTTCGAACGACAAGGTGTATTGCGGGCGCAATTCCGCCGAAAAACCGCCCGTACCGGCGGGATTATTCGACAATTCGGTCAGTGTGGGTGTTTCAAAATTCGTGGTGGTGTTGGCATACCCCTGAAGCCGGGGCAACAAACGCAGCAACAAACCGCCCCAGGGGCTCACGCGTTGAAATCCCTCTTCCCCCGATTGATCGCCGTCGGACAAAAAGTGATCGGTTGCCCGCAAAAAAACGGCATCGTACCGAAGTCCGCCCGAGAGAACGAATCGTGGCAGGGGTGTCCACCGCGCCAGCGCATACGCTCCCGCGCCCGCAAAAATTTCCGTCTGATCCAGGTTTTGTTCACCGCGTTCGCCGTTGAGGTTTTGAAAACGCTGCCGCTTGTCGCTCTGGCGATCCACGTCAAAACCGGCTGTCAGTTGCAGCGGCGTTGAAGGGGCCGTCCATTCATACTGGCCGCCGGCGCCGGCAAAAAAGCGTTGAAAGGCCACCTGGCCGCCATTTTGAAACGGCAGGCGGTTTTCGAAATCGCGCCCCGAAGCGTAGCTTCTGAGGCGGATCGACCGGCGCGCGCCCCATTTTTTTTCATAAATCAGGGCTGCCCGGCCTTGTTGCAGCGATTCTCCGGCCTTGAACTGAAGATTGGCGGCATTGGCCGACCGGCGCCCGGCGACTACCTGGTCGGCGGTCAGTGCGCCGGGGTCGTCGGCGCGCGGGCTGTGGGCAAAATTGAGCAACACAGTGAGCGTGGAGGCGGTATCGGGCGACCAGGCCAATTTGACGTGCGCGAGGGTGGCGCGCATCGTGGAATGTTCGCGGAAGCCGTTCGTTTGTTGGCGGGTGACACCGGCAATCCAGCCCGTTTTGCCCAAATGTGCGCCGGTTTTGACGTGTAACTGGCGAAAACCGAACGAACCTGCCGCGATACGGCTTTCCACAAAAACCGGCCCGTTTCCCGGAGGAACCGGGTCGGTGCCGAGGCTGATGACTCCGCCCGAAGCATTTCCCCACAACCCGCCCGATGCCCCGCGCAGCACTTCAAGCCGGTTGACCACGGCAAGATCGAGGTTGTCGACCTGTGCCTGCCCGTCGGGCGCCGACTCCGGGATGCCGTCGAGCAGCAGTTTGATGCCGCGGATACCGAATCCCGCGCGCGCGCCGAACCCCCGCACCGATATACGCAGGTCCTGCGAAAAATTGGCGTCGCCGAGGGTGAATACGCCGGGTATGGCGCCCAGGTTTTCGGCCAGACTCAGTTGCGCCTGCGCCGTTCGCAGCCGTTCGGCGCCGAGGATGCTGACGGCCAGCACACTTTCACCGGTTTGCACGGGCAAACGGGTGGCGCTGACCACGGCGGTGCGCAGGGTATCGAACAAAAGGGAGTCCGGCTGTTGGGAAAAGGCAACAATGGCTGCGTGGAGCAGCCATAATATGAAAAGAGTTCTTCGCATCTTTTTTTAGGACGTGATCGGGCTGTAAAAGGGCCGGGATCAAAATGGATTCGTTAGTTTTGCCCGTCAGAAGCCGCCTGGACGGACATTTTTTATGGAAAAAAACCGCGCATATTTTAAAAAACTGCTGGCCGATCATTCGCTTGAAATCCTGTATGACGAGTTGTTTGCCCTGTTGTCGTGGCATCAAACGAAGTACGGCGACAAGATCATTGCGGAAAAATACGACGAATTGGTGTTGCTCTCCGGCAAATTGAACAGCGTGCAGCAAAGCCAGCAGTTGGGCACGATCGAGCCGGAAGATATGAACACCGAAGTCAGCCGGATCAACCATGCCCTGCTCGATCTGCTCAACGAACTGCCGGATTCCTTTTTTCAGCAGGCGCAACACGTGGATACTGCCGTGGCCACCGGTGCAAAAAAACTGTACACGATCTCTCCGGGCATCGGCAACGGTTTGTTCTGGATGGGTTCGATGGTGATGCTGATGATCACGCTGGGTTCGGCGGTGCAAAAAAACTGGATCACGGTTGCCTTCACCCTGCTGGCCACGTTGATCTGCATGCCCCCGACATTTGAGTTTTTGGCAAATAAATTTAAAATTTCCCTCAGCGGCTCCATCCGGGTGTTGCTCATTATCGTGCTGACCTCGGTGGGTTTGTCGTTTGCGCCGCCGGCAGCGGAACGCACCGGGAAGCAAGAAAACGAAATCCTGCCCAAAGCGGAGTAAGAAACCGTCTGAAAACCCCCGGCGAGGCTGAAAGGTGCAGGTTTTGTCCGGCAGACAAGGCTCATTTTTAAGGGAATAGTCTTGTCCTATTGCCGAAAAAATAGCCGCCGTATGCTGGCAAAAGATGCACCTTCCAGCCCGGCGGGAGTTTTCAGACGGTTTCTAAGGGCAGGGGTTATTATACCGGTTCCTTATTTGTGCGAGGGTTTAATGCCCCGCGATCGCCAGTTTCCGGGTGCCCAAAAAACGCCCGCCCTGCCACAATTCCAGCCAGTAAAATCCGGCGGGCTGCGTGTTCAGTTCTAAACGAATCCGGCCGTTTTGCCCCGATTCGACCCTGAGCAACGAGCCTTGCGCGTTTCTCACCACCACTTCCAGTTGTTCGTCGCGGCAATCGGGGCACTCCACCCAGGCCACGTCGCCGGCGGGATTGGGGATCACCTTCCAGGAAACGGCTTCTGCGGGTTGAAATGCGCCGGTGCCCAACTGAACCAGCACGTTTTCCGTGACCTCGCACCCGGAAGCGAGTGTAACAACAACCGAATAGTCGCCCGGTTCGGTAACGTCGATGCCAGGGGTAACGGCGCCGGTCGACCACAAATAGGAAACCGCTCCGGGGGTACTTGCGTTGAGTGTTGCCACACCTTGCCCGCCCGGCGGCAGGATAACTACCTGGCCGGGATCGACACCGGCAGTCAGGGAGCCGTTGTCGAATGCCTGTTGCAGTTGTTCGATTTGGGGTTTTACAAAACCGTCGACGTTCGGGCAGGGAAGTGGAACGCCGAAATGGAGCGTGAAGGCCGTGGTAATGCGGAAAGTATCACCTGATGCGAAGTCGAAAGGCCCGTGTGAGGCGACGAAACGCCGGTCGTTAAAAGGTACACCCACCGTACACATACTCCAGGCCTGTGCGTCGGAAGGATTCCGGAAAACGCATGGTTGGAAAAATTTGCGCTGCCCGGATTGTAACCCGTTCCGCCGGCGGTAAGCGGGGTTCCGTCCTTCCATTTTCCCTGAAGAATGGTATAAAACTGATCCGGCGTTTCGGGGTCTGTGGTGCCGGGCAAGGGAACGCCGACCGCCGGATTGTTGAAATAAATGGAATGATCGAGGCTTTGATTCATCAATGTGACGGTCTGCACAGGTATGTTATCGCCGAACCCGTTGATGCCCGGCTGGCAGCCGTAGTCGATATCGTTGATGTTATAGGTGTAAAAGGTATTGTTGCCCGGCAAAGAGCCGAAATAATCATCCCAGGTACAGCCCAGGTCAAAATCCGTAAAAAAGCCCATAAAAGTATTTTTGTAATTTGCCAACCCCCGATTAATGACCTCAAAATCAACAAGAAGCGAATTTTCAATCGCAGTGTTTTGTGTACATCCGGATACGTAAGCCGAAATGCCGAGATCAATGCCGACCACTTCTCCGAAGGAGCCCTTGTGTTCCGTGCTGTCGGTCAACACCCACCAGGCCATTTGATCGCCCTTCATACGCGGGTAGTCGCCGTCGTACACGTTATACATACCGTCGCCGTTGGCGTCCACAAAAGGTGCGGGAAACAGGTCGGCGTCCGTTTCCACCGGCGAGAAGTCGAGGTTGTAGCGAAAGTGCGGGTTGCCTTTTGCGGGCCAGGAGAGCAGATCGAAAGGAATCGGCTGGTCGAGCAACTGGTCGGCGCCGAAGTCGAGCCGGAGGCGCTCGATGTCGGCGCGTTTTGCCAGCCACACCCGGCTGAAATCCCGCGCCGGGCTGTTCCACAATCCGGGGCGGTAATCCGGTTCGATATAAGGCGCATACGTGGCGGCAGCGATGTGCAGTTGGCCGTTTTCATCCTGCCCGCCGATCCAGGGCGCAAAAGAAAGCACGGTCGCGGCGCTGTCCGGCGGAGAGATCAACGTGCCGACGTCGCCGCTGAAAAACAGGGAGGGAGAAGGAAAAGGGTCGCGGCAATGCCGGCTGATTTTACCTGCCTGCTTTCGACCGGCGCTGCTTCAACGGGTGGCGCGTTGCCGTTTTCGTCCGTTTTAATCAGGTATAAAGTGGCGTTTTTTTCCCCATGACCACAAATCCGCCGTCCGGGGCTGCCAGCACCCCCGTGCCCGTTCCATCGGAATACTCCCGCTTCCACAGCGGTTCGCCGCTGCCGCTGAACTTCGCCAGGGTGATTTTGGACGAACCCGAAATACCCGTTGCCACGATACCGCCGTCGGAAGTGCCCGCCGCTTCGAAGTACTCGACGTCGGCGCTGGTTTTTGTCCACAACTCCGTTCCGGTAAAATCTAATTTTACAATCGTCGCTTGCTGGGTAGCGCGAATACAGCCGATCAGGCCGTCGGAAACCGGCCGGAGTGTGCGAAAAACGTGGCCGGTATTTTTCGACCACAAGGTATTGCCGTCCGCATCCAGCGCGTACACATTGCCCGCGTCATCGGCCACGATCAGTTGGTTGTTGTGCAGCAGGGCGTCCGCCACGGGGCTTTGCAGGGGGTGGGACCAGAGTTCCGTAAACCCCGTGTTTGGTGAAAAATGGATTTTTCGGTAAAATTTGCCACCAAAAACGACAAAAACGCTGTCGTTCAGGGAGACAAGTTTTGTACGAAGGATGTTGATGGCTCCCAGGCTATCCTGAAACGAGGTCTGATGAAAATACCCTTTTCCGGGCCTGTATTCGGTCAGGGTATAACCCAAAACCGGGGGTAAGGGCCGTTGTGCGATCAAAAAATAGGGGTGCCCCGTGCCTGCGGCATACCGCTCCAGCACAGCCGACAAGAAAGGGTAGGAGTTGGGCAGGCTAAAATTCCCGGTGATTTCACCCGATGCATTCACGTGGAACACCTGGGTGCTGGATTTCATCTGGTATAACCCGTTCTCGTGGGAAAGTTGGCAATAAGCAGTGAGGCTTCCCCCTCCGGGCACCATTTTGTGCCAGGTATGTTGTGCCCCGGCGGTGCATAGGGCGGCGAGAATAAAAACCGGGATAATGATAGGGCGCATAACAAAGATTTTGTGCAAAAGTGAACCGGAAAAACCGGAGGCCCAAACCAGTTCCGGCCAAAAGTCAGGTTTCCGGGCGCAGGCGGTCGGTTGCAGGAACAGGAAAATTGTCCGGGTGTGGTTTCAAAATAGCGCCAATCCTGTTGATCGCACAAGCATTGGTTGATATCCGTATTGTTTTTTGTGATAACCGTGCGGGGGGCGGGGATTCAAAACCTCCAGCGTTTTCGGTGAGCAGCCAGATGTTCTTCTGTCGAATGGTATAATTGTGTCCGGAGTAACCGGATTTGCCGGCAATCAAACGCGCGTGTCATTCTGAGCGCAGCGAAGAATCTGATAAAGAACCACTTAGAACAATATTCGCAGATTCTTCGCTGCGCTCAGAACGACACATTAGCAAACATTCTTATTCCCCTGCATTCCCCATCGCCTCCCACAACACCTCCACCGGATGCATCGCCCGCCGCCCCGTGCCGTCCAGAATCTGGTGGCGGCAGCTGGTGCCGGGAGCGGCCACGATCACGTCGTCAGCGGCTTTGCGCACCGCCGGGAAGAGCACCAGTTCGCCGATATTCATACTCACGTCGTAGTGTTCTTTTTCATAACCGAAAGAGCCGGCCATGCCGCAGCAGCCGGAAGGAATCACTTCTACTTCGTAGTTTTCCGGGAGGCCGAGTATCCAGGCGGTGGGGTCTACACTCGACAACGCTTTCTGGTGGCAGTGGCCGTGCAGCAATACTTTCTTTTTGGCTTTGGTGAAGGCATCGGCGGTAATGCGCCCCTGCTGTATTTCCTTTGCGAGAAACTCGTCGATCAACAGGGCGTTTTGCCCCAGCGTTTTGGCGCTTTCCTTGTCTTTTTCGGGCACCAAACGCGGATATTCGTCGCGGAAACTAAGGATGGCCGAAGGTTCGATGCCAACCAGCGGGGTGGTTTCAGTGGCGAGGTGTTTAAAAATGTCCACGTTCCGGATGGCGAGCTCGCGCGCTTTCAGGAGCATACCTTTGGAAAGTGCCGCCCGCCCGCTTTCGGGGTGTTCGGGCATTTCCACGCGGTAACCTAATTTGCTCAGCAATTGAAGGGTTTTGATGCCGATAGCCGTGTCGTTGAAGTTGCTGAACTCGTCGCAGAAGAGGTAAACCGTTCCTTTTTCCGGCGTTGCGGGTTCCACGGCGCTGCGGTTTTTCGTGTACCAGTTGCGCAGACTTGTAGGGTGCAGCGCCGGCAAACTGCGCTGCGGAGCCACCCCCAGCACACTTTTGAGCAGGCCGCCGACGAGCCCGTTGCGCATAAAAAAGTTGGTCAACCCCGGCAATACGGCGCCCAGGCGGTTGATCTGCGCGATGTTGGCGAATACTTTTGCCCGGAACGGCACGCCGTGGCTTTTGTAATACTGGTGCAAAAACTCGGCCTTCATACTCGACACATCCACGTTCGAGGGGCATTCGGAAGTGCATCCCTTGCAGGACAGGCAGAGGTCCATAACTTCGTATAACTCCTTCTGATCGAAGGGGTTGGACTTTTCGCTTCGCGTCAGGAACTCGCGCAGGGCGTTCGCGCGGGCGCGGGTGCTGTCTTTTTCGTCGCGGGTGGCGCGGTAACTCGGGCACATGGTGCCACCGGCGAAATCGAGCCTGCGGCAGTCGCCGGAGCCATTACATTTTTCCGCAGCGCGCAGGATGCCGTCGTTGAATTCGAGTACGGTGTCGAATTGTTTGTTCTGTTGCCCGGGTTCGTAGCGCAGGGAAGTGTTCATGGGGGGCGCGTCCACGATTTTGCCGGGATTAAAAATGCCGCCGGGGTCCCAGGTTTTTTTGACTTCCCGCAGCAGGGCGTAGTTTTTTTCGCCGATCATCAGCGGGATAAATTCGCCGCGCACCCGCCCGTCGCCGTGTTCGCCGCTGAGGGAACCCTTGTATTTTTTCACTAACCGCGCCATCGATTCGCCGATCTGGTGCAATACTTCGCGGTCGTGTTCTTTTTTCAGGTTGAGGATGGGGCGCACGTGTAGTTCGCCGGCGCCGGCGTGGGCGTAGTACACGGATTTTTGGCCAAAACCGGCCATCATTTCTTCAAATTCGCCGATATAGGCGGGCAAATCGGTCACTTCCACGGCCGTATCTTCGATGCAGGCCACCCCTTTGGCTTCACCCGGCATGTTGGACAAAACCCCAGGCCCGCGTTGCGCAATTCCCAAACTTTTTTGGATTTTGGCGCGGCGATGACGGGGAAAGCATAGCCGAAACCGCGTTTTTTCAGGTCTTCGATCAGTTTGGCGGCCTTTTCCTCGGCTTCTCCCGCGTGTTCGCCGCGAAACTCGATCATCAGCACCGCCGCCGGGTCGCCTTCGATAAAAAAGCGGTTTTTCGATTGTTCCCGGTTCGCCCTGGTGCAGTCGAGGATCAGTTTGTCCATCAGTTCGCAGGCGGTGGGCCGGTGTTCCATGGCGGCGACCACGGCTTTCATACACTCCATGAGGTCGGCGAAATGCGCGCAAAGCACCACGTCGTGCGGCGAAGGGAGCGGGTCGATGTGCAGGGTGATCTCCGTGGTGAATGCCAGGGTGCCTTCCGAACCGGAGAGCAACTGGCAAAAATTAAATGCGGGTTTGCCGGGGGTGAATATTTCGGATTCGAGCAAAATGTCGATGGCATAACCGGTATTTCGACGGTGGATGGCGGGTTTGGGGTATTGTTCCCGTATTTCGGCCTGCACGTCGGGTTGCGACAACACGTCGTACATCTGCCGGTACAATTGCGCTTCCAGCCCCGTGCCCTTGCTTTTTTCTTCAAATTCCGCTTTTGAAAGCGCCGAAAAACGGGCCTCCGAACCGTCGCTCAAAACCACGTCGAGGGCGGTAACGTGATCACGTGTGGAACCGTATACGATGGAAGTGGTACCGCAGGAGTTGTTTCCGACCATGCCGCCCATCATACACCGGCTGGCCGAGGAGGTGTTGGGGCTGAAAAAGAACCCGAGCGGGCGGAGAATGCTGTTCAGTTCGTCGCGGATCACACCGGGCTGCAAGCGCACCCAGCCCTCTTTTACATTGATTTCCAATATCTTATTCATATATTTGGAAATATCCACCACGATGCCGGGGCCGACGCATTGGCCGGCTAAGGAAGTGCCTGCTGAGCGGGGAATAAGCGAGGTATGATGCTCCCGGGCAAAAGCCACGAGTTTTTTGATGTCTTCTTTGTGCTTCGGATAAGCCACGGCCAGCGGCACTTCCCGGAAAATGGAAGCATCGGTTGCGTAGAGCCGGCGCATGAGTTCGTCGTAGTGCAGTTCGCCGTCTAATTGTTGTTGCAGTGCGCGAAGTTGGTCGATCATGTATAGATGCGATTTAGAACGGGTTTTGCGGGAATTTGACGGCGCAAATGTCTTGAAACTCCCGCTGAATTTTGAGAAATTCGATACCCCGCGCAGGGCCGGTGTATAAAAAAATGACCCGGCCAACGGCGGAAGCCGTGCCAGGTCAGTTACACGCATTTTTCGGCTCTTTTGCCGAATGACTTTATAAAAAAAACGTCGGTAATCGAATTGGTGAATATACGGGAATAAAAAACGCCGCCGGCGTTTTTTTGTTTACCTTCAGGGGATACCGAATCAATACGGCTGCCCGGAAGTTTGGGTTGCGCAAAAGCGTCTGAATATGTGTTATATCTCACACCGCCAGGTTTTGTGCTTTGACTGGGAATTTTGTAATAGTCTCATTCGCAATGAGACTATTACTACGAACAAACGACCCGCCCGCCCGCCGAAAATGATCAACGGGAGGGTTGACCCCTGTCATCGTCGCCGTGTTGTATAGCGGGCATTTTTGTACCGGATTGAAAAACAAACCGGACAAATATGAAAAAGATCAATTGGTTTTATTCGGCAATTTTGCTGCTGTTACTCGCAGGCGCGTGTTCTCCTTTTATCCGGGTTTATTCGGAAGTGGAGCCGGGTGTTAATTTGTACAAGTATCACACGTTCAATTGGTTAGACAATAAAACCGTCAGCCACGGCAACGAGGGACCCGAGTGGTTGAGCCAGCGGACACAAGACAAAATCCGCAGTTCGGTGGAAAGCCGGATGCGGACTTATGCACTGACGCTTTGTGAAGACAAACCCGACCTGTTGTTGCACTACCACGTGGTGATCAAAAACGAAGTGTATTTTATTCGCGACTGGTGGTGTGATGAAGAAGTGGGTGGCCAGTTTGGCCGCTGCAACCGGATACAACCGGTTAATTACCGCGAAGGAACACTCATTATTGATTTTATCGACGCGCGCACGGGTGTGCAAGTGTGGCGCGGCGCGGCGGTCGGCGTTTTGGAAAACCTCAGCCCCGACCAGGCGGATGCCCGCATTGACGAGGCCGTGCGGCTGATATTCAGCAAGTTCCCGGAAAAACCGATTCCCGGTATAACCATGCTTACAAATCCATACGCTCCAAAAAATACCTGATCAAATCCGTTGTGGTCACCATCCCCACAACCTGTTCATTTTCAACCACCGGCAAAGCGTGAAATTCCCGGTGAGCCAGTATTTCGGCCACTTCCCTGATCGTGTGGGCTGGGGTGATGGTTTCGGGTTTTGACTTCATGACATGCCGGATCCCCAGCATTTCAAAAATAGCGATGTCGGCCTCCGCTTCCATGTCGCCAAAATTGTCCGAAAAACTCAGGCGCATCAGGTCCGTGAGGCTCAGCATACCGACTAATTTTCCTTTGTGCAACACTGGCAAGTGCCTGATTTTGTGCACCTGCATCAGGGTTTGCGCTTTTTCAATATGGTCGTGTACGTTGACGGTCACTACATTGGTGGACATCAGGGCGGAGATCGTTTCGTTTTTCATCTCGATATTTTCCACAAATCTGGCCATTCCGGAGCAGGTGCAGAATGACGAAAATCAACGGTATGGGTAATTACAATAATCGCCGGATCCGTGTTTTTTGCCGGAATTTTGAAGGTGGAATAAAAGGGGAATAAATTTTTTGCATTCCCGTTCAATGCCGCGCCCCTCCACGCGTTAGGAATGCTGTCTATGAAAACAATGCAGCACTCCTTGCATCGGGGGCTTTTGGTATTCCTGTTTTTCTCCGCCTGTTTTTCGGCCCGTGCAACACCTCCCCGGGAGCTGGTGCTGACAGAAGCGGAGTGGATCACCCCGAACATCATCCGGATACCCTTTACACTAACCGGCACCCTCATCACCGTCCGCGCGCGTGTGGACAGCGTGGAAGGCAATTTTTTCTTCGATACCGGCGCGGCGGGTTTGTTGCTCAATGCCCGGCATTTTGGCGCGCGGGGGGCCCTGGCGGCGTCCGACGGCGGGGGCGTTACCGGCGCAGTGCGCGTCATGGGCGCGGTGGCGCTGGATACTTTCCGGCTCGACAACCTGCTGGCGACGGAGTTGCAGGCCGAATTGATCGACCTGTCCCACATCGAACGGGCGAAAAAAACGGACCTCGTCGGTTTGGTCGGCTATTCGGTCTTCCGCGACTACGAGGTGTTGTTTGATTACGCCGCTTCGATATTGCTTCTGGTACGCACCGATGATTCCGGAACGCCGCTGGACGAGCTGCCCGGCTGGGAATACCGGCCCCTCGGGGGCGCCGCACTCAAGGTGTCGGGGCATATTGCCCTGGTTTGGCTCGAATTTGGCCCCAAAAAAGGGAAGTGGTTTGGCCTGGACTCCGGCGCGGAACAAAACCTGCTGAGTGTCAACGCCGGAAAGAAATTTTTGAAAGAACATTTTGAAATACTTCGCCGGGTGAAACTCCGGGGCGCCGGCCGAACGGGCATCGAGGTATTGAGCGGTAGCTTGCAACACGCACAGATCGATACCTTTGCGTTAAAACCCATGGCGACCATCCTGACCAACCTGCGGGAAATAAATGCCGCCTATGAAACGCGTATGGACGGCGTTTTGGGTTATGAGTTTTTATCGCAGCGGCCGGTGGGTATCAATTATAAAAAACGGCGAATTACGTTTTACTCCAGTATAAGGACCTGATAACCAGTCATTTTAATAAAAAACAATGTTGATGAAATATTCTGTGGGTATCCTGTTCGTGTTTATGGCCGGCCTGGCTGCGGCACAAACCGATACCTCCAAAAGTAAATACGGTTCCTATTATTTCGACGGCGACGAGGTCGTGTTCGAGTTCGACCGGCGGGTGTATGAAAAAGCCATCCGCGCGTCCGACAGCACGGCGGTCGATTTTTCGGACCTGCCGGTTTTGGAAGTGGCCGTTACCGGGAATTTCAACCGGTGGTCGGAAGCGGGCTGGCGTATGCAGCGCATCGACGAATTCCATTTTCGCCTGCGCAAAAAACTCGAAGATTTTACGGACGCTCCCAACTGGCAATTCAAATTCCTGATCAACGGAATGTACTGGGCCAGCCCCGAATCCGCCATCAAAAAAAAGGGCATCCTGGGCTGGAACGACCTCAAAAATCCCAACGCGCCGGCGCCGGAACCCGTCGATACGGGCAACGTCTTATTCCGGCTGGAAGGCTACACCGAAAGCAAAAAAGTGATCCTGACGGGCACTTTTAACAACTGGGATGAAGAGCACCTGCAGATGAAACCCGCCGCCGGCGGCTGGGAATTGCGCCTGCAACTGTTGCCCGGCGTATATGAATACAAGTTTATCGCGGACGGCAAATGGACGGAAGACCCCGCCAACCCCGAAAAACGGCGCAACCAGTACGATACCTTCAATTCCGTGCTGCGGGTTTCCAAACCGATCCGTTTCGAACTTCACGGCTACGACGACGCGCGCGAAGTGGCCCTCGCCGGCAGTTTTAACGACTGGAACCAACACGCGCTGAAAATGCGGCGCACAGAAGCCGGCTGGGCGGCGGAAATCCCGCTCACAGGCGGCAAACACCTCTACAAGTTTATCATCGACGGCAACTGGATCACCGATCCCGCCAACCCGCGGGTGGAAACGGATTTGAAAGGCAATGCCAATTCGGTGATTTTTGTGCGGTGAGGGGGTGTGAGTGATCAGACGACTTGAAGTCGTCCGATCACTACGTACATACAGCCACCCTTTCAACAGTGCCGCTTACCGCCCGTTTCGGCGCGTTTATATATTTAACATAAAAAGGTTAGGCTTTTTGCCAGGGAAAGTGTAGTTTTCGGTATCATTTCAAACACCGATTCGTTCACTTTCAAAAAATTCCGTTATGAAAAGCCGGTTTAATTTTGCCGTTCGGACCGAAACAGCCGGCAGCGGGAGTTACAACATCACCTTGAACAGCAACCGGTACGGAACAACTGACGATGGCCTGAAAGCCGCCTACTCCGGTCAGTCGCCGGCTCCGCTCGATAAAGGATTTGCCGGGCTGTTTCTTCAAGGTGCCGGAAACCTGAACATTGGAACGGACGTCGTTTCCAGCCTGAGAAACGAATTTTTCAACCTTAAATACGGCATTCTCTCTTACAATACCGACCTGACGGTGCGCAACACGGTTTTTCATGACATCACCAGCGTGCCGAAAGGCGCCGGGTACAACGACTACGCCAACCTCATTGCAACCGGCAAAGCCGTGTATGCCCAGGGCGGTGCGGTCGATATCAAAGGCGGCATCATTTCCAGCGACCCGCCGGTGGTGTTCGATAATTGCCACACCGGGGTTCATACGCTGTACACCTCGGCCAACGTAGAGGAAACAACCATGAGCGGCATGACCAACGGCATTATCAGTAACGGTGGCGCGGCGGCGGACGCCGAATGGAACAACATCACCGCTTCCGACCGGGGTATTTCCACAGCATTTCTTTCCGGCGTGGGCGCTCATTTATCGGTCAAATACAACACGATCACCCTGCAAGGCAACGAAAAAGGCATCGGTATCGGCGCGGGCGGCTCGGACCTGTTCCCGCAAAACGAAGGCACGGTGCAGGATAATACCGTGACCGTGGAAGACGGCGCCACGGGCATCGGCATCACGACTTCCAATAAGATACAAGTCTCTGAAAACACCGTTACCCTGACGGGCGACACACCGCTTTTCGGCATCAAAGTGGAAGGCGGCGACCGCAACACCGTGAATTGCAACACGGTGACCAACACCGGCAGCGGCAACAACGACGGGATTTTTGCGATACATCCGAGCCGGGCAAACTTCGTTTGCAACACCATAGAAGGCACGGCGCGCGGGCTTCAATTCGAAGGTATGCTGGCGGGAAAACAAAAAGCCAACGTGGCCAAAAACGCCCTGCAAAACAACAGCGACGCAGGCCTGCTGCTCGGCACAGATGCGGTGGTCGGAGAGCAGCGGCACAAAGGGAATAAGTGGTCGGGAGGGGTGACAAAGGCGCTGCATTTGACGCCGCAATTAGCGGATCTGTCATTGTTTACGGTAGATGATGTAGAGGAGACAGAATTCATGCCGGATGTAATCGTCCCACAAGATTGGTTTTTAAATGAGCCGACATCTACAGCAACTGACGGCAATTGCGAACCGGGCGTTACCTGCCCAATCGCAACAGAACCGCCGGGCGACGTGGCCTTAGACCGCAAGATCGCACGCAGTGAATTGGGCGGCACTACCTACCAGGCAGCCCAGCAGTGGCTGGCGCAGCGCAGGCTGTATGAAAAACTGACGGAAGAGGGCAATGCATACATCGGCGACCCCGATTTCGATACTTTCCTCACACAGGCGCAATCGAGCGGATTGAGCCAATACGCCGGCGTACAAGCCGGTATCCGGCAATTGGGAGGCATGAGTGAAAACGACCGCATTGCCGCAGTTGCAAACCTGTTAAGCCAGAATAGCAACCTGGCGGTAGCGCTGCTTATCAAACCAATGAAAAACGGTCAATGAAATTTTTCTTAACACGCTCGCGATCAATCAGTTCTCTTTTGGAATCGCAGATGAGCACATTAACATCCATCGCCGATGACTGCCCCTTATCGGGTGGAGAAGCAGTATTGCGGGCGCGGGCCATGCTGACGCTACTGGACGAATCACCGATGGCGTACGACGATGACGACTTGTGCGGCGTAGGATGGCGCAGCGAAGAAAAAGAACAAAAAAATCTGCACTCTTCGACACTGCGACTATACCCCAACCCCGCGAATAATAAATTGACCATCGAATACCACTTTGCCGACGACGCAGAGCGGCGGTTGTTATTTTACGACGCATACGGGCAAATGGTGAAGGACGTATCGTTGCCCGCGCCGAGTGGAAAAGTGAACATCCCTATAGGGAAAATGGCCTCAGGCGTTTACTGGTACGTGTCACCCGGCACGAATGCCATTGTTCTGTCCGGCAAGATCATTATCAACCATTAATTTCTGAATTCAATACAGCAGCCTAACCGGTAACACTTACCGGTTGGGTTGCTGCATATTATTTGATATTGCTAAGAAGAAGTTTCTGTTTGTATTATACCTCTTTCCCTCGGTCATTCTTTCACAAAAACACGATTACGTTTGGGTATCCGGCGACAGCAATAATCCCGATGATACCACTAAGGGTGGATTGGTGATTGATTTCCATTATACGCCTCCTCATAAATACTACAACTATCGCGAACTCAATTTTCGCACCTGTAATGCGAGCATTTGCGATACGGCAGGAAACTTGATGTTTTATACAAATGGGTGTGATATAGCAGGAGCAGACGATAAAATTTTAGAAAATGGAGAAACGATAAACCCCGGATATGTACATCAATTACAATGCGATCAGGATGGTTTTTATAATTCCGGTTATCAAAGTGCATTTATTTTACCGGTTCCTGATTCTACCAATCTTTATTACTTATTTCACAAAAGACTAATTGTGATTAACAATCCTTTTGATGTTAAAAGCGATAAACTTTTTTGCTCTATCGTTGATATGAATCTAAATAACAGTAAGGGCAAGGTAATAGCCAAAAATGTTGAAATTATGTCCGGGAGCTTATCTATAGGCGAATTAACAGCTGTTAAACACGCCAATGGCAAAGACTGGTGGCTTGTTACCCCCAAAGATGACAGCAACACGTTTTACTTTTTCCTTTTCACCAAAGACGGTATTGTAGATACACTGGAACAAACGATCGGCACGGTGCCCCCGGTCAATGCTTCGGGGGGTATTCAGATGGTGTTTTCGCCCGATGGCAGCAAACTATTCAGAAGTATCCCCAGCGGGCCGGTAATGGTATATGATTTTGATCGCGAGAATGGCCTTTTTACCAACTTTGATACGATCCATGTAGCGTATGGAGATTGGCCGTCCATAGCCAATGGCTGTGCTGTTTCACCCAACGGAAGATATTTGTATGTAAGCGCTGAATTAAGGATATATCAATTCGATTTGTGGAGCGACAATATCAGCGCTTCGCAGGTGACGGTAGCGATATGGGACGGATTTAAAGACCCGGTGGGAACCCTTTGGACTATGTCAATTAGGCCCGGATTGTAAAATATATATAGTCACGATAGATTCAAGGTATTACCACGTCATTAACAATCCCGATGAACCAGGGTTGGCTTGCAATGTGCTGCAACACGGTTTCGTATTCCCGACCCCTACAGGCGCCTCGATTCCTTCCTTCCCCAACTACCGCCTCGGCCCGCTCGACAACCCCGGCGTGCCGTGTACGGCTACGGTGGGTGTGAGTGCGGGGCCGGAGGTGGAGCGGGAGGTGGTGAAGGTGTATCCGAATCCGGCAAGCGATGAACTAACGATAGAATACCACTTTGCCGACGACGCAGAGCGGCGGTTGTTATTTTACGACGCATACGGGCAAATGGTGAAGGACGTATCGTTGCCCGCGCCGAGTGGAAAAGTGAACATCCCTGTGGGGAAAATGGCCCTCAGGCGTTTACTGGTATGTGTCACCCGGCACGAATGCCATTGTTCTGTCCGGCAAGATCATTATCAACCATTAATTTCTGAATTCAATACAGCAGCCTAACCGGTAACACTTACCGGTTGGGTTGCTGTATATTATTTGATATTGCTATGAAGAAGTTTCTGTTTGTATTATACATCTTTCCCTCGGTCATTCTTTCACAAAAACACGATTACGTTTGGGTATCCGGCGATAGCAATAATCCAGACGATAGCACTAAAGGTGGCCTAATAATCGACTTTAACTACTTCCCCTCACAGATACTACGATTATCGGGAGCTTAATTTGCGTGGCTGTAACGCAAGCATTTGTGATACAGCCGGCAAGTTGATTTTTTATACTAACGGCTGTGATATTGCCGGCGCTGATGATGAAATTTTGGAAAATGGCAATGGGTTAAACCTAGGATATGTATATCAAGTAAAATGTAATCCAGGAACATTATTATACATCCGGTTATCAAAGCGTTACAGCCCTACCGGTCCCGGATTCTAATTTTTTATACTATTTGTTTCATAAAAAAATTATCTACACCTACAACCCGTTCGACATCAAAGTCGATAAATTATTCTATTCCAAAGTCGATATGGGTCAAAACAACGGAAAAGGTAAAGTAGTGGCCAAAAACGTCGCGATCATGAGCGATGATATTGCCTACGGGCAAATGACTGCCGTGAAACACGCCAACGGCAAAGACTGGTGGCTTGTTACCCCCAAAGACGACAGCAATACGTTTTACTTTTTCCTTTTCACCAAAGACGGGATCGTGGACACACTGGAACAAATGATCGGTACAGCGCCGCCGGTAAATGCCTCCGGGGGTATTCAGATGGTGTTTTCGCCAGACGGCAGCAAAATGTTTCGTACAAACCCGCAGAAAGCGATAAAGGTGTATGATTTTGACCGCGAAAGCGGCTATTTCACAGGCTATGATTCGATCGAAGTAGACTATAAAAACTATCCGGATGCGGTAACCACGTGGTGTGCTGTTTCACCCAATGGACGTTATTTATACGTAACTACCTCCCTGTATGTTTTCCAATTTGATCTGTGGAGTTCTGATATTAGTGCCTCGCAGCAGGTTGTAGCGGAATGGGATGGATTTAAAGACCCGGTCGGAACTACGTTTGGGGCGTGCCAATTGGGTCCGGATTGCAAAATTTATATTGTCACTATTGACTCCAGATACTACCACGTCATCAACAACCCGGATGAAGCGGGCATTGCTTGTAATGTGACTCAACACAGTTTTATCCTACCTACACCTTCCGGCGCCTCCATGCCGGTATTCCCCACTACCGCCTCGGCCCGCTCGACAACCCAGGCGTGCCGTGTACGGCGACGGTGAGTGTGGAGGCGGGGCCGGAAATGGGGCGGGAGGTGGTGAAGGTGTATCCGAATCCGGCAGATGAACAAGTGACTTTTACCTGGCCCGAAAGCGTCGGAAGCGTCCAACGGTTGAGGTTGTTCAATACGCTGGGGCAGGTAGTAAAAGACAAGTGGTCGGCCGGCGACTCGCAGGCCTACACTTTGTCGCTGAGTGATTTGATGACCGGGGTGTATTTTTGGGAATTGACCGGTGAAGGCGGGAATTATACCGTCGCGGGGAAGGTGGTCAGGCGGTAGAAAGGCAATGCCAATTCGGTGATTTTTGTTCGGTGAAATGTCACCCTGCCTTCCGGCGCAGATCTGCCTGCCACCGTTCTTCAAGCAGGCGTTTATTTTTCCCCGGCTGAACGGATCATGACAAATTCTACGATATTTTCCTCGTCGATGGCGCCTGCGATATGGTCTGCGGAACCGACGAGTGCAAAGGGGTGAGCCTCCTGGCGCATTTTTTTCCAGGCTTCTTCAATCGGCATATCCGGAGCCAGGAATAAAATCCCCTGGCGCATGGCTTTGCTGACGGGCGTGTCCGCGCCACTCTCCTGCAGGGCCCGGATGATCTCGTCGCGGCTGAGGGTGCCTTCCGGCCGGCCGGCGTTGTTTACCAGGAAATATTTATTCTGGCTGCCCAGCAGGTGTGTAATGGCCTGCCGGATGCTTTCACCGGCTTCTATGGCCGGAATCTCCTTCAGGAGCGCGTCTTTTACCAAAAAACCTTTCAGGAGGGATTGTGTCTGGGTTTGTTCGGCCTCCGCCTGGGCGCCCAGGAAAATGAACAGGCCGATAAAGATCAGAAAAGGATTGAGGTAGAACCCCAGAAAGATGAATCCGATGGCGAGCAACTGCCCCAGCCCCGCCGCGATACGTGTGGCGCGGGTGCGGTTCATGCGGAAAGCCAGCAAAGCCCGGAATACCCGGCCGCCGTCCATGGGAAACGCCGGAATCAGGTTAAAAACGGCCAGCCAGATGTTGACGATCATCAGGGCGACCCCAAAATTGCCCGGCCCGACGACCTGCATGTTTTCCGTTTGTTCAAGCGCCACGGCAGGTGAAATAAACAGCAACAGCAGCAGCGAAATAACAAGGTTGACTGCCGGACCGGCCAATGCAACCAGGAGTTCTTCTTTGGGTTTTTCGGGAATATTTTCCATTTGCGCCACGCCGCCGATCGGCAGCAGCGTGATACTGGCGGTTTTAATCCGAAACTTTTTGGCCATCAAAGCGTGCCCCAGTTCGTGCAGGGTCACACATACAAACAGACTGAGGATGAACAAAACGGACCACCCGGCTTCGGAGGCACTGCGCCCCGCTTTCAGGTTGCTGAAAACGATCCAGCCGATGAGGATGAGAAAGGTCCAGTGGATGGAAATCCGGATGCCCGAAACGGTGCCGATGTGGAGTGCGCCTTTCATGGTAATGTTTTGATTTTGAATTATTTAACCGGTTTCGTTTTTAGCGGATTGCCAAAAACGTCTTTGTGTAAACCTGACCACACGACCGGATATTTTTATTTCACGCAAAGCTGCAAGGTTTTGCAAAGCGCTGAAAATCAAAGTTTTGCGACTTTGCGTGTTTCTTCTTTGCATCTTTACGTGGAAAAATGCCCGGCCGCGCGCTACCGGACTTCAAAGATGCGCTTTTATGGCTTGGGAAAGGTGGTAAAATGTCATGCCCCACCCCGATATAAATCATTTTTTGGCACGGGTGGTCCATGCAAATTTGCAATATCCGGTACAAATCCTTGATTATGAAAAAGATACTCGTCACCACCGATTTTTCAAAACACTCCAAAGCGGGTTTGCGCTTTGCCATTCAATTAGCCACCCAAATGGAGGTGGAACTGCTGTTTTACCACTGTTTTCAGGCCCTGATCCCAACTACGATCCACCGCGAACGGGTCGAAAATTCCCTGCAGGAACAATCGGCGGCGAAACTGAAACAATTAGAAAAATTCGTTGCCGACATACACCGGGCGATGAAAGTCACCCCGGGTGTTTATCGCTGCGTGGTGGAGGAAAACCTGAACCCGGGCAAGGCTATTTTGGCTTATACCGCCGAAAATAGCGTCGACTATATCTGCATCAGCACCCGCGGAGCTGGCGGGCTGGGTAAAATCATCGGCACCCATACGAGCAGTGTGATGCATCACAGCCCCGTGCCGGTGCTGGCCGTGCCGGACAGTTGGCGCACCCGGAACATTAAAAAAGTATTGTATGCCTCCGACCTCGAAAACTTAGAAGAGGAAATGCACATGGTGTGCAAACTGGCCCGTTTGCTGGAAATAAAGGCCGATATGGCGCACTTCTTTTACCTGAACGAATTAAAACCCGGCGCGAAAACACTGAAGACTTTATGGCGCCGGCAATTTGACTGCTTAGACCGGATATACTTAGAACGCTTAGACGGAAATTTCGCCGTTCAACTGGACCACCTGATCAACAAGGTAAAACCCTCTATCGTGGTGTTTTTTGCCCACACCAACCAGAACTGGTTCGACCGGATTTTTGCCGCCAGCCGTTCGGAAGCCTTTTCTTTTATTACGAAGGCGCCGATGCTGGTGTATCGGAAGGGAAGGGAGAAGGGTCAGTGAGCGTGGACACCTTGCCGCTGAACAATGTTCAATGTCCAATTAACTGTGACTCCGTCGCTGCTCCCGTCTTAAACTTCCCTTTGCTCTTCCGGATATTCACCGCCACCACCTTGTACTCGGGGCATAAGGCCTCGCTGTCGTGTTCGTCGGAGGTGATGATATTGAGCATGACCTCGGGGAAGTGGAAGGTGGTGCTGAGTACCCCCGGCCGCACTTCATCGGTGATGCGGGCTTTGATGTCCACTTTGCCGCGGGGCGAAGTGACACACACCATATCGCCGTCTGCTATAAAATGCCGGGCAGCGTCGTCGGGGTGAATCATCAGCAGGTCTTCCGTGAGAATCTGCACATTGCGGGTGCGGCGGGTCATGGTGCCGGAGTTGTAATGTTCCAGTTCGCGGTTGGTGGTGATGATGTAGGGGTATTCCCGGCCATTTTGTTCGATCTCGTGGCTTTCCCTGAAGTCGAAGTAGTGGAATTTGCCTTTTCCACGTTTAAACGTCTCGGTATGAAGTATTTCCGTGTCCGTCCCGTCGGGCAGCACGGGCCATTGTTTGCCGTTGTCGCCCAGTTCGTCCCAACGCACACCGGCGAAAAAACGGCACGATCTGCGAGATTTCCTCCAGCATGGTTTTTGGGATCATAGTCGGGCTGCGCATAACCCATACGATTCATGATATCGACGATGATCTGTCCGTCGCTTTTGGTGCCGGGCAGGGGTTCCACCACCTTTTGTACCCGCTGGATGCGGCGTTCGGCATTGGTATAGGTGCCGCTTTTTTCGAGGAAAGAAGCGCCCGGCAGGATAACCGTGGCGTATCGGGCCGTTTCGGTCATAAACAATTCCTGCACCACGAGCAGGTCGAGGTTTTCCATGGCGGCGATCACCTTGTTGGTGTTGGGGTCCGTCTGCACCACGTCTTCTCCCATGAGCCACAGCGCTTTAAGTTTGCCGTCGATGGAGGCATCAAACATTTCGGGTATTTTCAGGCCCTTGCCAAGCGGTATTTTGACCTGGTAAAACGCCTCATATTTTTTGTTGATCTCCGGGTCGTAGGCGTCTAAATAGCCGGCGCCCTGGTGGGGTTGGCAACCCATGTCGGCGGCGCCCTGCACGTTGTTCTGGCCCCGCAGCGGATTTACCCCCACGCCCCGGCGGCCGATGTTGCCGGTGATCAGGGCGAGGTCGGAGATGAGCATCACGGTGAAGGTGCCCTGCGAATGTTCCGTGACCCCCAAACCGTGAAACGACATGGCATTGGGTGCGGAAGCGTAAGCGATGGCGGCCAAGCGCGCCAGGTTGCGGTCGACGCCGGTGACCTGTTCCATTTCGCCGAGGTAGAGTTTTAATATTTGTTCCCGGAATGCTTCGTAACCTTCGGTTCTGTTTTCGATAAAGGTCCGGTCTTCCAGGTTTTCCGTCATAATGTAGTACAACATCATGTTCAGCAGGGCCACGTTGGTGCCGGGTCGCAGGGGAAGGTGGTAGGTGGCGTATCGGGCCAGTTCCGTGCGGCGCGGGTCGATCACGATGGTCGTTTTGCCGCTCATGGCGTGTTGTTTCAACTTTGCGCCGGTCACAGGGTGCGCGTCGGTGGGGTTGGCGCCGATGACCAGGATACAATCCGTGTATTTCAGGTCCTCCACCGAATTGGTGGCCGCGCCGGTGCCGAAAGCGCGTTGCATGCCCAGAGCCGTAGGCGAATGGCATACCCGCGCACAGCAGTCGATGTTGTTGGTGCCGACAACTGCGCGTATGAACTTCTGCATCAGGTAGTTCTCTTCGTTGGTGCAACGCGCGGAGGAGATGCCGGCGATGGCGTCGGGGCCGTGTTTTTCACGAATGGCGACTAATTTTTCGGCGATAAAATCGTACGCTTCTTCCCAGGTGGCGGGTTCGAGTGCGCCGTTGCGTCGGATCAGCGGGGTTTTGATGCGGTCCGCATGATCGTAGAAGGAAAAGGCAAAACGGCCTTTCAGGCAGGTATGGCCCTGGTTGACTTCCGCGCCGTAGGGGCCTGGAATGGATTTGACCTTGTCGTTCACCACCGCCACGTCGAGGTTGCAGCCCACGCCGCAGTAGGTACAAACGGTGCGCACTTTTTTGTCGACGGCCACGGATTTGGACTCAAAAACGTCCGAAATAGCCGACGTCGGGCAGGCCTGGGCGCAGGCGCCGCAACTGACACATTCGGATTCGAAAAATGATTGTTCAAAACCCTTGACGATATGACTGTCAAAACCCCGGCCCGCCATACTCAGCACCAATTGCCCCTGCACCTCGTCGCAGGCGCGTACACAGCGGAAACAATTGATACACTTGGAAAAATCGGAGGTCATGTAGGGGTGACTCAGGTCTTTTTCCCGGTCTAAGTGGTTTTTGCCTTCCGGGTACCGCACGTCGCGGATACCTACCCGCGCGGCGACGGTTTGCAGTTCGCAGTTGTTGTTGACTTCGCAGGTCAGGCAGTCTAACGGGTGGTCGGTCAGCACCAGTTCGATGATGTTTTTGCGCAGTTTTTTGATACGCGCACTGTCCGTATAAATAAACGAGTTTGGAATAACGGGCGTATGGCAGGAGGCCTGGGTTTTGGCCGGACCATTTTGCACCAACGCCACGTCCACGCTGCATACCCGGCAGGAACCGAAGGGTTCGAGGTTGGGCGCGTCGCAGAGTGTGGGCACCGATTGATCGCCGAGGTGGCGGCGGACGAATTTCAGGATGGTTTCACCCGGCAAAACCGCGTAGGGCTTGTCGTTGATATAAGCGAGGATTTCGCCCGGCAGAATCGGAGATGCCTTGTCGCTGATGTTCGGATTTGTGCTCATGACGCTTTATTTTTGAAAATAGGGGCTTAACTCGTTCTCAAAGTATTTCAGGGCATTTTTTAACCGGGAGCGGCAATCCGCCGCCGAGGGCGCATAACGAACCGATCTCTAAGGTTTCCAGCAGGTCGTCCATCAGGGTGCGGTCTACTTCATAATCGCCGGTGCGGGCTTTGTGCAACATCTCGAAACCGCGGGTGGGGCCGAGGCGGCAGGGAAACATTTGCCGCAACTCTCGTGGGCCGTGAATTCGAACAGGTGTTCTAAATATTGAATGAGTGGAAAATCTTCCGGGATACAAACGATGGATGCGTGCCCGAGCAAAATCCTTCCCGTGCAAAAGAGTCGAAATCAACGGTCAAAGCGTCGATTTTGGACACCGGCATCAATCCGCCCAGCGGCCCGCCGGTGTGCATGGCCTTGACCGGTTTTCGAAACCGCCGCCAAGTTCGTAGATCACCGCCGCCAAGGGGTGTGCCCATGTCTGCTTCATAAATGCCGGGGCGGTGGAAATGCCCGTCTAAGGAAAGCAATTTGGTGCCGGAAGATTTTGGCGTGCCGACGGCCGCAAATGCCTTGCCGCCGCGTTGCATGATAAAGGGCAGGTTGGCTAAGGTTTCCACGTTGTTGACCACCGTGGGTTTGTTGAACAAGCCCTGCTGGGTGGGGTAGGGCGGCCGCACACGTACTTCCGGGCGTTGCCCTTCAATGGAAGAAAGCAAGGCCGTTTCTTCGCCGCAGATATACGCGCCCTGCGCCTCAATGATCTTAAAATCGAAAGAAAAGCCCGATCCCAGGATGTTTTCACCGATCCAGCCTTCCTGACGCAGCGCTGCCACGGCGGCCTTGATGACGTCGATGGATTCCGGATATTCACCCCGGATGTATAAAACTCCCCAGCCTGCGCCGGCGATATAACCCGCGATCATCATACCCATGAGCAGGGAATGGGGCGGTGCTCCATCACGTAGCGGTCGGAATACGCGCCGGGGTCGCCTTCGTCGGCGTTACAAACGATAAACTTGATATTGCCCGGACTTTGTTTGCAGGAGTCTAATTTAAAAGCCATCGAAAACCCCGCTCCACCCCTTCCCCGCAGGCCCGAATCTTTTAGTTCGGACAACAGGTCTTCGCGGGACCGGGACAGGCAATTTTTAAAAATGGCGTAATAATCAGTCCGGTCCGGGTAAGGCGCCGTGAGCACACCCGCGCCCGTGGCGCCGACGTGATAGGTATCCGGAATGCCTGATTTACTGTGTTTTATCGTTGCTATTTGTTCCAGGGCAGTGCCGGAGTAATTTTGCCGTCGTAGTAAAAGGCGCTGTTTTCGTGGCAACGCCCCAGGCAGCACATCGTGCCGATTTCGGAGGCGGGAAAATGGTCCGCTAATTTGTCCGACAGGTTTTTTTGGGTGCCCGCCGTCAGGCAGGCGCTGCCGTTGCAGACGTACACTTTTTTGCCCCGGTTCTCCGGTTTCAGGAAATCGTAAAAAGAAACGGAGCCGTACACGTTTGCCTTGCCAACGAGAAATTCTTCCGTCAGCCGCTCCATGTCGTCTAAGGAAGGTGTGCCGGTTTGCCGGGCAGCAATTCCCAACTCCTCAAAGAGGTTGTCGGCAAGGCCTTTGCGGCCGGACAGTTCGCTTAAATTTTTGACATATTGCTCTGGATGGCATGGACACAAGGGCTTATGTAGCGGGTCGGCTTGAGTAGTGTCATTATGGCTCCGCTAAGGTACAAGAGTATGGAGGCTTCTGCAAGAAAATGTTGTTTGACTTGGTATTGAACAGGATTTCAGGATCTACAGGTTAAAACAGGATGCTTTTAACCTGTAGATCCTAAAAATCCTGTCTAATAACCAACTTGTCAAAGCACCTTAATCACGACAAACCCGTCACATTTCCTTCATTATCAATATCCATTCCTTCCGAAGCCGGCACTGCGGGCAAACCGGGCATCCGCATGATATCGCCGACGATGGGGATGACAAAACCGGCGCCTGCGGCGAACCTCGAACTCCCGCACGGTGATGCTGAATCCGCGTGGCCGCCCGACTTTGTTTTCATTGTCCGTAAACGATTTTTGCGTTTTGGCGATGCAGACCGGCAGGTTATCAAATCCGAGCGCTTTGATGGATTTTAACTGCGTTTTTGCCTTGGCGGCGTATTCAACGGAGTCGGCGCCGTAAATTTCCGTGGCAATGGTTTTGATTTTTTCTTCGATCGGCAGGTTCCAGTCATACAGGGGTTTATAGGCATTTTGGCCACTTTCGATCATGCCGACCACTGCCCGGGCGAGATCGGCGGTGCCGTTGCCGCCGTTGGCCCAGCCGTCGGAAATCACCGCTTTTACCCCCAGCCGGGCGCATTTTTCCTGCACCAGGGCGCATTCTTCCGGCGTATCGGTGGGGAAACGATTGAGGGCAACCACCGGTATAAACCCGAATTTTTTGCAGTTTTCGATGTGTTTTTCGAGGTTTTCAAAACCCTTTCTCCACGATTTCCGGGTTGGCAGTGTTGTATTCCTCTTTTTTTGCGCCGCCGTGGTGCCGCAGGGCGCGGATGGTGGCTACCAGCACAATCGCCCTGGGTTTTAGTCCGCCGTAGGGGCATTTGATGTTCAGAAACTTTTCAGCACCGAGGTCGGCGCCGAAACCGGCTTCGGTGACTACGTAATAGGCTAAGGAAAGCCCCGTTTTGGTGGCGATGATGGAGTTGGTGCCCTGCGCGATGTTGGCAAACGGCCCGCCGTGCAGGATGGCCGGGGTTGCCTTCGAGGGTTTGCCTTAGTTGGGCGGAATGGCGTCTTTCATCAGCAAAGCCATGGCGCCTTGGGCTTTGAGATCACGGGCAAAACGGTTTTTGTCGGTAAAGCCGACAAAATATTACCGAAGCGGTTTTTAAATCGTCAAAATCGCTTTGACAGACGAAGTTGCCATCACTTCGAAGCCGGCGTGATGTTAAAACCGTCTTCCCGCGGAATGCCGTTGGCGGTGCCTCCGATGCCGATGATGATATGCCGCAGGGCGCGGTCGTTCATATCCATCACCCTTTTCCACACCACCGTGCGCGGGTCGATGTTCAGGCTGTTGCGGGTGTTTTTGAATGTTGTTGTCGATAAGCGCAGCCAGCAGGTTGTTGGCTTTTTCGATGGCGGCAAAGTCGCCGGTGAAGTGCAGGTTGATGTCCACCATCGGGATCACCTGCGAGTAACCGCCGCCGGCCGCTCCACCTTTCATGCCGAACACGGGACCCAGCGAAGGCTCGCGCAAGACCACGATCGCCTTTTTGCCGATTTTGTTGCCGTCGGCAACCGCGATGGAAATGGTTGTTTTCCTTCTCCGGCGGGAGTCGGGTTGATGGCCGGAAAACGAAGAATCAGTTGCTGTTCGCAACTTTTTTGTTCGCATTACGAGGTGTCTAAGGAGTTTGGCCTTGTATTTTCCGTACAGTTCGAGATCGTTCTGATCGATGGAGGTTTGGCGGCGATTTCCTGAATAGGGCGGATTATTGCCGCTTGGGCAATTCAAGATCTGTTAAAGTGCATTTGGTCGGGGTGTGGAATTTCGGCCGTAAACATGCACCAATTCTTTATTTGGCATAATCATTTGATAAAATGCTATCGACCGATTAAAACGAGAGCAGGAATGGCGACAAGCGCACTTATTACAATGCCGGTGACGGCGAGTATACGGATCAGCCTTGTATCCTGCCAGGAACCGGCTTTTATCAGGCCGAAAATAATGATGGCAGGCCCTGCCAGACCGAGTGCAAGCGGGAGAAAAAACCGGTATAGGAGAAAAATAGAAACGACAGCGCGCCGAGCAGACCCGACGCCAGACCTGCAACGGCGAGCCATTTTCCATCGGAATCGCCGGAACGGGCAATTGCTTTTTTCAGGCGTTTTTTCAACATTTTTTCGTCAATACGTTCTATAAACCTGTGGTTTACAAGCGATTGACGACCGGAAGCCGCACGTACGGAAGCGGCGGCGCTGGCAGGCAAAGAGGTCGTTGCATCGGCGATGCCGGGTGTATAGAAAAATAAACAAGGTAAAAAGAAGACGCATATATTGTAAAGTTTATACGGTTTGTGTTTTTTCTGAAAAGTGCGAGACAACAGTGCCAGTGCCCCTGCAAGCAACAGAACATCCATCGTCACGCCTAAGGGGAACACACCAAAAACGCCATAAAAAAGCCCGATAAGGGCAAGGGAAAGCGACCATTTGCGCGATCCATATCCGTTAAAAATCAGGGCCAACCCAATCACCGCTGACAAGGATACATAGCGAAAAATGTCGGTTTCTAAAAAATGCGGGTAGATCAGGCCGAAAGATCAATAGCAGAATGCGGAATGAAAGTCCAGACCCTTGTCTGCAGAAACTGGTTTTGAATCTGCTTTTAAAGCAAAATTGACAGAAATACCCCAAAAACGAAGAAAATCGTGCCGTTAAACGGGTTGCCGGAGATCCATGCAAGCGCGCTGACCGACAACAACGGAGTGGCGCTGAACAATGCCCAGCAAACGATTGGAAATATTGCGGCTCCACAATAACCAAAAAATAAGTCCCCAAGAAAATGACGTGCCATATCAGCGCAATATTCGCCCAAGTGTTAGCGAGATCATGTAAACCGGAAAGGATTTCAGCGGCGGTTGGCATAAGGCATTTCCGGTTTTACGTTTTTAAATTCATTTTAAAAAAAAAACAGACCCATTATCCCCGTCTTCCCATTCCTGGTTGGTGACGGGCGCGGGTTTACTTGGGTGTTATCCGAGACATCAGGCATTTCGTCATCGTTTGTCACGTCATCATGGCCGTGTTTGGCCTCCGCCGCGTTGATATTCTCGATACCGTGCAACAACGCGTCGGGTTGAAGCGAAATGCTGCCGATGCCACACTCCACCAGAAATTGTGCAAAAGCCGGGTAATCGCTGGGCGCTTGTCCGCACAGGCCGATTTTAGCGCCCGCCGTCCGCGCTTTCCGGATCACCGTTTCGATCGTGTCTCGGACTGCCGCGTTGTTTTCATCAAACGGGTGGCGGATGAGGTCGGAATCGCGGTCGACGCCGAGGGTGAGTTGGGTGGGTCGTTGGAACCGATGGAAAACCCGTCGAATACTTTGGCGAATTCTTCGGCGAGTATGACGTTGCTGGGTATCTCGGCCATGACGTATATTTCAAGGCCGTTTTCGCCGCGTTTCAGGCCGTTTTCCGCCATCAGGGCGACCACTTTTTGCCCTTCCTCCACCGTACGGCAGAACGGGATCATCAGTTTTGTCAGGCCCATGTCGTCGCCAACTTTTTCATGCGGCGCATTCCCGAGCAGAAAGCCGTCGCAGTAGCGGTCGTCGTAGTAACGGGAAGCGCCGCGGCAAAGGCGATGGGGTTTTCCTCTTTGGGTTCGAAGGGTTCGCCGCCGACTAAGTGGGCGTATTCGTTCGGTTTTAAAATCACTCATGCGCACGATGACATCACTTCGGATAAAACGCGCATGCGATGGTCGCTACCGATTCGGCGAGCCGTTCGACAAAAAAGTTCTTTTATCGGCGTAGCAGGCAATCTTTCAATTTCCGCTCAGCGGCCTCGTCTGGCGGCGTCGTCGAAATGCGCCAGTGCCATCGGGTGTACCCGGAGGTCGCGTTGTTGATCTCAAATTCAGGCGCATCAGGCCGACACCTGATTTGGGGTAAAAAGACAGTTTTGTCACGCTTTGTCGGGATCGGCCACGATCAAGCCTGGGCGCCGTGCGGGGCAGGTGGATGCCGGAGAGGTCCAACGCTTGTTCCGTCCATTTTAACGATCCTTCGCACGCTTTTCCGCTTCACTTTCGGCACAGGGGATACGGTGATCAGTTGCCGTCGCGCACGGCCTGTGTGGCGTTGCCGGTGCCGACTACGGCCACACTACACCCAGTTCACGCCACGATGGAGGCATGGCTGGTGCGGCCGCCTTGTTGTTCACGATAAACGCGCCTTTTTTAAAATCGGGTCCCAGTCGGGACTGGTAATGTCGGTCACCAATATTTCGCCGGGGCGAATTTTGTCATCTCGGCGGGTGAATTCAATGCCCGCGCCACGCGGAACGCCATTTTGACCTTGCCCCGGCTGCAAGCGCTGCGAGCACCTTGCCCTTGTCGGCGAGTTTGTATTCAGTCAACTGGCACGGGATTGCGCCGGCTCACCGCGGTTTCGGGTCTCCGCCTGCACAAACAACCGGCCGCTTGGCCTCGTCTTTGTCACGCGCGGTGTCCATGGGTTTGCCGTGAGTGTTCTTCAATTTGCGGCGACCAGCCGGCGAGGGTTCGGTTTCTTCGTCGGACAATACAAAGCGGCGGCGTTTTCCGGCGGCGTGTCGAGGTTGAGGTGGTTTCCGGCGCTGCCTGCAGCGGCGTAAACCATCGTTTTGGCTTTTTCACCCAGTTTTTTCATCACCACCGGGTTTTTTCCGGCGCGCAAAGTGGGTTTGAACACATAAAACTCGTCGGGTGTGACGGCGCCCTGCACGATATTTTCACCCAGGCCGTACACCCCGGAAAGCAGGATGATGTCGCGGAATCCGGAATCCGGTTCGATGGTGAAAGCGATGCCGGCGCAGGCCAGATCGGAACTTGCCATATGTTGGCCCTTGACGACTTGCCCTGCTCGTGATGTTCAGCCCGTTGTCTTCCCGGTATTTGATGGCGCGGTCGGTGAACAGCGACGCAAAACAGCGCTGCACGGCATCAAAACGGCTTTTTCGCCCTATACATGGAAGTAAGTTTCGTGCTGACCCGCAAAACTGGCGTTGAGCAAATCTTCCGCCGTGGCACTGCTGCGCACGGCAAACGAAAGTTCAGGGTTCTCTCCCGCAAGCCGGGTATGTGCGTTCCGGATCTCTTCCACAAGCCCGGCGGGCGCAAAGCGGCATCGGTAAAGTTTGCGCGCCAGGCGCCGTTTCTTTCAGGTTGGCGAATTGTTCCCGGTCAAGTTTTCCAGCAATGCGGCGAGGCGCGCGCGCAAACCGGTGGCGTCGATAAAAAACCAGTAGGCTTCGGCGGTTACGGCAAAACCGTCCGGCACCGGATTCCTTTGGCGTCAGGCGGCTGAACATTTCCCCAGGAGGCATTTTGCCACCTACGGAAGGAATATCATCGATGGAGGTCCCGGAAAAAGCGGATGTACGGCATGTGGTGGGTGGTATGGACAAGATGAAGGGGCGCGTGATTCCTGTACGGGCATGAACACGCGCCCCATAACAATTTCTAAGCTGCGGATTATACCAGTTCTTTTTTGGCGATGTAAAAATCGACCATTTCGTAGGGACTTGCAAGGCGTTCTTCCAGTTCATCCAGCGTTTTTGGCGGCGGCACGATCACTTTTTCGCCTTTTTTCCAATTCAGCGGAATCGCCACCTTGTACTCGTCGGCAGTTTGCAGCGCCACCAGTACCCGCTTGATTTCCTCCATGTTGCGTCCCACGTTGAGCGGGTAGTACATGACGGCCGGATTTGCCGATGGGTCGACAAAATACGGCGCGAACGGCGGCCGTTTCACTTTCGCCGGTTTGCAACATACCGTGCAATTTGGCCACCTTCATGTCGATGTCGGCGATGATCGGGAAAATTCATCAGGACGCCCATTTTTTCGCGGACGTTGTTGACCCACGCGATGTGCGGATGGATGCTGTCGATGCTCAACCCCCGGAGTTTGGTATTGTGCGCCGTAAAAAATTCCGTTTCCCGGGCGAACCCCGTCAGTTCGGTAGTGCATACCGGTGTAAAATCGGCGGGGTGTGAAAACAGAATCACCCAGCTTCCCGCGTTAAATTCGGAAAATTTGATTTTGCCTTGTGTTGTAACTGATTCAAAATCAGGGGCCTGGTCGCCGATGCGCGGCATTGTATTCCATGTTTGTTCCATTATTCGATAATTTTTACATAACTTTAAATCCTTATTGCAAAGAGACTCCAACTTTTTGCCTTGGAAAATGACCCTTGTCACAAGAACGTAGTGACCTTGTGTCGTTGGGTTTATTGCCGATTACCCTTTTAATCCCCGGCCACTATGATCACAATCATGCCTTTTTGCGCATGGCATCATTTCACCGGAATATCCTGTAACCGATTTTTGTCATCTATAATCAGGTCCTGCCATGAAAACAATATCCACCATTGGAGAAATCGTCACCGCCGATTACCGCGCAGCGATGTTTTGGAAAACTTCGGAATCGACTTTTGCAAAACCGGCAGCAAACCCTCCACGAAGTCTGCGAAGAGCGGCATCTCGACAAAGACCTCCTGGAAAATTCGCTGAAAAACCTGAGTTGCAGTCCGGGCCATCAGGATCCGCACTGGAATTATGCGGGATGGGATACCCGCTTTTTGGTCGATTTTATCATCCACGCCCACCACAAGTACATCCGCGAAACCCTGCCGGTGATTCTTCGAACGGGAGAAAAAATAGCCGGGGAAGCCGGCCTCGGGCGCGTCCGTATCCAGGAAATACACCACATGTCGCAGGCTTTGTCCGACGAGGTTACGGCGCACCTCGAAACGGAGGAGCGGGTGATATTCCCGTACATTCTCGACCTGGAGGCGGCCTTGAAAAAAATGTGGCCTTTATTGCGCCGGAATTCGGGCGGGTGGAAAGCCCCATCCGAAAGGTGGAGCAGGAACACGATGAAGCCGTAGCCGCGCTCCGCGAACTGCGGGCGCTGACCAATAACTATACCGCACCGGAAAATGCGCCGGCCAGCCACAAGGCCTGGTATGCCTTGTTGAAAGAATTTGACGCCGATATGCACCTGCATATTCACTTGGAGCGCAACATCCTGTTTCCAGGGCTTTGGCACTGGAAGCGGAATTGCTCGACCGCAAGGGATACACCACCATCTGGTTTGGTTAAGCGACAAAGGCCTTCCCCGGAATGTTGTATCCTTGTGTTTAAAACATCGAACTGTGGCATACCCGTACAACGGACTCAAAGGATTGACATCGGAAGAAGTGCTCCAAAGCCGCAAACAATCCGGCAGCAACCGGCTTTACCTGCATCCGAAACGCCCGCTGGTCAAAATGCTGGCGGAGGTCGCCACAGAACCCGTTTTCCTGTTGCTGTTGCTCACCTGCGGGTTGTACTTTGCCATCGGCGACCGGACGGAAGCCTGGATGATGGTGGGCGCCGTTGTTTTGTCACCCTCATCGAAATTGTGCAGGAATTCCGCAGCGAAAAAGCCCTGGAGGCGCTGCGGCAGTTCACCCGGCCCCGCGCCGTCGTCATCCGCAACGGCGAACGCCTCGACGTGCCGGTGGAGGATATTGTTGTGGACGATATTATGGTGTTTGAAGAAGGAGAACGGCTGCCCGCCGACGGGCGTCTGCTGCAACAAAATGACTTCAGCGTAGACGAGGCTATCCTGACGGGTGAATCGTTGCCGGTGAATAAAACCCTGACGGCCAAGGGCCGCTTTATCAGGGCCCAACCGTAGTCTCCGGCATGGGTATCGCGCGGGTATCGGCCGTGGGCGGGCAAACGGAATTTGGAAAAATTAGGCCATTCCATCGAGTCCATCGAATCCGAACCGACCCCCTTGCAGCGTCAGATCGACCGATTTGTGCGGCAAATGCTGCTGGCCGGGTTGCTGGCATTTATCGTTGTGCTGGCGATCAATTTTGCCCATTCCGGTTCAATCCTGAGCGCCCTGTTGTTTTCGCTGGCTTTTGCGCTGGCGCTGGTGCCGCAGGAAATCCCGGTCGCCTTCACCACCTTTATGGCGCTGGGCGCTTACCGCATGACGAAGCAACAGGTGCTGGTAAAACAACCCAAAACCGTGGAAAGCCTCGCCGCGCCGCCACGGTAATTTGTCTCGATAAAACGGGCACGATCACGGAAAACCGGATGTCCGTCGCCGAAGTGAAGGACTATTCCGGCAAGGGCCGTACCCTCGGAATACGCCATGCGGGGGCCAGCGAACCGGCGCCGTTCGACGCGATGGAAAAGGCCATCCACGAGGCTTATGAAAAACAACCGACGCCGACCGCCGCGCCGGTTTCGAACTGATCCACGAATACCCGCTTTCCGGCATTCCGCCGATGATGACACACGTACGGCGTCGCAAACAAAGGGAAAACAGGCGGCGAACGTATTGTCGCGGCCAAAGGCGCGGTGGAACGTATACTCCGGATATGCCAGGTCGACGAAACACAACAGGTTGATATTCTGGAAAATACAAAAGAAATGGCGCGTAAAGGATACCGTATTCTCGGCGTAGCCTCCGCCGCCTGGGTCAAGGACGATTACCCCGGCAACCAGGATGACTTTCCCTGGAAATTGGAAGGCCTGGTCGCCTTGTACGACCCGCCGAAACCCAATATCCGGAAGGTGATCGGACAATTTTATGAAGCCGGTATCGCAGTTAAAATGATTACCGGCGATTACCCGGAAACGGCCATGAACATCGCCCGGGAAAGTGGCATCCGTGTCGATGGCCAACCCGTAAGCGGCGCAGACGGTGATGCAAATGAGTGGCCCGGAACTGCGCGACATCGCGCCACGCACCGCCGTATTTGCACGGATGTTTCCCGATGCCAAACTGCGCGTGGTGGAAGCCCTCAAAGCCAACGGCGAAGTGGTGGCTATGACGGGCGACGGCGTCAACGACGGGCCCGCACTCAAGGCGGCGCCGGTCGGGGTGGCTATGGGCCGCCGCGGCACGGAAATCGCCAAAGGCGCCGCTTCGATGGTGCTGCTCGACGACGACCTCGCCCACATGGTGAAAGCCATCAAAACCGGCCGGCGTATTTACAACAACCTGCGCAAAGCCATCCGCTACATCATTTCCATCCACCTGCCCATCGTGCTGGTGGTGCTGATCCCGCTCCTCTTCGGCTGGCCCTACCTGCACATGCTGATGCCAATCCACGTCATTTTCCTGGAATTGATCATGGACCCACCTGCGCCGTCGCTTTCGAAAATGAACCCGCCGAACCGAATACCCTGCAAAAGCCGCCCCGGACCTCCTCCGTCAACCTTTTTCCTGGCCCGAACTGTCGCTGAGCATTATCCGGGGCGTGGCCATCACGGCGGGCATTTTTGTCATGTATCATTATGCCGTCGGGTTGGGCAAAGACGAAACGACTACCCGTTCGTTCGTATTTCTGACCATGCTGGCGTCCAATATTTTCCTGACGCTGGCCAATCGTTCGTTTGAATATACAATCAACAAAACCATATTTTACCGCAACCACCTGCTGTGGTGGATCATCGGCGCGTCGGTGTTGATCTCCGTCGTCGTATTTTGGGCGCCCTGGGTGCGGGATATATTCCGCCTGGGCCCGCTGAACCTCCGGGAAGTTGCCGGGTGCGTGCTCACGGCGCTGGTTTCGTAGGCTGGTTTGAAGTGTGGGAAGTAATGCGAACTTCAGTTCGCTCCTGAAGTTTTACGTTGTTTACCCAAACGTTTAGGTCCGGACCCAAAGTTTTAGGTCTTTACCCAAACGTTTAGGTTCCGACCCAAATTTTACGTTACCCGACGTAAAATTTTACGTTTCGAACCTGACTACGTCTTTACCTAAACGATTACGTCATGCAACGTAAACGCTTCTCCAAAAGACGTAAATCAAACTCCCGCAGAAACATCGGTGATGAAAATAATAAGAACAAATGCCGGCAACCCGGACTTCGCAGAACTGGTAAAACACCTCGACGCCGAACTGGCGGTAAGAGACGGTGAAGACCATGCCTTTTACGCGCAGTTCAACAAAATCGCCCCGATTAAATATGCCGTTGTGGCTTATGAAAACGGGCAAGCCTCAGGTTGCGGGGCGATCAAGGAATTCGACGCCGGCACAATGGAGGTCAAACGCATGTATGTTTTGCCCGAACACCGCGGAAAGGGATTCGCCACCCAAATCCTTACGGAACTGGAGCAATGGGCGGCGGAATTGTCCTGCAACAGGTGCGTTTTGGAAACCGGAAAAAATCAACCGGAAGCGATTGCGCTTTATTACAGGAACGGATATACCCGGATTCCGAATTACGGACAATATGAAGGCGTGGAAAACAGCGTCTGTTTTGAAAAAGTGATACCTTCCCTTCCATGAACTGGCACCTGCTTCCCGTCAAAAAAATCAACGAACTGCTCGACTGCTCTGCGGATGGCATTTCATCTGCCCAGGCCGCAGAACGCCTGCTGCGGTACGGCCCGAACGAACTGGAAGAAAAAAAGAAAAAAAGCGCCTAAAACTGTTGATCGGCCAGTTTGCCGATTTTATGATCCTGGTGCTGGTGGCCGCAGCGGTTATCGCCGGACTGATCGGCGACCTGACCGACACCATCGTGATCCTGGTGATTGTGGTGGTGAACGCCATCATCGGTTTTGTGCAGGAATACCGCGCCGAAAAGGCCATGGACGCCTTGCGGCAAATGGCTGCACAATCCGCCACCGTCATCCGCGACGGCCTTCCGGCGCAAATACCCGCTGCCGAACTGGTGCCGGGTGATGTGGTGGTGCTGGAAGCGGGCAATGTGGTGCCGGCCGATATCCGCTTGTTTGAAGTGTTTAACCTCCACGTAGACGAATCGTCGCTGACCGGCGAATCGGAAGTGGTGGAAAAACACCACGAATTACTTGCCGGAAAAGACATCCCCCTGGGCGACCGCAAAAACATGGCTTACAAGGGTACCCATGTCACCTTTGGAAGAGCCCACGGCCTGACCGTGGCCACCGGCATGGCCACCGAACTGGGAAATATTGCGCGTTTGTTGCAGGAGGCGGAAACCCAGACCCCCCTGCAAAAACGCCTGACGGCATTCGGCAAAAACCTGTCCTATATCATCCTGCTGATCTGCGGGGTGGTTTTTACCATCGGATACCTGCGCGGGGAAGAGCCTCTGCTGATGTTGCTTACCGCGATTTCACTGGCCGTGGCGGCTATCCCGGAAGCCCTGCCCGCCGTCATCACCATCGCCCTCTCGTTGGGCGCGCGGCGGATGGTCCGCCAAAAGGCGCTTGTCCGGAAACTACCCGCCGTGGAAACCCTGGGTTCGGTCAACTTTATCTGTACCGATAAAACGGGCACCTGACCCTCAACAAAATGGCGGTTCCGGGAAATGTATTCCGGGAATACCCGGTTTACGCCGGCGGATACCGGTGCGCACCGGGAAGAGGAACAGGTCCCGTTTGTTATTAAAAGTCATGGCTTTATGCAACGATGTCGGAAAGCCACGACGGCAAATCCATCGGCGACCCGACCGAAATAGCCCTGTGGCGGGCGGCTGCGGAGCAGGCCTGGCCAAACGACCTGGAACGTATCCACCCGCGGGTGGCTGAAATTCCGTTCGATTCCAAACGAAAACGAATGACCACCGTTCACCGGGAAGGCGACGAATATATTGCTTTTACCAAAGGCGCTTTCGACGGCCTGCTCGACCTGGCGGCCGACTTTCGCCGCAGGAGAAGGCCCGGTGGACAAAACTTGGCGACCACATGGCGGGAAACGGCTTGCGCGTTTTGGGGTTCGCCATCCGGCGATTCCCACTTTACCCGCCGAATTACGCCCGAAACGATGGAGTCCGGGTTTACCGTCGTCGGCATCGCCGGCCTGATGGACCCTCCGCGGGAAGAAGCCCGGCAGGCGGTACACGAGTGCAAAACGGCCGGTATACGACCGGTTATGATCACCGGCGATCACCTGCTCACCGCAAAAAACATCGCCGGAAAACTGGGGATCATCGAATCCGCCGCCGACCTGGTGGTCACCGGCAGCGAACTCGCCGCTTTAACCGCCGGGGAATTTGAACAAAAAGTGGAACACATCCGCGTTTATGCCCGCGTGTCGCCCGAACAAAAACTCAACATTGTAAAAGCCTTGCAGGACAAAGGGTATTTTGTGGCCATGACAGGCGACGGGGTGAACGACGCCCCGTCCCTCAAACGGGCGGATATCGGCGTGGCGATGGGTATCACCGGCACCGATGTATCGAAAGAAGCGGCAGATATGATCCTGCTCGACGACAACTTCGCCACCATCGTCAAGTCCGTCCGCCAGGGCCGGCGGATATTCGACAACATCCGCAAGTTCATCAAATACATCATGACCGGCAATTCGGGCGAAATATGGACCATTTTGCTGGCGCCGTTTTTGGATTACCCATCCCGCTCCTGCCCATACATATCCTCTGGATCAACCTGGTTTCCGACGGCTTGCCCAGATAGCGCCTCGCCGCCGAACCGGCGGAAAAGGAATCATGAGCCGGCCGCCGCGGCCCATCACCGGCGAAGAAGGTGTGTTTGCCGGCGGGTTCGGCGGGCATATCATCTGGGTCGGTTTGCTGATTGGCATTGTTTGTTTGTCCACCCAGGCCCTGGCGATCCACCGGCGACGGGCACTGGCAAACGATGGTTTTTGCCGTGTTGAGTTTCAGCCAGATGGGACATGTGCTGGCCATTCGTTCCGAAACCCAATCCTTGTTCCGGCAGGGCTTGTTCTCCAATATGCCCTTGCTGGGCGCGGTAGCCCTGACCTTCGTCCTGCAATTGGCCACCATCTATGTGCCTTTTTTGAACCCCGTGTTCAAAACCGTCGCTTACCCTGTACGAATTGCTGGCGGTACTGCGGCTTCTTCCATTACTTTTTGGGCGGTGGAAGTGGAAAAACTGGGGTACAGAATCCGGGCCCGGCGGGCATAATATCCCCTTCCCGTCATGGTCACGTTTGACGATAATCGTCCGTTCACATGACCCCGCTCATCGTTCTTCTTACCCATACCCCATGACCTTTGCGTCGGGAGGCATAAAGCCGGTTTTCCGGCTGTACTTTCTTTCCGGGATAAATGGAACGGGGCAAGCCACATTTGCCCGATCATTCAACCTAACCATTTCCGGCATCGAGGCCATATTTAAATACAACTATGCCCGCAGCAAATTCAACACCGATACCGGCGGCGTAACCACCTCCACCACCACAAAACCAATCAATTTTCCCCTGTCGATGGGTCTGCAGTATTACTTCGGCGGGTTGCGCCGGGTGCGGAACTGATGAAAGTACATACATTGTGCTGGTTAATTCAAGGGTATGAAAAAACCGAGCGTTTACCTGCTTTTGCTCGCGGGGTTGTTACTGGCACTGTTTCCGGCGGCGGGGCAGGGCGGCATGTCCGATTCCCTGGCGCCGCCCCGCAGCCATAACCGGCTGGACGTTTTCCCGGCGATCAGTTATTCCCCCGAAACCAAACTCACCTCGGCGTGATCGGCATCTATTACCTCGATCTTCGGAAAGGCGACAAGACACGCCGCTGTCGAAGGTGGATTTTCTGGCCGTATACACCTTGTCAAAACAGGCCTTGCTCGAAAGCCGCTGGGAGGTGTTCAGCCGCGGGCGCAATGGCGGACCCGGGGCGAAGCCTTGTTCCAACGGTATCCCGACCGCAACTACGGCATCGGCAACGACGCTGGTGTTGCTCGTGGAAGTCGGCAGCGAAGGCGGGCGGGACACCGTTAACTACCTGAATTTCAATTCCAACCGGATCAAATTTTCGCCGGCGGTGTTGCGCAAGGTGCGGCGCAACTTCTATTTCGGACTCCAGGCCGACCTCGAATCCTTGTACCGGTATAAAAACTGCCCGACCATTTCTATTTTCTGGACCGGATTCGTCCCGTTGTGCAGAACCTTCCGGTGGCGGGCCTTTCGCTCCGGGCGGGTTTTCAGCTTCTGTACGACAACCGCGACAACCTGATCAACCCGCTTCGCGGCACCTCATTGAATTCAACAACCGCTATTACGCCAAATGGCTCGGCAGCGATTTCGCCTTCAGTTCGTATTCCCTCGAAGTGCGGCAATACGTCAACCCCTGGATGAACCACACCCTGGCCTTGCGCGGGCTGGTAAGTTTGGCATATACCGACGATGCCGTGCCGCTGCGCGCTTGTCGCGGGTGGGCGGGCACAAATTTATCCGGGGGTATTTTAAAGGCACTTACCAGGATCGACACATGCTCGCTTTTGAAGCCGAATATCGCCTGCCCTTGTGGCGGGAAGGCGAACCGTCCAAACTCTGGCAGGTATGGAAACGAATCGGCATCGTCGGGTTTCTCGGTGGCGCACAGGTTTTTCACGACGGCGACGTGGTAAAGTGGAGCCGTTTCAACCTGGCTGCCGGCGGCGGATTGCGCATTTTGCTCAACAAATCGTCGCGGGCCAATATCCGGATCGACTATGCCGTGGCGCTGCGCGACGATTCCGACGGTCCGGGCAAACGCCAGCGCGGCTTTTATTTTTTCCTGGGAGAAGCGTTTTGAGTGGTTTGGGGGGGTCGCGGGCGTTGGTCCCCATTTCCTGACCACAACACCCTGCAACAGATGGACCAACCGGCAGAAATACCCATCCAGAAAAACGATCCAAAAGGTGATCGGAGCCTGGGTAATGTACGACTGGGCCAATTCGGTGTACGTGCTGGTGATCACGTCGGCCATTTTTCCGGCTTATTACAACCAGGTGACCCGGCTGAACGGCTCCGGGCTGCTCGAAATCTTCGGTTTCCGGGTCGAAAATACGGCGTTGTACTCCATCAATATGGGGCTTGCGTTCGGCGTGGTGGCGCTGATCTCGCCCCTGTTATCGTCCGTTTCGGACTACACCGGCAACCAGAAATGGTTCATGCGGATGTTTTGTTACCTGGGCGTGTCGGGGTGCCTGCTGCTTTTCGGGTTCGAAGGCCGCGACCAGTTGTATCTCGGTTTGGCCGGCGTGTTGCTTTCCACCATCGGATATTCCGGAAGTATAGTTTTTTACAACGCCTATTTGCCTGCGATTGCCACCGAAGACCGGCAGGATCAGGTGAGTGCGCGGGGTTTTTCCTTCGGATATATCGGCGCCACCATCCTGCTGCTGATCAACCTGGCTTTGATCATGAATCAAAAAAAATTGGGTATCGCGGATGACACCCTCCTGCCGCGCTTAGCATTTTTGATGACCGGTTTGTGGTGGCTGGGCTTCGCCCAAATCACCTTTTCCCGGCTCCCCAACCGTATTTCCGGCAAAATTCCCGAAGGCAAATACCTGCTCAACGGCTATCGCGAACTGATCAAAATCTGGAACCGCCTGAAGCGGGAACGTTTGTTGCGCACTTTTCTGTTCAGTTTCTTTTTTTATATCATGGGCGTGCAAACGGTGTTGTTTATGGCAGGTTCTTTTGGAGAAAAGGAGGTACATCTTCGCGTCACCCAGCTCATCGTCACCATCATTCTCCTGCAATTTGTAGGTATTGCCGGCGCTTACCTGTTTGCCTGGTTATCGAAAAAACTGGGCAACCTGCGCAGCCTGACCCTGGCGGTGGTCGCCTGGATCGGCATCTGCGCGGGCAGTTATTTTATTGTCACGCCGCTTCATTTTTTCATCGCCGGCGCCTGCATCGGCCTGGTTATGGGCGGCATTCAGGCCCTGTCGCGCTCCACGTATTCCAAACTCATTCCCCAAACGGGCAACAACGCCGGCTACTTCAGTTTTTACGACGTCTGTGAAAAAGTAGCCATGATGTGCGGACTGTTCATTTGGGGTTTATGGACAACCTGACCGGCAGTATGCGCTATTCGATCATGTCGCTGGTGATCTGGTTTTCAGTAAGTCTTGTTTTGTTGCTGGGGTTGCAGCGAATTCAGCAACGAATCTTTTCCCGCCATGAATAAAAAGTAATTTTATCCAAAAATTGAAGTTATGCACAACTCCCTGGTACCCATCGCTTTCCCGGACAGAAAACAAGTGCTGCCTGATGGCGCAACCTTGCTGGCCGCCGACGTCGGTGGCACCAAAACCATTCTGGCGTTGATCGAAATACACGACGGCGACGCGTCTTTTATCAAAGAAACGGTATATCCGTCGCGGCAATTCGGCTCCTTAGCCGAAGCGGTCCGTACGTTTATGGCAGGCAGCAGCAGCCGGCCGGAGCGTTTTAGCATCGCTTTTGCCGGTCCCGTTCAGGAGGGCAAAGCATACGCCACCAACCTGGGTTGGCACCTCGATACCCGGCTGTTGATCGAAGAATTGGGTATTCCGCAGGTATTTCTGATCAACGACCTCGAAGCCGAAGCGTACGGCCTGGCGGCCCTGACGGAAAAAGACCTCGTGACCATTTATCCGGGCAAGGCCCAGCCGAAGGGGAATGCCGCCATAATCGCGCCCGGCACGGGGCTGGGGGAAGCGGGATTGTATTGGGATGGCGCCGTCCTGCATCCGTTCGCCACGGAAGGCGGGCACACCGATTTTGCGCCGCGCAACGACTTCGACTGGGAACTGCTCCAGTATTTGCAAAATAAATACGGCCACGTGAGTTGGGAACGGGTCGTGTCGGGCCTCGGCATCTGTAACATCTACGATTTTCTGCGGGATGTAAAAAACTGGGAGGAACCCGCCGAGGTGCAGGAACAAATGAAAACCCGGGAACGTGGCGCGGTGATCGGGTCCAGCGCGCAGGAAGGTTGCCCGATCAGTATGGAAACATTACGGGTATTTATGCGCTACTTAGCCGTAGAATCGTCCAACCTGGCCCTGAAACTAAACGCAACCGGCGGGATTTTTATCGGCGGCGGCATTCCGCCAAAAATCTGGAACGAACACCTGCAGGCTATTTTTCTCGAACATTTTATCCAGGTGGGGCGCCTGCGCCCGCTGATTGAAACCGTGCCGGTACACGTGGTGCTGAATACCAAAGCCGTGCTGCTCGGGGCGGCGTATTACGGAAAATGCTGAATTTTAAGGCATCCGGAGCGAATACGGTCCGGCCGGCGCCTGTTCTGCAGGCCGATTCCGGAGTATTTTCACCTGGAAAAACGGACGGTTTTATAACGTAAAAAGGAACAGGATTCCACAAAATTCAGATCGATGACGCAAAAAAACTTATCCATCGGCGTCGATATCGGCGGCACACACATCACCTGCGCGGCGGTGGAAATGCCGGAAGGCCGGCTGCTGGAAAAAACCCTTTCCCGCGAATCGTACGATCACCATGCCACAGCGGAAGTGATCCTGCACGCCTGGGCCGCCGCTTTGAACCAAACCATCGCAAAAATGGATGAAAAGCGGCTTTCCGGTATCGGATTCGCTATTCCCGGGCCTTTCGACTACCGCAACGGCGTGTCCAAAATGCAGCACAAGTTCCTCAACCTGTACAACATCCACATTCCTTTGGCCCTGAACCCTTTATTAGCGACGGAGCGCGATCTGCCCATGCGTTTTTTGAACGACGCCACTTCTTTTGCCGTTGGGGAAGCCTGGATCGGCGAAGGCCGCGGGTTTCAAAAAGTGGTGGTGATCACCTTGGGAACGGGTTTCGGCTCCGCATTTATCGAAAACGGCGTGCCGGTGGTGGAGCGCGCGGACGTGCCGAAGGAGGGCTGCCTCTGGCACCTGCCTTACCGGGACGGCATTGCCGACAACTATTTTTCCACGGGCTGGTTTGTCCGGGAATACCAAAAAACAAGCGGACAAACCGTTTCCGGCGTAAAAGAACTGATGGACAAAGCGGGCAGCGATGACACCGCCAAAGGGCTTTTTGCCCAATTCGGACGAAATCTCGCCGAATGCCTGGCGGCTCCGCTTCAGACATTCGGAGCGGAAATACTGATCATCGGCGGCAATATTTCACACGCACTGCCCTTGTTCGGTGTCTTTTTTCAGGAAAATCTGAAAAAAGCCGGGGTGTCCACGGCAGTCGCTGCCTCCCGCCTGCAGGAACACGCCGCCCTGGCCGGCAGCGCCCGTTTGCTCGACGACGGATTTTGGGAAAAAGTATCGGCCCACTTGCCGCATATCTGAAACTGTGCTGCAAATCAGGCACGATGACACCGGTCACCGGTCATGCCTGACCAACGTCATGGCCAAATTCCGCAACTGCACTCAACTTTGCATCGCATTATCCACATACCCTGCCATGCGAAAAAAAGTACTGATTATCGGCGGCGGGATGGCTGGCATGAGTGCCGGCGCCTACCTGCAAATGAATGGTTTCGATACCGAAATATTTGAACTCAATACAAGCCCCGGAGGGGTGTGTACTTCCTGGAAACGAGGCGATTACACCGTAGACTGGTGTATTCACTGGCTGGTGGGGTCCGGGCCGTCCGACAGTTTTTACGAACGCTGGAGCGAGTTGGTTGATATGTCGCACATCGAGATCATCGATCATGAAGAATATGTCCGGGTTGAAGACCTGCACGGCAACCAGCTGCATATTTACACGGACCTCGACCGGCTGGAACTGGAATTGCTGGAAAAAGCGCCGGAAGACGAGGCCAGAATCAGGGATTTTATCTACGCCTGCCAGGAGTTTGTATCCATGAAGATGCCCCATCCCGAACCGGCGGCCAACCTGTGGCAAAAGATAAAAATGATCTGGCAGATGTTGCCGTACCTCGATGTTTTGGGCAAATACAGCAACATCAGCAGCGCCGACTACGCCCGCGGCTTCAAAAATCCCCTGCTGCGCAAAACGATCACCCACCTGTTCGAGCCGGAAGTACCCATCCTGTTTTGTATGATGACCCTCGCCTGGATGCACAAAAAAACGGCTGGCTATCCCGTCGGCGGGTCGCTGAATTTTGCCAAACGGATCGCGGACCGGTACCAACAACTGGGCGGAACGTTTCGTTACCGAAGCCGGGTGCAGAAAATCCTGGTGGAAAACGGCCGGGCTGCCGGGCTGCAATTAGACGGCGGCGAGACGGTCCGGGGCGATTATGTCATTTCCGCCGCCGACGGGCATGCCACGATTTTTGATATGCTGGAAGGCAAATTTACCACCCCGGCATTCGAGCAATATTTTGACCGGGGCAATACATTCCCTTCCCTCGTATTTGTCGCGCTGGGTGTCGCCCGCACGTTCCATGCCACGCCGCACAGTTACTTCTTTGCACTCAAAGAACCCCTGCGAATCGACCCGGAAACAGAAATCCGCGACCTGCACCTGCGGGTACACAACTTCGATCCGAGCCTGGCGCCTTGTGGAAAAACCCTGCTTTCCACCATGATCGAAACCCGGAATTATTCCTACTGGCTCGACCTGCAACGCGATGCTCCTGAATTATACAAGTCTGAAAAACAACGAATTGCGGATGAAATTATACGCATACTCGACGACAAACTCGGCGAAGTCAGCGACTTTGTCGAAATGACGGACGTGAGTACGCCCGCTACCATCATCGGCCTCACCAACAACTGGAAAGGCAGTTTCGAAGGTTGGTTAGCCACGCCGGAGACGGGTTTTAAGGAATTGCCCAATACCCTGCCCGGCCTCGACAATTTTTATATGTGCGGCCACTGGATCGCCGTCGGCGGCGGTATTCCCGCAGCGATGTTGTCGGGGCGGCAGGCGGCACAATTGGTCTGTAAAAAGGAGCGCAAAAAATTCGAGGTTGCGTAGTGGTGGCACCACTTGTTTTTTACAAAAGATTAAACCCCGCAGCGCGTTTGAAGTCAAATACCCGTCGTTGCCGGAATACCGGCAGCCGAACCTTCCCAATCCTCATTTATTCATTCAACTAATCGATACGATGAAGACAAACCTGCGATTTTTCCTTTTTAGCGCGCTGGCATTTGCGCTGCTTTCCTTCCCCTTATCCGCCCAGGACGAAGACGAAGTTACTTCGGACAGCACGGGACTTCCGGGCGATCACTTCAGCCTCGAAGGCGCTCTGGAATTGTTTAAAAAAGCGGAATCCATTGAAGATTTTGAAAAACTGCTGAACACGGAAGATAACGACGTCAACAACTTAGACCTGAACGAAGACGGTAAAATCGATTACATTCGGGTGGTGGACCGCATGGACGGCGACGTACACGCCTTTGTGTTGCAGGCGCCCGTCAGCGAAAAAGAATCGCAGGACGTGGCCGTGATCGAACTCGAAAAAACGGGCAATGAAAGCGCCGTGCTCCAGATCATCGGCGACGAAGACCTGTACGGCGAACAAACGATCGCCGAACCTTTTGAAGAAGAAGAAGTGGAACAAGGCGGGAAAAACGGTCCTGCGGCCGGTTCACCCACCGTGGCGATTGTTGTGAACGTATGGGGCTGGCCTTCCGTGCGGTTTGTTTACCGGCCCGCGTATGTGGCCTATGTTTCTCCCTGGCGCTGGGGATTGTATCCCGGCTGGTGGCGCCCCTGGCGTCCGCGCCCCTGGGGGGTGTTCCACGTTCGGGTGGCCCCTTACCGTGTTCATTATCATGTCGTTAGTACACACCGTGTTGTACGCGCGCACCGGGTATATACCCCTCACCGCTCTCACTCGACCGTGGTGCATACCCGGACCGTCACCAAGGTAAATGCCCGCGGCGGCACCAAAACCACGAGTAAAACAACCGTCCGGGGCCGCAACGGGAACGTAAAAGCCCAAAAAACGACCACGACGCGCACCGGCAAACACGGTAATGTTTCGACCAAAAAATCGACCACAAAAGTGAGGCGGAAGCGGGGATAATTCTCTAAACCCGATGGTTGGGGAATTCGAAACTTCCCCAACCTTCACTCACCAGATATTTACATGTGCAAAATGGTGAAAACGCCGCTGAATTTGCAATTTCAACGCCGAAAATGCGCGGTCGATGTGTTGAAAACGGTGGTAAACCTGCACTACCGAATCAAATGAACCGGGTTTTTCCACACCGGCATCCGTCGCCCCCCGGATCAGCCGGTTCAGGTTTTCAGACAATGCGGGCAAATCGAAGTTGCGAAAACGGTCCACTTCCGTGCGCAGATTTTCGATGGTGTTGCGTTGGTCTTCTTTACAACTGAACAGGCTCCACGACAACAGTTGGTAGTAAAAATTGACTTCTTCCGCGAAGCGGGAGATGGTTGACTCCAGGGTTTGAGAAAAACCGGGTTGCGGGAGCGTTCTAACGGGTAATAAGGTGGTGGTTGGAATTGTTCCCATGGCGAAGGCGATTTTATCTGGCAGTGAAAAGCAACCTTACAAAGGTCGCCGGCATAGATATACGTGTCAATGATATGAACGCAAACGGACCATGATCTTCGTCATTTTTATCTGCAGAGGACAAATGCCGGAAGCTCTGCTAACTTTGCCGCACCTGGTTTATTCATCACCGGTCGACATCCATGCACTACGTTTCCGCCGAAGAGGCTTTACAGATCATTCAATCCGGGCAGCGTGTTTTTTTGCAAGGCAGCGCTTGTACACCCGTTTTTATGCTGCACGAATTGGCCAAACAGGCCCCGCGTTTAAAGGACGTGGAACTGGTGTCCATCAGTATTTACGGCGACGTCGAAATTGACAAACCGGAGTACCAGTCGAGTTTTTGGTTCAATTCCCTTTTTGTTTCGGAGAGCATCCGCAAAGCCGTCAGTGAAGGCCGCGCCGATTACGTGCCGGTTTTTCTGAGCGAAATACCGGAGTTGTTCAAACGCAGGATACTACCGCTCGATGTGGCGATCGTTCAGGTTTCCCGGCCCGACAAACACGGTTTTTGCTCTTTGGGCACTTCGGTGGATATTGCCCGCTCGGCGGTCAACACGGCCCGGCACGTCATCGCCCACGTCAACCCGCAGGTGCCGCGAACCCACGGCGACGGCATGATACACGTGGACAAATTTCACGCGATGGTGTACCAGGAGGCCCCCCTGCACGAAGTCCGGTTCGATGAGGGCCTGGGAACGGCGGAAAAAGAGATCGGGCGGCTGGTTTCCGAACTCGTCGGCGACCGCAGCACCCTGCAATTGGGCATCGGTTCCATCCCGGATGCCGTGCTGCGGAGTTTGGGCGGGCACAAAGACCTCGGAGTGCACACAGAAATGTTTTCCGATGGTCTGATCGATTTGATAGAAACCGGCGTGGTCACCAACCGGTACAAAAAAATCCACCCCAATAAAACGGTGAGCGCCTTCGCACTCGGCACCCGGCGCCTGTATGATTTTGTGGACGACAATCCGGCTTTTGCTTTTCTCGACGTCGATTATGTGAATGAAGCCGCCGTGATCAAACGCAACAAACAAGTCGTCGCCATCAACAGCGCCATTCAGGTCGACCTGACCGGCCAGGTTTGCGCCGATTCCATCGGGACTTACCAGTTTTCCGGCGTGGGCGGCCAAATGGATTTTATGCGCGGCGCGGCTTTATCCGACGGTGGAAAACCCATCATCGCACTCACTTCCCGCACGGCAAAAGGAATTCCCCGCATCGTGCCCCTGCTCAATCCCGGCGCCGGTGTGGTGACCACCCGCGCACACGTGCATTACGTCGTAACCGAATACGGCGTGGCCAATTTGTTTGGAAAAAACCTGCGGCAGCGGGCCCGGGCCCTGACCGATATTGCTCATCCCGACGACCGGGAGGCCCTCGAAAGGGCTTGTGTGGAGCGCTTCCATCATTTTACCAACTGAACTTTTTAAAACATATGAACAACCGTCCGTTTTTACTTCGTCCCACCCGTTTTTCCCTGATTTCCCTGATGCTCCTGCTTTCCTTTACTGCCCGCGCCGACATCCGCTTGCCGGCCATTTTTGGCAGCCACATGGTGCTGCAGCAAAACAGCGAGGTCAATTTTTGGGGATGGGCGGCGCCCGAAGACAAACTCCGGGTGGTATGTTCCTGGCTGCCGGGGCAGGAATTCCCGATCCGTGCCGACCGCAGCAGCTTGCGCTGGGCGGTAAAACTGCCAACTCCTGCGGCATCCTTTCAAAAACACACGATCACGATCAAAGGCGGCTGGGCCGACGTGGTGCTCGATGACATTCTGTTCGGCGAAGTGTGGGTTTGCTCCGGGCAGTCGAACATGGAATGGCAACCCGCCTGGGGCAACGTCAGTATCACCGAAGCCCAGTATGAAGCGGCAAACGACTCGCTGCTGCGTTTTTTCAACGTGCCGCGGATGTCGATCCCCGAACCACAAAACGACTGCCGCGGCGAGTGGAAAACCAGCACCCGCGAAACCATGTACCGCTTCAGCGCCACGGCCTATTTTTTCGGCCGTGAACTGCGCGACCGGCTCGGGATCCCGGTCGGACTCGTCAATACCAGTTGGGGCGGCACCCCCATCGAGTCCTGGATGCACGAGGCCGATTTTAAGATGAATACCTTGCAAACGGTGATCGACGATTACCACCCCGTCTGGAATTACGGCCGCCCGGGCTCACTCTGGAATGGTATGATAGCGCCGCTTACTTCGCTGAAAATCAAGGGATTCCTTTGGTATCAGGGCGAAACCAATACCTATAATTCCCATTATTACGCCCAAATGCTCGAACAATTAGCGACCGACTGGCGGCAGGATTTTGGCGACCCGGAACTCGCGTTTTACTACGTCCAGATCGCGCCCTGGCGCTACGGCACTCCCCGGCAGGGTGCGGCCGTACGCGACCAGCAACGCCTTGCGTTGAGCCGCATCCCGCGTTCGGGTATGGCTGTCATCAGCGATGTAGGCGATATTGAAGACATCCACCCAAGCAACAAAACCGAAGTGGGCAAACGCCTCGCCGCCTGGGCGCTGGTGCAGACCTACGGCGTGGCGGGTATTCCCGTGTCGGGGCCGCTTTATCGCGAACACCGCGTGGAAAACGGCCGCGTGCGGGTGTGGTTCGATCACGCCCAAAACGGCCTGCTTGCCAAAGACGGCGACCTGCGTTGTTTCGAAGTTTCGGGCGCCGACCGCCGGTTTTACCCGGCCAAAGCCCTGATCGAACAGGACGCAGTGGTGGTGTCGGCTCCCGAAGTGCCGCAACCGGTGGCCGTGCGTTTTGCGTTTGAAAATACCTTGGAACCCAATCTTTTTAATACGGAAGGTTTACCCGCTTCCTGTTTCCGCACCGACGATTGGCCGGCCGTGGCCCAAATGCCGGTTTTTCTATCAAAAAAATACAGGAAAACGGCGATGCGCTGGTGGAAATCTCCGGCGGAAACAACGCCATCAAGGTGCGTTATACCGTAGATGGCAGCGACCCCTCGGAAACCAGCGGCGACTGGGTGCTGCCCGGCCGGCCGGTGCAGATCGCGCGTGGTAAAGCGCTGAAAACCCGCATGTTCAACGCGGAAGGTATACCTGCCGACCGCGTGGAGCATTTCCAACTCCGGGCACACCTCGCCTCGGGGCGCGCCGTGGAAACCACCCCGGCAGCCAGCACCCGCTACCCCGGCAATTCCGGAAACCTCAGCCTGACCGACGGCCTGCTCGGCGCTGCTGCCGCCAACGATGCCGCCTGGCAGGGTTTCGAAGGCGACGACGTCCAATGGACGATTGACCTGGGTGAAAAAAAACGCGTGGAAAAGTGTGGCGCCGGTTTCCTCGTCGCTACGGCCAACTGGATTTTCCCGCCGGAAGAAGTGCGCATTTCCGTTTCGGACGACGGCCAAAACTTTGCGGAAGTTGCGCGTGTGGCCGAAACCCTGCCGACCCGGCACATGAGCACTTTTATCAAACGATTTGAAACAAAAGTGGGAAAAAAGGCGCGTTTTGTGCGTATAACGGCCAAAAACGTCGGCCTTTGCCCCGACTGGCACCAGGGAAAAGGCAACAAGGCGTGGATATTTGTGGACGAGGTGGTGGTGGAGTGAGCAGTTTTCTTTGCCGAATAATTTCGCGCCCGTATAATTTACGAATAGTTGTTTTTTAGTTAATCCCTGCATAATGCGCGTTTAAGTCTTTTACGGCGTGATCCACAAAGTTGCACCAACGCTTTGTGGAAATAACGTCACGTCATGCGAAACGAAAAACACGCGCCACAGAAGCCCGGCAGGCATTCTGGAGCTGGTTTTTATAAAAACCGGCCATTCCTTTTTCTGATGATACTTCCGGTCTTCTTCAGCAGTTGGCCGGCTCGGACACCTCCCGAAAACGAAGCAATTGTACCTGCTGCGACGGCCCTGCCTCACGCGCACGCACACAACGATTACCGGCACGACAAACCGCTTCGGGAAGCGTTGTCGAGGGGATTTACGAGTGTGGAAGCCGATGTGCATTTGGTGGGAAACGAATTGTACCTCGGGCACTGGTTACCACAAATTTCAGCGGACAGGACCCTGAAAGGACTTTACCTGGCCCCTCTTTCGTCCTTAATGACCCGCCAACAGGGGAAAGTGTATACAAATTACGAAGGCATTTTTTACCTGATGATCGACATCAAGACGGACTCGCTGGCGACGTACCGGGTGTTGTGGAAACAATTGCAGCAATACCCCGTATTCCGATGTAATCCGCATTTTCAGGTATTTATTTCGGGCAATCGCGCCATGCACCATATTCAAAACGACCCGGAACAAATGGCAGCCGTGGATGGCCGGTTACCCGATCTGGTAAAATGCGCCGGATCGGATGTAATGCCGGTAATCAGCGATAATTTCCGCAAATTCTTCAAATGGCGCGGCAAAGGCCCGATGCCGGCGCTGGAATCGGAGCGGCTCCAGGCGTTCGTCAACGAAGCGCACCGGCAGGGGAAAAAATTGCGGTTTTGGTCGATACCGGACCAGCCGAACGTATGGGAAACCTTGCTGAAAGCGGGTGTCGATTTTATCAATACGGATAATTTGCAGGGCCTGGAGCGGTTCATGACCACCCGGATGAATGCCACACCCCGGGCCGCCGAGCCGCTTGGCGTGCTGCCGGAGAAGTAATCATGGGAAAAACATACATGCAGGTGACAACAATCACCACCCCGGCATACAAACTTAACCCACACTTAACACCCTTCAGAAGTGCCCCATATACTTTTGAAGTGGAATTAACAGTCACTTATGGCGAAAAAGCATTTTCTATACATAGTATTGATTATCAATTTTTTATCTTGTCGAGAGAACGACAACACAGTTGAAAATATCCTGATAAAAGGCTCGGACACAGAGGTTAATGTGGCATTGGCGCTGGCAGAACATTATATGGAAAAGGAACCATTGGTTTCCATTGCAGTCACGGGCGGCGGTTCGGGAACGGGTATTGCGGCTTTATTGAGTGGTAAGACGAACATTGCCAACGCTTCCCGCCCGATGAATGCCGAAGAATATCACCTCGCAACATCGCGGAGCATACACCCTAAACCGATCATTTTCGGGTTGGATGCACTGGCGATTGTTACCCACGCCAGCAATCCCCTGGACAGCCTGAGTCTGGCGGATTTGGGCCGTATCTTCCGGGGTGAAATTACCACATGGGCCGAACTCGGCGGCCCGGAGAAACCGGTGTCGCTTTACGGGCGGCAAAGCAATTCCGGTACGTTCCTGTATTTCCGGGACAGGGTACTCGCAGCCGATTATGCCGCCTCGCTGAAACAAATGAACGGTACGGCCCAAATCGTGGAGGCAATCGCCACCGACCCGGCGGGTATCGGCTACGTGGGCATCGGATACCTGTCGGAACAAGAGAGGAAACTTACGACGAGTATTAAAGTATTGAAAATCAGTAGTTTATCAAATAGCCGGGCCTTCTCTCCTCTCATTTATACAAATATTTCAAGCGGCAAATACCCGATTATCCGGCCGCTGTATCAATACATCAATGGCCAACCGCACGGGCGTTTGCTCGATTTTTTACTGTTTACCATCGGGGAAGAAGGGCAGGGTATTGTCAGAAAAAGTGGATACTATCCGATATCGGAATCGCAATATGCTGAAAACCTCAAACTGCTGGACTCGGAAATGGCCATTAAATAGGATGCCATGAAAATCAACGTATATCTGGCTGACCGGTTGGCATCCATACTTTTTCAGGTAGCCGGATGGTTATCGGTCGCCATCCTGTTTGGCATTTTTGCCCTGTTGCTGTTCAACGGGGTAAAGGCTTTTGCCCATGTTCAGCCATCGGAATTTTTCCTGGGAACGATATGGAACCCGGCGGCTTACGATAGACCCCAATATGGTATTATATCGCTGATATTCAGTACTTTACTGATCACGTCAGGCGCTATGCTGATTGCGGTGCCTTTGGGTATCGGCACAGCAGCTTATTTGGCCGAAATGGCCCCAGCAAGCGTGTATCGTTTTTTGAAACCTGCCATCGAACTGTTTGCCGGCATTCCTTCGGTGGCGGTCGGGTTTATCGGTATCACGGTTGTAGCGCCTGCGATAGCCCGGATATTTGGCCTGAACAACGGCCTGAATGCACTCAACGGCTCCCTGCTCCTTGCAATCATGGCGCTGCCCACCATCATTACGGTCAGCGAAGATGCCATACGGGCGGTGCCCACAACCTTTCGGGAAGCTTCCTTCGCGCTTGGCGCAAGCCCCTGGGTCACCCTGCGGCGGGTCACCCTGCCTGCCGCGTTATCCGGTATCCTTGCAGCCGTGATGCTTGGTTTTGGGCGGGCGCTCGGCGAGACCATGACCGTGCTCATGGCGACCGGCAACGCGTTGGCTTTTCCCAACGGTTTTTTCGACCCCGTGCGCACGATGACTGCTGCCATCGCCATCGAACTGGGCGAGACGGCGCGGGATACAACCCATTACTATGCCTTGTTTGCCGTGGGTGCTGTTTTGTTTGTCATAAGCCTGGTTGTCAATGTTTTATCAGAAAGATTGGCGCGGCGCTTTCGTTATAAAAATGAATAAAGCATGCGATTGTTATGGATATGCACCCTTTTGGTGCTGGTTATGTTCGGCTTCGTATTTTGGGATATCGCGGCCAAGGGAGCAGGCGTGTTGTCGTTTGAATTTTTGCTGAGTTCCCCACGCAAGGGGATGACAGAAGGCGGGATTTTGCCTGCCGCGGTAGGTACAACGTACGTAACCATTATTACAGCTTTTTTTGCCGTGCCCTTTGGCGTGGCGACGGCGATTTTTTGGGTGAATATGCGCGTGATACCCCGAGAACGAGACTTATCCGGGCGGCTATCCGAAACCTGGCCGGTGTGCCCAGCATCATCTACGGGTTGTTTGGAGTGGCTGTTTTTGTTGACGGTTTTGGCATGGGCACGTCCTTGCTGGCATCCGGACTGACCCTTGGATTACTGACCTTGCCCTACATCGTTGCCACCAGCGAAGAGGCATTGCGCAACGTGCCGGGCAGTTACCGGGAAGGCGCCCTCGCTTTGGGCGCTACCCACTGGCAGTCCGTCCATACGGTAGTCCTTCCGGCGGCCATTCCGGGTATTGTTACGGGGGCCTTGCTGGGACTTTCCAGAGCTGCCGGCGAAACGGCGCCCATTTTATTCACCGGAGTGGCGTTTTACCTCCGGTACCTGCCAGGTTCGGTTTGGGACGAGTTCATGGCATTGCCCTATCACCTTTTTATCTTGTCCACCCAACACCACGCGATCCGGGAAGTACGCCCGCTGGCATACGGCACGGCACTGGTGTTGCTTGGGTTGGTGTTTTTACTCAACATCCTTGCTTTTTTCGTGCGATCGAAATACAAAGTCCGCCGGGGCATTTAAAAGACATTTTTCAAACAATTGAACGGATGCGGAATAAAGTGGAAGTAAAAAATCTCAACCTCTATTTTGGCGAAAAACATGCCTTAAAGAACATTTCCCTGGGCATTCCGGAGCACAGTGTTGTTGCGCTGATCGGCCCTTCCGGTTGTGGAAAAAGCACACTGCTCCGTTCGATGAATCGTATGCACGACCTCAATTCGACGGTGCGTATCCGCGGCGAAATTCTGCTCGATGGGCACAACATCCTGCACGGCAACACCAACCCCGTCAAACTGCGCAGGCGCATCGGGATGGTATTCCAAAAACCAAATCCCTTCCCGAAATCAATCTACGAAAACGTGGCTTATGGCCTGGAAATCAATGGGGTAACAGAAAAAGACAAAATAAGGGAAATGGTGGAACAGAGTATTCGCGGGAGTTCGCTCTGGGACGAAGTGAAAGACGATTTGCACAAACCGGCACTCGACCTCAGCGGCGGGCAGCAGCAGCGACTGTGCGTTGCCCGCGCCATTGCGGTAGAGCCGGAAGTAATCCTGATGGATGAACCCTGCTCTGCCCTCGACCCCATCAGCACCGCAAAAATTGAAGCCCTGATTCTTCGCCTGAAAGAACGTTTCACCATCGTCATCGTTACCCATAATATGCAGCAAGCGCAGCGGGTCGCCGATTATACGGCATTTATGTATTTGGGTGAAGTTATAGAAGCCGGGCGCACCGCCGACATTTTTGGCCAGCCGAAACAAGACCTGACCCGGAATTATGTGTCCGGGCACTTTGGCTGAGCGGGTTCTGCCTGCATCTCCGCCGGGCCAACGGCCCGTTCCCGCAATAACCACAGAATAACCACGCCGGTCAGCAACATAAAATAGTAGGTCAGAAACCGCCAACCCGCCAACACCGTTCCCACCGCCGTTTGGGGAATAATTTTGCCAAAAACCAGCAAAAACGCCGCTTCAGCTCCACCCGCCGCGCCTGGCGTGGGAACAAAAACCATCGCCACGAACACCATCCACTGCAATAGAAAAAAATGCAGGAGCTGGTGCGGTAAACCCAGCGCCAGCAGCACACTCAGTAAAATGGAAAAACGGGTGAGCCATTGGGCGACCAGGGCTAATACACTCAGCAGGAATGGTTTGCGTCCCTGCGTGTAAATCAGATGTACGGTAGATTTAAAATCGGCAACCCATCGATGCCATCGCGGTGAACGATTTTTTCCGATCTGCCCGGACCGGCGCATTTTACGGAACAAGAGGTAAACGGAAAAAAGCAAAAGCATTGTAAGAAGTACTGCAAAGCCGTTTTTTTTCATAAACCACCCGGCGTGTTGCCAGAGCGGGTTGTTCCACGGCTGGATCAGCACGAGGGAAACAGGGATCGCCATCGCAAAAAAAATGACGTCTTCCACCCCGCTCAACAGGGTCAGCAGGGTTGCTTTGCCCGGCGTATAACCTTGCTGTACCAGCATCGTGATCTTTACCGGGGCGCCACCGATTGCCTGCGGCGCGATGGAACCGCCGACATCGGTTGCAACGGCGATCCGCAGCAGGTTGCGACTTGAAATTTTTACACCGAAAAAACGGCCCCAAATGGCAAGCCGGACACAATGCCAAAACCACGGAAGTAAGGACAACAGGGCGGCTAACAACAAATAGGCGGCCGAACATTGCGACCAGTCGAGCCACTTGCCCTTGTCGGCAGTGTACCAGGAGAAGAGCAGGTTGCCTGCAACACCCACACAAATGACCGGCAACATGCGGCGCAATAAAACATTGATGTTGAATGGAATACGCTGGGCGTCGCCGGTCATGTGCTCATTGCCGGGTTTACAATGCTGATATCGGGTGTGGTATCGCCGGGATATGCCCGTAAACGCCTGGCACGGGTACTATTTTTTCCAGGTCCCAGTTGGCCAACACGTGTTCCGCATAATCCCACTGGTACAAATTATCGAGATCGATGGCGTATTCGGGCGGCACGAGACAGGGCAGAATAATGTCGCCGGTCAGGCTTTTTTTTAGCGCAATGGTTTTATAACGAATGACTTCCACATGGCCCGTTTGCCAGAACGTGTCGGGTAAAGCCTGGCGCGGCTGATTGTAGGCTTCGGGCAGGTCCAACGGAATCAGCGCTTGCAAACGCCCGGCCTTGATACGCCACATTTTGAACGGATTTTGGCCCGAAGGGGTGACGCAGCGCACACTGTCGGCTTCCGGGTTGTGCACCAGTATTTCAATGGCCTCGTCCGTCAGCCGCTTCGGGCGAAACGGAGAGGTGGGCCTCAACTGCACCATGATGTCGGGGCGGTATCCTTCATTTTCTTCCAGCCAGCGTATGGCGTGTTCAAATACCGGGAAATCGGTCGTGGTATCTTCCGCCAACGCCGGCGGGCGCAAAAAAGGAACTTCGGCGCCCCAGGCGCGTGCCGTTTCAGCAATTTCTTCACTGTCGGTAGACACAATCACCCGGTCAACATAAGCGGATTGTAAGCCGGCGCCGATGCTGTATGCCAGCAATGGTATATCGCCGAGCAGGCGAATATTCTTTCCGGGAATACTTTTTGATCCGCCTCTTGCGGGGATGATCGCGACGATTTCCTGACTTCCTACCATATGGTGTGATCTGGTTTGATGATTTCTTTGCCTTGGTGTTCCGACAATAAAGCCCTGGCGGCACAGGCGATTTCCAGCGCCCTGATTCCATCTTGCAGGGTGCAGGGCGGTTGGCGATGATGAAGGACACAATCCACAAAATCACTTACTTCGGCTATGAACATTTCATTCCGGCGGAAGGATTTTCCGGGAGAGGCAACCCTGATGCCAGCCGAGGTGTATATGTTGGCGTTTCCGGGATCGGCATTCCATTCGATGCGGCCGGCATCACCGATTATTTGCAGGGTGTGTTTGGGCGGTTTTGACAGATAATCCAGGTACACCGAGCCGATGGCGCCGCCGTCAAAGCGGAGCATGACGAGGGCAACATCTTCCGTGTCCGTTTCCAGGCCGGATAAATGCCCGCCCAGGGCGCCGGCAACGGAAACGTCCGCCACCAACCAACGAAGGTAGTCGAACGGGTGGCAAAGGGTTCGGATCACGCCGCCGCCCAGGTCCTCGCGGGCACTGTAAGCGGTGCGGTAATCTTCCCAGGGATGCCAGTCGGGCAGGTATTCACCCCAGTGCGCATGCGCCGAAAGAACACGCCCGATGTCGCCCTGTTCTACGCATTTTTTATCCGTTGAAAAACAGGGTGGTAGCGGAACTGAAAACCGACTTGTACGATCAAATCGTTTTTTTCAACGAGACGGCTCAGTTCCTCCAGCCCTTCCGGAGTATGCGACACCGGTTTTTCCAAAAACAGGTGGCATCCTGCACGGGCGGCCATGAGGGCGGTTTCCAAATGGGATGCCGTCGGATTACAAATAAAAACCGCATCGGGGCGCCACATAAGCCCGGTTTCCAGCTGATCGAACGATAGAAACGAGGGCAGGCCATCCGCAGGCAAGGCGCAACGACTGCGTGTGACGGCGGCCAACTGTCGTACACCCAACGCCGCCAGGTTTTGCAGGTGGCGCCGACCGATGGAACCTAAACCGACAATGAGGACTTTCATGATCTGCGATAAATGACTTACAAATAATGGCGACAGATGTCGGCAATTCGTTTGGCCGAAGTTCCCCTGTTTTGAACGGGTCTGAGTTGTTCGGCGAACGTGGGTTCCAGGTCGCTGTGCACGGGTTTGTCCATACCAAGCGCTACGAGCATAACGGAGGAGTATTTGGTCACCAAAGCCGAACAATTGGCGATCATGTGGTGAACATTTCCACCGGTGAACGTGATGGCTCCTGAGCCGTACCGCTCGATTTCGCGCAGGGCGCGGGGGTGATTTTCATTGGGGTGAAGTTTAAAAATAACCTGCCGGCCATCGGCCACGCCCAGCACTTTCCGGATAAAGGCGGGGCGGTTTTCGTATTGAAAACTTTCACGCAGGCATGATGTGGCGCCCAATACAAAATCACGGTAGGGAAATACGTTTTGTTTGTATTGATCCAGGTCGTCAAAATTGGGGATACCGGTGACCACGATACGCTCCGGGTCGACACCTTTTCTGATGAAAATATCTCGGAATCCTTCCGAAGCCACGCAGAACTTTTGATAGGCGTGCGACAGGCCGGTCATGGATGTGTTGCCCAGATAGCGCGGCAAACGGAAGTTTTTAACCGTGTGGTAAACTGCGTTTTCCGGTGTCAGCATTCCCTCCTGTACAAGAATGAACGGTTTGTTGCGAATATTTTTGGGCACGATCAGGTCGGAACAGGTCACCACCAGGTCGTAGTTATGGCGTGCGCCCCGGTCATCCAGTTGTACTTTTTTTTCGTACAAAAATGCTTCCGTTGCGCGGCGGGCTCCACCGCCGAGGATGGTAAAATCCAAAAAACGGTTTTTCGCCAATATTTTTACAAAACCATCGGCGTAGTAGGGCGTAAACCAATGTTCGTATTCCGGCAGTTCCCGTGCTACCCGGTGCATCATGGTCGTTTGATTGAGCGACCCGCCGATAAAGAGTATTTTTTTTGCCATGCAGGACCAAATGCCGTTAAACCGGAACGGATGTTTCGTTTTGTACACGCCGCAGTTTTTTTCTGGCGCTCATTTCGCTGGCATATACGCGTTTTATGCCATCGCCGAGCGCTTCTTCCACAGCGCGGACATCTTTTACGAGGCGTTGCATGCCTTGCGACTCCACCGACGCGGCCTGGTCGCTGCCCCACATGGCTCGGTCGAGCGTCATGTGTCGCTCGATAAAACAAGCGCCAAGCGCCACTGCTGCTACGGTTGTTGCCAGCCCTGTTTCGTGCCCGGAATAACCGATCGGGGTATTGGGGAATAATTCCTTCAGAGTCAGGATCATACGCAGGTTCAATTCATCCAGCGGGCAGGGGTAGGAAGACGTGGAATGAGCAATCAGCAGATTGTCCGTACCGATTGCCTCTACCGCTTCGATAATTTCCGGAAGCGTTGACATCCCGGTGGAAATGATCAGGGGTTTTCCGGTATTTTTCATTTTGGCCAACAACGCATGGTCTGTCAGGGAAGCGGATGCTGCCTTGTAAAACGGCGGATCGAATTGTTCGATAAAGTCAACGGAAGGTTCGTCCCAGCAGGAGGCAAACCAGTCGATCCCCCGGGCGCGGCAATGCCGGTTTATTTCGTCGAATTCGGCAAAACCAAATTCCACTTTATGGCGGTACTGCATATACGTCATGCGGCCCCAGGGCGTGTCGCGTTCCAGGTTCCACTGGTCGCGGGGAACGCACAATTCGGGTGTGCGTTTCTGGAACTTTACTGCCGAGCAACCGGCTTCTGTAGCTTCGTCGATCAGTTTTTTGGCTATATCCAGCGAGCCGTTATGGTTAATGCCAATTTCGGCAATGATATAGGCCGCAGCGTCGTGTCCGATTTTTTTATTGGTGTTAAGCCAAGTCATAATTTATTTGTTGTCAGTGAGTTGCCGGAAAAATGATGATCATTGGATTGGGCATTGTCAGGTAGGGTGCCTGTTGTTTTCGCTTGAATAATCAATTCAGCAAACTCGCGGAAAGCGCCCTGGCCTCCCCGCAACAGGCAGATGTAATCGGATATTTTCAGGATGCCCTCCATGGCATCGGCCGGGCAGGCAGACAAGCCGACGGAGCGCAGGATGGCTTCGTCGTTGAGGTCATCGCCGATAAAGGCGACCTGCTCCGGGGTGAGTTGCCGGTTTTCCAGGATTTTAAGCAAGACCTGGTGTTTGTTTTTTGCTCCGGGATGTAGTTCCGTGATCCCGAGTTTGGCGGCTCTGTGCATTACGATTGGGGAGTTTTCCCCGGTGACGATGCCGGTTTCCACACCTGCCAGCTCACGCAGGCGTTCCACCCCCATGCCATCGCGCATGGAAAAACGTTTGAGCGCTTCACCCTGCTCCGAGTAATATACTCCCGCGTCGGTCAGTACGCCGTCGCAATCGGTCAGCAACAGCCGTATAGGAGCGGCTTTTTCAAGAAGAGAAAGAGAAAATTTGGTCCCATGCATATGGGCAAAGGTGCGGGGCCAGTGTATCGTTGCGATAAAGCAGGGGTTACGTTATTTTTAACATTTTCGCGATTGGGTTACAATTTGTTGATCATTCCTTAATACCTGCTTTACTGCCCCCGGCAACTCGCAGGTCTACTTTCGTGCCGTTTATCACCATTCAATCAAACAAGGCATGATCCGGTTTTTTTACAAATTCGTCTTTTTAAATTTATTGTTGTTAATAGTTGGCAATCAAATACTTGCGCAACAAACTATACTCCAGGGCTATGAAGGAACGCTCGACGATAACTGGGCGTTTACGGCGACTCCTGCCAGGTATAACGCGCCTGCGGCTGAAGATTTTTGGACCGATACCACCGCCACCGGCCAAATCAGTCCGGCCGCCGGCAACCGGTTCTGGTTTATGCTTGACCTGGAAAATCCGAACGGCGGCGGCGCATTTTTTCATACCCTCGATTTTGCCCCTGTCGACGTATCGGCTTTTTCGACCCATACACTCACCTTTAAATATTATACGATCGGCTATGAAACTGCCGATTCCATCGGGTATATTCTTGAAACGGATAACGGTTCTGCCTGGTCCGCGTCCAAATACGTGGATTTGAACCGCAATACATTGACCTGGACAACAGTCAATGTGAACGTTCCGCCAAATGCTCTTTTTGTCCGCCTGCGATTGATGGCCAAACAAAACGGCGGCTCCGACTTTGCCGGTTTTGACGACGTGCAATTAGTGAGTTCCAACGGCGACGTGGTGCCTCCGGTTGTGTTGAATGCCGGCGCCGTAAGTCCCGGCGCCGTTCGCCTCGTTTTTTCCGAGGCGCTGAATGCAACGGCGGACGACATTGCGCGGTACAGCGGCGTTGCTGACCTGATTTCGGCGGCGCGCAGCGCTTCCGGAGATACCGTGACATTGAATTTTGGCACACCATTTACCGATGGGGTTGTGAATACCCTGACAGTAAACGGGTACAGGACCTTGCGGGCAATGCCCTTGCCCAACCTTATGTTTTTAGTTACATCTGGAATGGTTCAACGCCCGATCTGGTCATTACCGAGATCAATTACAATCCGCCGAGCAACGACCCCGACACCCTTGAGTTTATAGAAATTTACAACAACGGCAGCGAGCCGGCGCCTGTGGGTGGATTTCGCTTCGGAGGGATCGTCAGCATCGAATTACCGGTTGTAACGCTTGCACCGGGCGGCACCCTGTTAATTGCGCAGAACAAAGCCGCCTGCGAGTCTTTTTTTGCCGGCCAGACGTTTTTCAATGGACGGGAGGCCAGGTATTAACCAATGGTGGCAATACCCTTTTTATTCGCAACAGCGCGGGTATTACACTTGACAGCGTACAGTACGACGATGCGTTCCCCTGGCCGTTGGAACCCGATGGAACCGGCCCGTCCGCCGAATTGTTGTCGCCCAACCTCAACAACAACGACGGCGCAAACTGGAAAGCCAGTACAACCGCAACGTCCAGTCCGGCCGTTTTTGCCAGCCCGGGCGTGGTGGAAGTGATCGATCTGCCGACGATCAGTTTTACAAACAGCCGCACGCTGGTGCAGGAAAGCGCGGATACCATTGCAATTCCCGTTAAAGTGGACAACCTGAACGTGGCGTTAGCCGAAGCGCGGGTAGAGGTGATCAGTTTTTCGACCGCCGTTGAAAATGAAGATTATATATTACTCGATACCCTGGTTGCTTTCCCGGCCGGCACTGCCACACCGTTTGAAATAAAATTAATAATTCTCGACGACAGCATCCAACGCAACAGCCGGTATCTTATCCTCCGGCTCAGCGATTTTACGGCTGCAGAAGGAGGCGCTACAGTGGAACACGCCATACTTATCCACGACGACGATACCCCTGCGCCGCAGCCACAGGCCAAGTCCCCCGTGTCGATTCAATACCTCAGCAGTTTCTCTGTAGATCCGGTAAGGGCTACGGCCGAAATTTCGGCATACGATCCGGCGAGCAAACGCCTTTTCACGACAAATATTCAACAGAATCGACTGGAAATCAGAGACTTCAAAAATCCGGCGGCACTTTCCAAAATCACTTCGGTCGATATTGGCGCCTATGGCGGCGGTATCAATTCCGTGGCATTTTACAACAGCGTCGTCGCTGTAGCGATAGACGACACGCTGATCACCAACCCCGGCAAAGTAGTTTTTTTTGATGTAAACGGTGGTTTTCTCAGCGCCTTGACGGTTGGCGCATTGCCCGACCATGTCATCTTTACACCCGACGGTACCAAATTACTGGTTGCCAATGAAGGTGAACCGGCTACGGACTATTCGGTTGACCCGGAAGGTTCGGTCAGCGTGATCGACATGACACCCGGCCCGGCCAACCTCACACAGGCTAATGTAATTCAAATCGGTTTTGCCCAGTTTGAAGGCGATATTGACGCCTTGCGCGCTGCCGGGGTACGGGTCTTCGGCCCCACCGATTCCCTTTCCAAAAACCTGGAGCCCGAATATATTACGGTTTCGGAAGACGGCCACACGGCCTGGGTAACCCTGCAGGAAGCCAATGCGTTGGCGGTAATAGACCTGCAAAACAATGTAATCAGCGCAATTTTACCGCTTGGTTTAAAAAACTGGAATACCTCCGGTCTCGATGCTTCCGACCAGGTACCGGGCGTTTTTTTTAACAACTGGAATATCAAGGGCATGTATCAGCCGGATGCCATTTCTTACTGGAATTCGGGTGGCAACGGCTTCCTGATCACGGCCAATGAAGGCGATGTGCGGGAGTGGGATGCATACGCAGAGATCGTACGTGTCGGTTCTTCCGCTTATCCACTTGATTCGTTGGTGTTCCCCGATGCGGCTTATTTGAAACGCCCTGATTTACTCGGCCGCCTCAACGTGACCACGGCGACCGGTGATACCGACGGCGACGGCGATTTTGATGAAATTCACACCTTTGGCGGGCGATCCATTTCAATCTGGAATGCCGCCACCGGCGCGTTGGTGTGGGACAGCGGCGATGACTTGGAACGTATTACGGCGGCTGACCCGGTATTCGGTCCCATTTTTAACGCCAGCAACACCAATAATACCCGCAAAAATCGCTCGGACGACAAAGGCCCCGAACCTGAAGGCATTGCCCTCGGTGCCATCGAAGGCCGAAATTATGCCTTCTCCACACTCGAACGTATGGGAGGTGTCATGATGTATGACGTTACCGATCCTGCCGTTCCCGCATTTGTTCAATGGATCAATACCCGCAACCCCGTCGAAGCCGGCGGCGACCAGGGGCCGGAAGGCCTCCTTTTTATCCCGAAAAACGACAGCCCGAACGGCCGCAATCTGCTCGTGGTTTCGAATGAAAACAGTGGTTCCATTTCGGTATTCCAGATCAACATCGATAAAACGCAAACCGGAGCATACAGCCTCACAAAATACGCATTTGACAACAACCCCGTGATCGGCGTTTATGGCGACTCCATTCGGGAGGGTGGAATTTCCGGCCTGATGTACCGCGACGGTTCATTTCGTTTTGTAGGCGATCGTGGCCCGAATGCCGATGCTATCAATCACCCCATGTCCGGCGGAAAAACGACGCTGGTGTTTCCTTTCCCCGATTACGCACCCAAAGTCTGGCAGGTAAAACCGAACAACGGCGTTCTGGAAGTGGAAGATTTTGATTTTATCAAGCGGCCCGATGGTACGGGCGCCAGCGGCTTGCCGCTGCCGGCCGGCCAGGGCAACACCGGAGAAGTCGCCTGGTCGGATACTTCGGCCACGCTGCTTTCAAATGACCCGTGGGGCCTTGATTCTGAAGGACTTGCTCAAGATAACGAGGGCAATTTCTGGCTTTGCGACGAATACGGAACGAGCATTTGGAAACTCGATCCACAGTTCAAAGTATTGAATCGTTACACACCTTTCCCAAAAGAAACGGCTGATCTGCCGCTCGATACCCTGCTTGGAAAACGCCGGGCCAACCGCGGACTTGAAGGCATCGCTTATACCCCCAACGGCAAAATTTTTGCCATCCTGCAAAGCCCTGCCGATAACCCGAACACCACGACCGGTAATACGTCGCGTATTCACCGCTTCGTCGAACTCGATCCGGCTACCGGCGCCATGCGTACTTTTGTATACGTGCATGAACCTGTTTTGGGCGAAATCCGCAGCCGGGACTGGAAGATCGGCGACCTGACGGCCATCAACAACGAAGAATTCCTTGTGGTGGAACATGCGGAACGCAACGGCTGGAACGCTAAAAATGTCTATAAAATCAATATTGCCGACGCTACGCCGGTCAGCAGCAACAATTTCGGCGGCAATACCCTGGAGCAATTGAACGAATCGGGCTTAACCGCCAATGGTATTGTGCCGGTGCAAAAGCAGTTTTTTGCCGACCTGCTCGAACTCGGCTGGGATCGCCGGCACGATAAACCGGAAGGCCTGGCTATCCTGAACGACTCAACATTTGCTGTCATCAACGACAACGATTTCGGGATCGCCTCCCCATCTGCCGATGGCAAAATTGAGCTGACCGGCAAAACGACCCGGCTTTATGTCTACACCCTGCCGTCGGACAAACATCTTGATTACGTCAGCCCGTACTGCAAACTGGAATTGGGGCAAAATGTCAGCACCTGTGCCAACGGAACGGCAACGCTGATTGCCGGCGGCGACCCCTTCACACAGTTTACCTGGTCCAACGGCGAAAACACGCCGGCGATCGAAGTGGATAGCGCCGGCGTATATATCCTGCAAGCCGTAAACGCTTTTGGCTGCAAGTCGGCGGACACCGTGACGGTAACCGTATTGCCTGTATCCACTTCCTCGATTAACGCAAGCGCCTGTAAAGGTGAAGTTTATGTATACAACGGCACATCCATTCCGGCAGGAACGAGCCAGCAATTCCTGTTCGCCAACTCGGTCGGCTGCGATTCGGTGGTCACTATTGCCGTAGCAGAGTTGTCTGTTTCCGCTTCGACGCTGAATGTGAGTGCCTGCATGGGTTCGTCGTACGAGTACCTTGGCGCATTCATTCCGGCCGGTCAAAACCAGCAATTCATCCTGACGAATATTTTCGGTTGTGATTCTGTGGTAACGGTACAAGTGGCATCCGATCCGTTGCCTGTTGTCGACCTCGGGCAGGACTCCACCATCTGCGAAGGCCAAACGCTTACACTCGATGCCGGGAATACCGGCGCGACCTACAACTGGTCGAATTCCGCCACGACCCAGACCATTTCAACCGGAACGGGTGGCGCCTACGCCGTGACGGTGACCAACAACTTCGGCTGCACGGATTCGGATGCCGTACTGGTCAATGTGGAGCTCTGCTCCGGCACTGAAGAACCAGCGCTGTCGCAGATATCGGTTTTTCCAAACCCGACTTCAGGTATACTAACGGTGCAGTTGGTTGAAATGCCCGCACGGGCAAGCTCGCTTACCCTTGTGAATTCGACAGGGCAGATCGTTATACGTTCGATACCGGTAAACGACCTGACGACAGCACTCGACCTGAGCGGATTACCCAAAGGAATGTATTTGCTTCGTTTTCAAAGCGGTACGGGTGTACATACAATTCGGATAGCCGTACAATAAAGTTGAATTCGGTTCTCCTTTGGAACATAAAAAATCCGGGCGCCGTTGCAGGCTGCCTGGATTTTTTTATGTTGTACGGGCGCCTGCCCAACTGGATATTAGGGCCGGGACGATCCACTATTTACCCATTCCGGTATTGCGTTCAACATAACCCTGACCACTGAATTGTTTAAATCGCCGTCCACCCGCCATCCACCACCAGGTTGGCGCCGGTCATATATTCCGAAGCATCGGAAGCCAGGAAGAGTAAAGCGCCTTTGTAATCCGAAGGTTTGGCCATGCGGCCGAGCGCCGTTCGGCGACTGTAATTGTCGACAAACCAGTCTTCCTGCCCGTTTTCCACGCCGCCGGGTGAAAGCGCATTAACCCGCACCCCTTTTTTGCCCCAATATGCGGCGAGATAACGGGTAAAATTGAGCACCGCGCCTTTTGTAGCGGGATAGGCGGGCGATTTGTAAAATACCTGCTCGCCATTGGGTTTTTGGTACAGGGATTGATCCGGCCCCACCATGCCGTAGGTAGAGGCAATGTTGATGATACTGCCTGTGCCCCGTTCAGCCATGGGCAGCCCGAATACCTGAGCGGATAAAAAAACACCGGTTACATTGATTTCCAGCGATTTTCGCCACATTTCGAGCGGGTAATGCTCGAATTTGGATTGTTCAGCCGCCAGGGCGGGGTTTTCAAACATATCATTTACGGCAGCGTTGTTGACCAGAATGTCTATTTGACCGGTATTTTTTAATACTGCGTCTCGCGCCGAAAGCAGCGATTCCGGGTCGCTGACGTCGACAAAAACGGACAGGTGCCCGTCGCCCGGCAGGGACTTTTCCAATTTGCGGCAAATATCCGTTTTCAGGTCTGCAATAACCACCCGGGCGCCGGCTTCTGCCAGCGCAAGGCAATGCTGGCTACCTAGCAGGCCGGTGGCGCCGGTCACAATGGCTGTTTTGCCGTGGAGGTTGAAAAGCGCGGGAACGGTCATAGCAGGGCAGGGTAGATGACAAGATTTATTCCGGGTACAAAAGTAGCCGAACTGCTTCGGTAAACAGCAGTTAATGTAACAAATCGTTCGGCAAAACACCGGATTTCCGTCCTTGTACCCGCCTTTTCCGAAACGCCTCCCGCGTCGTTTACTTGTTATTGAGGCTCCATTTTTTAGCCAGATACAGGAGCAGGATCGCCATGATTATTTTTTCTGTGATAAATTTTAAAACGTCATAGTCAACGCCTTCGTTTTTACCCGGTGTCGATGAAGGGCCTGAGGGCGATATACTGCTATCTTGTACTTTTGTTTCACCGGTTGGTTGGCGCCGATTGTCTGTTTTTCCCCGGCGGTTAGGCCGGCCGGTTTTGGACTTAGCTGGATTTTGTTCTCCGGTGTCCCCTTTTTCAATTGCCTGAACGGGTGGTGTTGTGATCTCCGAGGTGTTTTTAACGTTAAAAACAACATGACAGGACGCGGCGCCCGGATTGTCGCTTTTCACTTCCGCAGTTATGTTGACTTCCTTTCCGGGCGGCACCGGCTTTTCACATGCTGTCCTGACAATTTCGATAAAATCTTTGACGGATATACCTGCCCCGGTTGCGGTTTCCGTTGCGTCCTCCTCATTTCCCGGGGCGGTACCAAATGCGTTCGATGGAAACGGGGTAAAGAAAAGTGCCAAAAAAATGACGTAATTAAAATAAAATTTTTGAGAATAGCGTGTTTTCATAATAATAATGTTTGATTTGTGTAGGAAAACGATCTCTAAATTTGATTGTTTTATATTGTATGAAATTTTTTTTGACAAAACTGGCAATTATAAACCACCTGAATTTCTTTTGACTGCTTCAAATTCGGGAGTATGTCATCTTCATCGTTAAAACCCGGCCGCTCAGGAGTATCCAGCTTCCCGCGCATTTATACCTTTGACCCTCAACGTTTTTTCAACATGATACGTACAACCCTGCTTTTTACCCTTTTGGCGCTGCTTTTTGCCGCGACAACTGTCGCCCAAAAAACCACGTTCACCCACGACGATACCCTACGCGGCAGCGTCACCCCCGAACGCGCCTGGTGGGACCTGACTTTTTACAACCTGAAAGTAAAAGTGGAACCCGCAGGGAAAAGTATTTCCGGTAGTAATGAAATTCATTATAAAGTATTAAAAACGAACAAGTTACTGCAAATTGACCTGCAACCGCCGCTCCGGATCGAGCGGGTGGAACAGGACGGGCAGCCGCTTACTGCGAACAAGCAGGGCAGGAATGTTTATTGGGTCGAACTGAAAAAAGAACAAAAACCCGGCGCCCGGGAATCAATCACCGTGTGGTATTCCGGCCAGCCGCAAGCGGCCAAACACGCTCCCTGGGACGGCGGCTTCAGCTGGTCGCGCGACAAAACGGGAAAACCCTTTGTCGCCACTTCCTGCCAGGGCCTCGGCGCCAGCGTGTGGTGGCCCTGCAAGGATCACATGTACGACGAACCCGATTCGCAGGCAATTTCGGTCACCGTTCCGCTGCCGCTCATGGACGTTTCCAACGGCCGGCTGCGCCGCACAACCGACAACGGCGACAGCACACGCACGTTTGAGTGGTTTGTGTCAAACCCCGTGAACAACTACGGTATCAACGTGAACATCGCGGACTACGCACACTTTTCCGATACTTTTCAAGGCGAAAAAGGCCCGTTGAGCCTCGATTTTTACGTGTTGCCGCAAAATCTGGAAAAAGCCAAAGTCCAGTTCAAGCAGGTAAACGGCATGTTGCAGGCCTTCGAACACTGGTTCGGCCCCTACCCTTTTTACGAAGACGGCTACAAATTGGTGGAAGTGCCTTATCTCGGCATGGAACACCAGAGTTCGGTCACCTACGGAAACGCCTACCGCAACGGTTACCTCGGCATGGACCTGTCAAAACCGGCTGGGGACTGAAATGGGATTTTATCATCATCCACGAATCGGGGCACGAGTGGTTTGCCAACAACATCACCTACCGCGACATCGCGGACATGTGGGTGCACGAAAGTTTTACCAATTACAGCGAAGGATTGTACACCGAATACCACTTCGGCAAGGACGCAGGCGCCGCCTACATCCGCGGCTGCCGGGCTCAGATCGAAAATAAAAACCGGTTGTGGGTGTTTACAACGTCAACTCGGAAGGCTCCGGCGACATGTATTACAAAGGCGGGAACATGTTGCACACCATCCGCCAGATCGTGGACGACGACGAAAATGGCGCTCCATCCTGCGCGGCCTGAATCGCGATTTTTTACCACCAGACCGTCGACGGCGCGCAAATAGAAGCCTATATCAGCCAGAAATCGGGCAAAAACCTGCAAAAAGTGTTCGATCAGTACCTGCGCAACACCGCTATTCCCACCCTCGAATACCGGCTGGAAAAAGGCCGCGTGGAATACCGCTGGACCAACTGCGTCGAGGGTTTCGACATGCCCGTAAAAGTGACCTTGACAAAGGATAAATACACGTTCATCTACCCGACCACGGAGTGGCAAAGCAGTCCCCGCAAGTTGAAGAAAAAAGACGCGTTTATGGTGGAGGAGAATTTTTATGTGTTGGCGAGGAGGTTTTAGGGGTAATTAACTCGGAGTCCCTTACGGCTCCTGAATCTTCAAATGAAACTTGCCTTCCGTCAGGAAAATACCGTCCGGCATGCCGGGCCATTGGGATTCGAGGGTTCTTTTTCAAAAAATACCTGAAAACGGCCTTCTACGGTTCGGGCAATGGAGTCGTATTTGATGACTTCTATAAAATGATCGTTGCGGGTGGTGTCGATCAGAAGTCGCCAATGGTTGGTCATAATCCTGAGCATCTGATAAAGCAATTCGGAATTTGATTTCTGGGAATAAGATGTGCCCAGTTTTCGATTGGATACTTCCCTTTGTTGCAAGGAATATCTGTAATAAAAAGATGTTCTTACGATAGTTGGGATAGGTAATCTCCACCCAAATTTGAAATAAGTTGTTGGTTTGATAATACCATGCTTCAAAAGGAGCGTTCCAGGTTATTCCGTTTTTAAGACATATCCTTCGCCCAATTTTATTATTGGCGTATCGATTGGCATTTGTGTTGTATCAACAGGTGGTCCTGGCTCACCAATTGATGATTGATTTTTTCCACAATTTGCCAAAATCAATACGCATAATATTATTGCAAAATGAGGATGGTTTTATGGCAGGATTTAGTCTTTTGCTAAAATTATCAGTTTTATAATTTGTTTACGACTCAAATCTTGTAACCTGAATGAAGTAGACGCTGAGGAACAATCGATCTGGAAGTTGGCAAACTGCAAAGCCTTCCGATCAAAATGCCGTGTCATGCGTAAATCTTGATTCTCCTAAATATCTGCAATAACGCAATGTCAATGTTTTTACCTAAGTTGCGGATATGTCATGGAATGTCAGCCTACTACCGTCAGACGGATTGGGAAAACGGTTAAGGTGTTGACAGTGCTTGGACCAATTTCGCTGAAAAGCGCCTGATTTCCACCTCATGCGCCGTGCAGATACAATTCGGGGTTTGACAGATCGATCTTTTGATCCGGCTAACTACCACAAAATCAGAGGAAACAACCAGTATTTGACCCAGGTATTGTTGTTACATGATCAGCAAATGTACCTATTTCTTTGTAATTGTAAAATTAGAGCGGCAAAATTGACCGTTTATCTGTATGCCCAACTCCCGCCATTTGACCAAAATCTCCCGCTACCGGCCAAAAGTCAACGTACTTTTGCCCCGCAACAACGCCTTTTCTCATGCAAAACCCGTTTTTCAGCAGCGCCTGCCCGACCTGAACGCCCGGCATGGTTAGAACTGGGCTTACGCGTAAAACCAGCCCGTCCGGCTCCGGCAACGGCATCTTCGAACGTTGGTTGCACCCGGTTATTACCCCGCGCATACCCCCTGTTCTGCGCGGGACGTCGACCCCGCCACCAATCCCTTCCTCATGGAACGCCTCAGCATAAACGCCACCTTTAATTCCGGCGCCATGCTCTGGCAGGGCAAATACCTGCTCGTGGTGCGGGTGGAAGGCAACGACCGGAAGTCGTTTTTCGCCATCGCAGGAAAGCCCGGAACGGGGCGAGGCCAATTTCCGTTTTTGGGGACTACCCTGCGTCTGCCCGAAACGGCCGATCCCCGACACCAACGTGATCATGACATGCGCCTCGTGGCCCAACGCGAAGACGGCTGGATATACGGTATCTGTTTTGCACCGAACGGAAAGACCCGGCGCGCCCGCACGACAAGCCCACCATCGCCGCGTACCAACTGCGGCATCGCCCGCACGAAAGACCTCGTCGCCTGGGAGCGCCTGCCCGATCTGGATCTCACACGCCCAGCAACGCAACGTGGTGTTGCACCTGGAATTAAAAAGCTGCGTAAATACGCCCTCAACACACGCCCGCAGGACGGGTTTTATCGAGG
>JADJOD010000008.1 GCA_016713985.1 Lewinellaceae bacterium | reverse complement strand
GTGATGATGGCGTCCGAGAAAAACGGAACGTCAATCGCCCATGGCGTTGCCTGTCGTAGCTTGTTACCACGTTACCCGGGCATATTGGTCAGAGGAACCCCCGCCGGATGGGCGTCGCAATCAACGGCGAACCGGTAGTCGGACCGTCAGACCAAGTCAGAAAGTCGAATCCGCCTTCCGTCTGGAACGACGAAAGTCACTTTGACTTTGTTGGCCGGAGCCGTCGGAGCAAAGGTAATGGTCGAGTTGTTGATGAAGGTCTGATAGTTGCCGGCAGAACCACCCGGATCGTAATTAGTTAAAAAAAGCACCCACCGGGGTGAGTGTAAACGTACCGGCGTTGCCTGCAACGGGGTGATTGACCGTGATCTGAGCAAATACCTGTGCTCCGAACAGGCAGCCCAGGAGCGTCAAGCCCCAAAGTGTAATGTTCTCTTTCTCGTGAGATGATAGTTGTTAAAAAGAATCACAATGAAATTACCCGTGCAATACGGTGGATCGGGGTCACCGAACCTACAGCGTCGTTACGCAAAACCTGTTTGAGCGCTTGAGTGACCGTTACGTCGGCCAGAAGCGCCCATCTCACCGCCCGGTGTCGTCGAAAACACATTCAGCGCTTCGATCGTCGATTGTTCTACTGCTCCCCCTGGTCTACCTTGCGGTAAATCATCCGGTAATAAATGGCGTGGCCAAGGCATCATTGTGAGTCTGGGTCCCCCGCGTCAACTGCTGAAGATTGCCGTACACCGTGTTCACACTTCTTCGACAGAAGCATGTTTTGCTTCATTGGATTGCATCCAGTTGTAAGTCAGTTCCTCGGCACGGTTTCCCGACAAAACCAAAACCCGAACAGGAAGAACCCCGCCAGAACCGACATCAAGCCCCGATTTGCGAACGTTCTTTTCGTGTGTTGATAAAATTTAAGTTAAAAATGTTTGATTATCGAATCGACCCGGTGCCCATAAATCCTCAAAAAATCTATGTCCAACAGGCTTTATTCCAATTTGACATTAAAAAGGTATTGACTGCCCGGCAATGCCGGCGCAATCAATACCTCTCGGATTTTCCCGTATGACGTGAAGGACTTGGTAAAACTTATTATCATGAGATTAAAATAGGATAACCACGTAAACGTAAGATCGGATTAAATATATACTACTTTATTCCAAAAACCGCGTGTACGTTAGCCCAGGCTCTCCGTAACCACCGTTTGATTTTTCCGAAACAAAGTGCATACAATGTATAGTTGCCTGAAAATGAACACGATATCTTTTCGACATGGCTTGGCAACTTCGTTGGTTTTTCAGAAGGACGAAGGTAGGTATTTTAAAAGTTATTATTCACAGAAAATTTTGCAAGGGATTAGAGCTGTGTGCCCCAATAAAAAAGCCCCCCTCCTACTTCAGGAGAGAGGCCATCCCAAAAACCGATTTTAAAGTATGTTAAAATCGGTACCTGGCGATTCTTCATGCGGCAGGCTCGCGCCGCTGTTTTTTCTCTTGTTTTTATCTTCTGACAAAGGTTAAGGAAGAAGAAGGTTCCCCCTCCCCCGTTCACTCGCGCGCAGTGTGGGAAGGGGGAACGCTTTCTTTTTCTTTTACTTCGTCTGAATCATCTTCTTCGTTGCCGCATCCGTTGCGGTTTCCAGTTTGTAGTACATCACGCCCGTCGTGTTCAACAGTGCGCGGTCGATCGCAATGGCGTTGTAGCCCTTGCCAAACTGACCTTTCTGCGTGAACAACATACGACCTGTTTCGTCGTACACCGTCAGCGTTGCTTCCGTGGCTTCCGGCAGGTGGAATCCTACCAACGTTTTGTTCACAAACGGGTTCGGCTGGTTCTGGTACAACTCGAAACCTACACCTGCGATCACTGCACCACCCTGGCCGTTGAAACGGAAGGCTACTTCCATCCGGCTGTTGTTCAGGCTGTATGCTTCTGCACGTGGATCCGGCTCGATACACCCAGCATTTCGCTCAGTTGTCCCGATTTCGTTGCACGGAATTTCACCGCAAACTCGCTGTTTTCGCCGTCCATCGACGTCGTGATCGCATCGGCAATACGCCGAAGTTCTCCAACTTCATGTCTGCGCCAGGTACAACGTCTACTACTTCCAGGCCTGCAAAGTTCATCGTGAACTGGTAGCCCTGTACTTTCTCCGCGCCTTTGAACGTCACTTCGAATACTTCGCCGGCTTTAACAACGCGGTCCTGTACGTCGAACAACAAGGTGCTTGCAGAACGGTCGTCCGTGCTCATCAGTGCATTGGCGATTGCCGTGCCGTTTACGTCACCGATCTTCACACCCACGAAGTCGTCGGCCAACTGGTCAGTCGTCACCTTGCTACACTCTTCGTTTCAGGGAACGTCGTGGCAAACGGGTTGGTCGGCTGCGGGAACACATAGTCTTTGTCCACAAAGCGCCAAGAGGTGTTGTTCGGCAACTCGTTGTAGATGCCCAGGATCAACTTGCGGATCTCTACGATGTCGAACGTCGTGATCGAGTTGGATTTGTTGGCATCCGCTGCGATCATTTTGTACGGGCTGTTCAACGGCTCTAAGCCGAGGATGTGTTTCGAGATCAACACCAGGTCATACGTCGATACGCCGTTGAGCGGGTTGTCGTCTTTCGTCGGCGTCACCGTGTAGTTCGCATTCGACGGGTACAGAACTCCGGGAACGAGAACATGCCCTGGTCATCCGTCATCTGGAACTGGTTCACCGTGCCGGCGTGAAGGTTTACGTTCGCATCTTCCACGCCGTCGTTAGACTCCGTGGTCAGAGCGCCCGCTACCGTTACCGTTCCGCCAGGTACACAGTTGTTGTTGTTGTCCTGTACATCAACGAACGTCAGGCAGTAGTCCGCGTTGCCGGCCAAATCCATCGCCCACAATTCAACGTCTTTTTTGCCCAACTCCGCACACGTAAACGTGATGCTCGTGATCGGGTTGCCCAACGCGTCTACCGGGAAGTCCGTTCCTGTGCCTGCTTTGCGGATCGCAAATTTCAACTGGTTCGGGCCGGGGGTGTACGTCGTCGGAGGCGTGCAGTTGTCTTCTGCGTACTGCAGGAAGTCGGTCGCCCACAATTGTACCATCTGCGTCGGCATGATGTTCACGCTCAGGCAGTTGTGGCATACCACCGTCGGCGCTTTGCAGTCTGCAACCACGAAGGTGTATTCGCAGTACGTTTCGTTGCCGCAGCCGTCCGTGATCGTCCACTTGATCTTGTGTGTGCCGTAAGGCAGTTGCGGTGCGATACCTGCCGAGCCAAACTGGTTGGTCGGTGTCGGCATTTGTGCAAACGTTTTCCACTGTACACTTGGCCGTGCGCGTCGTGCCGCTCACGCTCTGGGTGATTCGCCCAGCGGTAGATTTCGTTCGGCAACACCGGACGTCCGTCGAACACCTGCGGTACGCCGCCGGTGTAACTCGGGTTGCCCGCGTTGTTGAAGTTAACCGTGCCGGGGGCAGGGGTGTTGTTGCTGCTTACCACCGTTTCCATCGTGTTGTCGCCGTTCAGGTCTAAGAACAACTGGTACGAGATGTTCACGTTGGCGCCGAGCAGGCGTCCGTGGCCGTGATCGTCAGCGGTGCATCACCTTCGCAAAGGTCGTGCTGGCCTACAATCGGGTCCCACCAGTACGACTGGTTCCACAGCAGCGGGTCGTTCACCGTCAGGTCGCAGTATTCCACCGGAGATGCCGGGCAGGTTACCGTCGGTTTCTGCGTGTCGATGATCTTTATGATCTGTTTGTGGATGTAGCAGTTCGCGTTTGCGTCGTAGAACGTGCAGAAGTTCGTCTGCGGCTGGCCCGGGCGATCGGAGACGATCGTCGGGTTCCACGGTGCAGGCGTGCCACATGCCGATACGATCGGGCCCGGAAGGTTCTGCGGGCTGTTCGATGTCGCGTTCGGGTTCGCGGTTGGTACCGTGATGCAACCCGCATTCGGGTTGTAAGTGCACCAGTTGATGATTTTCCACGTACGTTCGATTTTCAAACATGCGTCCGGTAGTACCGTGAACACGTCGTCTTCAAACGTTACACCCAGCAGTTCACAATCTTTGCCGTAGAACGAGGGTTCGCCGTAGTTGCCCGTGCCGTCGCATACCGTTACGATAACGTCGTTCGGGAATTTTACGAAGTAATCCTGTTCGTAGTTCACGATGATACGCTGCGTGCACTGGTTTTGCTGGCCATGGCAGTCATACACACGGAACGTGCGCGTGATCGTGCCTTTGTTGCACAAGGTGTCGAACAGGTTGTAGTTGACGCTGTGCGTCAAACCGCACTGGCCCTGGTAGACTTTCGACGTATCCAAGCAGCAGTTGTCGTATACCGCCGGTTTGCCGTACGCCCAAGGCTCCGGGTCAAACGATTCGCACGATACCGTTACGTTGCCCGGTGATACACATACCGGTTTGATTTTGTCCTGTACTTCTACTTCCACCATGCAGGAGTTCGATACCGGCGAACCGTCAGGTCCGATCGTGAAGTTGCCGAAGGCATCCAGTTGGTATACCGTCAACAGCACCATTTGTGTGGTACCTACTTCGCAGCAGTAGAATTTGATCGAGTCGCCTTCCGTAAGCGCGTTCGAATTCATTCGGGAAATCCGGGAAGAAGTCGTCGCAATCCGGGTGGCCGTTGATCGAGTTCAGGTCCTGGATGCACTGGCTGTAGCTGCCGGTTACCATGTCCGGCAGGCGTTTGATCGTCAGTTTGATGTTGTTGCAGTTGTCGTAAGAACCGTCGTCGAACGTAGAGGCTTTCACCCACGTTACACCCGCGCCGTCGCAGCCGTCAGCAGGCTCGTAGCAGTCGAACGGATCGTCCAGACCGATCGATACGATCGTGAACTCGTCGCAAGCCGCTACCGGCGGAACAAAGTCGCGAACATTGATGCGGAACGTGCAGGTGCTCGTGTTGCCGCAGTCGTCTTCTGCCTGGTACACCACCGTGTGGGTGCCCTGGGGCAGACAAGGAGAGGTGCCGAAAGCGCCGAGTGTATCCGGGTTCCACAGGTTGTTGCCCGGGAACGTCGTCAGGCTGCCGCCGATCGGGAACATGCCGATCGTGTCCAGCGTCGAAGGATCAATGCCGATGATCATACCGCTGATGTTGTTGATCCGCGAGCAGTTGTCGCTGATGATCACATCCGGAAGGTTGATTTGTGCACAGCACGTGAACGGATCGGTCGATACCGTCAGGTTGGCCGGGCAAGCAATGCTCGGGCCTTGTTCATCGAGGATTTTGATGATCTGGTCGTGTTTGGCGGAAGTGCCGGCGCACCAGTCGATCGCTTTCCATTCGCGGAAGATTTTGAGTGTTCCGTCGCAAATCTGGATCGGGGAATCTTCGTAGGTCCAGTTGATATTGCAGCCATCCGGTTCGTTGAATACATACGGGAAACCTTGAAGACCGGAGTTCTCCAGCGCTTGCGGAGTCGGGTAGCCAACGCCACACTGCAGAGCAGGCTCGTCTACGCCGTCATAATCCGGCGGGAAGGTCAGATCGGCAAGTGTCGGGCGGAGGAAACTGAGCACCTGTACGCAGGTTTTTGTATTGCCGCTCGCGTCGATGGCCGTCCATTTCCGGTTCACTATTTTGGTCAGGCCCGAGGCGCAATCCTGGGTGACTTCGGCATCCTGGTAACTCAAGGTTACGTCGGAGCAGTTTTCCACAACAGGTGATCCTGAACCTGCAGGTACCGTATAGGTCTGCGGTGTACCCGTCGGGAATACGGTCTGGTTAATGGTCAGGCCGTTCGGGAAGCCGGGGCTTTGTGTGGTGGCCGAAAAGTTGAGCTGAGCAAAGCTCACAGGGCCCAGGTCGCCGCCTACGAAGTCGGTTACACGGAGTATCCATACACCGCCGGTAGGCTGGCCGTTAAACGTAGACAGAGCCGTTGCAGGCTGGTACGTGCCGGCGATGGCCGGGTTGTTACCGCAGGTAGCCACAAATTGTGCGGCCGTCAGTGTAGCGGCATCGTCGAATACCACATCCAGACCGTCGCCCTGGCAAGTGCCGTTGGTCGGGCGGTTGAACAAGGTAATTTGTGTGCCGGAAGGAGAAGTCAGCGTAGCGCTGATGTCGCCCACCCACGTGTGGTTGGTTTTGAACACTACATTCAGGTCGTTGACCGAAGCGCCCGGAGCAACGTTGAAATTTACCGTTGTAACGGCAGCGTCAGCGATCACGAAGTTCTGGCTGGGCGAGAACGTTACGGAAGAAGGCGGCGTAGCCGGGTCCGGATTCGAGTTGCAGGCAACGGAAGCCGGAGGGCAAACGAGCACGGGGGCCAGTTTGTCTTCGATTTTTACGTTACCCCAGCATTTGTTGCCGGTAGCCGGGTCGGTTACCTGTACGGCATACGTCTTGCCGATGTCGGCGGGGCCCAGAATTGCAGGCACCCACGGGCCGTTGCCGAAAGGAGGTGTTTTGTCTATTTGAACGATATAGTCGTCGTAGCAGCCGTAAGGGCCACCTTCCAGGATCTGGTCGGCGCCAAGGCTTTCGGTGCAGTCAGCATCCAAAGAAACGTACACGAGGTCGTTGCAAACCAGCGTCTGAACCGGGTTCGGGAATTCCAGAACCGTCACATCGAAGCAGCAGGTAGAGGTGTTACCCGTGGCATCCGTGGCCAGGAAGCAGTTGGTGGTTTTGCCGATCGGGAATTCCGAGCCGGAGGGCAGACCTGCGGTCTGAACCAGCGTAACAGCCGGAGCCGACAGGTTGAGTTGCAGGATCAAACCGCGGGTGCTGAAGAAGTTCAGGTCGTTGATACCGCCGGTGATCTGAGCGGGAACACCCGCCGTGTTGAAGCAACCATATACATAGGTAGGGGCTGATTCGCCGTCAAGGTCGAAACCGACGGAAGAGCCGGATACCGGAGTAGCCGTACCCGCAGCGCCAATTTCCACCACCAACTGGGTGCCGGCGGTAACCGGAGTCGGCGTCAGCGGAATATTGATCGTCGTAGCATTGGCAATGGCCGTCGGGTTGTATACCGTCGTGCTCAGGAGCGTCATGTTCGCCTGATTGATCGGGTTGGTAACCGCACCCGAAAGCGAATACAACTTGATGGTAAAGGGAGAACCCGGCGTAGCGCGCCATACACCGAGGTTGATGCTGTTGGCGGTCAGGTTCTGTGTGACGTTAAATACGCGATAGTAGGAGAGGAAATCCGGTGCGGCATTGCTGCAAACAAGCGCAATATCCACCACTTGCGGCCATCCCAGGTTCTGGTTCAGGCTCTGGGTCGGGCCGGGGCAGTTATCCGTAGCCGTTACATTATAGGCGTGAATGGTCGAGCAAAGGCCCGGATCCAGGTTATAGGTAATGTTGGCCGGGCAGGTAATCGTCGGCGGTTGCGAATCGACCACGATGACAGTTTGCGTAGCCACGCCCGTTGTTGCACCATTGGCTATCAGGTAAGTTTGCCAGGTGATCACGTTGCTGCCCCTGGGCAGGTTCGGAATGGTAACAGTGGCTGCCGGTAACGTCACATTGGTGAAGGCGCCGCCGTTCACACTGTAGCGCAGACCGGTCGTGGTGCCGTTCGCACATCCGGCCGGGTTGAAGCTGGGTATTGCAATGGTCGCATTGGCAACGCAAAGATCCGCGGACGTACCAACGGTCACCGTACCGGTAGGTATCGGGTTGCAAGGCGTAGGCAGTATGAATTCGATACATTGGCCGCTCGTCACGCTGCCGTTCACGTTAAATCCGACGAGTGTGTTCGGGCGGGGAGTGGCGACTATGCCTTCCAGACCGACCGTGGCGCTCGCGCCATTACTATTAGCCGCCTGGGTGCCGGCAAATTGCGTGTCGAGGTATTTATACTGGATGCGGTTGCCGTTTTCAAAAAGGCGAACCTGGAATGTAATGTCGCCGCCCTGGGCATCATGATTAAAGTGGCCTATTTGGTACCACTCGATCGTGAATATCCGGTTGGGCGCTACGCCGTCGGTGCGTGTGTAAACGCCGCAATTCGGATTGACGAGCGCATCGGCATCCAGGTCGTCCCAATAAGGGTACAACGCCGCGCCGACGATAGCTGTTGGCAAAGTGGCATTACCCAAGCCCCGGTTAGTACCCGGCTGGAACACAACGAAACCGTTGGTGCCCACATTCACCTGGGTGAAGGACGTGAAGTAAAACGTAAAGGGGAAGGGCAGGGTGACCGTGGGAAAGATCACATCATCACCTACGCCGAGAAGGGTGGTACCCGCCTGGCCTTGAGCCTGGACGTATGGATCGCTACAGCTTGTGGCTGCATAGTTCAGCTGTGCCTGGGCTACCTGAGACATCAGTAAAGGCAAAACCATAGCCACTAACCACCTGGTTATGTGCCGCGAAGCATTAGAATGGAAGCTTTGCGTAATTTTCTTAATCATGAGACGTAATTTTTTTAAAACCAAAAAATTTTGAGTCAATGAGACAATGGATTAAAGGACTTACAGGGTCAATAAATCAACAATGTCCGCTCGGAGTACGCCTAACACTTGTTTGGTGTACAAATCGGCCAGAGCCGTTTTTTCATCATTGAGGGCCATTAACGTGGTATCAACCGCATCCGGAACCGAAGATCCGTCGTTGATCGCAGCGTAAACAAGTTTGTAATAGTGAATGTGGTTTTCAGCATTCGTCCACGGAGTACTGCCCGGTGTGAAGTTGGATTGATCCAACGCGAGCAGGTTAATGGCGCCGTCAAGCGCGGTAAGCGCCTCGGACTCGGTCATCCAATTGTAAGTCTGCGCATTGGCGCTTGAAGCGCTAAACAGCAATGCACCAAACAAAAAGAACGCCGTCACGATCGAGCGGAGCCCATGTTTTGCTGTCGTTACTTTCATGTTAAAAAAATTAGAGTGAGTTAGATAAAATTCAGATTGCCTCAGGACCAAAAAGCCGCAGGCTTATTCTTTATGCTTTTCCGCAAACAAAAAAAGCAGTAATCGTCGGAGCGGTGCACCGGCGATTACTGCTTTTACTGCCCGAAAAAACCGGGCAAAGAAACGGGAAAGGCGTAATTTCTCTTTTCATGAAGATTAAAGTACGGATAAAACCGCGCGACGCGATTTCAGATTAAAATCAAAAAAACGAACACATGCATGTACAGTTCGGGAAACAAACCTGTAATGCTGCGTACAAAACAAGCACAAAATGCTTGCCAAAATCGGATGTGGGATGGGAAAGAGGGCGGGAAAAAGTAAAAAACTTTCAAATTTTTTACTCGTGCTTAGCGAAATAGCGCAAAGGCGTACCTGCACTCATGAGATTAAGCGGATTAAAGATAAAAAATGTTTCAAAGCACAAATATATTGCTTTCCCTGTAACATGCGAGCTCGCATCGCATTTTTTTTCATGCATTTTCGACATTCTTACAGTTCGATCTCCCGATCACCTCATTTGCGGATACCAAAAGCCGGTAACAAGAAAAAGCCTCCCTGCCGACTTTTCGGAGAGAGGCCATCCCAAAAACCAATTGTTTAAGACATCTATCATTCGCCGCCCTTGCACACGGCAGGGCGCGATTTTCAAATATTGGGGTTTCATAAGGTTTCAGGGTTCCGTGTTACCAAAACCCTGAAACCTTAAAACCTTATGAAATCATGAAACCCTGAATCACTGGTACAGATCCGAGGAGTCGGTCGTTTTTTTCAACGCTTTGCGCGGCAGGGTATAAGCCACGCTGATTTCGTGCGATCCGGCATTGTATTGCTGGAAATTGGAGAAAGAAACGTCGTAGGAATAGAACAACTGGAGCTTGCTGAGTTTGGTGCCGATCATAAATACGGCAGAACCCTTGCTGCTCGGGCGGTAGGTCAGCCCGGCAATGAGTTTGTCCTCCATAAAGCGGCCCTGCAGGTTCACGTCGATCTGGAAAGGAGTATCCCGAATCTGGCGGATCGTAAGCGAGGGAATGAGCTGGAAGTTCTGGCTCGGAATATTGGCAATGTAGCCGAGTTGGAAAATGTAATGCTGGAAAATAGAACCGTTGGGGTTCGTGTTGGTGGCAACCGGCACGTCGTCGAGGCGTGTGCGGATCGTATTGGGCAAGGAGGCGCTGATGAACAGGCGATCATCGTACAACATATAACCGCCGATAGAAGCGTCGAATATTTTCTGGCCTTCGGTCAGACCTTCGAGTACGTCGTCGTTTTTATCCACTAAGCTGTTCGTCAGCAGCGCTGCGTCGGCACGGCGGTTCAGGAATTCAGTGGAAAGCCCCAATCCGATACGCGCTTTTTGAATCCGAAACCGGAAAGCGTAGTTGAGCTGGAATTTCAGCGTGGTCACATCGCCGACTTTTTCGGAGAACAGGCCGCCACCCAGCGCCAGCTTGTCGCCCAGCGGGCCGCTGTACATCACGGTGAAATCGGTCGGTTTGCCGGGAAAACCCGTCCAGGTGCTGCGGGCGTTACCAATGAATTCGTGTTGATCCTGGAAGCCCGTGTATCCCGGGTTGACGAGAATCGGAAATACCTGGTATTGAGAGTAGATTGCTTGTTCCTGAGCGAAAGCGGCGAGGGTGATGACGCCGAATATGAGGGTAAAAAATGCCTTTTTCATCGTAATCGAAAGTTTGGGCGTAAAAAATATTAAGGTTTGAAGGTTTAAGGGTTTCAAGGTTTAAGGGTTTCAGGGTTCCAGGGTTTAAGGGTTTCAGGGTTCAGCGTTGCCACAACCCTGAAACCTTCAAACCCTTAAACCTTACCTTACTTATTTATTACCTGAGCAAATTGATGTATCCTTTTTGTTGTTGCGGCCCGATGAGCGGGTCGGTATAGTTGAGCACGTAGAAGTACACACCTTCTGCAAGCGGCTGACCGGATTTGTTGGTGCCTTCCCAGCGGGTGGTGGAGTTGTCGTAGTTCGTTGCCTGGTATACCAATTGCCCCCAGCGGTTATAGATCTCGATGGTGTTCTGTATACCTTCGATGCAGGAGATGTAGACAAAGTCGTTGTTGCCGTCCTGTTCGCCGGGTGTGATCACGGGGCGCACCTGGAGGCAGCCGTCTTCCGGATAGTCGAGGGTATCCACACCCACTCCGATACAACCGGCTGCATCCGTGACGACAAACTGAACGATTTCACCGGCACAAAGGCCTTCGGCGCGTTGAATATCGCCGCTTTTGCCAAAACTGCTCGACCAGGTATAGTTGAACGGCGGGTTGGCGCCGGCAACAGAGGCGATCAGTTCGCCGTCGCAGGAGTTGAAAGATTGCGGTACCAGTTCGTCGAATACAATGGTGAGCGGAGCCGGGTCGATTACCGGCACCTGAACCACTTTGGTGGCGCCGAGCGCATCGGTGATAGTCACGGTATAGTCGCCGCCGCACAGGTTCACCGACTGGCTGAATCCGCCGGCTACAGGCACCTGGTCGATCTGATTGTTCGACCACTTGACGGTATAAGGCGCTTTGCCGCCGGAAACGGTTACCCGCGCTACGCCGTCGCATTCGCCGTGGCAGCTGACCGGGTTAGTGATGGAAGCCGCAGGCGCAATGGCAGCAGGTTCCGTCAGGGCATCTGCCCAGGAAGCCGTACAGCCCAAAGCGTCGGTCACTATTACGGAGTAGTCGCCACCACAAAGGGTTTCGTTTGTAGCCGTTGTGACGCCGTTGCTCCAGAGAATGTTCGTCGCACCCGAAGCGCCGGTAAACACAACACTGGCGATGCCGTCGCAGTTATCGGCGCCACTCACCTGAAAGCCGCCGTAGTCGGACAGTTCGTTCACGTTGGTCACCGCCAGAAGCGACTGTGCGGCGAGTGTTACGCTGAGTACTTTTAAGGTGTCGTTCTGGTCCGTTACCGTGACCGAGTAGGTTCCCGCTGCGAGGCCGCTGACGTTTTTGGTGCTGGCCGTAAAGTTGTTCGGGCCGGTCCAGGCATATTCGTAGGGCGGATTGCCGCCGGAAATATTCAGGTTGATACCGCCGTCGGTGCTGCCGATACAGTTGGGGTTATCAATTTCGCCGGCCGTAAAATCAATCGCCGGCCATTGACGAAGGAGGTGGAAACTGTATACGGAGGTACAACCCGAGTTGGGGTTTGTAACCGTCACGATGTATACACCCGAGTCGCGGTTCATGATGGCATTCGAGGTGGAGGTAAAGTTGTTCGGGCCGGTCCAGTTGTAGGTCATGGCTACGGTATCCGGTACCGGGCTGAGCACGATACTTCCGTTGGCAAACGCCTGGTTCGGCTGGCTTACACTCGGGCTGGCCAGTGCAGGTTGAAGGCCCGGAACGTTGACGGCGCCGATATTGAACACGTTGCCGGCATTGTCGGCTACCGAAATATTATATACCCCTTTGCCGAAAGTGCAAATGGAAATCGTGGTATTGGTTTCGAGTTTGGAGCCCGAAGTCTGGCCGGACCAACTCACGAGGAAGGGCGGTACACCGCCGGAGATCTGCAGGTTGATACAACCGTCGTTGCCACAGGCCGCTGTTGTTGTCGCCAGGATGCTGAAATCCGGGCCGACTTTGTATGTTTTGGAATAGGTGCAGTTATTCGCGTCCGTTACATTCAGGACATAATCACCGGGAGCGAGGGCGGAGATATCTTCCGTCGAAGCGGCGAAGCTGTTCGGGCCGGTCCATGACACCGTGTAGGGGCTGGTGCCGCCGCTGAGGTCGAGCGATACGGAGCCGTTGTTCAGGCCGCCGGTAGCATCCGTTACGGTTTCAAGCAGCGGAAGGATCGGGGCCGGTTCGTTCACCGTGATGGCCGGCAAAACAAAGGTACAGTTGATGGCGTCGGTTACCGTCGGGACGTAGTCGCCGCCGGCGAGGTCGCTGAGTGTTTGGCCGCTCAGGCCGCCGGGCCAATTCACCTGGTAAGGAGCGCCGTTACCTCCGCTCACCTGGATGTTGATACCGCCGTCGAGGTCGCCCGGGCACAGGTTGTGCACGATCACCGGCGAGCCGGCGGTGATCGCCGGAGGCTGGTTGATCACAACCGGAGTCAGTTGGAGCGTACATCCACCCTGGTCAGTGACAACAGGCACGTAAGCGCCGGCAGCAAGACCCGTGGGATTGGCGCCGCCGGGGATCTGGGGGGTCCAGTTCACGGTGTAGTTGCCGCTCCAGCCGCCGCTGATCGCCAGGCTGATAGAGCCGGTATTGGCGCCGTAACAGATGACGTTGGTTTTGGTAACCGGCGTAGCCACGGCAAGTGCGCTGCTCGGGCCGGTGATGGTCACCGGGTTGGCCAGGGAGGTGGTGCAGCCGTTGACGTCGGTTACTGTTACATTATAGGTGCCGACAGCCAGGTTGGTCGGGTTTTTCACGGCAGGCAACACCGGTACGCCGCCGGGAACCGATTTCCAGGCATAAGTAAAGGTAGCCGTGCCACCCGACACGTTAATATCTGCCTTGCCGGTTGAACTTCCGAAGCAGGTGGCGTTCTGGGAAGTTGCCAGGCTTGCGGTGAGTACACCCGGTTGTGAGACCGTATATGGCTGCGAAGTAAAGGAGCAACCGGCATTATCTGTCACCAGCAGGGTATAGATACCCGGAGACAAACTGTCGATGTCCTCCGTGGTGTCGGCAAAAGTACCGGGGCCACTCCAGGCATACGTATACGGTGCAATACCCCCTGCAATTGCCAGAGAAATGGTACCGTTGTTTTCGCCGTTACATTTTACGTTCGAAATGTTCAGTTGCGGGGTCGGGATCGAAATATTGGAAGCTTGTACCTGGCCGGAGCCCACAATCGTGGAGCCGCCTGCCAGCGTAACCGTTACACTATAGGTGCCGACTGCCAGGCCGGTAACCGTTTTTGTATTACCCGTAAAGCCACCGGGGCCTGACCAGGCGTAGGTATTCGCGGTGCCGTTGGCCACGTTGGCCGTTGCGGTGCCGACGTTCGCGCCGCCGCAAGCGCCTGTTGTTTGCAAATTGACCGTAGGAACCAGGTTGGAAACGAGCACACTTCCGTTCACCAAAGCCGGTGTAACCGGGCCGTCGGGTTCTTTCACGATCTCGACCGGCAGGCCGGGCAGCGGGCAGAATGTGACGGGCACGAGGGTACCTACCGGAGCCGCAGCCGTGAAGCAAACGGAGAAAATTTTCGTATCATTGGGCAAGGTTACCCCTAGAGCAGCCGGGTCACTCCAGGAGAATTTGATCTCGCCGGCGGTCGTCGTGTTGAAGTTGCCTCCCATCGTAAGCGACAGCGGGTTCGGGGTGAGTTGGATGGGCGCCTGAAACTGAAGTTTTGTCGCATCGTAACAGATGCCGAACTGCATGGCAATGATGCTGTTGAAGTTTTTAACCTTCACGTCGATACAGGTTTGCCCACCCGTGCCGACGGTATCTTTATCCATCGTAAACGTGACCGAGTTGGGCGGCGGCGGGGCCGTCACCACAAAAATCGTATCCGTTATACCCGACTGGTTGTTCACCCACACGTTTTGGCTCTGGCCGTTAAACGCTTCGGCCGTGCCGGTACCCGCCGGAAAACCAACGCCGTCGATGGTCACCAGCGAACTGGAGCCCGGCGCGCCGATGGCCGTAAAACATACGTCGTAAATTTTGGTGCCGTCCGCGCGTGTCACACCTGCAGCCGAGGGATCGCTCCACGCGAGCAGTTGCAGCCCTGTTGTGGGTGTGCCGCCGAAACTGCCGGCCGTGAGGTCGGGCAGGTTGTAGGATTGTGTATTCTGAAATTGCAACACATCTTTATCCCAGTGCATCGCATATTGCATGGAAATGATCGTGTCGAAGTCGTGCACCGTCACCGGCATACACCCGGTTTGGCCCTGCGGAATATAAATGGTATTGGCAATGACGTGAAAACCCTGCAAGGGGGCCTGGCCCGAGCCGCCGGTCACCGTGGAGCCGCCGGTCTGGTAATTGACCGTTACAATTCCGCCGTTGTTGTTGATCACTTCGATACCGGGAGCCGTATTGTCGATGTTTACACTCGTCATACCGTTGGTCAACACCGTAAAGTGCAGGGTAAAGATCGAAGTGCTGTTCGGCACGGTGAATCCGTTGGGGTAACCACCCGGATCGGCAAACCACGATACGTTTATCTTACCGGCAGACGGCACGAAATAGTTACCATTTATAAAACCCGGAAGCGCCGCGTTGTAAATCGAGTCGAATTTCAACACGGTATTGTTATAAATAATCGGCAATTGCAGCGAACTGATATTGGTAAAGTTCGTGACTTTCAACTGGATGTTGACCGCACTACCTATCGGTGATGTCACCGTTGCGGGTGTCATGTTGGTCACCAGAGTCTGACCGAAAATCTGGGAGGAAATCAGCAGGAATCCTGCCATCAAATAGTACATAATCGGTTTCATCTTTAACGCGGAGAAGGGATGAGGGTGAAATAAATTTTTCGTCAGAAAACAAACAAAGGCTGGACGCATAATCGAGTTTTGGTGCGTAGTATCAAATAATACATGCCTTTTTCACGTAATTCGTGGGAGACAATTTCCATGCCATGTTGGCCCTGGGAAAGTTGAGGCATCGTTTTTTCCAATAAAATCCGGCCTGTGGCATCCGTCACCGCAATCTGTACATCGGTGGCCGAATCGAGGTCGAATGAAATCTGTGTTTTTTCGTAAAAGGGGTTGGGCATCACTTTTAAAGAAAAGAATGCGGGGTCGACCGCCGGTTCGCCGGCAGGTACCGTGTACCCGATCGCAACAAATCCCGGAGTGAGGTTTACCTGACTGATCGTACGGGCAACTATATTTCCGTTCTCTAACTGGGTAATTTCAAAATCGGTGGGCGGCGCTTCGCCAAAAACCACGGTTGATCCGGTATTGACGGGGCCAAGGGCCTTTAAACGAACCCTGAAAATTGCCGTTCCGTCGGGTAATGTCACGCCGGTGGAAAGATTGGAGGGCGACCACGCAAAACGCAGAATTCCGCTGTCCAGCGCGTTCAGGGTTCCAAAGTCTTCGCCGTCCAGGCCGGACAGGTTGTATTGATCAGTGGTGAAATATTGCAGCACAGCGGGATCCCATCGAATGACGAATTGCATCGAGGTGATACTGTCAAAATTAGTTACTTTGACAGGCATGCTTACAAGTGCGCCGGAGTTGACGTTGTTGAGTACCGGCAAAGACAAGCCGATTTGCGCTGACAACAAAGATGTATAAAATAGCCAAAGGCTTACGAATACATTGCGTAAACAAAGATTCATGGGAACAACTGGTTTGGATTATTCAACGAGAGATGTCAAAAAGTAGATGTATGCGGATTAAAAAGCCGTTTTTCAACGTTGCCTGAGTATTTGTCGTTTAAGTTCCAAAAAACAGGCCAAAAATACCCTTTTCGGTGTGGAATAAAATATATTTTTTATATGTTGCTGTAAATCAAGCGATAAGGGCAATATTTTTTTTGCGCCAAAGTCTAAGGCAACAGCATTGTATGTTTAACCAACGCTCAGCGGTAACAAAAAACAAACTCGGGTCCGGCATAAACGAGCCGTGGCCGACCCCGATATGCCTCGTGCCGCCGCGTTGCGCATGATGTACGACGGATTTCCAAATCCGTCGAAACATCCCACTCGCAACGGACTTGGAAGTCCGTTGTACATTAAACTCGCAACGGACTTGGAAGTCCGTTGTACATTAAACTATCAACGGACTTGGAAGTCCGTTGTACATTAAACACACAACGGACTTGGAAGTCCGTTGTACATTAAACTCGCAACGGACTTGGAAGTCCGTGGTACACTGGACTTGGAAGTCCGTGGTACATTAAATAACAGGAGCCACCCCACGTCGGGATGGCTCCTGTTCAATTACTTATATCGTGTTTATCACTCCACTACGATCATTTTCTTCACAGCGCTGTGGGTCGGTGTATCGAGCTGGTAGAACAGGATACCCGCCTGCAAATCGGCGCGATTGAGCGTCACCGTGTTGATTCCTTTTGCAAACGAACCTTTCAGCACTTTCAGAATACGCCCCTCGGCGTTGCTGACGGTCAGCGTAGCGTTCGTCGCTTCCGGAAGGTGGAAACTGATATTGGTTGCGCTCTTCACCGGGTTCGGCGTATTCTGCAAGAGTTCGAATCCGGCAGCGGTAACGATCTGGCCGGCAGCGCCGCTGAAACGCAGCGCCACTTCATTCCGGTCGCCCGATTCGGTATACGATTCGGCGCGGGTAATGCGGTTGCTAAATCCGATCATACGGCTGAACGTGCCCGCGTTCAATGCCCGGAAACGCACGCTGAACTCGCCTGCGTTGCCGTCGACCGAAGCGGTCACAGCGTCATTAAACACGGCGAAATTATCGGTCGTCATGTGATCGCCCGGAATAATTTCCAGCACTTGCAATCCATTGGTATTCAATGTAAACTGGTATCCGGCTGTTAGGTCAGCGGCTTTAAAATGCGCTACAAACTCTTCACCTGCTTTCACTTCGCGGTCGTTCAGATCGAAATAAAGTGTACCGGCGCTGCGGTCATCAATCGAAGTGAAAGAATTGGCAATGGCGGTATTATTTACGTCGCCTACTTTGACCGACACGAACTCGTCGCTCAACCCAATCTGCATATTGGTGATCACCACCATTTCCTGGAAAGGTGTTGTGAACGGATTGGAGGGCTCGGGGAACAGGAAATCCTTGTTCACGAAGCGCCAGGACGTGTTGTTCGGGAAGTTGGCGTAAATACCCAGGATGAGTTTGCGGATCTCCACCACGTCGAATGTTGTGATTGAATTCGAGTGGTTGGCGTCGGCCGCGATCATTTTGTACGGACTGTTCAGCGGCGTGATGCCGAGAATGTGTTTGTTGATCTGCACCAGGTCAAAAGTCGATACCCCGTTGAGCGGGTTGTCGTCTTTGGTCGGAGCAAGTGTAAAATTGGAGCCCACGGGTACCATTCCGGAGGGGAACAGGTACGTGCCGAGGTTGTCCGTCATATCGTTCAGGGCAATTGCCTGGCCGTTGGGACCGATGCCCGAGAGGTTAACTTCGGCATCTTCCACGCCTTCCAGCATTTCCGTTTTCAGGAAACCGGCAATGGCGGGAGCCCCCGGTACACAGTTGTTATTGTTGTCCTGTACATCCACGAACGTCAGGCAGTAGTCCGCGTTGCCGGCCAAATCCATCGCCCACAACTCAACGTCTTTTTTGCCGAGGTCGGCGCAGGTAAACGTCACACTCGTGATCGGGTTGCCCAAAGCGTCTACCGGGAAGTCCGTTCCTGTGCCTGCAATACGAATCGCAAATTTCAACTGGTTCGGGCCGGCAGTGTAAGGCGTCGGAGGCGTGCAGTTGTCTTCTGCGTATTGCAGGAAGTCGGAAGCCCACATCTGCACCATTTGTGTAGGCATGATGTTCACACTCAGGCCGTTGTGGCATACCACCGTCGGCGCTTTGCAGTCTTTCACCACGAAGGTGTATTCGCAGTACGTTTCGTTGCCGCAGCCGTCCGTGATCGTCCACTTGATCTTGTGCGTGCCGTAAGGCAGTTGCGGTGCAATACCTGCCGAGCCAAACTGGTTGGTCGGTGTCGGCATTTGTGCAAACGTTTTCCACTGTACACTTGCCGTGCGCGTCGTGCCGCTCACGCTCTGGTGATTCGCCCAGCGGTAGATTTCGTTCGGCAACACCGGACGTCCGTCAAATATCTGTGGTGTGCCGCCGGTGTAACTCGGGTTGCCCGCGTTGTTGAAGTTAACCGTGCCCGGGGCAGGCGTATTGTTGCTGCTTACCACCGTTTCCATCGTGTTGTCGCCATCCAGGTCTAAGAACAACAGGTACGAGATGTTCACATTTGCGCCCGAGCAGGCGTCCGTGGCCGTGATCGTCAGCGGTGCATCACCTTCGCAAAGGTCGTGCTGGCCTACGATCGGATCCCACCAGTACGACTGGTTCCACAGCAGCGGGTCGTTCACCGTCAGGTCGCAGTATTCTGCCGGCGAGGCCGGACAGATTGCCGTTGGTTTCTGGGTGTCGATGATCTTGATGATCTGTTTGTAGATGTAGCAGTTTGCGTTTGCGTCGTAGAACGTGCAGAAGTTCGTCTGCGGCTGGCCCGGGGCGATCGAGACGATCGTCGGGTTCCACGGTGCAGCAGTGCCACAAGCCGATACGATCGGGCCCGGAAGGTTCTGCGGGCTGTTCGATGTCGCGTTCGGGTTCGGGTTCGGTACCGTGATGCAACCCGCATTCGGGTTGTACGTGCACCAGTTGATGATCTTCCAGGTGCGTTCAATTTTATAACAGGCGTCGGGGACTACCGTGAACACGTCGTCTTCAAACGTTACACCCAGCAGTTCACAGTCTTTGCCGAAGAACGAAGGTTCGCCGAAATTGCCCGTGCCGTCGCAGGCCGTCACGATCACGTCGTTCGGGAATTTTACGAAGTAATCCTGTTCGTAGTTCACGATGATACGCTGCGTGCACTGGTTTTGCTGACCCGCGCAGTCGTAGGTGCGGAACGTGCGGGTGATCGTGCCTTTGTTGCACAAGGTATCGAACAAGTTGTAGTTGCGCGATTCGGTGATCGTGTCGATGCAGCAGTTATCTTCTGCAGTAGCCGTACCGTAAGCCCACAGGCTCGGGTCGAACGATTCACACGATACCGTCACGTTTGCGGGAGCAACACAGGTCGGTTTCAACTTGTCGTCCACAAATACCTGCACCATACAATCGTTGGAGTGCCATTCTTCAAAATCGAGGTCGACTTCGCCGGCCGGAACCGGTACGTCGTATACGCGGAAAATAACCGTAACGGTGTCGCCGAGGTCTTCGCAGCAGAACCGGACCTGATCGAAAAATCTGTCATTCAGCTGGCAGGTGGAAGTATCCATCCTGCGCACTTTGAAGTGCACGGGAGAGCAGTTATCGTAAGAACCGTCGTCAAAAGTAGAGGCATTGATCAGTACCGTACCGTCGACACCCAGTGAAACCTGGGTAAATTTGTCGCAGGCAGCCGTCGGCGGTGTGTCGTCGGCTACGGTGATATTGAAGGCACATACCGTGGTGTTGCCACAATCGTCCGTGACGATATAAGTCATCTGGGTAACGCCGATAGGCAGGTTGGGCGCGATACCCAGCACGCCGAGTGTGTCGGGATTCCACAGGTTGTTGCCGGGGAAGTTGGTCAGGGTGCCGTAAAGGCTGTGCCCGGCGCCGTCGGAACCCGTCCAGAGGGCCTGAATCGATGCGATTTGTGAACAATTGTCGGAAATAATCACGTCCGGCAGGTCGGTATCACTTTCACAATCCCAGGGATTTGTATTTACCGTAATGTCTTCGGGGCATTCCACTGCAGGGCCTTCGCTGTCGGTCACCTTGATCAGCTGAATAAAATACAGCGGATTGGTGGACGGCGGGTTCGGGGTTGTCGGCAGGCACCAGTCATACACCACCCAGGTGCGCAGGATTTTGTAGGTTCCGTCGCAGACCGGCAGGATCTGATCGGTATAATTGGCGTTCAGTTCGCAAAAGGTCGTTCCCGGGAAAATCGGGAATTGCTGACCGAAATCCAGCACATAAGGAGCGCCGGTAGCCGCCGGGGTGGTCACGGGGTTGGAACAATCGACCGTGATATCGGCAGGAAAAAGGACCTGGGTGACGTGGCGGCGCGCAAAATAGATATATTGTGTGCAGCTCGACTGGTTGCCACTCTGGTCGACAGCCGTCCAGATACGTTTCACATAAGCGCTCATATCGGTCTGACCGTTGATCGTCCCCGTGCAGGTAAGGTCATGCCAGGTATCGATATAGGTCAGCGTAAATGATCCGCAGTTTTCATTAACATCCGGATAAGCTTCCGAAATACCGAGTTCGTCGAGCAAATAGATCGGCGAATACGTGGTAATAGCGCAGGAAAGCGTGATATCCTGGCAGACAAGCGACGGAGCAAGTTTGTCTTCCACATGGATATTACCGATGCAGAAATTGCCCGTTACCAGGTCGCGTACTTTTACCTGAAGCGTCTGGTTAATATTGGCCGATGTGGCGATAAAGTTGCCGCTTGCCGGCACCCATACGCCATTGATTTTAGCCTGAACACGGAGGACGCCGTTCGGGCAGCCGCCGCCTTCCAGTACCATGTCGGGAAGGATTTCCGACTCACAAGTGCCATCGAGTGAAACCTGTACCAGGTCGTTGCAAGTAAGGACACATTGGGCCGATGCACCGGTATTCACCGCGAGCACAAACGCCAATGCAACCAACCAACTACCTAAAACAGGAAAAAGTGTAGAATTCGCTTTTTTCATGAGATTACAATTAAAAAAGTTTTGATGAACAAAAATTATTACGGGTCAAGAGTACATGATTCAAAGGTAATTGGGGATTTTTTATAATGAGCCGCAACAGTGGGCGAAAATTCCCCAACTGCATACCGGTTCAGATTTAATTCTTAGAAAGGCAAGTGGTTTTGAATAAGGGGTATACGATGCCATTTTCACCAGCAGGGATACCTTGGAGTCGGGGCAATGGCAGGTACGTTTTTTATTTGAAAAAACAAATCCGTACGTATTGCCGGGGATTAAAAGAACATATCAAAACAAGGCAAAGGTAAAAGCAGATAACCGCTCCTGCAAACATTTAACCTCAAAAGGTCCGAATCAGACACCCTGCTCGCAAAGTGCCACAAATATACCGACTCGTCAACCAGTCTTTTTTACCTTTTTTGGGGTATTTTTATGCAAGGGCGGCGCCGGGACAAATCACACGAGGTTGTTTTCAAATGCAATTTTGATGAGGGATGCCGTATTGTTGACCCCCAGTTTGCGCATGATGTTTTTGCGGTGAACGCTCACGGTCTGGTCGCTAATATACAATCTTTTTGCAATGTCTTTATTATTGAGTGCCTGTCCAATGTATCGCATGATCTCAATTTCGCGCCGTGTAAGCCCGTATTTGCGGGCAAAACGTTTGTCCGGCGAAATGGCATCCGCGCCATTACCCATACGGCTTTCCACCAGCGCAACGCCGTTGCCGAGGTAGGTATGCCCTTCGATAACTTCTTCGATTGCGCGGAAAAGCTCGTCTTTGGAGCCCGATTTCAGGATATAACCGTCAGCACCCGCCCGGAATGCCGCTTTGATGATCCGCGGATCATCAAACATAGTCATCACCAATACACGGGTATTGGAAGAATCCTTTTTGACGGAAGGCAGGATTTTCAGGCCGTCTGTTTCCGGCAGATTCAGATCCATGAGTAACAGATCTGTCTGGCTTTCGTGTAACAGCTGGGTGACCTGAAGGCCGGTGCGCGCCACACCTTTAATCTTGTAGGCAAACTTTCCGCCCGAATTAGAAAATACGGCTTGCAAGCCTTCCACGAATATCGGGTGATCGTCGGCTACCAATACATTTAGGAATCGCATGGACGGAATAAGTGTGTTGTAACGGGTATAATTGCCGCAATTTCCATACCATACTATTTTTTACTAATGAACGCCCGGCTTCCCGGCACGGCCGGAATGTTAAAAACGCCTGCAAATAAATTCGGGGGTGTGTGATGTGCCGTGAAATATTACTTTTGCCCTTACTTTTTAAAAAACGACCGTTTTCCAGCCAGGTAATACATTTCTGATCTCAATACTTGCACACAATCTTCCTTGCTTTATGGGGCGGCTTACCAACCGCCCCATTGTTTTTGTGTCGGAAATTTTTCCAAACTTTACTGCACTAAAAACACTTTTTTGATGCAAGCGCCCAAACATCCGCACTACCCGCAGCTGTTTTCCCCATTAGATCTGGGGTTCGTCACCCTCAAAAACCGCGTTCTGATGGGTTCCATGCATACGGGCCTGGAAGAGCACAAAGACGACCTTCGCGCCCTGGCGGCCTATTTCGCCGCGCGGGCGCGCGGCGGTGTCGGACTGATGGTCACGGGCGGCATCGCACCCAACCGGCAGGGCTGGCTGGCGCCGTTCGGCGCAAAACTGAGCACCCGCGCAGAAGCCCGGCGCCACGGCAACGTAACAAGCGCCGTACACGCCGAAGGTGGAAAGATTTGCCTGCAAATTCTGCACGCCGGCCGCTACGGCATACATCCCATGCTCGTGGCGCCTTCGCCGCTGCGGGCGCACATCTCCCCGTTCAGGCCCTGGGAAATGAGTCCCCGGCTGATCCGCGCCACCATCGGCGATTTTGCCACTTGCGCCGCCCTGGCCCGGGAAGCGGGTTACGACGGCGTGGAAATCATGGGCAGCGAAGGTTACCTGATCAATCAATTTATCGCGCCGCGTACCAACAAACGCCGCGACGACTGGGGCGGCTCTTTCGAAAACCGCATCCGTTTTCCGCTGGAAATCATGCAAAAAGTGCGGGAAAAAGCCGGCAAGGACTTTATCGTCATTTTCCGGGTGAGTATGCTCGACCTCGTGGAAGAAGGCTCCACCTGGCAGGAAGTGGAACAACTCGCACTCGCACTCGAACAAGCCGGCGCCACGATGATCAATACCGGCATCGGCTGGCACGAAGCGCGGGTACCCACCATTGCCACGCTGGTGCCGCGGGGCGCTTACGCCTGGGTAACCCGGCGGCTGATGGGCAAACTGCATATTCCGCTGATCACGACCAACCGAATCAACACGCCCGAAAAAGCCGAACAACTGCTCCGCGATGGTTATGCCGATATGGTCTCCATGGCCCGCCCCCTGCTTGCCGACCCGGATTTTGTGCAAAAAGCCTTTGAAAACCGCGCCGAAGAAATCAATACCTGTATCGCCTGCAACCAGGCCTGTCTCGATCACGTGTTTCAAAATAAAGACGCGTCGTGCCTCGTGAACCCGCGGGCGTGTAAGGAACTTTCGATCACAAACTCACCCAGATTCCCCGGTGCCGGCGTGGAACGCCGCAACATCGCCGTTGTCGGCGCAGGCCCGGCCGGGCTTTCCGCAGCGACCGAACTGGCCGCACGCGGGCATGACGTGCACCTGTTCGAAGCCGCCGGCGAGATCGGCGGGCAATTCAACATGGCCAAACGGATACCGGGCAAGGAGGAGTTTTACGAAACGCTTCGTTATTTCGGGAAAATGATTGAAAAACAACGCGTTATCTTGCATCTCAACACCCGCGCCGAGGCAGATTTTTTGTTAAAAAACCACTTTTCGGAAGTGGTGATCGCCACGGGCGTTACCCCCCGAACGCCGAATATACCGGGTATCGATCACCCCAAAGTGCTTTCCTACATCGACGTATTGATGCGTGGAAAAACACCGGGAAAACGGGTCGCGATCATCGGCGCAGGCGGCATCGGATTCGATGTGGCGATGTTTCTTACCACAAACGAGACACAAAAAACAACGGACGAAAATGAAAGCCGGATCAACCGCTACCGCGAAGAATGGGGTATTGATCCGGATTATAAAAACTGCGGGGGTGTTGCCCCGGCGCATGCAGACCCGGCGCCCCGAAAAGTCTGGCTGCTCCAGCGCAGCAAAGGCAAAGTCGGGGAACGACTGGGCAAAACCACCGGCTGGGCGCACCGCCTGACTTTGAAAAACCGCGGCGTTCAGATGTGGCCCGACGTACAATATGAACGGATCGACGATGCCGGTCTGCACCTCATCGTAAAAGGCCAGGCACAAATTTTAGACGTCGACCATATCGTGATCTGCGCCGGCCAGGAGCCGCTGCGCAACCTGTACGAACCGCTGAAACAGGCCGGAGTAAAAGTCCACCTCATCGGGGGCGCCAAAGAAGCGGGAGAATTAGACGCAAAACGGGCGATTGAGGAGGGGTGGAAATTGAATGATGAATGATGAGTGATGAATGATGAATGGTTTATTCTTGTTTCATCATCTGTTCGTTGTGATCGATCACTTCCATTACCGTCCGGAAAGCGGCATATTTACCCTTGTACCGTTCGCTGTGCTGCCGCTGTAGTTCTGGCGCAAATTCTTCCTGGTAACGAACGAGGCGGGTTTTGTCTTTCACCAGGTATTGCACCGTATATATCTCAGAATCAGCGTGATCGTGCCCGATCAGCCGGCACATTCGGTAGGAAATGAACATGCCCGTGGACATGACGTCGGGAATATGGCTGTCGCGCATCCACTGCACCCAGTCTTCATGTATATCGAGGTCGATGGTAACCGTTACGTTATAAAGCAACATATTGAAAGGTTAATGCGTCATTGTTGTCTTTGTTGTCATTGTTGTCATTGAAAGTTATTCATCATTCATCATTCATCATTCATCATTCATCATTCATCATTCATCATTCATCTCTCATCATTCATTCAAAACTTTTTTTGGCAAATGTGGCACACACGATTGATTTTTGGCCGTTTTACGGGAAAATAATTTAATCTTGTAGCCCGTTCTCCATAACCGTCCCGATACGATTAAACACACAAAACATGAGACTACGGTTACGTCCGCTTTTATTTGTTCTAGCTTTTTTATACGGCCCGCTCGCCTTGCTGGCGACCCATAACCGCGCCGGTGAAATACACATCGAGCAGATCGGCCTGCTCACCATCCGGGCGACCATCATCACCTGGACAAAAGCCAGCAGTGTCAATGCCGACCGCGACACCCTGACCATCAACTGGGGCGACGGCAAAACAGAACAGGTCGTCCGTTCCAACGGCCCCGGCATACCGCCGCAGGGTGTTGTTTTGCCCAACGACATCAAATACAATATCTATGTTGCGGAACATTTTTACGCCGGCCCGGCGTGGTATGTCATCTCGATGACCGATCCCAACCGTATTGCCGGCATCATCAATGTGAACCCACCTTCGTCGGACAACGTGCCGTTTCATATTCAAACCAGTTATTTCTTCTTAGACCCGCAATTTGACGGGAATAACACCACCCCCTACCTCCTGCAGCCGCCGATAGACAACGCCTGTGTTGGCAAACCCTTCCGGCACAACCCCAACGCGTTCGACCCGGATGGAGACAGCCTCTCCTATCACCTGATCATACCGTTGCAGGCGCTGAACACCCCCATATCTCCTCTAAAATACAGTTTTCCCAACCAGATATCCCCCAATAACAACTTCCTCAGCCTGGACCCCGTCACAGGCGACATTCTCTGGCAAACGCCGCAGGTGCCGGGGGAGTACAACCTTGCTTTTATTATCGTTTCCTGGCGCGACGGTACGGCGATCGATACCACCATCCGCGACATGCAGATTTTTGTGGATATGTGCGACAACAACCCGCCGGTGGTGAGCGCCATCCTGGACACCTGCGTCGTTGCCGGGCAATTACTTGAATTCGACGTGGTGGCTACCGATCCGGATACCGGCGACCTGGTGCAACTGACTGCATTGGGCGGCCCGATCAGTTCGCCGTACAGCCCGGCCACGTTCGACCGGCCGCCGGGGTTCAATCCGCCGCCGGTAACGGGAAAGTTTAAGTGGCAAACGGTTTGTGAGCACATCTCCAACCAGCCTTATTCCGTGGTGTTCAAAGCCCTGGATTCCATCAGCAAAAATATTCCCCAGTTAGCCGATTTAAAAACGGTGAATATCAAAGTGGTGGGGCCGCCGCCGGAAGACGTGCAGGCCGACGCACAATTCGGCGAAGTGGAGGTCAGTTGGGCCAAACCCTACTTATGCGAAGGAGCGGCCGATGATTATTTCTTCGGTTTTTCCGTGTGGCGGCGGGAAGGCAGCAATCCGTTCGAGCCGGATACCTGTATGCCCGGACTGGCGGGGAAAGGTTATACCGAGTTGATTTTCGTTACCAAAGAAGAGCAAAACGGGCGGTATTATTATAAAGACACCAACGTGGACCGCGGACGCACCTACTGTTATCGCGTGCTTGCCAAGTTCGCGCGAGTTTCCTTGGGCGGCTACCGGTACAATGTGGTGGAAAGCCTCGCGTCCGATGAAGTGTGCGTCCAGTTGCCCCGCGACCTGCCGCTGATCACCAACGTTTCCGTGCAAAACCGACCCGCTTACCGGCGAGATAAACGTCTGCTGGTCAAAACCGGTTGCAAAAGACCTCGATACGGTGATCAACCACGGGCCTTACCGCTACCAGGTGCTGCGGGCGCCGGGCCTGTCGGGCGGCACGTTACAGGAAATTCCGGGCGCGTCGTTTAGCGCCAATACATTCTGGCAGGCCAACGACACCTGTTTTACGGATGTCAACCTGAACACAAAAGGCCAGCCTTATCATTACCGGATCGATTTTTACGTCAAAGGTCTGGACACGCCGCTGGGCTCCACCAACGAGGCATCGTCGGTATTTCTGAAGGTCGGCTCCACCGATCATACCAACCTGCTTTCCTGGCAGGAAATAGTGCCCTGGAACAATTACCGCTACGATATTTTCCGGAAAAACGACGTGACGGGGTTGTTCGATTCGATCGGAACAAGTGCCGTCGCTAATTATGCCGATCAAAACCTGGTGAACGGGAAAGAATACTGTTATTATGTGCGGAGTGTGGGCACCTACAGCATTGGCGGGGTGATCAACCCGATCCTGAATCTTTCCCAGGAAGCCTGCGGTGCGCCGATTGATACCATCCCGCCCTGCCCGCCCGTCCTCACGGTACAGAATTTATGCAATACTTCCGGCAATCCGGAGCCCGGAGAGACTTTTGAAAACGAACTGAGTTGGACAAACCCCAACACCAGTTGCGGCGCAACGAGCAACGTGACTACCTATCATATCTGGTATGCGCCCGCAGAAGGCGAACAACCGGCACTGCTGGAAGTGATTGACGGCGCCTCCAATACCACCCTCACCCACAGTCCACAGGTAGGCCTGGTCGGATGTTACGCCGTGTCGGCGCTCGATTCCGTGGGCAACGAAAGCGCCCTCAGCAACATTGTTTGTGTGGATAATTGCCCGAGTTACGAACTTCCCAATGCATTCACTCCCAATGGCGATCAGCAAAACGACCTGTACACCCCCTTCCCGGGCTGGCGTTTTATCGAACGGGTGGATATGCAGATCTTCAACCGCTGGGGCAATCTCGTTTTTGCCACGCAGGACCCGGCTATTCTTTGGAACGGCACCAACTCCAACGGCAAGGAATTACCGGAAGGTTCATATTTCTATGTGTGCAAGGTGTATGAAAACCGCGTGAGCGGCACCACGCTCCGGAAAGATGTATTGAGCGGTTATATCGAATTGATCCGAAGCGGGCGGTGATTGAAATTGAAAATCAGGTCCGGGTAAATTTTGATTTTCGACCTTCAATACATTGTGATTCAGGAACTTGTTTCGCACCTGTCAAAATTTTGACAGGATGAACTGTAACAACCCCTTGTGTTGTAGATTTGTGCAGATAATTTGAAGTCTGTCATGGAATCCATTGTTGACTATTTCACCCACATCCCTTCCTCGCATCGCAGCGCGATATTGTTGGGAGGGCTTACATTTTTTCTGTTGCTCGAAGGAGCAGTGCCTCTTTTCCGCTGGAAGTACAACAAGTGGTTGCACGCGGGTATCAACCTGTTTTTCACCTTTACCACGGTATTGGTCAATTTTTTGATGGCTTTTATCCTGCTGAAATCGGCCGAATGGGTGGAGGCCACGTCATTCGGGCTTTTGCAATGGATGCCGGAAATGCCGCTCCTGTGGTACACCCTTATCGGTTTGCTGCTGCTCGATCTCATCGGGGCCTATTTTGTACACTGGGCGGAACACAAGGTGAAATGGATGTGGCGTTTTCACCTCGTGCACCACACCGACACCAATGTGGACACCACGACCGCCAACCGCCATCATCCGGGTGAAAGTGTTTTCCGGTTTGTGTTTACCACCGCCGGCGTCGTCGTTTGCGGCGCGCCGATCTACCTGATTTTTTTATACCAATCCTTGTCGGCCGCGTTGTCGCAATTTAACCACGCCAATATCCGGTTTCCCGGCCGGCTCGACGACGCGTTGAGTTGGGTGCTTGTTACCCCGCGTATGCACCGGGTGCATCACCACTATATATTGCCCTATACCGACAGCAATTACGGCAATATTTTTTCGATCTGGGACCGCCTGTTTGGCACTTTTACCAAAATGGACAACGAAAAGATCGTTTTTGGGATTGACACACACCTTTCTGCCACAGAACACTCGGAACTGGGCAATTTGTTGAAAATGCCGTTTCAGCGGTACCGCCCTCCGGTGGGTGCAAAATTTGAATCCGCCGGCGAAAACGAATCGCCGGAGGCCCGGTGAACCTCGGAAAGCAGTTATTGTAATGCCGGCGCGCCAGTGTTTTTAAAGATATTTTGCAAAAATTCAAAATTATAGTACCTTCGCGCCCGCTTTTGAAAAGCGGAGGGTAACGGTTTTGCCCTTGAAGTGAAGCCGGATTCAGTGTTCCATACTAAAAAGCCCCAAGCTGCCCGTCGGGCAGGCCGAAACCACTCATTTTTTATTATGTTACTCGACGACGAAAAAGAAATCAACAACGAGCAGGAGGAAAACTCCGCCGAAGAAACCGTTGCTCAGGCGGCGGAAGAAACACCGGTTGCTGAAGAGCAGCCCGCCGCAGAAGCAGAAGTAGAAACTCCTGCCGTGGAAGAAGTACCGGTCATCGCAGAGGCCGAAATTGAAACTCCTGCTGTGGAAGAAGTACCGGTCATCGCAGAAGCCGAAGTTGAAACGCCTGCTGTGGAAGAAGTACCGGTCATCGCAGAAGCCGAAGTTGAAACGCCTGCTGTGGAAGAAGTTCCGGTCATCGCAGAAGCCGAAGTAGAAACGCCTGCCGTGGAAGAAGTACCGGTCATCGCAGAAGCCGAAGTAGAAACCCCTGCCGAGGAAGAAGACGCGCCCGAAGAAATTACCGCCGAAGAAGAGCCGGCCCCGTCGGAAGAACCCGTGGCAGAAAAAGAAGCAGAGGAAGAAGAAGAGGAAGACGTAGAACTCCCGGTATTTGACGCCCTGCTGGCGGGTGGTTCGCACGACGATTTCAACTGGAATATGAACCGCCGCGGCGCCATTGTATACTCCGAATCCGAAAAAGCGACGCTGCTGAAGCAATACGACGCAACCCTTAGCGATGTTACTGAAAACGAGATCATTAAAGGTCGCGTCAGTGCTATCAGCGGCGGCGACGTAGTGCTCGACATCAACTACAAAAGCGACGGCCTGATCCCGATGAGCGAATTCCGCGACATTCCCGGACTCGCACAAGGCGACGAAGTGGAAGTGTACGTGGAAAGCCAGGAAGACAGTCAGGGCCAACTCGGCCTTTCCCGCCGCAAAGCAAAAATCCTGCGCGCCTGGGAAAGCATTGTCGATTCGTTCAAAAACGGCACCATCATTCGGGGTACCGTCATCAGCAAAACCAAAGGCGGCCTTATCGTGGACTGCAACGGCCTGGAAACCTTCCTGCCCGGTTCGCAGATCGACATCAAGCCGGTCATCGACTACGACCAGTACGTTGGTAAAGTGATGGAATTCAAAGTGGTTAAAGTCAACGAGCAAATCAAAAACGCCGTTGTCAGCCACAAAGCGCTGATCGAAAGCGACCTCGCCGAACAACGCGAACAGATCCTCGGCAGCCTCGAAAAAGGCCAGGTACTCGAAGGTATCGTGAAAAACATCACCGATTTCGGCGCGTTCCTCGACCTCGGCGGCGTAGACGGCCTGCTTTACATCACCGACATCAGTTGGGGCCGTATCGGCCACCCGAGCGAAGTGCTGCAACTCAACCAGCGCATCAACGTGGTGGTGCTCGATTTCGACGAAAACAAAAAACGCATCAGCCTCGGCCTCAAACAACTGACCCCGCACCCCTGGGAGGTGCTGGCAGCCGAAGTGACGGAAGGCTCCGTTGTGACCGGAAAAGTGGTCAATATCGAAGATTACGGCGCATTTGTGGAAATCCAGCCCGGCGTCGAAGGTCTGATCCACATCAGCGAAATCACCTGGGGCAACCAGAGCATCAACGCGAAGGAATACTTCAAAATGGGTCAGGAAGTGGAAGCACGTGTTGTAACCATCGACCGCGGCGACCGCAAGATGTCCCTGTCCATCAAGCAGTTGACTGCCGATCCCTGGAGCGAAATCGAAGAACGTTTCCCCATCGGCGGCACACACGTCGGCACGGTGAAAAACATCACCAACTACGGCATTTTTGTCGAATTGTCGGAAGGTGTGGGTGGCATGGTGCACATCAGCGACCTCTCCTGGACGAAACGGTACGCACACCCCAGCGAGTTCACCAAGGTGGGCAGCACGATGGACGTGGTGGTACTCGACATCGACAAAGACAAACGCCAGATCAGCCTCGGCCATAAACAAACGCAGGAAAACCCCTGGGATGCATTCGAATCGATCTTCCCGGTCGGCTCCTATCACGAAGCGGTTGTGCTGAAACGCGACGACAAAGGCGCCACCTTCCAGATGCCGCACGGCCTCGAGGCATTTGCCCCGGCCAAACACATCCGGAAAGACGACGGCCAAGCGGTTGACGTGGGTGAATCGCTGACCGTCAAAGTCATCGAATTCAACAAAGACGACCGCCGCATCCTCGTATCGCATACCCGCTACTTAGAGGATTTGAAACACAAAGCCGAAGAGGTGGTGAAAGCCGAACGGATCAAAGAATCCGGCGAAGCACAAAGCGCCATCGTGGAAGTGCAGAAAAAAGTCGAAAAAGAAACCCTCGGCGACCTGGCTGCACTGGCTCAGTTGAAAGAACAGTTGGACAAGGAGTAAGTTCCTGATATCCAATCAGATGGAATAACAAATCCCCCGTCGCGTTCGCGTGGCGGGGTTTTTTTTTAATGGCCCGTGATAAGTCACGGTCCCGCAGATGCCGCAGATTTTCGCAGCGTATTTTATCTGCGCCTGTCGGCGAAATCTGCGGGAAACCACAGTAAAATCAGTTGAAAACTGCACCGAGGATTTGCGGGTGAGCCCACACTGCCGAACATTTTCACGCAAAGTTGCAAAGGTCTCGCAAAGTCGCAGAGCGTTTAAAATCAAAGTTTTGCGCTTTTGCGTGTTTCTTCTTTAAGCCTTGGCGTGAAAAATGCCCAGCAGTCTTACCCGATCACCTTTCGTTTCAATTCGAAATTTTTACCCAAATACACCTTGCGCACCATTTCGTCGGCGGCCAGTTCTTCGGCGGTGCCGGCTTTCAGGATACTTCCTTCAAACATCAGGTAGGCCCGGTCGGTGATACTGAGGGTTTCCTGCACGTTGTGGTCGGTGATGAGGATGCCGATATTTTTGGTTTTCAAGCGGGCTACGATGGATTGGATATCCTCCACGGCGATAGGGTCGATACCGGCAAAAGGTTCGTCGAGCAGGATGAATTTTGGATCGGAAGCCAGGGCGCGGGCGATCTCTGTACGCCGGCGTTCACCGCCCGAAAGTGTGTCGCCCATACCTTTCCGCACGTGGTGCAGGTTAAACTCGTCGATCAACAATTCCAATTTGTCGCGCTGCTCCGCCTTGCCGAGTTTGGTCATTTCCAGTACTGCCTTGATGTTGTCTTCCACCGACAGTTTGCGAAACACGCTGGGCTCCTGCGGCAGGTAACCGATCCCTTTTTGTGCACGGCGGTACATGGGCAAATCCGTTATTTCTTCTTCTTCCAGAAAAACGTGCCCCTCCGTCGGCCGGATAAAACCCACCACCATATAAAAGGAGGTCGTTTTGCCGGCGCCGTTCGGCCCCAGCAACCCCACGATCTCGCCCTGGCTGACGTCGAAGGAGACCCCTTTGACCACCGTACGTTTGCCGTAAGTTTTAAAAATATTTTCGGCTCTTAAAATCATAATTCCGTGATGAATTATGAATGAGGAATGATGAATGATGAATGATTTTGCGTGTGTGCATCATTCATCATTCATCCTTCCTCATTCATCATTAAGAAAGCAATTGCTTTACGATGTCTGAAATTGCCCTGCCGTCGGCTTTGCCCGCTAATTGTTTGTTGGCCGCTCCCATCACCTTGCCCATGTCTTTGGCGGACTCGGCGCCCACCTCGGCGATGATTTCCCGCAGGGCTGCCTCCAGGTCGGCGCCTTCGAGCATGGCCGGCAGGTAACGTTTGATCACTTCTATTTCTTCCCGTTCCTTTTCCGCCAGTTCGGGCCGGTTGTTTTTTTCGTAAATATCGAGTGATTCCTGGCGGGTTTTTACCAATTTTTGCAAGATCTGCACCTCGCGGGCTTCGTCAATGGCGTTGCCGCTGCCGTCTGTTTTGGCCAGCAGGATAGCGCTTTTGATCGCGCGGATACCGCGCAGACTGACGTCGTCCTTGGCTTTCATGGCGGTTACGAGGTCCTTGTTGATCTTTTCTTCGAGCGTCATACTATGTTCAATTGATGGTTATTAAAAATGACCAATGTACAATTTTCAATGCGTGCTGAGCCCCCCCTTACTGTGCAAATCATCAACATACCCGAACAACTTTTTCTGCCTTACCATTTTCGCCACTTGCTCCGGCACTTTTTCTTCCCAACCCGGCTCGCCGTTCCGAATCATTTTCAAAACTTCTTTGTGGTATATACCCAAAACACTCGGGTTAAACTCCTGAATATCAACGATATTTTGATTTTCCAGCAGGTGATCGTACAGGAAATGAATGGGCTGGGGCACCGTGATATTTTTTGCAGTGACGAGCGCCGCACCCGCCTGCGCCAGGCTTCGCTTACCCGCACCCGCCTGCGCCAAGGCTTTGGCGGGCAAACACGGGTAAATATAAAACCGGACGTTGCGTGGAAACAACTTGCCGAAAGCGCCGAGCAGGTTGTCGGGGTTGTTTTCGTAGGTTTCGCGGATGATATTTTGCAGTTTGCGCACCCCCATGACCAGGCCGATACGTTTGACTTTGTAATCGGCGAAATAGGCGATCAGTTTTTTATGCTGGACGCAGTTGGAGAGCACGACCGTTTGTCCGAGGGCGCACAATATATCGGCGCGATCGAGAAAATCGCGTTCGTCGAGTTGGCCGTCCGTGCAGAGGTTGTCGAGGGTGATCTCGGTGAGGAAAAACGTATTGCCGGCGTCCACATCGGGTTCGGCGCGAAATTGCTCGAAGGCGTTCCGGATCATATCCTGCTGCACGAGGGTTGGCGGGCGGTAACTGCCGCGGGCGATGAGTATGGATTTTTTATACAGGAATTCGCCGGCGTGCAAGCTGTTGCCGTCGGGTCCAAAAACGGCTACTTCGCTCAGGCCGTTTTTTATGACCCACAAACACAGCAGCCGGTTGTCAATATCCTGGAAATCAGGGCCTTGCAGGCGGACCATATCGATGGCTACCCGCCCGCGCAGGTTGTCCACCAAGGATTGCAGCAGGGTTTCGGGGGCGCTGTGGTAGCGAAAACAGCCGTAGATGAGGTTGACGCCGAGAATACCTACGGCTTGTTGCTGAAGCCGGTTGTCGTTGTCGAGCAGGCGGACGTGCAGCACCAGGTCATTGGGTTTTGCGCCGGGATGCAGTTGAAAACGCAGGCCGAGCCAGCCGTCGCCCTTGATGGTTTTTTGGTAATTGATGGCGGCTACGGTATCGGCGAATGCAAAGAAATTTTGCTGCGGCCGTTCCTGCCGAAGCCGGCCTTCCATCAGTTCGTATTCATGGTCGAGCATTTTGTAGAGCCGCGCTTCGCACACATAACGCCCCTTGCCTTTTGTCTCGTCGCCATAAATTTCATCCGAAACGGTTTTGTCGTAGGCACTCATCGACTTGGCAATGGTACCCGCCGCCGCTCCGGCCTGGAAAAAATGCCGCGCAACCTCCTGCCCCGCGCCGATCTCGGCAAAAGCGCCGTAAATGTGATCGTCGAGGTTGATTTCCAGCGCTTTTTGTTCCGTTTCGAGGATGTTGCGTGTCATTGCTTTGCCTGCCGAAGCCTTGGCGGAGGTGGGTTCGTTATTCAAGTCATTAAGGTTATTGGGGCATTAGCAATGCAAAAGTAGAAAGTAACGTTTTGCATTTTACATTTGCTGCGAAACAACGGTACACCATATACGTCATGTCGAGAAACCAATCAATATTTTTGTTGCTTCTGTTAGTATTGACGAAGTTTGGTGACTCACTTTGCAAACACTTGACTGTGTTGAAAGATAGGGACTTCCGCCTCGCGCATGACTACCCTATGTAATCTCCCCTTTTATTCCTCCCCGGAATATCGTTTCTTTGTAAAAAATATCAGCCATGACCCAACTCACGCTGAAAATCAAGAATAAAAAGGACCTGGAGGTTCTTATCCCGCTATTAGAACGGCTCAGGATAGAGTACCTGCCTGCACCCGAGAAAAAAGTGAGTGCAACGCAGTTGGCAAAATACCAAAAAATCATCGCTGCCGGTGGTGATGCTTCCTACTTCGGTGATGCTGCGGAGTGGCAGCAAGAGCAACGCAAGGAACGTGATTTACCTTTCCGCAAATCCGGATCGGCATGATTTTGCTGGATAGTAACATCCTGATTTATTCTGCTCAACGAGGTTTCGCCGACCTTCGTCCATTGGTAAGCAATCCGCTCAATGCAGTTTCAGCATTCACGATGTTGGAAGTATTGGGGTTTCCGTCGTTGACCCCGGTTGACAAGGTTTATTTTGAAACGGCTTTCAAAATCTTGCAGGTTTTTGAAATAAATCAACCGGTTCTTAATCAGGCCATTAAACTGCGTCAAACAAAGAAGATGCCCCCAGGCGATGCCATTATAGCCGCTACGGCCTTGGTGTATGATTATGAAATTTATACGCGCAACGAAGCAGATTTCAGATGGGTGACTGGTTTGAAAGTGGTCAATCCAATCCCATAACTTTTCATGGTAGCCTGCTATACTTCCCCAGTTTCTTATTCCCAAACCGTCACTTCTTCCACCTGCCTCCGCTTGCCCGGCACCTCCGGCATCGTATGCCAGCCGAGGTAAAAAAGACCGAGGCAACGCTGTCCCGGTTCGAGGCCGAGAAACTCACCGGCCATCAAAGCCGCTTTGGGCGTGCTCCAGTAACATCCGAGGCCGATGGCCGTGCAGCTGAGCCACATATTTTGAACGGCCATGGCGACGGCGGCGATTTCTTCAAATTCGGGGATACTTTCAGCCGCCTCACGCTGCATCACAATGGCGATGACCGCGCCGGAGAGCAGCGGGTTTTCGCCGTTTTTTTTCATTTTTTCTTCGGAAAACAACTCCGGCGGCGTGTTTTTCCGGTAAAAAGCGGAGAGATACTCCCCCAGTTCGCGGCGACTTTCTTCCGAATGAAAAACGTGAAAACGCCAGGGTTCGGTCAGTTTGTGTGTCGGCGCCCAGCGGGCATTTTCCAGCAGTTGTTCGATTACGGAACGGTCGACGGGTTTTCCGGGAAGGTAAAATTTGGGAAAAACGGCGCGGCGGCGGCGCATCAGGTCGTGAATATCTTCAGCAGTGACTGGCATGTGTAGTGTTTAGAAAGGCGAAGGTAACACGGCAGGGGCACAGGTCGAAAATTTGGACAAACATTGAACAAACATTGGACATAGCGCCTTCGGGATGTTCACGGTACATTTGTACAACCCAAAATCAAAACGCAGAAACCCGAACATTTTATTCATTCAAAATTGCGTTTCCCATGAGTGCCCAAGTTTTTTTAAACGACCTGATGGCGGCCTGGAATACCCGCGACAAACAACGCCTGATGGATATGTATCACCCGGATTTTGACGGCGAAGACCTTTCCGAAGGCAAACGCGCCGACGGACTACGCGACGCCGGGCGTATGATCGACTACATCCTTACCGCTTTTCCGGACCTTGAAATGACCCTGCTCGAATGGGGCGCCGACGGCGACAAGGTGTTTTGCTTCTGGACGGCCACCGGCCATCAGCGCGGACGCCTGATGAACATCCCTCCGACAGGCAAACTGGTTTCCTTTACCGGTTCGTCGGTCCTGACTTTGAAAGACGGCAAGATCATCCGGAGCCGACGCATCTGGGACGTCGCCACTGCCCTGCGCCAGATCGGGTTGTTGCCCGAACCGACAACGATCGAATATCAATAACCGGCGCTTACCGCACCACCAGCACCGGCATTTTCACCGCATGGCGTACAGACCCCACGGTTGTGCCGAATACCAGGTCTTTAAATGTGCTGTGGCCGTGCGCACCCATCACCAGCAGGTCGGCGCCCTGTTCATTGACCAATTGTGGAATGGCTTTTTTTGCGGCGCCATACCCGATAAAGGCCTCGCACTGATAACCAAGTTCGCGCAGATGCTGCGCGTATTCTTCCAGGTTTTGCACGTCGCTCCTCGTTTCGAGGTCCTGAATATCGGCGCCCATTACCCAGGCGCCGGCGGTTTCCACAGCATGGATCAAAAAATAGTGGGCCTGTTTTCCACCGATGTGAAGCGCGTGTTCGAGCGCTTTTTTATCGGCTTCCGAAAAGTCAAGGCAAATTGCAATTCTCTGATAATCAGGAACTTTCATGTCAGCAATACCTTCAAATTCGCCGTGGGGAATTTTGGTTTTTGCTACCGGCAGCCGGTACAGCATGGGGCGCAGAACGATATAAACGAGCATTCCGCCCGCAAATAATAACGCGGGAATTACGAAGGTATAAATCGCCCAGGCATTCGGGCCGGCGCTTTCCAGCCATTGCCCGACCTGCTGTATGACTAAGTTGACGTTCAGGGTAACAATAATGGCAGCGCTTGCCCAGCCACCCAGTTTTGCCCAAAAACCGATCGCAAACAATCCCATTCGTTTTTTATCACTCACGTAATGCAGCAGCGGAATCACGGCGAAACCCAGTTGCATACTCAGGATCACCTGGCTCAGTACCAGCATATCGCCGGTAGCCTGTTCCCCAACAAGGGTAATCACCAGAATGGCCGGAACAACCGCCAGCAAACGGGTGATGAGTCGCCGCAACCAGGGAGCGATACGCAGGTGCAAATAACCTTCCATTACGATCTGGCCCGCCAAAGTGCCGGTGACCGTACTGCTTTGCCCGGCGGCAATAAGCGCTATGGCAAACAGGACCGGGGCATAACTTTTGCCCAGCAGTGGCTCCAGCAGTTGGTGCGCGTCCTGTATCTCCGACACGCCATTATAACCGTTTTTGTAAAATACGGCCGCTGCGAGGATCAATATGGCGGCATTGACAAACAACGCGAGGTTGAGCGCAATGGCCGAGTCGATGATATTGAACCGAATGGCGCGTTTCAAACCTTCCGGGCTGCGGTTGATCTTCCGGGTCTGCACCAAAGCGGAATGCAGGTAAAGGTTGTGCGGCATTACCGTGGCGCCAATGATCCCGATGGCAATAAACAGGGCTTCCGAGTTGGGTATGGAAGGCAAAAACCCGGTAACCAACTCCCCCGGCGCCGGCTTGGCTAAAAACATCTGCACCGCAAAGGCGCCGCCGATGACCAGCACCAAACCAAGAATAAACGCTTCCAATTTCCGGATACCCAGTTGCATCAGAAAGAGCAGCAAAAAGGCGTCCAGTACACTGATCGCCACTCCCCACACGAGTGGAATATCAAACAGCAATTGCAATCCGATGGCCATACCCACCACTTCCGCCAGGTCGCAGGCGGCAATGGCGATTTCCGCGAGGAGGTAGTTAAAAATATTCGCTGCCGGATGGTACAACTCGCGGGAAGCCTGCGCCAGGTCGCGGCGCGCCACCACACCGAGCCGGGCGCTCAGGCTTTGCAGCAGCAGGGCGATCAGGTTCGACATCACCAGTACCCACAACAACGCGTAGCCAAAACGGCTGCCACCGGCTAGGTCGGTGGCCCAGTTGCCGGGGTCCATATACCCCACACTTACGAGGTAAGCCGGGCCAAGAAAGGCAAACAAACGGCGCCAGAAGCCTCCTTTTACCTCGGTTTCGACGGAACCGTGTACTTCGGAAAGTGAAACATCGGTATTGGATATTTTATTCATACGGTGGACGGTGGACGGTGGACGGTGGACGGTGGACGGTGGACGGTAGACGGTGGACGGGGACGGTGGACGGGGGACTGGACGGGGGGGGTAGACGGGGACGGTGGGTGGACGGTGGACGGTAGACGGTGGACGGTGGATGGTGGATGGTGGACGGTAGACGGTGGACGGTGGACGGTAGACGGGGGACGGGGGACGGTGGACGGTGGACGGTGGACGGTAGACGGTGGACGGATCAGGATTCGCGGTCTGATAATATATTGAGATACAGATTTTTAGTTACTTTTTCGCTTAGTACCAGTTCGCGGCCGTCGCGGGTACGCACCCGGACGGAATGGTCGTAAGGAAACCGTTCCAGCAATTCCAGTTCTGCTCCCAGGCCCAGGCCCAACTGGTCGAGGTATTGAAGAAATGCGGCGCTGTGGTCGTCAACGCCGGTCACGGCGCCCCGGTCGCCGGGCAGGAGGGTGGTCAGCAGCGATTGTTTCCGGTAGGTCCAGCGGCCTTCCGCGTCGGGGATCGGGTCGCCGTGGGGGTCAAATTTCGGGTGCCCGAGAAAAGTATCGAGGCGACTTACCAGGTGTTCGCCCTGCACGTGTTCCAGTTGTTCGGCCATATCGTGCACCTCATCCCAGGCAAAACCGAGTTTTTCGGTCAGGAATACCTCCCAAAGCCGGTGTTTGCGAATGAGGGCCGTGGCAATGCGGTTGCCTTCGCCGGTCAGTTGCACCCCCCGGTATTTTTCGTATACAATCAGGTTTTTATCCGCCAGCCGCTTCAACATATCCGTCACCGAAGCGGCCGTGGTATGCATGGCCGCCGCAATGGCGTTGGTGAGGGCGGGTTTGTCCTCTTTTTCCGCGATTTTAAAGATGGCCTTGAGGTGGTTTTCTTCCGCTTGTGTAATGGTCATTGTTATATTGTTGCATTGTTGCCTAGGGGTTTCCTGGGCAGGTCGATTTATTTTTAAGGCAAATATACAAATATTTTTAGATTAACCTAAAAATCAAAAAATAAATTTGACTGACATTTTCCGGGAATGCGGACCTGCCGGAGTTATTCTTGTAAACCCAAAAACGCGAGGGGTGACCGGTACACGGCCACCCCCTCGTTTCAGGATTTAGGATCAATCGAAACTACAACAGTGCCTCGATGATATTTTCTTCACTCACCCCTTCCGCTTCCGCTTTGTAATTGCGGACGATGCGATGCCGCAGCACGAGGCTGGCGATGGCCTGCACGTCTTCAATATCGGGCGAATACTTGCCACGCAGTGCGGCGTGGCATTTGGCGCCGAGTACAAGGTACTGGCTGGCACGTGGACCGGCGCCCCAGGCGAGGTAATTATTGGCCTCTTTTGTGGCGCGGGAAGTGCCGGGGCGTGTTTTGGTGGCCAAACTGACCGCGTATTCCAGCACGTTGTCGCTGACGGGAATTTTCCGCATAACCTGCTGAAATTCAAGTATTTGATCAGCACTCAAGATATGTTTCAGGGTTGCCGTTGCGGAGGAGGTTGTTTGTTTTACCACTTCCACTTCCTGTTCGTAAGTCGGGTAAGTCAGCGGAATGTTGAACATAAAACGGTCCAGCTGCGCTTCCGGCAGGGGGTAGGTTCCCTCCTGTTCAATGGGGTTTTGAGTGGCCAGTACAAAAAACGGCGAAGGAAGCGCGTGGCGCTGGCCACTCACGGTGACGGAACGTTCCTGCATAGCCTCCAGCAGGGCGGCCTGTGTTTTGGGCGGCGTACGGTTGATTTCATCGGCCAGTACGATGTTGGAAAATACCGGTCCGCGGGTAAACCGGAAGCGACGGTCTTCATCGAGTATCTCGTTGCCAGTGATGTCGGAAGGCATGAGGTCGGGCGTAAACTGAATACGTTTAAAATCGAGTTCCAATACCTCGGCTATTGAACTGACCAGCAGCGTTTTAGCAAGTCCGGGAACACCTACGAGCAAGGCGTGCCCATTGGAAAAAAGGGTGATGATTACGGCCCGGACGACGTCGTCCTGACCTACGATCACTTTGCCGATCTCCGCCGAAAGATCCTTGTATGCCTGTGCAAGCGCGTCTACCGCTTCTACGTCCGATTTGAATTGTGCCATTTGTATGTGTTCGTTGAATTGATGATGGCGTAAAACGCCCTGACGGCGGGTTTGTTTCGCCGGGAAGCCGCAAAAGTAGTGAATCAGAATATTACAAACGGGTTTCAACTGAAAATGCGCCGTGAGAGACGTGTTTTTGTCGGCAGAAGGCAAATTTACCCTTCCTGCAAATCAAACATCTCTCCCCCGTCATTTTCAAATTGGATGCCCAGAGGCACCCGGACGGCGGGAACATCCGTCAGAAACCATTTCCGGCCTTCCTGCACCACGATGAACAGGCCGGTGTCCCTGCCGAGCGCCGAGAAGTCGGCGGAAGGTTTTTGTTTGTCGAAAGGAAAAATGCCGTATTCGGTCGCGGCGCGTTCGCTCCAGGCCAAAACGTCGGGGCAAACGATACCGACCTCGCTGATCTCCAGCAGCGATTCGTGGCCGAACGGGCGATCGCTTTCGTTCTGCAGATCGCGCCGGGCAATGAGTTCCACGATGTTTCCGGCGGGGTCGAAGAAGTAGGTTGCTTCGGCATGCCAGTTCGCAAAATCCATTTGTTTTTCGCCTTTCTCGTTGGCGATCAGGTCGATATTGCTGCGTTCGAGCCAGGCCATGCCTTCCCGGATCTGGTTGCAGGGAATATTGAATGCAAAGTGATAAATGCCCCTAAAACCGGGATTTTCCGCAAAAACAAGCCACGAATTACCGATCTGAACGTGTACGGTACCGGGTTCCACGCTTGCCGTGTGCAATCCCAACACGGAACGGTAAAAATCAACCACCCCGCTGAGGTGGGCCGTTTCCAGTTTGATTGAGTGGATTTTCATGCCCTAAAGATAATCCGTTTTCGCTTTGAGGTTTGTAACAGATACAAGATTTCGTCTATAAAATAAAGTCGCGCACTACCCGGAATTGGGCTTATTTTAGCCCTTAAAATAAGTCGTTGCCGAAACGGCTAACATCACCAGCCATGAAACACAGTCTCCCCCTTTTGCTCCTATTTGCACTCGTGCAAACCCTTTCCGCACAATCCATTTTTGATTCGCTCTACGTTGCTCGCGGCACTGAAGTTTATTTTGCCTTCGGCAAAGCCGATCTCACACCCGAAGCCGGCGCCGTGCTAGATTCGGCTGTGGCCAACCTGCGCGCCGACCCGCTTCACCTGCGTATCCGCATCACGGCGCATACCGACTCCATCGGGTCGCCGGCGGCCAACGTGGCCCTCTCGCGCCGTCGCGCGGAAGCGGTGCGGCAAAAATTGCTCCAGCGCAGCCTCGGCGACGCCCAGATCGAAATATCCGCTTTCGGCGAGCGGCGACCCGTTGCCAGCAACACCACCGAAGAAGGCCGCCGGATCAATCGGCGCGCTTCCATCGAAATCATCGTGGCCGTGCCGATGACAACCCTCGCCGGGCAGGTAAAAGATCGCGACAGTGGCAAAGGCATCCAGGCTACGGTTACTTTCCGCACCAAAACACGCCAGGACTCCGTGCAAACCGACAGTATCGGCCGGTACAGCGTACGTCTGCCGAAAGATTCCGTGGTAAAATTGGACGCCGTATCGCCCGACCACTTTTTCCAGACGATCACCATGAAACTCTTCGGTAGCCCGGAATTGTACAAAAAGTACAAAATCAGCCCGGACATCCTGCTGCCCCCGGCCAAAGCGGGCGAAACGGCGGTGCTCCGCGACCTGTTATTTGTCGGCGACCAGGCCGTTTTGCTGAAAGTATCGGAGCCGGAATTGTCTAAAATATTAAAATTCATGCAGATAAACCCGCGACTGAAAATAGAAATCGCCGGCCACATCAACGGTCCCGGCCTGATCATGGAACAAGAACCCGAATGGCGGCAAACCCTGTCGGAGCGCCGCGCCAAACTGGTATTCGCCTACTTAGTGAAAAACGGCATTGCCGCCGAACGTATGACCTACAGGGGTTATATGAATACCCAAATGTTGTTTCCCAACCCGGCCAACGACCGGGAATCGGAACAAAACCGGCGGGTGGAGATCCGGGTGGTCGGGGATTAGCAGGGTTAATTTTTACAGGCAAACAAAATCATTCGTATTCCCCGCCGTCAAATATGGGGACGGAATATCACCGCAAAACATTCCGATCCCTGTCAAAAGAAGAACTGGAAATTTTAAGGCAGATGGCATCAAAAAGAGCGTAAAATCAGCAGCGGGGTCGGCCCAAAAACACAGATTACAATGTACCTGACCTGCAATAAATCGTATACACAAAAACCTTCCAGACCCGGCCGAACAATATTTACACGCACACCAGGCAGCATATTTGAACGACAGGCACTCTGTCCATGATCACTACCTTAAGATATCATGAAAAAAACGCTGCCTTTCTGCCATTTTCCTTTTTGGCCTTTTTCCCTTCCCATCGTATGCACAAATCATCCTGCCAGAATTCACCGAAACTGCCGGCGAATATCCCCTTGAAAAAAACGATGCCGGCAACCCGTGTATAACACCCCTGCAATATGAAACGCTCGAAAAACGGTGTGTTGAAAATGTCGCGTTGTCGGGAATCGCCGAAACGGGACCCAAAAGTGCGCTGGTCACTTCCCTGAGTTGGCCGCTAAAAGCCGCAAACGGCCTTTCCGATTGCAAGTATTACGCCATCAGCGCTTATGTGGACCAAAACACAAGCACCGGCGCCATAACAGATTACAATTGCGGCGCCAAGACGTACGACGGGCACCGGGGAACGGACATCAGTATCTGGCCCTTCTCTTTTTATAAGATGGATAATAATCAGGTAGAAGTGGTTGCCGCGGCAGCAGGCACGATCATAGATAAGGTAGATGGAAATTTTGACAAAAACTGTGGAGCGAATTCATTAACAGCCAATTATATCGTTATTCAGCACGCCGACGGTTCGCGGGCCTTATATTTTCACCTGAAAAAAAATTCGCTTACGGCTAAAACGACCGGTCAGTCGGTGACAGCCGGCGAATATTTAGGCGTCGTGGGCAGTTCCGGCAGTTCTTCGGGGCCGCACCTGCATTTTGAAGTCTGGAGCGGCAGCACCGTGAGTACACGTATTGACCCGTTTTCCGGCGCTTGTAATTCCCTGAATGCAACGTCGTGGTGGGTTTCCCAATTACCTTATGCAGGTCATGAAATATTAAAAACCTCCGTGCATACGACCGACGCGGTTCTTCCGGCTTGCCCGGCTACGGAAACGCCCAACGAAAGCAGTTGTTTCTCACTGCCGTTTCAGGGCGTCGGATTACCGCCGGGAGCGGCGAAGTTTTATATTTTTATGCGGTATGAAACGGCAGGAAGCACGGCGAATCTGAGTATTTTAAATCCAAACGGGTCCGTTTTTAACAACTGGACGTACACCAGCACGACCGATTATAACGCCAGCCTGAAATCCTGGACCAAAACTTTACCCACGATACCCGGGACGTATACCTTTCAATCAACTTACAACGGGATCACCTGTTCAAAAACCTTTGACATTATGGGCGCTACTATTACTCCGGGCGGCGCCGCTACATTTTGCCAGGGCGGTTCGGTGACACTCACTGCCAACACAGGAAGTACATATTTGTGGAGTAACGGTGTTACAACCAAAAACATAACTGTTTCATCTTCGGGCAATTACACCGTGACGGTGACGAATGCAAACGGGTGTTCGGCCATTTCACCGGCAATTTCGGTTACCGTGTACCCGTTGCCGCCTGTCCCCGTAATAACGCCAAACGGAGCGCTTCTCACATCGAGTTCTGCAAGCGGCAACCAGTGGTACCTGAACGGAATGGCGATTGCCGGGGCCACCGCGCCAACGTATTCCGCACCGCAAAACGGCAATTACACGGTGGTGGTAACGAACGTAAACGGGTGCTCTGCAACATCTGCCGTATTTAATTTTATCAGCACCGGAATAGAAACGGTGTCCGAAAGCAGTTCATTCACGGCTATTCCCAATCCCAATAACGGAAAATTCACGGTGGAGATGGGTGGTGGAAATGTCAGGATGACAGAAGGAGTGATAGAGATTTACAACCTGTGGGGCGATCGGATATTTTTATCCGACGATCAAACCCTGACACGGGAGATTGATATTTCTTCTCAGCCCAACGGTATTTATTTCGTAAGTATACGTTCTGTAAAAGGGAAGTACATTTTAACGGTATTAAAAATATAAAGGCGGCGGTGCAGCACACTACCAGAGATTTTTATTTCACGTGAAGACGCAATGAGCGTCATTCATCCGCCGGCTTTGGCTCCACGTCCGTAAAGAGGTGTCATCTTCGAGGTACGAGAAGGTGACATCTCTTTACGGTAGCGTTTCCGCGATGAGATGACACCTTCTCGTACCTCGAAGATGTCACCTCATCGCTAAGTTGACGATACTGGCGACACGCCGTATAATGTTCACCGCCGCGTACCTTCGCGCCGTGGTGCTGAATAAAATTGGCACCCAATTAGCAACCAGTGCCCTGAAAACCGTTTAAACACCTGTTTCATGGCCCATTACCGATTTTTTCCCGCCTTGTGCGGCCTGTTCAGCGCTTCGTTGCTTTTTGCCCAGACCACCGCTCCCAACAACACCCTTCAAGGCCGCGTATTGTACCAAAGCAGCGGCAACAAACCCGCAGCAGGCGTCCGTATCGCCGAACCCGACGCCAACCCCGCCTATTCGGTGGACAATGGGGAGTACCGGCTTACCTTCCAGACCAAACGCAACGGCGCCAGCCTCGCCCTGGAAGTTGGCAAAGACAATGCAAAAGGCCAAAAACTCGAACTCGTCAACGAAAAGGAGATAAAAGCCGCCAAACTGCCCGCCGGCGCGGAGGAGTTGCTGGACATCATTGTATGCCCCGCCGGGGAGCGGGATATTGCTGCGCAAAGGTATTACCGTATCCTGCGCACCACGGCCGACCGGGAACTGGAAAAAAAGAAGAAGGAAGTGGAAGGCCTCGTTGCACAAAAGGAGAAAAACTATCAGAAAATCAGCGAGTTATATGCCCAGTTGGACAGAATGCAGGCGGCTTTGGACTCCGCCAAAATCCGGGAACAGGCGTTTTCCATTGCAAGTATTAATTTAGACCGGGCTTCTCAAATGGTGAAAGATGCGGTGCGGAAGATTGACGAGGAAAATGATGTGGAGGGGGCGTTGAATATTTTGAGCGCGGAGGCCTTGGATACGGCTTACGAGAGTGCCCGTGCTTTGAAGAAAAAAGCGGAGACTGCAATCCGGCAAGTAGTGGAGGGCTATGAATTTAAGATCAGTTTATTGTTGTCGCAGTTCAGGTACAGAGAGGTAGCACTGTGTTATGAGCAAATTGCGGTGATTTATCAGAAAGAAGAGTACGATGAGGAAGAGTTGGCCGAATACTTTTCCAAAATTGCACTCTACTGGTACGAAAACGAGGAGAATTATCAGAAACAAGTGGAGTTTAATCGGAAAGCCCTTGCGATCAGGGAAAAAATTCTGCCAGCCGAACATCCAGGTTTAGCAAGCTCTTACAACAATTTGGGTTCATCGCATGATAACCTTGGCGAGTATCAAAAAGCATTGAAAATGATTCAAAAAGCCGTGGATATACAGGAAAAGGTCCAACTTGTTGATCGCTCTTTCACGGTGACATACTATAGTAATTTGGCTGTGACTTACAGCCACCTCGGCGAGTATCAGAAAGCATTAGAGTTTAGTATAAAAGATATAGAAATTTCAAAGAAAAACTTGCCCGCAGACCACCCTGATCTTGCCAGATCATATAATGTTCTCTCCGGGGCTTACGAACAACTTGGCGAATACCAAAAAGCATTGGAGTATAATTTAAAAAGTTTGGAAATCCAGGAAAATATCTTCCCGGCCGGGCATATTGATTTGGCAATATCGTACGACAACCTGGCTGCTCTTTACGGCAACCTCGGCGATTTTCAAAAACAATGGGAATTCAACTCAAAAGCCTTCGCTGTTTATGAAAAAATCCTTCCAGCCAATCATCCCCATTGGGCAGTTGCTTATAAATTCCGGGCTAAGGCATATGGCGACCTTGGTGAAGACCAAAAGCGACTGGAATACAACCTGAAAGCCCTGGCCATTAATGAAGTTTCCCTTCCGGCCGACCATCCCGAGTTGGCAAGATCTTATAACAACCTGGCAGTGGCTTACGGGAAACTCAGTGATTTTCAAAAACAATTGGAATTCAACTTGAAAGCCCTGGCCATTATTAAAAACACCCTTACGGCCGATCACCCTAACCTGGCAACATCATACAATAACTTGGCCAAGGCTTACGGCGATCTCGGCGACTATCAAAAACAATTAGAGTTCAACCTGAAATCTTTGGTTATCAAGGAAAAAACCCTGCCCGAAAATCACCCCAATTTGGCCATATCTTACAGCAACCTGGCTGTGACTTATAGTAACCTCAACGAGCATCAAAAGGCGCTGGAATATAACTTGAGGTCTTTGGCAATCCGGGAAAAAAACCTTCCCTCAGATCATCCCGATCTGGCAGCATTGTACAATAACACGGCGATTAAATATGGGAATACAGGCGACAATCATAAAAAACTGGAATTCAACCTCAAAGCCCTGGCCATCCGCGAAAAAACCCTGCCCGCCGAACATCCTGATTTGGCAACCTCGTACAATAACACTGGTTTGACTTACGCCAAACTCCGCCAATTCCCCGAAGCCAAAACATACTTTGAAAAATACCAGGCCATCGGACCATCCGGCCGCGCCTACCGCAACTGGGCCCTCTACCACGCCCTTCAAAACGACAAACTCAAAGCCATGGAAAACCTGCAAAAGGCCGTCGACCTCGGCTACAACGACCTGAAGTGGATCACTACCGATGAAAGTCTGGAAGGTATTCGGGACTGGGCGGCGTACAAGGTCATCGTGGAGCAGTTGCAGGCGCAAAATCCGCCCGATGAAAATACCGCTCCCGCAAATCTCCCTGCCGCTGCGGACCGGGCACAGGAAAATCGCGCCATGTATCAAACAGCCTTAGACTCCAACCTCACGAACTTAGCCATCCGGCAAAAAAACCTGCCTCCCGACCACCCCGAACTGGGCAGGTTGTACAACAACATCGGTTACAATTACGCCAAACTGCGACAATTCCCGCTGGCAAAAGTCTATTTTGAAAAATTTCAGGCCGTCAACGCTTCCGGGCGTGTCTACCGCAACTGGGCCATGTACCACGCCCTCCAAAACGACGTGTTCAGCGCCCTGGAAAACCTGAAAAAAGCCGTCTCACTCGGCTACAACGACCTTAAATGGATAGAAACCGACGACAGCCTCGAAAACATCCGGGGCGAAAAGGGATACCGGGAATTGGTGGAGCGGCTGAAGAAACAGTGAGCCGCCCACACACTGCCGGACATTGTCCCTTACAAAGTAGCCAATACCCCGGCCTGCACCGAAAAGGTATTAATTTTGCCGGACTGGGGCCTATACCTTTTTTGCCGAGTGCATGGCGGTAAGTGGGCTCAACAAATGCCACAAAACGGCGGCCAACCGGGTGCTCGATACGAACGCCAGCATCTGCGGAAACGTAAACATTGCCGTCCAGCGAACCTTTTTCCAGCAAACCCCGGCCTTTTTGTTGCAATTGCGGGTGTTGTCCCGGGGAATAATTCGGATCGGGCGGCGCCTGGCCTGGGTAAAAAGTGGATGCGTAGTGGTAACTTTTGTCCAAGGCAATATGTGTGGTCACCCCACCGACCGCATGAGCGCTCAGTTGGCCGAATTGGCCCACCCGGCGGCTAATTTTTACCGGTATGGACACCAGGTCCGCATCAACCGTTTTGGCATAGGAGCCGTAATAACCGGTCTGCGTGTTGCCTTTATAAATTTCCTCTTCCCGTTTTGGTTGATATTGTTTGCGGTTGTACGTTAATCCCGTTTCCACCCCCCATTTTCCGATACGGTAGCCGATGGCCAACCCGCCGCCGTAACCAGTGGCGTGGTGAGAATAATCCGGGCTGTTCACCTGGTTCCAGTCGTAACTCGCAAAGGTGCCGGCGTAAAAACGGTGTTGTTTCGGCGATTTAATATGAGCCACCGGAGCATTGAATGCTCTATGGTCGATCGTTTCCAGCGGGCTACCCAGCAAAATGGGTAATTTGATGATATCCGGCAGGGAAGCCCAGTGTTCGGGTGTGGGTGTTTCCGTGGGGTTGAGCAGGATGGCGGCGGCAGACGTCGCGTTGTCGGCGGATGATTGCTGGAAAAGAAGCACATCCTGTAAAAGCGGGTCGGTGTTCCCTTGCAGCGCCATCAAAGTTTCTCTCGAATCGTATGCGTTTGAAATGTTTGCGCCTGAATGGTCGAATGATAATCCGAAACCTTTCAAACCCGCACCCATCGATACTTTGTTCTTCATTGATCCGGCGGGCAATTCCGCCTGGAGGCGTTTTGAACGCGGAGCCTGGGGTTGTTGTCCGGGCGTCGGGGCGCCGGAATTCAGGAACCCATCCAGATTGATCAGGAGCAGCAGGAAAATGGCGGCCTCCGACAATTTCATGATCCACAAACGGCGCCGGACGCGGGCGGCTTCGGTCATCCGGCCTGCCAGCAGGTCCCAGTGAGCCGGCTGATATGGCGCTTCCAGCCGCTCTAAGGAATGGAAAACGGCCTTGTCAACCGCATCTACCGGCGCGGGATGTTCCTCGGCAAAGGAGGCGTTCATCCGTTGCTCCAGAGCGGACCAGCTGACCGGATCGTAGGGCGCTTCCAGATTGTCGAGTGCAGCCTTCAGTTGTTTGTCAAAAATGGTATCTTTCATGGCAGTAAGTGCCTTATTTACTTGATTATGTGCGAATTACTCGGCATGATCCTTTGTGCGAAAACCAAATTCCATTCGCATGTTGGTAAAATGTTCCTGCAACTTGGAACGCGCTTTTACGAGGTTGCTGCGCGACGTGCTCTCGGGTGATCTGGAGTGCATCAGCGATTTCTTTATGCGAATATCCTTCCACCACATACAGGTTGAACACGGCGCGGTAAGCCGGCGAAAGTTCATGTACGGCGGAAAGAATCTCTTGTTCCGTCAGATGACTTAAAACATCCGGGTCGTCGTTCGACACCTGGTGCGCGTCGGTGATGTCCTCCGTGCGCCGCCGGATCGTTTTGCGGTAATAGTCGATACAGGTATTGACAATAATGGTCCGGATCCACGCCGGCAGTGAAGTGCCCGGGCGATAACGGCCGATGTTTTGAAAAACCTTGATAAAACCTTCGTGTAAAAGGTCGAGTGCTTCGTCGCGCGAACCGGCATAACGCAGGCATACACCCATCATTTTACCGTAATACTGTTCGTACAGTAGTTGTTGCGCCCAGCGCTCCTGTCGGGTGAGGGCGGCGACGAGATCTGTTTCGGCGCGTTCCAATTTGAGGGCGAAATCCATGAGTTGATTTCCGTTGGAAAGTTAATGTGTCTAATCCGTTCGGCAAAACCGCTGCGCGTATAGTTTCAAAACAGGAAACGAGGCGCCGGCTCCAAACGCTGCCTGTGTTGGCGCTGTCCGGCCGAAAAAGGCTGCCTGAAGCCGTAGTGCCTTGCGCCGGCGCCGGCACGCAGGAAAGGCAGGCGACCCCAAAACAAGGGATTAAAAACTTTCTGTTTTTTAAAACGTGAAATAACTCTTTGAAAAACAATATTTTATTGATTGACCTGGAAAAAGTTTTTCTAAAAATAAATTATTTGTTTTAAAAAAGAATTTTCTGTTTTACTTTTGTCCGGCGACAAACAGGGGATAGTATAAAAAACAAACATCCAAACTTCATCCGTACTTCGCCATGGGAATTTCAAAAAAATACACGGAACCGGAAACCTTCGTTCCACAGGCGGGAACCCGGACCTATACCGGCAGCCGCGGGCGCCGGTCAAATGCAAGTCCAAGCCGGGTGGTGTTCGACCGGGCGGAACAAACCACCCTGCCCGAGTTGCTCCGGCAAATCTGGTTCCGGCTGCACCGCACCTGGATTGCCTTGCGATACCAGTCTCACCGGTTCACATTCGGTATGTTTCAACGCAACGCCCTGATCAAAGCTGGGTTTCTGGCCGTAGCCGGCTATTTTCTCTTTTTTTCCAATACGATCATCGAAACCTCACCCGGCCCTATTTCAGAGGAACAAAGTGTAAGTACTGCCCTGGAATGGAGTGAAAAACCGGTAGAAGCCAAATCGAGGCCCAAAGCGAAAAAAAGCAACAACGAAGCGGCGCCGGTCAGTAAAAACGAACTGCGCTCCGAAGAAGCCACCGATTACGTCAACCGGTTTAAAAAAGTGGCCATCGATGAGATGAACAAATATGGCGTACCTGCCAGCATCAGCCTGGCGCAGGGCCTGATCGAAAGCCGGGCTGGCACCAGCAAACTCGCTGTGAACAACAACAATCACTTTGGAATCAAGTGTTTCTCCAGGAATTGTGGCAAAGGGCATTGCACCAATTTTACGGACGACACCCACAAGGATTTTTTCCGGAAATTCAAATCGCCCTGGGACAGCTGGCATGCCCACAGTCAGTTGCTGGCGTCGGGCCGGTACGCCAAACTAAAAAAACACGGACGCGATTACAGAAAATGGGCATACGGACTCAAGTCCGTCGGCTATGCCACGGATCGCACTTACGCCGAAAAACTGATCGGTATTATCGAGCGGTATGATTTGTACAAATATGACCGATAAGTAGCAGGACGGAAATCCTTTCCGTCCAAATGATTCATTTTCAGCATGTTCCAAAAAACCAGCCACATTAATTCTGCTTGATTACTTTACTGAAAATAAATGTTATGAAAACAATACCTGGATTAATCCTTGCTTTTTGCCTGATCTTTTCCGCGTGCGGGAAACCACCTTTTCAGGAAAGGCCGGTTCAACCTGAAATCTCCGGTAATGACCTACAGTTGCCGGTTATTCGCCTGCCCTGGCATGTATTAAAAGGCATTCGTATTGCCGAATTCAGCCCTGCACGTATACCACAAATTTTTCTTCAAAACCCGGTTCTTTAAAAAAAGCGGAAATCGGAAACACTTCGGTGTAGGTCTCTGCTTTGCCGGGAAGTGCTTTTATTTCCGGGCGCAGGTCGCCACCTTTCAGGGCAATAACCCCGTTGGGATACGCGTGTATGTGTTTCTTTTTGAGCAGTTTATAACTCCAATCCATCAACTGGCCGAGTGAAGTCACCGCCCGGGAAACAACAAAGTCGAATTGCCCGGCCATTTTTAATTCCTCCACCCGGGCGTGCAGGGCTGTTACGTTTTTCAACCCGAGCGCATCGGCTATTTCCTGTACGACACGAATTTTTTTTCCGGTTCCGTCCACCAGGGTAAACCGCACTTCCGGGAAACAAATCGCGAGTGGAATACCCGGAAATCCGCCCCCGGTACCCAGGTCGAGTACCGAAGCCCCGGCCTTGAACCTGAAAACCTTTGCTATGGCCAGAGAATGAAGGATATGGCGTTCTTCCAGGTTCTCAATGTCTTGCCGGGACACCACATTGATTCGGGAGTTCCATTCCGTATACAGAGGGACAAGTTGCTGAAATTGAGCAAGTTGTTCGGCAGTCAGTTCCGGAAAATATCTTTGAAGCAAAGTCATGGAAAGATCAGTCGGAAAGGTGTTTCAGCATTCGTTCCGTCTGCGTACGACGCAGGGAATCAACGGCATTGGAATGTGCTCTTTCCACGGCCCTGCGGGCCTTGTCTTTGAGTAAGGGATTGATGTCGGCCAACTGCACCATTGCCAGTGCCTGGTACCAGTAAATATCTTCGCCGAAATGTTCGAGGTCTTCAATTTTTGAAAAACATTCCAGCGCCAGGGTGGGTTTTTCCTGTTCGAGCGCTATGACGCCGATGTAAAACAAGGCGTCGGAGGAGCACAAAGCCAGGGAATCGTCCAATATGTCAAACAAGGTGGTTTCCGCCAATTCAAAATTTTTGGCCTTGTAATATTCGTCGGCTTCCCGAAGCCGGCGTGTACATTCGCCGGGATCGGTGGATACGGAGTCGTTGCCGAGTTCCGGTCCGTAACGCGACTTCCGGTCGGCCATCAGGCTTTCAGGGGGTGTAAAATTGTATTGATATATTTCGGCCGGAGATTGTGATCGGTTGAAGAATCGGTATACAACGTAAATCGCCGTTAGTAACAAGAAGAAAATCAGCAGGTTGCGGGCGAAATTGCTTTTAGGTTTCGGCTCGCCTTCACCGGCTAATTTACGCTCCACGATGCGTATTTTCTCCCAAAGCGGATAGGCCGGGTCATCGATCAGTTCGGCGTTTTTCCAGGAATCAATTTTTTTCCGGGTGGCGCGAAGGGATTCCGAATCCGGGAATCCGGGTGTGGATTCGGGTGGAGCAGACTCCGGTTGCGCCTGCCCCTTCTCCACCAGCCAGTCCATAAAGTGAGCGGTTCCGAGTTGTTTGAGCAGCACGTCGAGTGGTTCTTCCGGGGAGAAGTTTTCTCCGGAGGCCATCCGGGCGGCGTCCAGCACTGCTGCGCGAAAAAAGACCTTGCCTGTGGCGTCGCTGCCGCCGAGCGCGTTTATTTCCCGCAGAAAAGTAGGCCGCACTTTATGAAAAATGGCTTCCAGTGCGCTGGGGTCGACATTGCGCAAACCATTGATTAACTGCTCGTTGGAAAAATGATCTGATGATTGGTCCACAATATGGCGGGATATGGTCAGTGTTGGCGGTGCGGGTGGGGTACATGGACAAAGATACGGGAGAAATGCCGCATTGTGCAGGACTTCTGCGGGGTACGGCATAAAAAGAGCCAGGACATTTCTGCCCCGGCTCCATGAAAACACCTAAAACCCTATTAACTAACCTTATGAAAACAACTCTTTGTAAAATCGGTTTAACCGATCTCGATGGTTTTTACTGCGGGCTTGGCCTCTTCCTTTTTGCCAAGCATCACATTCAGGATACCTTTGTCATAAACAGCGGTAATTGCTTCCTGGTTCACTGTTTTGGGTAATTTGAATGAACGTTTGAACGAGTTCACCGAAAATTCGCGGCGCGTGTAGCGTTCTTTGGTTTCTTCAGTATTGACTTCGTGTTTTCCAACGATGGTCAGGAAATCGTTTTCGATGTTTACGGTAAAATCCTGTTTATCGAAACCCGGTGCGGCCACTTCCAGTTTCACGGCGTCTTCCGTTTCCACCACATTTACCGCCGCCTGGCTCAAAGCCACATCACTTCCGACAAAATCGGTAACCGAACGATTAAAGAAGTCATCTAAAAAACCGTTAAACAGGGGTTTGGTTGATGGGAAGGGTTGAAATTTAACGATGTTCGTCATTTTTTAACAATTTTTATGGTTAAAGACTGTTTGAAAAAGTTGGTTGTGGAAAGTTGATTCATTCCGACTCCATGTCTTTTTCAATCCCTGTGCCAGCCACCGAATCCCGAATTTTTGACAGAAATTATGATAACAAAAATGACAAAATGGCACGATGTAAATGTTTTTACCTGTCAAAATGACACTAACAGTTTTCAGGGAACATGCCAACCCGCCCGCCCGAATAGCGGCAGCCATTTTTGTTTGACAACACGGCATTTTCGGAATGTTGCTTTATCGGGTTTCGGCCGGCTCACTGCCTTGTTTCTGCTTTTGTTTTTTGTCGGAAATTTGACTCCCGGCCTGGCACAAGCTGCCGGCGATTCCCTGATCCGGCTCCATGCTTTGAGTGTAAACGCCCGTTATGCAACCGCAGATAATTTGTCCAACATTTACCTGATCGCTGCGGACAATGCCATTGAAAAATACAGTTCCGACGGTCGTTTGCTCACACGTTACACCAACAAACGCCTCGGACAGGCGGCGTCCATCGACGTGTCCAACCCCTTAAAAGTGCTGGTGTGGTACCCGGATTTCCGGATGGCGGTTTTTCTCGACCGCAGTCTGACTGTGTTAGGCGAACTGAACCTGATCAGCGCCGGTTACCCCGAGGTGCGGAGTTTGGCGGCGGCCCGGGATGGCAACATCTGGATCTACGACGAAGTGCGTTTTCGCCTGTTAAAAATCACGCCGGAGGGTGAAAAACGGTTTGAAAGTCAGGATTTGACCCTGCTGGAACCCACGCCCCGATTTGTTTCATGTATTCGCGAAAACAATGATCACGTTTATTTAGCCGATTCCACACAAGGTGTGTTCGTATTCGATGTTTTTGCGCAATTCGACCGGCTTTTTGTGCCCTTGTATTCCGCGAAAGACTTTGTGATCGCTGACGATCAAATACATTACCTGGCGGGGCATCGTATTATCGCCGAACGTTTGTCGGTGAGGGCAAGCCGGGAAACCGGTATTCCAACGGAACTGCTTCAAAAGTCGATAACCTGTCTGGCTCCGAACCGCTTGTTGGTGCTGAAAGAAAATTTGATAGAAATCTATAAGTATTAGCAAGGTTTTGTCCGGAACCGTTCCCTGACCGTTTGGGGGGACGACCTGTAAACCTGCTTTTACCAGCGGATCAGCGCGCTTCCCCATGTAAATCCGCTGCCGAATGCCGCCAGGCAAACCAAATCGCCTTCCTTGATTTTGCCGGCTTCCCATGCTTCGCACAAGGCGATGGGCACGGAGGCGGCGGTGGTGTTGCCGTAGCGCTGGATGTTGTTCCACACCTGGTCGTCGCGCAGGCCGAGTATCCGTTGTACAAACTGGCTGATCCGCAAATTGGCCTGGTGTGGAATGAGCATATTAATGTCCGATGTTTTCAGGCCCGCTTCGTTCAGGGCTTCGTGGATCACTTCCGGGAATTTTTGCACCGCCAGTTTAAACACAAATTGCCCTTCCATATTGGGGTAATAATTGCCGTCGCTGATCATTTTGGGGGTGATAAATATTTCGCCGTACGTATCGGGCGGCGGGTAGCCGAAATCGACTTGCTCGCCCAGTTTTTTGAAATGATAACCGCCGTGTGCGCCGGGATTGATAAAAGCGAGTTTTTCAGCATAAGTACCGTCCGAATGCAACTTGGTGGTCAGAATACCCTGTTCCGGCTCATCCGTCGGCTGTATGATAGCGGCGCCGGCGCCGTCGCCGAAAATGACCGTTACATTTCGCCCGCGTGTGCTGAAATCGAGGCCCATGGAGTGCATTTCCGAACCAACGACCAGCACATTTTTATACATGCCGGTTTTTACAAACTGGTCGGCAATGCTCAGGGCATAAATAAAGCCGCTGCACTGGTTGCGGATATCGAGTGCGCCGACTTCCTTGTGGGTAATGCCCAGTTCGCGTTGTACCAGCACGCCGCAACCCGGGAAATAATAGTCGGGGCTGAGTGTTGCAAATACAATAAAATCAATCTCTTCCGGCGCAATACCCGCGCGTTCGCAGGCAATTCGGGCGGCTGCGGCGGCCATGGAGGAGGTTGTTTCTTCGTGTTTTACCCCGTAATGCCTTTCGCGGATACCGGTGCGTTCCTGAATCCACTCGTCGGTGGTGTCCATTACCTTGGTCAGTTCGTCATTGGTAACAATACGTTCCGGGACGTAGTAGCCGATTCCGGCGATTTTGCTGCGTTTCATAAGATCAGTAACGAGTGGTAAGTGGTGAATGACTGTATCGGGCGGATTTTTGGGAAAACAGGTTCCACTGTTCGGCACAGGGAAGCAAAGTTAATTTGCAGCCGTGATAATTACTTCTTAGACGGGAGCCTTTGACCGGAATTGACGAGCCAAACTCCAACAATTGTCACCAGCATGCCAATACCCGCCCAAAGGGTGAGCGATTCGCCCAGAAATGCCCAGCCGAGTATGATGGCGACAACCGGATTAATATAAGTATACAACGAAGAAACGGTTGCGCTCAGGTGTTGCAAAGCAAACATATACAGGGTAAATGCCAGCGCCGACCCAATGGTGACGAGGTATGCGACCGCCAGCCAACCCTGCGTGGTGTGGTGTATCGTGTGGGTATTGTCGAGGAAAAAACTCAAAAACCAGGCCTCCCAGTCCGCCCGCAGTGATCTGCATACCGGCATTCAGCAAGGGGGGGACTTCGGGCGAATTCCAGCGTTTGGACATCACGGTGCCGAGCGACCAGGTAAAACAGGACGCAAAACAGCCCGCAATCCCGAGGCGATATTCGGGTTTGATAAAATCCTGCCACCCGTCGTTAAAAATAAGTCCCAGTCCTGCAAAACCGATCAAAACGCCGGTTACGATCCGGGAGTTGATTTTTTCCGATCCCCGCCAGCTCAGGTTAATGAACACAACCAGCACGGGAGTCAAGGATCCGATAATAGCGGCCAGCCCGGATGAAACATATTGCATACCCCAGGTAATAAATCCATTCCCTCCGGTGATGGTGGCAAGCCCGGTAAGGCCCTGCCGCAGGACATATCGCCGTCCGGGGACCTTTTTATGTCCGCCCGCCAGCGCCAGTCCCAGCAGTAATAATCCCGCCAGGGTTTGGCGAATACCAACCAGCAGGTACGGCGGAAAATCGCGCACGGCCAACTTGATCACTGTATACGTTGTGCCCCAAATGATACAGATGGCTGCCAGGGCGAGGTATGCGCGGGTCATGTGAGAGGGGTGAGAGATGTGAGAGGGGTGAGAGGGGTGAGAGAAGTGAGAGCTCGTTTACCGTTTAAACAACATTAAAAAATCGCTCATGACATAACCTTCGCCGATTGGAATGTCGATACAACGTTCGATGGTAAAACCGGTTCTGAAATAAAAATTGATACTTTTATAGTTCTGCCGGTTCACCGTCAGGCGAAATTCCCGGAGGGCGAGGTGTTTTTCGAGCAACAGGTCAAATACCCGTTTCCCCAGGCCCCGTCCGCGTTTTTCATTGTCTAAATAAAACTTGTGGATAAAATAAACACCTTCCCCCTGATCACTCACGGCAACAAAACCCAACACGTCTTCCGCTTCCATGACCAACCAGAAGATTTGCGCTTCTTTTTCCATCTGGCGTTGCAGCGATTCGAGGTCGTAATTCAGCCCCAGCATGTATTCGACCTGTTGTTCGCCGATAATCGGCGGATAATGGACCCGCCAGATCCGGTGCGCCAACTCGCGGATACGCGGAATGTCGGCGGGTGTCGCCTGATTTAAGGTAATTGTCATACAATCCTGATGAATGGTTGCCACTGCTCCCGCCTTCGCCGGGGCTACGGCGGGTAAACCTGCTACTTCTTCTCTTCCTTTGCGTTCAACAACTGAAGCACCTGTTTGGTGATGTCAAAGCTGTCGTTGGCCAGCAGAATCTGGCCGCCGCGGGAGTAGGAGAGGATATAATCGTATCCGATCTGGCCTGAAAGTGTTTTGAGTTTGGCTTCCACGTTGGCATACAGGTCGTTAAACGCCTTTTTCTGGTCTTCCGTCAGCGATTTGCGGAGGCGTTCTTCCTCTTCCTGAAGCCGCTGGCTCCGTTGCATGAGTTCGGCCTGCTGTTTTTCAGCGTCGGCTTGCGTCATGGTACCGGTCTGGAATTTTTCCTGGAGGGCATTTGCGTCGCGCATCAGGGCCTCCTGTTTGGCGGCAAGGCTGCTTTCCGCGTTGCGCACACGTTGCTGAATAGCTTCTTTTGTTGTTTCAGCCATTCGTACTGGGCGTCGAGGGTGTCGCCGTTGACATAAGCGATCCGGGCGCCGCCGGAGGCCGACGAGGGAGCGATAATGGATTGTTGGTCAGCCTGTTGTGGTTTTTTCAGGTTCAGGTAATACAAATGTGCGACCAATGCGAAAAGGATGATATTCAGGATGATCGGTAAATTTTTCATACGAATGGTTGTGTGTACAGGATGGATAAAGGGTGGCTTGCCGGCGGTTTCATTTTAAAAAACGGGGCAAATGTACATTGTACGATGGAAATCGGGGCGAATAAGGTGCGGGCAGAGTGAATGAAAGCCTGAAATCTGGTTACATTTGTCAAAACAAAAACTTCGTTCGTTATGATGGTACGCCTGATTTTCCTCAGCTTGTTCATCCCCTTTTTAGCCGCAGCCCAATCCAATATCCTCACCACCAACCCCCTCGCCGAACAAATTTTACTCGGCAATTACAACCCGGCAACGTATGCGGCCGGCACCGTCATCACTGACCCGGCGGTGATTGCCGGGGAACTGAATACCCGTATTTCATCCGACAGCCTGAAGGCTTATATTATTCAACTCAGTCAGTTCGGCAACCGCAATACCGGCGCCGATACTTTGTCTCAAACGACCGGCATCGGCGCAGCGCGGCGATGGGTACACCGGAAATTTGAATTGTTCAGCGCGCAGCATGAAAACCGGCTGATAACCGGCTACCTGCAATTCGATCAGAACATCTGCGATGTGGGGCAGCATCGCAATATCATGGCCATATTGCCGGGTTCCGACCCTTCCAACAACGGGGTGATCCTGGTTGAAGGCCACATCGACAGCCGTTGCAGTGGCCTTTGTGACACGGCTTGCCTGGCCGAAGGGGTGGAAGACAACGCCAGCGGTACCGCACTCGTGATGGAAACCGCGCGGGTGATGTCGAAATATACCTTTAAAAATACCATCGTGTTTATGGTCACCATCGGCGAGGAACAAGGCCTTTTGGGGGCGGAAGCTTTCGCCACTTTTGCTGATAATAAAAATATTCCCCTGCGGGCGGTGCTGAACAACGACGTGATCGGCGGTATCGTTTGCGGAAAAACGTCTTCCCCGCCTTCCTGCCCGGGTTTGAACGAAATAGACTCCACCAGCGTGCGCCTTTTTTCATCCGGCGGCTTTAATTCGAGACACAAACAACTCGCCCGGTTTGTTAAATTGGAATACCGGGAAAACCTTCTGAATCAGGCACTTGTGCCGATGAACATCCGAATCATGAGCCCGGAAGACCGCACAGGCAGAGGAGGAGATCATATTCCCTTCCGCGAACACGGCTTCCCTGCCATTCGTTTTACCGCGGCCAACGAACACGGCGACGCTTCCAACGATCCGGGTTATACCGACCGCCAGCATACTTCCTCCGATGTGCTTGGGGTGGATACGGATAACGACGGCGTTGTAGATTCTTTCTTTGTGGACTTTAACTATTTGTCGCGCAACACCTTGATCAATACCAACGCCATCGCCATCGCAGCGCGTCACGTACCGGTGCCGACCGACTTCAGCGGAATACGCAATGGAAATCAACTGACGGTCAACATCACCGACCCCGCCAACACGGGGTTGTACCGGGTCGCTTTGCGAAGCACAACCAACGACTGGGATACCGTATTTACCCTCAGCGGCGCAACCACCGGCGTTTTTCCCTGCAATCCTGCCGGCAACCTTTTCCTCAGCGTGGCAGGTGTGGATGCGGAAAACGCCGAAAGTCTTTTTTCCGGAGAAAAACTCATCAGCCCCAGCGTGGCAACCGGTGAACCGGACGACGAATCTGAAAAAAATATCCGGCTGCTGCAAAACCGCCCGAATCCGTTCGACGAAGCCACCTGGATTTCGTTTTGGGTAAACCAGGTGCCTGCTTACCAAAAAGCGGAAGTACAGATTTCCGATATGCAGGGTAAAATCATACAACAAATCCCGGTCCATCTGCGCCAGGGCATGAATGAAACACTTTACACCCACGGCTACGGCGTCAGGGGAACGTTTGTGTATGCGCTGCTGTCATCGACGGCCGGCCGATAGACACCCTTGCCAAATGGTATTTGCAAATTAGGGTTTAAGGGCTTAAGGGTTTAAGGTTTCAGGGTTTCAGGGTTTCAGGGTTCTGCGTTGCCACAACCCTGAAACCCTTAAACCTTTAAACCTCGAAACCCTAATAAACCTTTTCTTCCTTCAAATACCGCTGCACATAATCTTCAATACCCTCCTCCAGTCCGTAAAACGGTTGGTGATAACCGGCCAGGTCGCGCATTTTGTGCATATCCGCTTCGGTGAAGTACTGGTAGGTATCGCGGATGTCGGCAGGAGTATCGATAAAAGAGATCTCGGGCGTCAGGTCCAGAGCCCGGAAAGTGCCGGTGGCCAGATCGAGAAAGGTGCGGGCTTTGCCCGTGCCGAGGTTGTAAATGGCGCTGGGTGGCGACTTTTCCAGGAAAAACAACAAAACATCCACGACGTCTTTTACATAAATAAAGTCGCGGCTTTGTTCGCCGTCTTTAAAATCGGGGCGGTGGGAGCGGAAAAGTTTCATGCCGCCGGTGGCCTTGATCTGCCGCGCCGTGTGGAAGATCACAGATGCCATGCGGCCTTTGTGGTATTCGTTCGGGCCGTACACGTTGAAGAACTTAAAACCTGCCCAGGCGGGCGGTTGTGCAATGCCGCCGGCCGTTTTCCCTTGACTGTCAATCGTTTGCAAAACCCACACGTCGAAATCCTGTTTACTTTGCCCGTACGGATTCAGCGGCCTCAGTGCGGGTATCGTCGCGTGATCGTCTGCGTAGCCGGCCTCTCCTAAACCGTAGGTTGCCGCGCTGCTGGCGTAAAAAAACGGCTTGTTGTAACCGCTGCACAACATCCACAGCGCTTTGGAATATTCGAGGTTGAGGTCGTCGAAAATGGCGGTGTCTATTTCCGTGGTATCCGTGCGGGCGCCGATGTGCAACACGGCATCCACGTCGTTGTGGTTGCGTTCGAACCAGCGCACGAAGTTGTTGCGGTGCACTTCGCCGCTGATTTTTTTGCCTTCGAGGTTGCGCGTTTTGTCGGGGCGGCTGAAATCATCCACCACCAAAATATCGCGGTATCCGGCGTCATTGAGGCGCCGTACCATGCAGGAGCCGATAAAGCCGGCAGCGCCGGTAACAACAATCATAGATATGAAAGATGTAAGACGTGTGAAAGATGTGAGCGGCGGCAAAAATAGGGTCTTCGGCCGGAACTTGCACGTTCCTGTGCCGGCCGCTTTATCTGCCGCAGCTTCTTTCTTACTCCAAATCCTGTTCTACCTTTACGCCCGGAATCCTGAAAATCAAGGTCTGCCGTGAAAAAAACATACTTCGCTTCCGATTTTCATTTGGGTGTTGACGCGCGCCTCCGTTCGCGCGACCGCGAGCGCCAGGTCGTGCGCTGGCTCGACCAGGTGTCGCAGGATGCGGAAGCAATTTACTTAGTGGGCGATTTGTTCGAATTTTGGTTCGAATATGCATCGGTGGTACCCAAAGGTTTTAACCGGCTGCTGGGCAAATTAGCCGAATTGCGCGACGGAGGAATACCGATCACCGTTTTCACCGGCAACCACGATCTTTGGATGTTCGGTTATTTCGAGCAGGAATTCGGTATTCCGGTGCTGCGAAAACCCATTCAAAAAGAAATTCACGGAAAACATTTTTTTATCGGCCACGGCGATGGCCTGGGGCCCAACGACTACGGCTACAAACGGATGAAAAAAGTGTTTACTCACCCGTTTTCGCAGTGGCTGTTCCGCTGGTTTCACCCCGACATGGGAACGCGGCTTGCCAATTTTTCTTCCCAAAAAAGTCGCGCCGCCACTCCCCCGGAAGAGCGCAACTGGCTCGGCGAAGACCGGGAATGGCTGCTGCAATATTGCCACCGCAAAATAGACCGTGGAACCGAACCCGACTATTTTGTATTCGGTCACCGGCATCTGCCCATCGACTGGCTGCTCAAAAACAACCGGAGCCGGTACATCAACCTCGGCGAATGGCTGTATTACAATTCATACGCGGTGTTCGACGGAAACGATATGGAACTCCGGTTTTTTGACAATACCGGAAAAGTTGTGTCTAATTGGTTGTAAATCAGTCATATAAGTAAGCGAGCAGAATGAATGATACTAATTTTCTTCCGAACATTCTGAGAATGAATCATCTGGACGGATAAGATTTCCGTCCTACTACTTATAAGGTGTTGCTTTCTATTGGCCAGTCCAAAAGACACCTCTGTCTCCTTCTCCCCTGACCAACCCGACAATACCCCTAATGCCTCATTATCAACATTATCAACATTATCAACAATCCCAACAATCCCAACAATCCCCCCCCTACTGCTTTACCGCCGCCAGCATCTCCGCTGCGAGCCCTTCTCCCACGAGGCGGTGTCCTTCTTCCAGCATAATCAGGCGTACGTTGGGGATGCCGCCAAACAGATTTTTTAACGCTTTCTGACCCAGCATGGGGTCGTTTTTGCCGATATAAACATCGGCGGGCAGGCCGGTATTCTGTAAAATGGCTTTGATATTTCTGCGGCGCAGGTAAAACGAATCCAGGGCGAGCCAGCATCCGAAAGTGCGCTGAAAGCGTTCCGGGCGCGTGAGGTTGTTGGTCAGGAAATGGTGAATCAACGGCGGCACCACCTGCATACGGCGGCCGAAATTGAGCAGCGCCACAAACCATCCCGGGTTTTTCAGCATCCGGTAAAGCAGTTTCCGGACCCACATGGGTGTATGCACTGCCAGGGTCATTCCCTTGGTTTTGACCCCGTCGGGTGAAAGCAGGTACAATTTATCCAGTTTAGGCGCCAGTTCCGGCAACATGGCCTGCGCGAGTCGGGCGCCAAAACTGAACCCCATCAGGTTAAATCGTTTTTTGCCTTCGTGTTCGGCTACCTGCCCGATAAGATCGAGCATATCCTGTTTGTTGAAAGAAACTTTCGACCACTCGGTTTGCCCGTGAAACGGCCAGTCAATGGCCACCACGCGGTAATTGTCTCCCAGTGCTTCCTGGAGCACGGAAAACATTCTGGCCCGGTCGCTGAACCCGTGCAGGGCGATCAGCAACTTTTCCCCGCTGCCGAATTTCAGCGTATGAACACGTCCGCAGGGGTGGTCGAGGAAAAATGACTCCATGATGAAGTGTGTTGGATACAGAAAGGAACATCTGCGGAAGCGCCGGGATATTGGGTAAAAATGCCGGCCCGGATGTGTAACTTGTTAATCGTCGACCCGGAATTTGAAGCCCACCCCGTGGATGTTTTCAATTTTGATCCGGTCGTCCATATTCAGGTATTTGCGCAGGCGGGAGATAAACACGTCGAGGCTGCGCCCGAGAAAGTAATCGTCTTTTCCCCAGATGGTTTCCAGGATAAACGACCGTTTGACCACCTGGTTGCGGTTCTCGTTTAATAATTTGAGCAGGTCGGCTTCTTTTTGGGTGAGTGTTTCTTCATAATCAGCATTCGTCAGGTGCAGGTTTTTATAATCGAACGTATAATTTCCGATACTGACCGGCGTGCTGGACTTCAGGATATTGGTGTACTTGGTGCGGCGCAGGAAAATGTCGATCTTGAGCAGCAGTTCCTCGATACTGAAGGGTTTGGTGATATAGTCGTCTGCGCCGATGGTGAGGCCGTGTATTTTGTCCTGCTTCATACTTTTGGCAGTCAGGAAAATGATGGGCACTACTTCGTCGCGTTTGCGAATCTCCTGCGCCAGGGTGAAACCGTCGACTTCCGGCAGCATCACGTCGAGGATACACAGGTCAAATTTCTTTGCCGAGCGGATTGTATCGAGGGCTTTTTGCCCGTCTTCGCAGTAGGTGACGTGATAGCCGTTGAGTTCAAGGTTGTCCCGTGTTACGAAACTCAGACTTTCATCGTCTTCCACATACAATAATTCTGCTTTGCTGTCGGCCATCTTTGCTGTTGTTTTACAGAAATCGGTAGTGATCCTGCGGATTGGGAAGCCCCGGAAAAAACTTTTATACCAATAAAAGTATCTGCCTGACAGGCTCTTAGCATGGGCAAACATAAAGAAGATAAAAGAAATCGCCAACCCATGAAAAAATCTGCACCGGATTCCAGTAATATTGGCCGAAATTATAAAATTAATTCATGCAGTACGCCGACGATTATTTGATCGCCGAAATTCAGGCAGGAGGTGGCAGACAGGAAAAGGCCATCAAGAGGCTTTACGAGCAGTACTTTCACCTGGCCCGTACGAGCCGGAAAAAGTACCGGACGCTGGAGGAAGATGACCTTGTGACCGCATATAATTCCGCCGTCATCGCGTTGCGCAGGCAATTACTGACGGGTGTTTTCCGGGGAGAAAGTTCATTGGCCACGTATCTGACGCGGATATTTTCCAATAAATGTATCGATTTGTTGCGCCAAAAATCGGGTTCCCGCGTGGAATCCATCGAGCTGGTTCCGGAAAAAGCGGGAGATGACGACATTCTGCAACACCTGGTGCAATCGGACCAGATAAAAAATGCCATGCACCACTTGCAGTTGCTCGGAGAAGTTTGCAAACAGATTTTGCTCGACTCCGAATACTGGGGTTACTCTTCGGAAGAGATCGCCGAACGGATTGGGTTTTCCAACGCCAACAGCGTGAACAGCAAAAAATACAGCTGCCTCCAAAAACTCCGGCAGATGATGACTAATTCTTCATCGTAACCGGAGGCGTGTCTTTCCCGTCCATGTTTTTGAAATAGGATTCCAGGAACTTGACCATATCCCCGGCGGCAGGTTTGGAAATAAATTTGGAACGGCAAACCGGGTAAAGGTCCTGTTCAACAATTTTGATCAATTTGACGGCTTCATTCAAGGCGTTGGTATCCAGACCGGATGGCATCAGGAAGCGTTCCCGCACCGTTTTGAGGCCACTATCCGACGACGGCACGGCATAGGGCGCGCTGACGAATCCGGAAAAATCGAAATCGTAAGGCAGTACCGTGATTTTGCCGGTTTCTTTCATCTTGATCAGCTGAACGTTGCGGTGCATACTGAAGTCCCAGTCGGTATTGCCGATCAGGTACTGGAACATGGCGACCAGCGCCGCCTGCTGTGTTTCGTATTGTTCGATGGGTACGCCGAATTCTTCTTCCGGTACACCGCCGAGACGGGCGGCCACTTCCTCCTCGTCTTCCACAAAAATGGCGTACATCTTTTTCGGCTTTGATTTCGGGTCGAAGGTATCCTTGATCGTCAGTTTGATCAGGCGCGCCCGGAAATGCGCGTCGGATAGTTTTTCAAAAAGCCGGTAAGCGAGGTATTCTTTTACGATCAGTTCGTTGCCCGCTTCCGAGTCGAAAGCGGGCAGTGCAATTTTGATCTCGTTGAGTGAATCAAGTCCGGCCGTTTCCATTTCCCGGTGGCTGAACCGGATCTTCATCGGCGGTATCTGCGATACTTTCCTGCGGTATCGGCCGCGCGGCCGGATCTCCACTTCGTACGATTTGCCGTCTTTGGTGAGTAATTTGCCCGGCAAATAATTGTTGGTCCTTTTTTGACCGATAAAGGTAGTCAGGTCGGTTTCCAGGGTCATTTCAACACCTTCTTTCTCAGTGAGTTGTTCGAAGATGGTTGCGCGCCGGCTGTCCGCCTGTTGAGCGCCGGCGCTGCATGGGGCCAGCGTCAGCAAAAACAAAAATTGCAGGATGTAGTTTCTCATTTCGTACGGGAAGTGTTGAACAGGCGAAAGATAAGCGTATGTTGAGAAATTTCTGCCGGAGACCATAATCTTCGCCGCCTATTTCAAGGCGTCCAGCATCTCCTGCGCTTCTTTTTGACGGTTATGGCCGTTTTTGCCGGCGATGGACTGCAAAACCGGTTTGGCATGGACCACGTCGTCAATAATAAGAGATGCCAGCGCCGAATACCATTGTGCCTCGTCCCAGTCGTAACTGTCGGGACTGACCTGCCCGAGTGCAGTGAGCGCTTCCTGAGCCTGCCCGGCCGCCAGCCGGGAAATGCCGAGGTACAGATTGGCTTCCGAGCGGCCGGTATAGTTGGGATCGGCCAGTAGTTTTTCCAGCTCCGCAGCAGATAGCGCATAGTTTTTGCGCTGATAAGCTTCCCGCCAGGACGTGATTTTTGCGTCGCGAACTTCCGGAGGAGGAGGCGTGCGAAAATGTTGCTCGAACAAGGCTTTATTGCCGGCGTATACGGGGCCGGAAGGTTGAAGGGTCTGGTAAACCGGCCATGCCAGCAACAAAAGCAAAAGGGCGGCAGCGGCGGCATAAGCCCAACGCGGCAGATGGAATACACGCCCGGAAGTAGCGCTGAATTCGGTGCTTTTTCCTGCATCAGTTGTTTGCCGAGGTTGTGCAACTCTTCTTCCAGGCGGTGGTCACCTTCCGCTTGAATGCCGTTTTGAACCGACAACCAGGTCGACACTTCCGCAGCAAAGGCGGCGTCCGATTCGAGCCGCAGCTCAAATTCTTTTCGTTCGGTTTCCAACATCTGCCCCAGGGCGTAGCGTTTGAGCAGTTCATATGTTTGTTGTTCCATTGTATCAGCAATTTAGGGCATGAAGCGTTGATAACTGTCGGGTTTTGGATTCCGTTGATGTTCAGGACCGTTTTATGCCAAACAAACGGAGAAAAAATGACCGGATCTTTTGAAAAAATGAAGCGGGCGCGGGCGCCGCAACGGTAGCCTTGCTTGTATTTGCAGCAGGCATAGAACCCGAACCTATATTCCCCGTAGTACCCGAGATTGTATCCCCCCGGGGAATATTTAACATGTTGGAAATGGTATATTGTCCGTTGCCCCAGTCTTGGCCGTTGGAATTAAAAATAACGTCCCAACTGATTCCATCCCCGTCTGGCCCGGAACTAACCTGAGTTAAAAAACCGGAGGATACTCCGGATTTTGATATCGTAATTTGGCATCCAATGCTGGAGCCACCGAGTGTCGACGTCCCGGCATCCGGCGTAAATACAACTATAATATTGCCGGTTGCAAAATTGACGATACCACCTTCCGATCCTCCTGCCTGTGATACACGTACTCTGATATTACCCATGATCTTGAAATTTTAAAAAGTGAACGGGTGACGATATGATTGGTTGTTTTTTTGACTTCTATCCGGTTAGACGAGGCGAACGTATTTTTCTCAACGCCGGCGCTGTATTTTTTACACATTTCTCCGTTGGGCCCTCCGTCGGGCGACCAGAAATGCCGCAACAGCCAGGCCCGCGAGCAACAAACCCAGGGCATACCAGCCCCATCCGGAAGATTGTTTCAGCGGGAGATCGTCGCCGATCAGTACAAAAGCGCCCCAGAAAAAAGGGTGGTTCCTGTTGTTGCTTTCTAAGTAATCTAATTTGGCCTGCCGGATGGCGGCGTCTTTGCCGAGGCCTTTTTGCAAATGCCGGTAAAAGTTCTGCATGACTTCCGCTGTTGCCTGGTCGTCGGCCTGCCAGAGGCTCATCAGCACATTGGCACAACCCGCGTATTTGAAGGCGCGCGCCAGGCTGATCACCCCTTCTCCCTTGGCTAATTGCCCACGCCCGGTATTGCAGGCGCTCAATACGGCCAGTTCGGCGTTCAGGTGCAGGTTGTAAATTTCATAAGCGTGTAAAAAACCGTCGGAGTCCTCCGCCGGCGAGTCTTTTTCGCCACTGCCACTGCTACTGCCACCGCTACTGCTACTGCCACCGCTACTGCCACCGTCACCGCCCGCCTGCCGGGAAAAAACCAGCCCGGAATACAAAGGATCACAATCGTTGAGAAAACCGTGCATAGCGAGGTGCAGGATGCGGGGTTCGTGCAGGTGTTGCCGGAATTTTGCCTCGGTGGCATTTTCTGCAACAAAGGACTGGCCATCAAGCATTTGTGCAATTTGGGTCACTTCCGTCCGGTTGTTGCGCAGCGGAGCAAAGTCGTTTGCATCGGCGCTCCGGCAGTTACCTTTCCCGCCGCGGGTAGCCGTTTCCGACCATTCTCCGCCGTACACGGGTGCATAACCGGCAAAAAAACGGCTCGGCTGCCGCCGTGCCGGAGATTGCAAGGCCAGGCCCGCCGAATATTCATAACGCAGGGTTGTCTGGCGAAGCAAATATGGCAATGTGCTGTAATTCAGCGCATTATTCGTTTCAGGGTTTTGTGTCAGGAGCAATTCGAACGGGAGATAAGACAGCCGGCCGTCGGGGATGACGAGGAGTTTTTTCGGCATTTTTTCAACCGCCGGCGCTATCAGGGCCCGGTAAACGGCAGCGGCGTCATTGGCAAACCCTGCGATGGCAGCGGCGCTGAGTCCCTGTTCTGCCACCCGGTCGCGGTCGCGCAAGCCGTCGAGCAGATGATTCAGGGCGAGCGAAAAACTGCTGTCCGCCGGCAGGCGAAGGCCCACGGCGCGGCTGCGGTCGAAATAAAAAACATAGGTGCCGCGATCTCCCTGAAAATATTCGATCAGCCCGGTTTCTGCGGGCAAGGCAGCCTGGGCGCCTGCCACGGTAAGGGCCGGGTGCCGGTATTTGGTTTGATAGTATTCGGGGTAACCGGATTCCAGTTTGGACAACAAATCTTCATAAGCCCGGCGGCGCTGAAGGATCTCGTTTTGCCAGAGCAATACTCCCGCCGTGTCGAAGTTTGATTTTGTTGTTCCTGGAAAATTTGTTTTTGTAAAACGCAATGTCAATTTTTAGTTGCTTCTCTTTTGCAACAGGGTGTCGGGAATGCCGGCCCGTTGTTTGTCCGCAGATTCGCGGAGCGCCTCGGCCAGCAACTGGGCTTTGCTTTTTCGGCATACCGGAACGCTTGATCCAAATAGCGGGTTTTCCCGGTATTTTGGTGCATTTGTATGGCCAGTTCGATGGCGCGTTCCATGATGGGGCGGGCTTCCTGATTCCAGAATTGCTGCGACCCCTCCTGGTATTCCGCCCGCATGCTGTCGAGCACTCCGGCAGCCACGTCCAAAGTAGCCAGGGATGCTTCCAAATACGCCGGACTGGATTCTTTCCGGGCCAGCAATTGCAGCGTTTCGGCTTTTTCACTCAGGCAAAACAGGAAGTCGGTGTAGGCGCTCACACGTTGTACGGCCGGATTGGCCAATACGTCCCGGTACGGGAAAGAATCGGTTACCGCCCGCAAGGCCTGCTGTTGCCAGTTCAACGCGCCGTGCAGATCACCCTGGTGTTGGCTTAGCAGTGCCATGTGGCGGCAGGCTTTGCCAAACAAAAGGTGCCGGGGGCTCAGCCGACCGACGGATCGCCGCATATATTCGGTTGCTTCCGGGTAACGCTCCATCATTTCATACAGATAACCCATATCGTACCAGGTGAACTCGATTTGCTCGTCCAGCTTATTATCCGCGTGTATCCGCAGCGCTTTTTTTAAATAATCCTCCGCTTTTTTATAAGATTTCACCTCGATGCAGGCATTGGCCAGATCGACATAGGTCTGGATCATCAACAGGTGGTCGCCGGGGCTGTGTTTTTCCAGGATACCGAGCGCCTTTTCGGCGAATGCAGCGGCTTGCGGATAGTCTTTTTTGCGGTACCATATTTTGCTGAGGTTGCCGTACGTCCATGCCAGGTCGGCAGGGTCGGTTTCCGGGACGAACAAAAAATGCCGGAGGGCGGATTGGGTGTACTCCAGGGCCCGGTCAAAATCGCCGCGCCCCCGGTAGTAAGCGCCTACATTATTGCTGGCGATGGCGAGGTCGGTGCGTTTATCGGTTTTTTCAAAAAATACAATTTCCTGTAAACCATACTTTAATGCGGCTTCGTAATTGCCCAGCATATTGTAAATGGCCCCTGCGGCATTGTAGTACCCGCCCCAGAAGGTATCGTCGTCGGGCAGAACGGCCCGCGCTTTTTGTTCGAGTGTGGAAAAGGTGGCAGCCGCTTTGGCAAATTGCCCGAGGCCGTAGCAGGCGCCGAGTATATTGTTCTGAGCCCTGCCCCAGGTAGGCCAGTCTTTTGCCTTTTCGGCCAGGCCGGCGGCTTTTTGGGCGTACACGAGGGCGCTGTCGTATGCTCCCGTTCCCGAAAATTGGTCGGACTTGTCGCACCACCCGGCGGCTTCGGCGTGAGGGCCGGCCGTTGTTTCTGCAAGTGGATATTGGGGGGATTGGCCGCACAGAACAACCCCCAGGACAAGCATAGCCGGCCAGAAATAGGATGTTTTCATGATATAAAAGGCTCGCGTATTGTGAGGATGCTTCAAAAACCAGGATTAAAAGCCGGGTGCGCCGGGGCATTTTCCTGCGGCGCTTGACTGGAACCAGTTATATCTGCCAAAGGTAGCGTATTATTTCCACAAGCCGTCCGGATACTTGCCGGCCGCGACCATTTGCCGCAGGGCTTCCTGCACGGTGTTTTTGTCGTCCGTGTACGTGACGCCGTACCACTGGCTGTCGCTGTTGAGCACTTTTACGCCAACTTTTCCCGATTTGATGAGGGTGTTGACCACTTTGGGAATGTAAAATTCGGCGCCCGGGTGATCTTTGTTTTCGAGGATAAAGGCGCGGAACTGGCTTTCGATTTCCTGTAAAACCGTCGGGTGGAACCCCCAGAAGTTCATCGACACCGGTGTGTTGTCGGGCAAAATATGGTGTTCGCCGTTTTCATCGGTAAAAACAATGGGTGTGCCGCCCTGGAATTCGATGCGGTCGATTTTGGTGCGTTCCACCACGTCGGTCAGCAAACCGGAAGTATCGACGGAGCATACGCCGCGCGACACCGTGCCGTTTTCGGAAAGGGTGTTGCCGAGGTGGTAAGCGACCATGGCGTACCGTTGCGGGGTGCAATCGTTGCGAAGAAAATCGCCGATCGCGCGGAAAGCCTCTGCGCCGTAAAAATCATCGGCGTTGATGGCTACAAAAGGTTCGGTGAGGTATGCTTTGGCGGAAAGAATGGCGTGGCCCGTGCCCCAGGGTTTTTTTCGCGTGGGAAGTTCTTCGAGCCATTCGAGGCCGGTGCTCATTTCCTGGTAGGCGTATTCGGTATGGATGTGCGGCGATACCTTGCTGCCTACTTTTTCTTTAAAATCGGCTTCAATGTCGCGGCGGATCACAAATACTACTTTGCCGAAACCGGCGCGAATAGCGTCGAAAACGGAAAATTCAAGAATGGATTCGCCGCCCGGCCCCATGCCGTCGACTTGTTTGAGTCCGCCGTAGCGGCTGCCGATGCCGGCCGCCAGGATCAAAAGTGTTGGTTTCATATGATCTTGAAAAGGTGTTTGTTTTTAAAAAGCAGTGCAAAGAGTGTTCCCGAAAAGATCAGCGGAGCGTATCGGTGCAAAAAACGCTGCCGTTTCCGTGGGTGCGTGTTGTTCCTATTCGGGCAGGTGTCCATTTCTATATTTTGGATGCTCCGGCAAACGCCGCGTTTTTTTATCGGTGTGCCCGCACACGGGACAAAAATTATTTGGATGTTTGCACATCTGAATATGGTTGAGACAAATTGTCGGCAGCCTTACCCTATTTTCAAAAGTTGCAAAAATATGGATAATTCTACCACCCGCGGTTCCAGTTACCTGTACCAAATCACGATCATCGGCCTCCTGTTTTTTATTTTCGGGTTTGTTACCTGGCTGAACGGCACGTTGATCCCTTTTCTGAAACTCGCCTGCCAGTTGGACACACTGCAGGCCTTGTTTGTCACATTTGCCTTCTACATCAGTTATTTTTTCTTAGCCATCCCGTCTTCCCAGATTCTGAAACGCACGGGTTTTAAAAACGGCATGGCGCTCGGCTTGCTGGTGATGGCCGTCGGTTGCCTCATCTTTATCCCGGCGGCCAACATGCGGGCATTCCCCCTGTTCCTGACCGGACTTTTTGTGCAGGGTATGGGTTTGGCCTTGCTGCAAACGGCATCCAATCCCTATATCAGCATCATCGGCCCCATCGACAGCGCGGCGCGGCGCATCAGTATCATGGGTATCTGCAACAAAGTGGCGGGTATACTCAGTCCCCTGATCCTGAGCAGTATCGTATTAAAAAATGCCAGCGATATCGAACGGCAGATCAATGAAGCCACCGATCCCGTGATCAAAGCCGGGCTGCTCGACGAACTGGCCGGGCGGGTGGTTTCTCCTTACGTGGTGATGGCGATCGTGCTGGCATTGCTCGCGATGATGATCCGGCGCTCTTCGTTGCCGGAGATCGATACCAACGCCGAAACACCCGACGACGGCAGCGGTTCCAACCTGACTGCCGGGCGCAGTTCGGTGTGGCAGTTCCCGCACTTAGTGATGGGTGTGGTTGCGCTTTTCCTCTACGTCGGCGCCGAAGTGATGGCCGGCGATGTGATCGGTATCTACGGCAAATCGCTGGGTTTTAGTTTGGACCAGACCAAATTTTTCACCCCCTTTACCCTTGGTTCCATGCTGCTGGGTTATGTTTTGAGCATCGCCCTGATCCCGAAAGTGGTGTCGCAGCAAAATTTCCTGAAATATTCGGCCATTCTTGGTTTGATACTCACGTTCCTGACGTACGCCACTTCCGGCTCGACGGCGGTTATGTGTATCGCGCTGATGGGGCTGGCAAATGCCGTGATGTGGCCGGCCATTTTCCCGCTGGCAATCAACGGGTTAGGCCGGTTTACCCAGATCGGTTCGGCCTTGCTGGTGATGGGTATTGCCGGTGGCGCCCTGTTGCCGCAATTGTACGGGGTGTTGCAGCAGTCCATCAATTTTGAACTGGCCTTCTTAGTCGTGATGCTGCCGTGTTATGCCTATATCTGGTATTATGCGGCGGTGGGCTATAAGCCGAGGTAGCAGGCGCCTCATTGCCGGGCGTTTTTATTTCACACAAAGGCACAAAGTGTTGATAATCATGCTTTTTTTGCCTTTGTGTGAAAAAATTCGCGCCTTTGCGTGCCCTCCTTCCCGCGTTTTTGTGTAAAAAAACAAGGCATGTTTTTTTGAAGAATTGCCTTCTTTAGCTGACCGGGACAATCCGGATTGAAATATGACACCCATTACCGCTGTTTATTTTCAGAACCTCCCGGAGGTTCTCATCAGACACCTGTCTGATGCCCGGAGTATTATCCGGATTGCCGTTTGCTGGTTTTCCCACAAAGGTATTTTCGAGGTGTTACTTGCTCGTTTGCGGGAAGGCGTACGGGTCGAATTGGTATTGGAATATGACACCCAAAACATTCGCGCCGATGGTCTTGATTTTCAGCAATTTATTCATTCAAGCGGTCATTTTTACGCGCATCTTGATCCCGGATTAATGCACCATAAGTTTGCACTCGTCGACGATCGCCTGCTCCTCAGCGGGTCTTTCAACTGGACGTATAATTCCAATGCTGAAAACCTGATTGCGACGAACGACGAATCGATTGTTCAAAAATTCCTGGAAGAATTTGAACGGCGCAGGAGCCTTGCCAAACGTGTTTTAACCATAAAGCAAGAGGAGGCCAAAAATTTTTCATCGTACGCTTTGTTCGAAAACACACATTTCCACCTGCCCGGTTTGAGGAAAAAGGTGAGCGGCGGGGCAGGCATCTGGCTCATTCGGCTGGGAAAACGGAAGTTGGAAAAAGATCGAATATTCCGGGAAAGCCGCCTGCCGTTCGACCGAACCGGCTTGCTGAATCATTATTGGAACACCCGGCGAATGTGGGACGAGGTATGGTTTGATGAAGAACTGGGACGCCTCAGGGCCGTATCTTCTCCTCTCGTCATCCACAATCTTCGTTTATGGGCCCACCGCATAAAAACCGGCGACCTGGTGCTGGCCACCGTAGGCAAAAACCGCCTGTTGGGATTGGGCATTGTCCAATCGGGTCCGCAACGCTCCCACGATGCAGCATTTTCCTCTTTTCGCGACGTACAATGGTTAAAAGTATTTGACAATGAGCCTTATACGATGAAGGAAAAAATTTCCGCGCAGGGCGTTGCGCGGTTTCGGGGATCGGGATTGAGGTTGTTGCAGGAGGTGTTTGAAAGTAGGTAAAAAGTTTTCCCGGGGCGCATACGTTTTATTACATTTTGTTTTAAATTTGCCGGATTCGCCGCCTCATTGAACCCGGAAATATACCCTGTCATGCCCGGATATGATTACTACCGTAAACTCCCTCATTTCCAGCCCGCCGAAGCCACATTTTTCGTGACCTTTCGGCTGGCGGGTTCCATGCCGGTGGAGGTGATTCGACGCTTGCAGGAAAACTACGAATTGGTGCAAAAAGGCATTTTAGAGCAGAAAGATTTGACCGAAAAGGAGCAGCGTGAACTCGTGTATGCTGAACAAAAACGACTTTTTGCAGCGACGGATCAATTTTTAGATACGAATCCGAATGAGCCGTATTGGTTGCGGGAAAAGGCGGTGGCAGAAACGATGGTTAACGAGATGAAGATGCACGACGGTCAGTGGTATACAATATGGTCGTATTGCATTATGCCAAATCATGTCCATGTCTTGTTTACTTTGAATGAAAAATCTCCGGTTTTGACCAAAATCATGCAGAATATCAAAAGCTACAGCGCGCAGAAATCCAATAAGATTTTGGGATTAAGCGGCCAATTCTGGGAGCGGGAAAGCTATGACCATGTGGTTAGGAAAGACGGAGAGTTTGAGCGGATCGTGCATTACATTCTTCAAAACCCAGTGAAAGCAAGGCTTGTAAAAGAATGGGCTGATTGGCCTTTTACTTACCTTCACCCCGATCTCACAAATGTTGTACGTTTCGCAAAAATACAAACACCAGTTTCCAACGTACAGCGAAACACCAGTTTCGCAAAAAACGTACAGCGAAACACCAGTTTCGCAAAAAACGTACAGCGAAACATCAGTTTCGCAAAAAACGTACAGCGAAACACCAGTTTCGCAAAAAGTGTACGGCGAAACACCAGTTTCGCCACCCCCCCCCCCCCAAGAACAAAGGCGAAACTGGTGTTTCGCCATACATTAAGCAAGAACAAAGGCGAAACTGGTGTTTCGCCATACATGAAAAAGAGTACCCATGCCACAATTCGCCCACCTCCACTGTCACACCCAGTATTCCCTGCTCGACGGCGCAGCCTCCATCCCGGGCCTGTTCAAAAAAGCCGCCGCTGACGGCATGAAAGCCTTAGCCATCACCGACCACGGCAATATGTTCGGCGTGTTCCAGTTCGTGGCGGAGGCCGCCAAACACGAAGGCATAAAACCCATCGTGGGTTGTGAATTTTACGTGGTGAACGACCGGCACCGGCGCAGTTTCACCAAAGAAGACAAGGACAAACGGTACCACCAGTTGTTTCTCGCTAAAAACGCCGAGGGTTATAAAAACCTGGTAAAACTTTGCTCGCTCGGCTACATCGAGGGTTTGTACGGCAAATACCCGCGTATCGACAAGGAACTGATCCTGCAATACCACGAAGGGTTGATCGCCACCACCTGCTGCATCGGCGCGATGGTGCCGCAGGCGATTTTGCGGAAAGGGGAGGATGACGCGCGCAAGGAATTCGAATGGTGGTACAACATTTTCGGCGAAGACTATTACATCGAGATCCAGCGCCACCAGATGCCGGAACAGGACAAGGTGAACGAAGTGCTGCTGCGTTGGGCTGAAGAATACAAGGTCAAGGTCATCTGTACCAATGACTCGCACTATGTGGACCAGAAAGACTGGAATGCCCATGATATTCTGCTTTGTGTCAATACCGGTGAAAAACAGGCCACACCCGCCATTCGGGAGTTTGTGGAGGAAGGCACCGTGATGAAAGGGGGGCGTTTTGCCTTCTGGAACGACCAGTTTTATTTCAAAACGCAGGCGGAAATGGGTGCTTTGTTCAAAGATGTGCCGGCTTCTTTAGACAATACGCTCGAAATCGTGGACAAATGCGAGCACCTGAAACTGAAAAAAGACATTTTGCTGCCGAATTTCGTCATCCCGGAAGGATACCAGACCCAAGACGATTACCTGCGTCACCTGACTTATGAAGGCGCCCGAAAACGGTACAAAGAGATCACTCCCGAAATCGAGGAACGGCTCAACTTCGAGTTACACACCGTCAAAACGATGGGTTTTGCGGGTTACTTCCTCATCGTGGCCGATTTTATCAACCACGGCAAAGACATCGGCGTGTTTATCGGCCCCGGTCGTGGTTCGGCGGCGGGCAGCGCCGTGGCCTACTGCATCGGTATCACCAACATCGATCCGATCAAGTACCAGCTCCTGTTCGAACGTTTTTTGAACCCCGACCGGAAATCCATGCCCGACATCGATACGGACTTCGACGATGAAGGCCGTCAGCGGGTCATTGATTATGTCGTGGAAAAGTATGGAAAACAACAAGTTGCACAAATCGTCACCTACGGCACCATGGCCGCCAAAATGTCGATCAAGGACGTGTCGCGGGTGCTCGATTTGCCACTTGACCAGGCCAACGCCCTGGCAAAACTTGTCCCGGAAAAACCCGGCATTTCCCTGAAACGGGTGCTGACCGCCCCACTCAGCGGTGAAGGGTCTTTGTCTGACAAAGAAAACTTAGTCACGGAAGACCTTGAAAACGCCAAAAAACTCCGGGAACACCTGTCCGCAGAAGGCACCCCCGAAAGTATGGTGTTGAAAGAAGCGATGATCCTTGAAGGTTCCGTGCGCAACACGGGTATTCACGCAGCCGGTATCATTATCGCGCCCAAAGACCTGACGGAGATCATCCCGGTGTATACTTCCAAGGAAACCGAATTGCTCATCACCCAATACGAAGGTTCGATCATCGAAGACGCCGGCGTTATCAAAATGGACTTTCTGGGGCTGAAAACGCTCACGATCATCCGCGACGCACTCAAATTGATTGAGCAGAACCACGGCGTCAAAATTGACATCGATTACATCCCGCTCGACGACGCCAAAACCTACGAACTGTATCAGCGCGGCGAAACCAACGGCACGTTCCAGTTTGAAAGCGCGGGTATGCAGAAATACCTCCGCGAACTCAAACCCGACAAATTCGACGACCTCATCGCCATGAACGCCTTGTACCGGCCGGGGCCGCTGGAATACATTCCCGATTTTATTGCGCGTAAACACGGGAGGCAGGCAATAACGTATGACATTCCCGAACTGGAAGAATACCTGAAAGAAACCTTGGGCATTTTTGTCTACCAGGAGCAAATCATGCTGCTTTCCCAAAAACTCGCCGGCTTCTCCAAGGGCGACGCCGACGTGTTGCGCAAAGCGATGGGTAAAAAGCAAAAGGCGGTTCTGGATAAAATGAAAGCCCAGTTTGTGGAAGGCGCCACTGCAAAAGGCCACCCCGCCGACAAACTGGAAAAAATCTGGACCGACTGGGAAGCCTTCGCCATGTACGCTTTTAACAAGTCGCACTCCACCTGCTACGCCCTGGTCGCCTACCAAACCGCCTACCTCAAAGCCCATTACCCCTCGGAGTATATGGCCGCGACGTTGACCCATTCGCAGTCGAACATTGAAAAAATTACCTTCTTCCTCGAAGAATGCAAACGAATGGGCCTTACCGTGAAAGGCCCCGATATCAACGAGTCGCTGGTCAATTTTTCGGTCAATAAAAAAGGCGACATTCGTTACGGCATGGGGGCCGTGAAAGGAGTGGGCGAAACGGCCGTCGAAGTCCTGATCGCCGAGCGCAACAACAACGGCCCGTTTAAAGACCTCTATGACTTCATCCGTCGTGTGAGTTTGCGGGTGGTAAACAAACGGGTGATGGAAAACCTCGTATTCGCCGGGGCTTTCGACGGAACGGAGGTGCACCGCGCGGCATTTTTTGCCGAAGTGGAAAAAGGCGTTTCTTTTATTGAAAAACTCATCAAATACGGCGCCGCTTACCAGGAAGAAAAGGTCATGAGCACCAATTCGTTGTTCGGCGACCTGTCCGAAACGGTAGGTATTGCCGAGCCGGCCGTGCCAAAAGCCGATCCCTGGAACCTGATTCTCAAACTCCAGAAGGAAAAAGACGTGATCGGCATCTACCTTTCCGGGCACCCGCTCGACGATTTCCGCTACGAATGGGAAAACTTTGCCACACCGCTGGAAAAGATCGAAAACTTCCAGAACCGCAAGGTCAACGTCGCCGGATTTGTACTCAAGGCCGAACACCGCATCAGCCAGAAAGGCACGGGTTGGGGGCGGTTTACGATCCAGGATTATACCGGCTCGCTGGAGATCACCTTGTTCAGCGAAAACTACCAGAAGTTCAAATCCTTCTTCGAAGAAGCCACCTGCGTGTACATCTCGGGCGAATTCAAACAACGGTTCAATTCGGACGAAATGGAGTTCCGCGTCAGCGAAGTGCGCCTGCTGGAAAGTGTGGGCGCCGAAAAAACCTCCTCGATCACCCTGCGTATCGGCGTCGAAACCCTCACCGGCGACCTGATCGACAAGATCGAAGCCGTTTGTAAGGCCCACAAAGGCAAACACGACCTGAAAATGGAACTGATCGATTATACCAACAAGGAAAAATTAGCCTTCACCTCGCTGGCGCGCAAGGTGAACGTGGACAACGATTTTATTGCGGCGATGGCGGGGCTGGGGGTGGAGTGCGGGGTGAATTGAAAACCTCACTTCTTCACCCTGATCTCCACCCTCCGGTTCATCGCCCGGTCTTTCTCCGTCGCGGGGTTCACAAAAACCGGCTGACTGCTGCCATAACCTTTGGTTTCGATACGACTTTTGTCGAGACCATGTTCCACCAGGTAATTGGCCACCAGCAGGGCGCGTTTTTCCGACAACTCCTGATTTTTTGTTGCATCCCCGAGTTCGTCCGTATGACCTTTGACAACAATGACCGCATCCGGCTTTTGTTGCTGCAGAAAGGTCACCCAATCGTCGAGGGTTTTCTGGGAGGCTGCTACGATAAGGTCTTTACTCTGAACAAAATAGATGGATTTTAACTCCAGGTCCCGCTGCTTTTTCGCCACTTCGGCCGGGGGCAGCGCCGGCGGCGTGGCGGCGGGTTTCGGAGCGGGTTTTTGTACTTCCGGTCGGGTGCTTGTTTCCGGTTTTTGTTTGGCGGGTTCCGGTTTTACCGTATTCTTTTTCGGTTTCGGTTGGGCTTTGGCCGGCGGTTTGGCAACAGGTTTCGGATCAACGGGCTGGGCCCGGGCAGGCTGGATAAAATACTTTGCCTCCACGGGTTTTGCCGAAGACCTGAACAGGTCGATAATGGCATTCCCTTCTCCCGGCATCACCCACAGCAGGTGAATCTCACCTTCAAAAATGTCGTTGAAATATTCCACTTTCAGGTCGTACTGCTGATTCGCCACCAGTTCAATGGAACCCGTGAAATTTTCGGAATCGTGCAAATCCCAGGCATCAATCACCTTTTTACCCCCCACCCAGACGCGGATACCGTCGTCTACTTTGGCGGAAAACGTGTATTTGCCCGATTTCGGCGGCAAGAGTTTGCCCGTCCACCGGGCAGAAAAAAAAGAAGGATCAACACCGGCGGCAGGGCTGACGTTCAAAGGCCAGTCGAAATCGATCGCCCGGTCGACCCGGCTCGTAATTTTGGTTTGAAAATTTGTTCCGTTGTAATACTCGGCCTGCAAGCCCTGCTGAGCCGGCAGTTGGGTCGTTCCTAACACGAGAACTATAAAAAGAAATTTTCGCATGGTGCTCAATATGAGTAGCGTTGTTACGATGTCAGGTGGTATAGTAGGGCAGAAATCTTTTCCGCCCAGATGATTCATTATCAGAATGTTCGGAAGAAAATTAGTGTCATTAATTTTGTCCGCTTACTAATGCCTTGTATTAGACATCCGTTTTCCGGAAGACGATGCACCGGCGGCGCTATTTTAACTACGGTAATCTCAACAAGACCTACCTTCGTCGCATGTCCGCACCGGCGCCTTTTTCCATTCTTTACGAAGACGACGAATACGTCGCCATCGACAAACCCTGGGGTATCCTCATGCACCGGACGCGTATCAGCGAAGACACGGTTTTTGTGGTGCAGTTGCTGCGCGACCAGTTGGGTCAACGTGTTTATCCCGTACACCGCCTCGACCGGGGCACCTCCGGCGCGCTGGTCTTTGGAAAAACGGCGGAAGCCGCCGGAAAATTGGGCGAACAATTCATGGATAAGACGGTGACCAAGAAATATATCGCCATAGTACGCGGCTGGATCGACGAAAAAGGAAAAATAGACTACGCCCTGGCCGACCCCGACAGCGGGAAAGGGATGCTGGAAGCCATTACCCATTATACCTGCCTCGGCCAATCGGAAATAGACGCTCCGATCGGGTTGCGCTACCCCACGGCGCGTTTTTCCCTGGTAGCAGCCATGCCGGAAACCGGCCGGCGGCACCAGATTCGCAAACACTTTGCACACATCAACCACCCGATCATCGGGGATAAAAAACACGGGGATGTGAAGCAGAACACCTATTTCAGGGAAGTCTTTCAAATGCGGCGCATGTTGTTGCACGCATCCGAACTGGTTTTCCAGCACCCGCGGACCGGCGTGGAAATGCGTATTACGGCGGCAGTGGAAACAGAGTTTATGCGGGCGCTGGAATTGACGGGATTGAAGGCATTTTGCCAATAATCGAAACGTAAAAATAAAATTTGCAAGCCAACCGGAGGCCGGCGTTACAATTCGCCGGCTGTTGTCCAGCACCTGATCTGCAAGGGCTGCTGCGTCGCACTGCGATAACCCTGCAGGAGCGACTCCAGAGCATCGGGAGGGGTCGTCAGCCGGCGCAGGAATTGTTCCGATACCCCCGCAGGCGCGATACTTTTGTGAAAAGTGGCGTTCCCCGTGCCGGAAACGGTAAAATAACTGTAAAAACCGGGAGCAAGGCCGGGTTCGCCAGTTATCGTTTTCAGGTCGAAAATGAACTCGTCGGCGACCGGCTCCGAAAGTTCGTCAGGTACGCCGGCATAACCCCATATGACTCCATCCGGCAGATGTTCCAACACAAGGTTTTGAAAATCAATACCCAACTGATCGGGCAAAACAAGTATGTAACGCCCGTTGGCGATGGTCAGCGTGCCTTCATTCAAAATGGCATCGCGCAGGGACAGGGAAAATTCATAAACACCGTCCGGAAGCTTGCCGATGGGTAAAAACTGTTTTGCCGGGGCGGCATCTCCGGTACAGGGCGAAGGCGGCAATACACCCAGCAAGGTCACCCTGATCCGGTTGTTTTCAACCGCTACCGTCGCGTCGATCCCGTATCCGGCACAATCATAATCAACCATACTTTCGACCCACAAACCAAAAAGCGGGGTCCCGTCCACGGGGTCGCGCCGTTCGTACAAATCGACTGAAAACTCCGGCGGCGTTGTGACAATGATAACGGGATCATCGTCGGGGTCGACACGACAGGCCGGCAGGATTGCCGTAACAAAGAGCAGAAAAATCAAATAACGCCAATGTGAAGGTCCCATCATAAGCCAGAATTAAAAACCGAATGAAAAACGCAGGAATTGGGAAAATGCTGCCACCTTGTGAAAATATTTGCCGAATTTCCCCTCCAACCGAACAACCCGTACTTTTGCCCGATTTATTCCGCAACTGTCCTTTAAAAGAAACGTCACAACATACCATGCAGCGCATTCCAAATCAATTTTTCCCTGCACTTCTGAGCATTTTATCCTTAATTTCGTGCCAAGACGAATCAAAAACCAACCCGGACACCAAAATTACAGCGCCCGCCGGCCCGGACACGATCCGTATGGCGCCCGCACCGGTGGGAGAAGGTATTTCCTACTCCGTAACAGAAGGGGTGGTTAACTGGCTCGGCAAAAGGTCTGTCGGCAATCTCCACACAGGTACCATCAAAGTACAAAACGGCGACCTGCTCGTCAGCCGCGGACAACCGATCAGCGGCACCATCCACCTCGATATGACCTCCGTATCCGTCAACAACCTCAAAGACCCCGGCGCAAAATCCGACCTCGAATCACACCTCAAAGATTCCGATTTTTTTGATGTAAAAAGACACCCGGCCGGCATCTTTAAAATCGACGAAGTGTTGCCCAGCAACCTGCCGGAGTTCAACTGGGTGGTGAGCGGCGAACTGACCTTGAAAGGAAAAACCAATCGCGTCAATATCCCGGTAAAAATGACCATTTCCGATAAAGAAATCCGCGCACAATCGGCCAATTTTGTCATCAACCGCACACAATGGGGCATCAATTTCCAGTCGGGCATTCTCGGCACGGTCAAAGACAAAATTATTGAAGACATCGTACCGCTGTCGTTGACATTGAGCGCAAAAAGGAAGCCGGAGCAGGGGCAGTAGCAGGGAGCAGGGGCAGGGGGCAGGAGCAGGGAGCAGGAGCAGGGAGCAGGAGCAGGGAGCAGGAGCAGGGAGGGAGCAGGAGCAGTAGCAGGGGACACTCGGTTATCCGGTACTGTTAAAACAAACTCACATACCCGAGGTGGAACTTTAAAGCCCGGAAATCGAGGGATTGCCCGGCGTCGCGCCGCCCGGCAGCCAGGCTGATGCCGAAAATCCCCGCCTGGGTTTCAAAATTCAATCCGGCGCCCACACCCAAAGGCCGGAGAAACAAACGGGTGCGGTTGGTCACGTTTTCTATGTAGCCGTAATCGGTAAAGGCGGCGAGGAATGAATTTTGGCCGAGCAGGAGCCGCCATTCGGCCGTCGCCACCACAAAACGGGTGGCAAACAGGCTTTCTTCGTCAAATCCGCGCAGCAGTTTGTTTCCGCCAAGGCGGTATTGCTCATTGTTAAAAACCGGTTTTTCGGAAAAAACACCGCCGGCACGAACGGCTAATTTCAGGGTGCTCCGCTGGAAAAAAGGGAAATAAACCTGTGCCGAGGTTTCGAGGCGAAAACGAGCCTGCCGCCCGGCCACCGAATCGTAGAGACTGGCATATATAAATTCCGGGTCGCCGGGGTCGCGCAGGTTTTCGATCTGATTATTGCGCAAAACGGTGTTAAAACCGGCAACGGTTTTCAGCAGCACCGACCAGCCGCGGCGTGGATTGAAGCGATAATCCAGCCGGTTGCGCGCTACTTCCAGCCCAAATCCGTTTTGCCGGAGGTCGAGGTTGGCGGGCAACTGCCGCGATTGCAGAATCGTCAGGGTATCTACTTTTTGCAGCGACGAACTTTTATTCTCCCACAGAAATTTGACATAATCGCCGCCGGTAAACAGGTATTGCACCCCGATATCCGCTTGCGCATCCACCCAGGTGCTGTCTCGGCGAAAAATATTAAGCCGTCCCTCCACGCCAAAGGAAGTGCCCAGCACATAAGGCACTCCGGCCTGCACATCTAATTTCTGGGTTTCGGGTTTCAGTCGTTCGAACTCGACGGCAAACCGATCACCCAGGTTCAACGCATTCTGAAACGCCGCACTCAGGGAACCCGTAAGCAGCAACTTCCCGTCCGTGGCATCCGGGCGGGGCAGCAACCCGATGATAAAATCGAAACGGCTCGCCCGCTTTTTCTGCAAATACAGATTTACCGTCGCTTCTTTGTCCGAAAAAGTCACCGTGGGATTGGCGGTACTCTCCAGAAACAACAGGGTGTTGAGTTGCTGACGCAAACGCAGCACCTGTGCGCGGCTGTACGGACTGCCGGGTTTTATTCCCAGGTAATTGTTTAAAAACGCCGGCGGCAATTTTACATCGCCGTTGATTTTCAACTGTTTAAACACAATAAACCGGTTTTGTTCCACCAACAGCCGGGCATCCACACCGCCGTTTTCCTGTACAACAATACTATCTAAGCCGATCCGGGCAAAGGGATAACCGTTGTTTTCCGCCTGTTCAAGGATACGTTGTTCCAACGCCAGTAATACATCGTAACGCAGCGGTTTGCCGCTAAAAAGTTTTTCCCGAAAACCCGCGGCTTCCAGCCAACGGTCATTCTGCCGGGCAGCCGGGTGAAGGTGCAGCCAGTGCATGGCCGGGCCAAGGTGCAGTGTGCCGGTTATCGGTTGCCGGTTCCCGGTTGCCGGTTCCCGGTTCCCGGCCGATGGGTCGTTGAAGTGATCGATGGATACGGCGAGGTATGATTTTTCACGGAAATGCCGGAGCAAATCGCGGCAAAGCGGAAAAACCGAAGCGGAATCAGGTAATCGAAACTCAATCGTATCACTTTGATTTTCAATTGGTTTTAGTCGAAAATTAATGATGTTTTGGAAAAACGCCTCCTTTTCGGAAGGGGAAATATGAAGCTGGATCGTGTTTTGGGCGGGAAGGGCGCCCGGCAAAAACAGGAAAAGGGCTATGCGCAAAAAGAGCCGGACATGGTACTTTTTCCCTTCCTGCCCGATTTTACGGCAGGCAGGAAGGAAAGGAAAGCAACGTGGGGTCGCCGGATCTTTTTATCATATTACATCCTGTGATGCAGGTTGCGTTCGGTTGGTTGCCAGGGGTGATAATAAGGATTTAGCATGTTCTTTGGCCGTTGCTCCACGAGGCTTCACTTCGCGTGTAACGACCGCTCTTGTACGACGGATTTCCAAACCCGTCGCGCGCGTCGTATCGGCGGACTTGGAAATCCGTCGGCGCGCTGGCGCGCGGCGGCGCTTATCCTCGCGTGTAACGACCGCTCTTGTCTGACTTGATTTCAAATCCGTCGCGCGCATATCGGCGGACTTGGAAGTCCGCCGTACAGTTGTCGCTGGCGCGCGGCTTGGCGCTTATCCTCGCGTAACGACCGCTCTTGTACGACGGATTTCCAAATCCGTCGCGCGCGGTAGCGGGCGGACCTGGAAGTCCGCCGTACAGTTTATCGCTGGCGCGCGGCTTGGCGCTTATCCTCGCGTGTAACGACCGCTCTTGTACGACGGATTTCCAAATCCGTCGCGCGCGGCGTATCGGCGGACTTGGAAGTCCGCCGTACAGTTTTGTCGCTGGCGCGCGGCTTGGCGCTTATCCTCGCGTGTAACGACCGCTCTTGTACGACGGATTTCCAAATCCGTCGCGCGCGGCGTATCGGCGGACTTGGAAGTCCGCCGTACAGTTGTCGCTGGCGCGCTGCTTGGCGCTTATCCTCGCGTGTAACGACCGCTCTTGTACGACGGATTTCCAAATCCGTCGCGCGCGGCGTATCGGCGGACTTGGAAGTCCGCCGTACAGTTTTGTCGCTGGCGCGCGGCTTGGCGCTTATCCTCGCGTGTAACGACCGCTCTTGTATGACGGATTTCCAAATCCGTCGCGCGCGGCGTATCGGCGGACTTGGAAGTCCGCCGTACAGTTGTCGCTGGCGCGCGGCTTGGCTTATCCTGCGTGTAACGACCATGCTTGACGGTTTCCAAATCCGTCGCGCGGCTTGTCGGCGGACTTGGAAGTCCGCCGTACAGTTGTCGCTGGCGCGCGGCTTGGCGCTTATCCTCGCGTGTAACGACCGCTCTTGCCCGACGACGGATTTCCAATCCGTCGCGCGTGGCGTATCGGCGGTCTCGGAAGTCCGCCGTACAGTTGGCGCTGCCGCGCCTTGGCGCTTATCCTCGCGTGTAACGACCGCTCTTGTATGACGGATTTCCAAATCCGTCGCGCGCGGCGTATCGGCGGACTTGGAAGTCCGCCGTACAGTTGTCGCTGGCGCGCGGCTTGGCGCTCACGCCGCCGTGTAAATACCGCTCTTGTATGACGGATTTCCAAATCCGTCGCGCGCGGCGTATCGGCGGACTTGGAAGTCCGCCGTACAGTTGTCGCTGGCGCGCTGCTTAGCCCCTAATCCTGTCCCATAAAATCCGAGCGCAATTTTTTACTTTAAATTATTGATTATCAAAATATTGCGGATTGGAATGAAATTAATCTCAATTGCCTCGGCCAATCAGAATTAGGGTGGAAAATTTGAGTATTGTTTGTTTTCTATTGCTTTACCTATATGATTTTTTGAATACTCAAAAAACATTACGGATTTCGGCATTTTTATGGGACAGGATAAGGGCGAAGCCTCGCGTCAGCGCAGTTGAGATTTGGGCGTTGCTCCACGAGGCGAAGCCTCGCGTCAGCGTTTTATAAACCGATGATTTTGCGCAGCAGGTCTTCGTCGATGTCGGCGCCGGCAAAATCGTCGAAGGCCCGTTCGGTGACTTTTATGATATGGTCGGCGATAAACGGCGCCCCCTCGCTGGCGCCCTGTTCGGCGTCTTTGATGCAGCACTCCCATTCCAGCACAGCCCAGCCTTCGTAGTTATATTGAGCAAGTTTGAGAAAATGGAGGCAAATCCACTTGCCCGTCGCCAAGCGAACGGAAACGTCCGGGCCGGTCGATCCAGCCTTGATAACCGCCGTAGACACCACTTTTTCCGGTCGGGTTAAACTCGGCATCTTTGACGTGGAACATTTTGATCCGCTCGTGGTAAAAGTCGATATATTGCAGATAATCAAGTTGTTGCAAAACAAAATGAGATGGATCGTAGAGGATATTGCAGCGCGGGTGATTTCCGGTGGCGGCCAGGAAACGTTCGAAAGTGGCGCCGTCGTGCAGGTCTTCGCCGGGGTGAATTTCATAACAAAGATCAACTCCCGCTTCGTCGAAAGCGTTGAGAATAGGCAACCAGCGTGTGGCCAGTTCCTTAAAACCGGCTTCCACGAGTCCGGCCGGGCGCTGCGGCCAGGGATAAACGGTGTGCCAGATGAGTGCACCCGAGAAGGTGACGTGTGCGTCCAGGCCGAGGTTACGGCTGGCTTTGGCGGCGTTTTTCAGGGTCCGGATGGCCCATTCGGTGCGCGCTTTGGGGTTGCCGTGCAGTTTGGCGGGCGCGAAGGCGTCGAACATGAGGTCGTAAGCCGGGTGAACGGCCACCAATTGGCCTTGCAGGTGGGTACTCAATTCGGTGATCTGCACGCCGCAGGCTTCGATACGCCCCTTGAGGTCGTCGCAGTACGTTTTACTTTCAGCGGCTTTGTCGAGGTCGATCAGGCGGTCGTCCCAGGTCGGTATCTGCACCCCCACGTAGCCGAGCGAAGCGGCCCATTTGCAAATGCTTTCGAGGGAATTGAACGGGGCTTTATCTCCCATAAACTGCGCCAGAAAAATGGCGGGGCCTTTGATCGTTTTCATCT
>JADJOD010000007.1 GCA_016713985.1 Lewinellaceae bacterium | reverse complement strand
GAGGAAGTGGATATGCGCGTCGTCGATGCCGGTGAAACGGGCGCCTGCCCGCGCTTCTCCCCGGCGAATCAGCCCTTTAATACTGCGCACTTCCGGAATATCGGCTCGCCGGAGTCCTTTTTGCAGGAATTTGATGATTTTTTGGTACATTTTCCGCTCCTCATCGCTCAGCGTATGCTGATTTTCAGCAAATTCGAGCATAAATTCGGCGTATCGCAGGGCATCCCAATCGTGCACGGCGATGTTGCCGGAAGTCTGGTACGCCACGTGTACCTCATGCCCCTGATCGACCAAGCGCTGGAAGGTGCCACCCATCGAGATCACGTCGTCGTCGGGATGTGGACTGAAAATGATGACCCGTTTTTTGGCGGGTTTGGCGCGTTCGGGGCGGTTGGTATCGTCGGCGTTGGGTTTGCCGCCCGGCCAGCCGCTGATGGTGTGCTGGAGGCGGTTAAAAATGCGAATATTGAGTTCGTAGGAATTGGCCTGTTCGATGATCAAGTCGCTGAGTCCGTGTTCGTTATAATCTTCGTCGGTGAGTTTGAGAATGGGTTTGCCCGTGGTTTGGGAGAGCCAGACGACGGCCTTGCAGATCAGGTCTTCCGACCAGTTGCAGATGCCCGCCAGCCAGGGCGATTTCATTTTGGTCAGGTCTTCGGCGGCGCTTTTATCCAGCACCACCTTTACGTTCGGGTGTTTTTGCAGGAAAGAAGCGGGTACGGAATTGCTGATCTCGCCTTCGATGGCCTGCTGAATGATGCTTGCTTTGTGTTGCCCCCAGGCCATCAGGTACACGGTGCGGGCTTTAAAAATACTGCCCACACCCATCGTGATCGCGCGGTAAGGCACGTCGTCTTCACCCTGAAAATCCCGCATGGCGTCGTGGCGGGTCAGGTGGTCGAGGCGCACCATTCTTGTCAGGGAGGTTTCCCAGGCGCCGGGTTCGTTAAAGCCGATGTGCCCCGTGCGGCCTATGCCGAGCAACTGGATGTCGATACCTCCGGCGAGATCGATCAGTTTTTCATAACGTTCGCAATATTCGGCCACCTTTTCCATGGAAATGGTGCCGTCCGGGATGTGGATGTGCTCCGGGATGATGTCGACGTGGTCGAACAGGTATTCGTGCATAAAGCGCCAGTAACTCTGTTGCGCTTCCTTGGTCATGGGGTAATATTCGTCGAGGTTAAAAGTGACGACGTTTTGAAAACTCAAACCCTCTTCCTTGTGCATACGCACCAGTTCTTCATACACTTTGATGGGGGGGCATGCCGGTGGCAAGGCCGAGTACTATTTTTTCCCCTTCCTGCTGGCGTTGCCGGATGGCTAAGGCGATCGAACGTGCAACGTGCCGGGAGGCATCCACGGCGTCGTCCCAGATTTTGACGGGCAGTTTTTCAAAGGTTTTCAGTTCATATTTCAGGTAGCCTGGGGCGGGTTTCTCTTTCACTTTCATGGTTGACTCGCTTATGAACGGATGTGTATGGCGCTGTTGAACAGGATTGGCTTTGGAATGATGACCCAAATGTAAAGGCTAATTTTTAAACCGTGTGCGCACACGGTGAAATTTTTTTTCACTGTGTGCGTACACAGTTTAAAAATCGTTCCGACTTTTGAGGGCGTAATTGGAATGGGGTTTCACGCGAGGAGGTATTTACCACGCCAAGGCGCAAAGACTTCACGCAAAGACACAAAATTTGATTTTTACCACTTTGCTCCTTGCGAAACCTTTGTGTGAAATAAATTTACGAGTGAACTTTATAAGCGACCGAACCGAACTTTTATGAGCCAGCGACCCCGCATCAAAGACATTGCCGAACAGGCAGGGGTGTCATCCGGAACAGTTGATCGCGTGTTGCACGAACGCGGCAACGTAGCCCCCGATGTCCGCGAGCGCATATTGCAGGTGATGGAGGAAATGGGCTACGAACCCAATCTCATGGCGCGTTCGCTGGCCAACAACCGGAAAGTACTTCGTATTGCCGTTATTTTGCCGGACTTCACGGGCGACCCGTACTGGGCGCAACCGAAAGAGGGCATCGAACGCGCGGCGGAAGCCGTGCGGCATTACGGCGTCGGCCGTCGATTTTCATTTTTTTCACCTGTTCGACCCCGCAGCATTCCTGGAAACGGTAAAAAATGTACTGAAAACCCAGCCCGGCGCAATACTGTTCGCACCCCTGTTCCTCCACGAATCCGAATACCTGATCGCGGAAACTTCGCGGCTCGGCATCCCCAAAGTAATGATTAACACCAACATCGAAGGCACGGACGCGCTGTGTTACATCGGTCAGGATTCGTACCAAAGCGGCGTACTGGCCGGGCGGTTGCTCAATTTCGGACTCAACGACGGCGACCATGCCCTGCTGCTCAACCTCGATAAGGAAGTGTCAAACGCGCGCCACCTTCAGGATAAAGAGCGGGGATTCAAGGATTTTTTCAACCACCAGGAACACAAATCGGTGGAAATACACGCCGAATCATTCGAGGATTTTGACAACACCCCGGCCTTGCGTGCCTGGCTCGGCGATTTATTCCACCGCTATCCGAGACTCAACGGCTTTTTCGTCACGAATTCGCGTGCTTACAAACTGGCTGCCGCCCTGGAGCCGGGAAGCCTGGAACGGGTAAAAATCGTCGGTTTCGACCTGATTGAGCCCAACCTTGCCTTGCTGAACGAGAACAAAATCCGGTTTCTCATCAATCAAAACGCCTGGCACCAGGGTTATCTCGGCATCCTGGCTATCGTCAACAGCCTGATCATGAAGAAGGAAATGCCTCAAAATCAGTATCTTCCATTGGATGTGGTGGTGAAGGAAAACGCCGAGTATTATTTGCGGCGTACGCTGGAGTTGCCGATGACCGTGTTGTAATAAATAAAAAAGGCGAAGGGAGCAACCCTTCGCCTCTGTGGTATATGGATCGGAAATGATGTTATTCTTCTTCTATTTCTTCATAACCTTTCAGGCGGTATTTAGATTTTTCTACTGGTTTGAGTTTTTTCTTTTTGTGGTCGTGCGACTGGAGTTCGCGTTCGTCCGAGCGGCGTGGATCTTTTTTAATCTTTTCCCAGTGTCTCATGGCAAAAGTTGATTTTGGTTTTGTTCTTCCGCTATTTCCCGGTGCTGCCGGGAAGGGTTCTGAAGAAGAAGGTGAAAAAGGTGTTTGACAATGTTCTGCAAAAGCCGGCCTGAGGTGTCAGAATCGCCGTAAACTTTCACTTCGCAGGTACAAAAATAAACCCAAACTCCATAATGTCAAGAGATTCACCTGTTAAATTTTGTGAACGGCGGTTTTTTGCAGCCCTGCGGATGATCCGGTTTATGCACGAGGAGGCGCCGCTTCCGAAAGTATGCCCTGCATCCACACCTTTTCCGCGTCATCGAACGCAGGTGGCGGCGGGTCTTTCCGGTAGTCGATGGAAAGTTGATACATGCTTCGCTCGTAAATAATATCCAGAGCGGTTTTTAAATCGAGCGGCACATCCAGGTCGGGCGCAGCAAGGGGAACGGGCAATACCGGCAAGACATCCTGCACTTGTATTGTCCATGCTTCCGTATTGTGTGTGCCCGCGCGCAGGAGCATCATGACGTAATGCGAAGGAGGCAACATCGGGTGGATAAAAGGGCGAATACCGCGTCGCAACAGGTCGATCTCAAGCAGATGTACACCCATCTGGTGCAATTTCGCCCGTTTTTCCCGGTACGGAACAAGCCCGGGTTGCTTCTTATTCACCGGGGAAAGGATTTCTATCGCGGTGATCAGGCGGTTTTTCGCCGTATCCCTGATTCCCACCACGGGTATCCGCACCGGAACGCTCATGTTGGAAGGAATAATGATATTCGGCGTGGTGGTTCCGGTGTCACGCTCATACATTACTTCGGGTTCGTCCGCTTCGTCGTGACGTAAAAATACCTCCACATCAGGATACATGATTCCGATTTCCGATTCCGGGGAGGTGTCGTTTACGGTGTAAAGTTCAATACGCGCTACATACTTCGGCGCGATGCGCGGGGCAAGCAATTCCGAGATGACACCGGCCAACCGGTTGTGTACATCGGGCCATAAAAACCCTTCGAGATAAGGGTCCATGCCGGGAAACGGAGATTTCATGGCGGGTATATTTGTTTCAACGGTCAAATATACTAAAAACGGCAGGAATTCCTATCCTTCGTGCACTTCTTCCGCCACTTCTTCGGGTTCTTTTTTCCGGACTAATGAAACCACCACACCCGCCAGCAGCATCACGCCGATGGCGCCCAGCGACCAACCGATCGGGATATGGATTTTCATCGGGATCAACACCATTTTGATGCCGATAAAACACAGGATCGCGATCAGGCTGAAGCGCAAATGTTCAAAACGGTCGAGTACGTTGGCCAGCACAAAATAGAGCGAACGCAGCCCCATAATGGCAAATATATTGGAAGAAAAGACCAAAAACGGGTCGGTTGTTATGGAAAATACCGCAGGAACGGAGTCGAATGCAAATAAAATATCGGTGGTTTCGATCACCATCAGCGCCACAAACATGGGGGTTACCGCTTTACGCCCGTCTTCTATGGTAAAAAAATGCCCGCCGTCATAACTCCGGCTGACGGGGTAAAATTTGTGGATAAAACGAACGATCGTCCGTTTGTGCAGGTCTTCTTCCTCGGCATCGTGGTGGGTCAGCATTTTATAGGCGGAATACACCAGCAGGGCGCCGAAAAAATAAAACAACCAGGTAAATTGATGCACCAGGGCGATGCCCAAACCGATCAGAATGCCGCGAAAAACCAGTACGCCGAGTATACCCCAAAACAGGATGCGGTGCTGATATTTTTTGGGCACCCGGAATTTGGTGAACACCAGCGCCATTACAAACAGGTTGTCGATACTCAGCGATTCTTCCAGCAGGTAACCGGTAAAAAACTTCAACGCGGCTTCCTTGCCGTCCATCGGCTCGTGTATGTAGGTGCCGAGCCCCTGCCACTGATTTTCGTAAGCGTAGTAAATAAAAACATTAAATCCGATGGCCAGCAACACCCAGCCGATCGTGCTGAAGATCGCTTCCCTGGCGCTCGGATTGTGGGCACTTTTGTTAAACACCCCGAGGTCGACGGCCATAAGCACAAATACCAGGGCGATAAACAAGATCCAGACTATCGGACTTATCATAAATTAGTTGCGTGTGTTGAGCGTTATTTGGCGGATTTTAGCATACCTGATTACATAGCGGCACAAAATTCCGCGGTTTCTTTTAGAGAATGCTACATTTGACACCAATGCGGCTGCTAAAAACGCATGGGTGGTCATATGGTTGCGCCATTTCTCCATAAGACTCTTATTCATCTACCTGCTAATCTGTTTTTTCGATTAAACCGCCATCTCAAAAATGAAATTATGCTACGCGCTTTTGCTCGCATTGGCATCCTGTCTGCCGGTATCCGCACAACAGACCTATCCTGTTCAGTTCAATTTTGGTACCGAATTTTTTCCTGAAAACTTTTCAGGCCTGCGGTCCGCTTCTCCCACATCCGAAGATGAGGTACTGAACGGCTACGTGATTCGTTACCTGCAATGTTACCAAATTCCCACGGCAGAAGCAAGGGCTGTGCCGGAAAAGGCCGGTGTTGTGTTTATCTCCTACGTCCATTTTGGCGTTTACCTCGTCGCCCTGCCCGAAAATTTTGACCTCCGCCAACTGGACATACTCCATCCCCGCAGCCTTGTACCCGTAAAACCCGAATGGAAAATGGCCAACAGCCTTCGGGAACGCCCTTTCGGCGACTGGGCGGTGCACGGCCACCTGCTGGATATTAATATTCAGGTGTACCCGCAGGTCGGCATATCCCGGGGAGCCGAACGCTGCCGCGATCTCGGGTTTACCGTTTTGCAGGAAGGCAACCAAAACGGCTTTTTGCAATTGCGATTGCCGGCCGGCGAACTGGAAAAACTCGCTGCGCAACCCTGGGTCCAGTTGATGGAACTGACACCTCCCCCCGGAGAACCCGACGACACCCGCGGCAGGGCCCTGCATCGCTCCAACTTGCTCGATAACGCCCATCCTTCGGGTTTAAAACTCAACGGCGCCGGTGTCAATGTACTCGTTCGCGACGACGGCCCGCTCGGCCCGCACATCGACTTCCGGGGCCGTCAGCGCGATTATTCGGAATTCGGGGCCGACGGCATACACGCCGACGGGGTAGCGGGAATCCTGGGCGGCGCCGGCAACCTCAACCCCGTCGCCCGGGGAATGGCCCCCGGAGCCAATATTTACACCATCCGGTATTCCCCAGAATTTCAGGACCAGACTCTTGCCTTGCATTTGAATGAAAACGTAACGATCACCAATACCTCCTATTCAAACGGGTGCAACGTCGGGTATACCATAGCCACACAAACCGTTGACCAACAGTTATTTGAACACCCCGCACTCCTGCACGTTTTTTCGGCCGGGAATTCCAACAATATCAGCAATTGCCTCAGTTACGGCGCCGGAAATCAATGGGGCAATATCACCGGCGGCCATAAAATGGCCAAAAATGCCATCGTTGCAGCCAATGTTACCGCAGATGGCATTATCGTCAGTAACTCCAGCCGCGGGCCTGCTTACGACGGGCGACTCAAACCGGATATTTCGGCCAACGGGAACGACCAGGAGTCCACGGACCACAACAACGCGTATTTCATTTTTGGCGGCACCTCGGCGGCAGCGCCGGGAATTGCCGGAGTGCTGGCCCAACTCACCCAGGCATACCAATCCGCCCACAACGGCCAGCAGCCCGAATCGGTTCTTTTAAAAGCCGCCCTGCTCAATACCGCCAATGACCTCGGCAATACTGGCCCCGATTTTATCTACGGATGGGGGCATGTCAATGCCTGGCGGGCTTTCCGGCTGCTGGAACAAAACAACTGGCTCCAGCAACAAACCGACCAGGGCGGCGAAACGGTCCATACCCTGCAAATACCCCAGGGGGTTCGCCAGGCCCGGATCATGATCTGCTGGGCCGACCCGCCGGCCTCGGTAAATGCCTCCAAATCGCTGCTAAATGACCTGGATATCAAAGTGTTGTCTCCGTCGGGTGTGCAAAACCTGCCCTGGAAACTCGACCCGACTCCCAACCCCCTGCTCCTCAACCTGCCGGCGGGAAAGGGGCGGGATTCCCTGAATAATATGGAGCAGGTATCGATCGACAACCCTGCCGCCGGTTTGTATTCCGTCGTAGTGAAGGGAACGGCCGTACCGTTCGGGCCGCAACCGTACGTCCTGGTCTGGGAGTTTCTGACCGACGATGTACGACTGACCTATCCCGTTGGCGGGGAAGGTTTTGTGCCCGGAGAAGTGGAGCGTATTCACTGGGATGCTTTTGGAAATCAGGGTATTTTTTCGCTGCGTTATTCCACGGACGACGGGTTCAGCTGGCAACAGATCGCTGACGTCGCCGGAGACCAGCGTATGTTCGACTGGCAGGTGCCCGATGTGGTCAGCGGGCGGGTACGCCTCCTGGTCCAGCGCAGTTTGTCGAGCCATGCCAGCGATTATCCCTTGAGTATCAGCCCCGTACCGGAAAATATTCAGGTTGAAAAAGTATGCCCCCATTCCATGACCCTCAGCTGGACGCCGGCCAAAGACACCTTGCCGAGTGATATTTATTTACTGGGTGGTAAATACATGGAAATTACGGGCACCACGGCCAGCAATACCTTCACCTTCCCCATTCAAAACGGCGGAACCGAAAAATGGGTGTCGGTGCGTGCGCGAAACAGCAACGGGCTGGCAGGGCGCCGGGCCATCGCCCTTCAGTGGCCGGGTGAACTGAAAAACTGCCAGCAACCCGATGACCTCGGCCTGCGGGAACTGACCTCTCCCGACGGCGAACCGACTTTCGGCTGCGCGCCGTTTTTATTGCCGGTAACCGTTCAGTTGCACAACGAAGGCACAAACACCGTTGCAGGCGCCATGTTGCATTACCAGGTGAATGACAAACCGCTTGTGTCTCAATCCGTCCCGGCGATCAGTCCGGGCGGAATGCTCGGATTTACATTCCAAAACCCCATCCTGATTGCTGAAAATGAATGGATTAACCTCAAAATATGGTCCACGTATGCACCCGAAGACGCCTTTTTCAACGATACTTTGCGGGTGTCGTTTCCCGCTGTGGCGCAACCCGTAAAAGGATATATGACCGAAGGTTTTGAAGGCTTCGACTTTCCCCCGTTCGGATGGCGTATTCCGCCTCCCGACGGTACCCTGACCTGGCTGAAAACAACACAAAACGTTACCGGATCGGACGGCTAGCCCACCCGCGCCATGGCGCTGTATTCTTTTTTACTTCGGAGCCGATGTGGAAGACTATCTCGATATGATCCCGGTGGATTTGAACGGGAGTTCAGAACCCCGGCCTTACTTTCCAGGTAGCCCACGCCCCGAGAGACACCCTGAAGGAACAACTGCGGGTGGAGGTTTACCCCGCCTGCAACCTCAACGCCCAACCGGTGGTGATCTGGGAAAAAACGGGCCATGAACTCGGTACAACCGACCCCTCCGGCTTCTCTTTTGTTCCAAATGAAGCCACCGACTGGCGAACGGAAGCCGTCAGCCTCAACCAGTTTGCCGGCCAAAAAATCATTTTCCGTTTTGTGGGAACAAGCGATGCCGGCAATAACACTTACTTAGATAATATCGGCATTGCCAAATACGACCTGAGCCAGCCGTTTGCAATATTCACCTCTTCTGCCGATACGATTTGCCAGGATGAAACCGCGACTTTACAGGCAACGCCGTCGGGAGGCAATTTTACCAACTACGACTGGTTTTTCGGCATCACGGCACAACCGCCGTCCGCTGTCGGTCCGGGGCCGCACCAGGTCAAATTCCTGACAGCCGGAAACAAATCGATCCGCTTGATCGTATCCAATACGGTCGGGTCCGACACGCTGGCACAGCCGCTCCAGGTCCTGGACGACCCGATGGCCAATTTTGACGTACAACCCAACGGTTTGAGTGTAACCTTTGTCAACAACAGTTTTCAGGGGCAGTTTTATCACTGGAGTTTTGGCGACGGGCAGGTGAGTACGGACCCGGTGCCGGTGCACGTGTATGCCGCCCCCGGAACGTATACCGCAAAACTGACGGTAACCAATTTTTGCGGAACGGCTTCCAAAACGCTGGCTTTTGCCGTTACCACGACAGGAGCCGCTTTGCCCGGCGATGAACTGGCAGATATTCGTATCCAGCCCAATCCTTCCGACGGTAATTTTGACATATTGTACAAAAGCCCTGGCCGCAACACATTGAATATCAAACTTTTCGACATGCAGGGCAAACTGATCAAAACAACTTTAACGGAGGTGCTTCCCGGCGCCAACCGGTTTTCCTTCGAAGGGACGGGTTTGCCGGCGGGCCTTTACCGGCTACAGATTCAGTCGGAAAAAAATGTACGTGTATTTCCGGTAGCAGTGCATTAAACGAATCCGTCTACAGGCGCAGGTCTTCCACTTTTACACCGGGATAATTTTTGGTGTTGAAAGTAAAATGGTCGGCGGCGAATTGTTTGTTCGGAGTCAGTTTGCTGATGCTGAAGGTGTAACGTGATCCGTCTTTGCCAAAGGCTTTGATATTCTGAATGGCCCCTGCTTTTTCATCGATGCTGATCCGGAGTTTCGAGTATTCCGAATTTTTATCGGTCGGTTTGAACTCAATCTGGGTGAGTACCTTGCCGTTTTCGGTGGTTTTTTCGGTGACGGAGTACAGGTAATCGCCCTTTTGATACCGTTTGAGCAAATCTTTCGGCGTCAGAAAGCCGTTTTCCGTGTCGTTCGGGTCGGCATCGTTGATTTGTACCTCGTTGTTTTTTTTCAGGTAAACCCAGGTGGTGGTGCCGTCGCTGACGATCACCTGCTGATCCATTTCAAGGCGAAATTTTTTATCATCCTGAGCGATGGTGCCTTTTTGCGTTTCTTTATCCTGCCCCGGCACTTCGATGGCGAGTGAAAAGGCCGCCTCCAGCGTTTTGTATCCTTCGTATTTTTTGCGAATCTTGTCTAATATCTTTTTCGCCTGGGGATCACTTTTTTCAGGCGCTGCTGGTTTGGGCTGCTGGGCGGGCAGTGCGGTGAATGAAAAAAGGGCAATCAGGGCGAACAATAGTTTTTTCATCGTTTGTCTCGTTCTTTTGCACAAAGAAACGGAGAATCGCCGGATCGAGTTGTGGGGCGCTTGGTTAAAGATTCCCAAAAGCCGCATACCCGGCCGGTCGGGGCTGCAACTTTTTACCCGGAATGCGGGTTTTAAACGTGTTATCAAAATTTTGGATATCCCTTGATATTCAACTCATTTTTTCATTTTCAATCACTTAATCCGTGAAAACTTGATTTCTTTGTCAGGGAAACGAAGTTTTCACCAATTCAATCATGACCAAAAAGAAAAAAAGCGGCGGCAAAAAGTTGAGCGCCCAAAACCTGCAAATCGAAATTCTGAAATTCCTGCTCACCCATCCCAAAAAACATTTTTCTGCCCGCCAGATCACCGACCAACTCCGGGTCATCAATAATAAGGACTCTGCGGAACACGCCCTGGGCCAGTTAGTGATTGCGGGTTCCGTGGCCGAATTTTCGGAAAACAAATTCGGTATTGCCCTGCACAAACTGACTACCGACGAGGAAGTGCCGGCAGCCATCTCAACCCCGGTTAAAACTTCCGTTCCGCCGCCCTCTGCCGCGGACCGCCGGCCCTCCACCTTCGACCGATTGCCTTCGGGCCGGAAATTTATAGAAGGCCGGGTGGATATGACCCGCTCGGGAGCCGCATACATCGTTAGCGAACTTCAGGATTCCGACGTCTACGTGCCGCCCAAATATGTCAACGGCGCATTAAACGGCGATACCGTTCGGGTTTTGATGTTCAGCGCGCCGCCACGCCGCAAAGGCGGGCAACCGCTGCGCAAACCGGAAGGGGAAATTGTGGCCGTTTTGAAACGCGCCAACGAGTTTTTTATCGGTACCCTGCGGAAAGGGCGCAAATACGCCATGTTTTTGCCCGACAATCCCAACATGCCGGTTGATATTTACGTACACCTCGATGCCTGCGGCGACGCCCGCGACGGCGACAAAGTAGTGGTACGTGTAACCGACTGGCAGGAAGGTAAAGGCCGGGTGCCCATCGGCAAGGTGACCCAGACTTTGGGAGAAATCGGCGGCAACGACTTCGAAATGAAGAAGATATTGATCAATCAGGGTTTCGAATTGTCGCACTCCGAAGAAGCCGAAGCCGAAGCCGCGCGTATTCCGGAAGTTATTTCCCCGCAGGAAATTGCCCGCCGCCGCGACTTCCGCGAAGTGCTGACCTTTACCATCGACCCCGAGGATGCAAAAGACTTTGACGATGCGCTCAGTTTCCGGACCCTCGAAAACGGCAACCTGGAGATCGGCGTACACATCGCCGACGTGACGCATTACCTCAAACCCGACTCCAACCTCGACAAGGAAGCCTACCAACGCAGCACCTCAGTTTACCTCGTGGACCGCGTGAATCCCATGTTGCCCGAAAAATTGTCCAATAACCTGTGTTCCTTAGTACCGCACCAGGACCGACTGACTTTTTCCGCGGTTTTTACCTTTGATCCGAAAGGAAAAGTCACCGGCCGCTGGTTTGGCAAAACGGTGATCCATTCGGCCAGCGAACCGGAAGATGCGCTGAAACAACTGACTATTTTTCCGGAACTCGAACAGGCCCTGAAAACACTCGACCGTTTAGCCAAACAAATGCGCAAAGAGCGGGAAAAAAACGGCTCGATCGGATTTGAAACCGAAGAAGTGCGGTTTCTCCTCGATGCCGACGGGGCGCCGATAGAAGCATACGTAAAGGAGCGCAAAGACGCCCACCTGCTCATCGAAGATTTTATGCTGCTGGCGAATAAAGAAGTGGCGTTTTACATCGACGGAAAAGGGGAAAACCAGCAGGAAATACCCTTTATTTATCGCGTTCACGACTTGCCGGATATGGCAAAAGTGGCGGAATTCTCGCGTTTTGCCGCCGAACTCGGCTACCCCATGAAATTAGACACCCCGAAACAATTGGCAAAATCACTCAACGACCTGATGCATGCCGCCCGGAAAAACGAACGTTTGAAACTGCTCGAACCCCTCGCGATCCGGACCATGGCCAAAGCCGTTTATTCCACCCAAAATATCGGCCACTACGGGCTGGGTTACACCCACTATTCCCACTTTACGTCGCCGATTCGCCGGTATTCGGACGTTCTGGCGCACCGCCTGCTCGACCGCAACCTCGACGGAAAAACCTACCGGGTGGATAAAACCAAACTGGAAGAACAGTGCAAACACGTGAGCACCCAGGAGAAAAAAGCGGCCGATGCCGAACGGGAAAGTATAAAATTCAAACAGGCGGAACTGATGCGCCGGCACATCGGCGACGAATTTGACGGCATCATCAGCGGCATGATCGATCGCGGCTTTTTTGTGGAACTCGCCGGCTCAAAAGCGGAAGGTTTGGTCGAATTCAAATACTTAGACGATACGTATATGCTGGAAGAAGGCAACCTGCGCGCTACCGGCAAACGGTACAAACGGCAGTTCAAAATGGGCGACCGCGTCCGCATACGAATTGTGGCGGTGGATGTTTTGCGCCGGCAGATCGAAATGGAACTGGCCTGAAAACAGCACCCCGCGCCCCGATGACTCGGGAACGCGGGGCATTGTTCTCATGGTATGTCAGGTATTGGGAACTATATTATTTATTGCCGCCGGATGTTTTCGGCTTCGGCTGGGTATCCTTCGGATTTTTTACACCGCCCGTCTGGGGCCGTTGTGTCGGTTTTTGGGAATTGGGGTCGGGTTGCGGTTTGGTGCTTTGTCCTTTTTGGTCATCATCGCCGGACTGGTCGTCATGCCCGTGTCTCTTTTTTTTGCCGGCGCCCGCTGATTTTTCCTTTTTGGCCTTTTTCTTTTCTTTTTTGGCTTTTTTCGCCTTTTTGCCTTTCTTTTTGGCCTTGTCTTTGTTTTTCTCCCTTTTTTCCACTACGTCTTTGTCGCCACCTTTTCCCTGACCGCTAAAGGCGGAACCGCCGGATTTTTCTTCCGCATGGTTTATTTTTTCCGTATTGTCTTTGGTGGGTTTGGTCGTTTGCGTAGGTTGGGCCTCGGTTTGTGCCCATACATTTGCAATGGAGACCAGTGCAAATACAAGAGAAAGAAAAATCGCCTTTTTCATGCGGGATAGTGTTTGGTTAAAATTACAGATAGTAAACGCAAAAAAGGGAAATGGTCACATGCCGTTATGAAATATTTAACCGGCAAGAGAAAAAATCAAACAACTAATAACGAAACCAATGACATGACCAACCGCCGCAGTTTTATCCGCCGGACGGCAACGGTGCTCGGCAGCCTTGCCCTGCATCAAAACTTTGCCGATGCCTTTCCGATGCCCAAACCCCGCCCTTTCCAACCCGACCCGCAAACGCCGGAAGACGACTTCTGGCGGCAAATTCGCAGCGCTTTTGCGGCAAGCCCCAATGTGATCAACCTCAATAACGGCGGGGTGAGTCCCGCGCCCCGCGCCACAATGGACGCCCTGGATTATTACAACCGCATGTGTTGCGAGGCTCCCTCGTATTATATGTGGCGTATCCTCGACGACGACCGCGAACCCCTGCGCTACAACCTGGCCAAACTGGCCGGCGTGAGCCATGATGAAATTGCCATCAACCGAAATTCCACGGAAGCGCTTAATACCATCATTTTCGGACTGGATCTGAAAGCCGGCGATGAAGTGGTGCTTTCAAAATACGATTACCCCAACATGATCAATGCCTGGCGACAGCGCGAAAAAAGAGACGGTATCCGGCTCGTCTGGGTAGATTTAGACCTGCCTTCCGAAGATGAAAACTACTTAGCCAATGCCTTCGTCTCCCGGTTTTCTGAAAAAACGAAGGTGGTGCACCTGACCCACATCATCAACTGGAACGGCCAGATACTGCCGGTGCGCAAGATTGCCGACCGGGCGCACGAACGCGGCATCGAAGTATTGGTGGACGGCGCCCATTCTTTTGCCCTGCTCGACTACAAAATACCCGACCTGGGATGTGATTATTGGAGCACCAGCTTGCACAAGTGGCTGTGCGGCCCCTTTGGCAGTGGTTTGATGTGGATCAAAAAGGAAAAAATTCCCGGGATTTGGCCCTTATTGAGCAATGACAAGCCGGATGGAGAGAACATCCGGAAATTCGAGACGCTGGGCACCCGGAGTTTTCCGACGGAAATGGCCATCGGCTACTCACTGGACCTGCATAATTTTATCGGCACCCATCGCAAACAACAACGCCTGCATTACCTGAAAAATTACTGGATGGAACAGGTCCGTGACCTGCCGGGTATCCGGTTTTTTACTTCCCTGCACCCGGATTGGGGCTGCGCGATCGGCAATTTTGGTTTCGAAGGAAAAAAATCAGCCGACCTGGCAGGCCGGCTGTTCACGGATTGGAAAATCCATACCACCTCCATCGATTGGGAAAAGGTAAACGGCGTACGTGTTACCCCCAATGTCTACACCACCACGGACGAACTGGACAAACTGGTCGCTGGGATCCGGAAAATGGCGTCTTGAGGGTTTAAAGGTTTCAGGGTTTAAAGGTTTCAGGGTTTCAGGGTTATATTTGCGGCCAATCCGAGACCCCTGAAACCTTTAAACCTTTAAACCCTGAAACCTTTACCACATGCAACACATTTTATTTTCCATTGAAAATTCCGTCGCCCGGATCACTTTCAACCGCCCGCAGGTATTCAATTCCATGAATGCTTCCATGCGGAAGGAAATACTGGCAGCGCTGGACACCTGTGAAAAAGATACTGCGATTCGGGCCGTGTATATCACCGGAACCGGCAAAGCGTTTTGTGCGGGCGAGGACCTCCAGGAAGTCACCGACCCGAACGGCCCTTCCCTGACCGAGATCATTTCGACGGGCTACAACCCAATCGTATTGAAAATCAGAAACTTAGACAAACCGGTGGTCTGTGCCGTGAATGGAGTGGCTGCCGGCGCCGGCGCCAACATCGCACTGGCCTGCGACATCACGGTGGCTGCCGGCTCGGCGACGTTTACCCAGGCATTTTCCAAAATCGGCCTGATTCCCGATTCCGGCGGCACCTGGACCCTGCCGCGCTTAGTCGGTTTGCAACGCGCGACGGCGTTGATGATGCTTTCCGACAAAATCGGCGCCCAGGAAGCGGCGGCGATGGGCATGATCTGGAAAGTTTTCCCCGACGATTCCTTTGAGGAAGAAAGTCTCCGGATCGCGGAAACCCTCGCCGGGATGCCCACAAAAGGTCTGGCTTATACCAAACAGGCGCTCAATCGCTCGTTCAGCAATGATTTTGCTGCACAACTCGGCGTCGAAGACCAATTACAAACCGCCGCCGGCCAAACCCACGACTACCGGGAAGGCGTAGCGGCATTTCTGGAAAAAAGAAAACCGGCCTTCAAAGGCGAATAACCCGTCCACCGTCTACCGTCTACCGTCTACCGTCCACCGTCCACCGTCCACCGTCTACCGTCTACCGTCCACCGTCCACCGTCCACCGTCCACCGTCTACCGTCCACCGTCCACCGTCCACCGTCCACCGTCATAAATGTCCTGGCAGCAAAAACTAGTCATATTTCCCCCCGGCTACGCCGACCGCAGGGGCCCTAACCGCCGTATCTGGTTCGTTCTTATTGCAACTTTTGTACTTGCCTTGATCGTCAGCCCCTGGCTGCGTTACAAGCTGTTGTCCCTGCTCGAATACCCGCTTCATTACAAAGAATACAAACATTTTGGGATACGTATCCCACATGGCTACCAGGTACACGGAATTGATGTAAGCCGTTACCAAAGCAAAGTCGACTGGGCGCGTGTAAAAAAAATGCAGGTGGATGGTATCCGGATCTCCTTTGCCTTCATCAAAGCGACCGAGGGCTCCTGGATGGAAGACCCCGAGTTCGACAACAATTGGGGAAATGCACGCAGCGCGGGTATTGTACGCGGCGCCTATCATTATTTTCTTCCGAACATCAGTCCGAAAGACCAGGCATCCAGGTTTGTCAATACCGTCCGCCTGCGGTCGGGCGACCTGCCGCCGGTGGTGGACGTGGAAGAAACACGGGGTATGAACAAAACCCAGATACAGCGCTACACCAAGGAGTTTTTGACCCTGCTGGAAAAATATTACAAGGTCAAACCCATCCTGTATACCAACAAAGACTTCTACAAACGTTTTTTTGCCGGTCAGGAGGCGTTTAAAGGATACCGGATCTGGATTGCACACTATTACGTGACGGATTTAGACCTGCCGGGTGAGACGCCGTGGCATTTTTGGCAACACAGCGACCGGGGCAACGTGAACGGCATCAACGAGCGGGTAGATTTTAACGTGTTCAACGGAGATAGTGCGGAGTTGCGAAGGCTTTGTGTGCCGTAGGGTTTAAAGCCGGAATCCCGTTCCGACAGTCACGGTACGCTTTAAAGGCGCGCAATGCCGAACAATGACCCGGTGCCAACCCGGCGCCACACGTTAAAGGCTGGTTAATCAAAATACCGTTCCCTTTGCTTCTTATACCTTTGAGCATTGATTTGCTCTCATTTTTCAAAATCAAATTCTGACAATGAAAAAACACTTCTCGCGTTGGCGGCCTGTTTCCTCGCCGTTGCAACTTTCGCTCAAAACAAATCTCTGCCTTCCGCCAACGTGAAAACCCTTGAAGGACAATCACTTAACGTGCAGACGCTCAGCCAGTCGGGCAAAATCACAGTGATCAGTTTCTGGGCAACCTGGTGCTCGCCCTGCAAAAAAGAACTGGATGCGATCAAGGATTATTACGCCGACTGGAAAAAAAACTATGATATGGAACTCATTGCGGTGAGTGTCGACGACCCCCGCACGGCCGCCAAAATTCCCGCTATGGTGCAGGAAAAAGGCTGGGAATACCGCATACTCGTCGATTCGAATAAAGAATTTCAACAGGCCGCCAATGTGTCTTCCGTACCTTTTACCCTGCTGCTTGATCAGTCGGGCAATATTGTGTTCGAACACGTCGGTTATGCACCGGGCGACGAACTGGAACTGGAGGAAAAAATCAAGGAATTGAAGAAGTAGGACCGGAACTGCACGATCGGATTTTTCTTTCACGCCAGGGCGCCAAGGTTTTACAAAGTCGCAAAGTATTTAGGATCAAACTTTTGCGACTTTGCAAAACCTTGGCGCCTTTGCGTGAAAACCGGAGCCTCATATTTTTACCACCTTGTCCGCCCGCAATACCCGGCCCTCTGCATCCCGGTAAACGAGTAAATAAAACCCTGCCGCGAGTTCGCCGATATCAAATGTATGTTCGAAGCCCGGACCCTCTTTTTCCGCGAGAATCCGGCCGGAAAGATCCGTCAGCGCCAGTTTTTCCCCCGTTTCGGGCGCTTTTTCCAAAAAAACATAAAGCGTGTTCCGCGCCGGGTTCGGGTATAATACCCAGGCAGGCGGCGCCCAGGCCTGGGTTGTTTCATCACAATTTCCAGGCAAGTACGTATCCATCCAGGTCAAGCGGCGGCTGATCCACAATTTCATGTTGGCAATTTCTTCCTCATAGGTTTTGGCAATCGGCTGCGGGTTGGGCCAAAGCCCGCGCCCGAGAATAGGGTAGAGGTCGAAATGTCTTTCCCGCGCCTCGTCCAGCACACCCGCCAGCGAGTCGATCTTTTGAAAAATATGCCGTTGCGACAAACCGGTCCGGCGCAGTTGTTGCCAGCGGCATTTCATTTTGCCGGCATACAGGGTATCCGACAGCAATTTTTTCCACCAGAACGGCACCCCACGCGGCTCGCCGTCAAAGGTCCAGCCTTCGGGGGAGGCATTATTGGCGTAGTCGGCATTTCGCCAGGCTAAGTTAAAATCCCACAGCGGACCGGCGTGTAATTTTCCACCGTCCGAATCCCTGGGTTTATAGAGATACCCGCTCAGGCGATACGCGTCGACGTTTTTGCTGACCTCGTTGAACAGGAAATGTTCGATAAACGAGTTTTCATCGGCAAAACGGCGCCAACCCGCCTCCGGACCGGAAAAATCCGGCTGCTGCAAGGCCTGTTCAAAACTATCCACAAATGCCTGAATATAAGCCATTTGTTCGGGCTGTATATCCTCCGCTTTTGGATACACGTAATTGAAATAAACCCTGCCGCCGCCGGCCGGCCGGAACGGCGAATACCAGCCGTCCGCACTCGTGCGATCCACTTTGATGATGTATCCACCCGTCAGAGCATCACCTCCGGTGTCGGATTTCCGGAGTTTGGCGACGTCGACACGGTGCGGGTCGCGTTTGATTTTTTCAATCAGGGTGTACACGCCGAGGTACGACCCGTCGAGCACCAACTCGCAAAACCGGGTGCGTGGTACGTATGCCGGCCCGGCCTCCGCTGCCAGGGAAAAAGTGAGCGCGTTGCGCAGCAAACTTTTATCCGTAAACGGCCCGTGCAGGATCCAGTCCGCCCCGGCGGGTAGCCCGAGCAGCGGAACATCCAGGTCATCCCCATGGGCATCGCGGGTTTCCATGCTGAATGACGACTGCCAAAACGATTTGGAACTGCCGCCCCGCCATTCGATGCCGATAGGGCCGTCGTAGTGGTCGAACGGGTCGCCGGGGTGGTTGCGCGCGCCTTTTTCGCGGGAAATCACCCCCAGGTGTGCCGATACCTTCGGCTCGTCCTGAATGTATTGCCCGCCGGTTTGAATGACCAGGATGGGCAGGTCGCTGCTTTCCAGCAGGGTATCCCTTTTTGCGGGGTGTTTGCCAAAAGTAATACTCCAGTTTTCAAGAATTCCCGCTTCGTCGTCGCCGAGGTATTCTTCCACCACCAGCCGCCACTGCCCGTTCGGGTTTTGATAATTATTGACCACACCCAGTGGAATAATGGGTTGATAGCCACCGTAATAGGGCGGCCTGGCCCAGGGGAAATATTGCCCCGACTCCCCGAAACAGGTGTTTGCAAAATGGTCGGCATCGCGCCCGTTCAGGTGTGCCAGTTTAACCATGGTGCCGTCCGGCGCGTACAGGGTGAGGATCAGGTGCCGGACCTCCGTATAGGAAATGCTCACACACACCGATTCAACGCCGAATACATCGGGGCCGATGCTGTCCGGCAACCCACTCACCGTTATCGCAGACGTGACGGGTGAATCGTCGGAAGTGGGCAGCAAGGGAACTTCCATAAAGGTTTGGGCAAATGAGGCAACAAAAAACTGACACGAAAATAAAATGACCGGTATGATTTGCTTCATAAGCGGGAGGAATTTGAACAATGCCTGTGAAATTACCGGCCCGCCGGTTTTTTGGAAAAAGAAAGTGTTTAAAGTGGTAAAAAGCGGGGCTGAACGGGTGTATTATTCGAACAACCCGATTGTCCGGTGATCATCTTTTTCGGACAGGGTGACCAGCAGGCGACCCGACCGGTCGCCCAGGTATACTTTTGTTCCGGGGGGCAAAGATTCCCGGTGTTTGGCGTATGCGCCCAGGGAAAGGCCATAGGAGAAGGAGCGGCCGGCGCCGTTTTCGCCCGTCACATAAAATTCCTGTTTACGTGCACGATTGTTGAACAGGGTCACCTGAACCCGTTGGAGGGGTATTGCCGGATCGGCCGGGGCATCGGTTGAATTACCGACTACACCATTCCCGGAGGTCTCCCGGCGTTCAAATTGTTGGACGGTCAATTGCAGGTCGCCGTTGCCGTCGGACTGCACATCGGCCGTATTCACCTGGAGTTGCGATGCAAATATGCTGCCATTGCCCGTTTTGCCGATGACCAGCGCTGCTGCCGATCCGTTCAGGGTCAAATCCCCGTTCATGTCTTTCTCCAGGTACAGTTTATCGGTTTTTATCCCCAACATATTGGCATTGGCATTACATCGATATTCAATCCGATCCGGCTGGGCGGACACTTTTATTTTGATCATTGTTTTGTCGTCTTCCAGCCACAATCGGTTTTGTTCGTTTCCTTTTACCTCGATGCGGAGGGTTCCGGCCGTATTCTCCGTTTCGATCAATTGCAGGATATTTTCGTCGGCGATGATTTCGAGTATTGACGTGTCCGCGCCGAATTCCACCTCGATTTTACCACCCAGCCAGCGTAAACGGAGTTCCTGAAACGGTTGAAGTGCAAGGGTGGTGGTTCGGGTATTGCCATCTGGTAGTAATGGTTTGCGCTGAGCGATGCAGCGATTAAAAGTTAAAAACAAAAACAACCCAAAAGTGAAAATACGAATGACAGATTGCATGTGCCGCAGTTTTTTTGTGAAAAGATGGGCAAAAGTGCCACAGCCGGATCAACTGCGCGTTGCAAATGATGATTTGAGACCTGCGAAACAAAGTATTGGGTAATAAAGGACCCTTCTCCGGCAAAAAAGGCTGCCAACCTCGATTTTTATCGCTTGCGCCGGATGAATTCTTTGGGAGAATGGCCGGTCAGTTTGCGGAATGCCCGGTTAAAAGTGGCTTTTGAGTTGAATCCACATTCGAGAGCCAGGGCCAGCAGGGTAAAGTGTGCGTTTTCCGGAGCGGCCATTTTTTGTTTAAAGGCTTCAACACGGTAGCCGTTTACAAAATCATTGAAGTTTTTGCCAAAACCGGTATTGATCACCTGGGAAAGCACGGAAGAATTGGTACCCATGCTGCCGGCAAGCCCGGAAAGTGTAAGTTCGGGGTCCAGAAAAGGTTTTTCTGCGTCAAAAAAATCGAGAACCCGTTTTTTCCAGTCTTCCAGTTTTGGTCCAAGAGGCTCCGGCGGGGCAACTACCGCCGCACCACCCGAACCGTACATTTGCCCGCTGGCCTGAAAGTGCAGTTCCCGGACGTATGGCTGGGCATAACTGAAGATACTGAGGAAATAAGTCATCACCGTATCCGAAAAAAGTCCCCACCAGAGTTTGTCGTACTGCGCTCCGATAAAGAGGTAATAAGCGGCAAAGGCCCAGACTTCGATCACTTTCAGGCCAAAAACGAATAAAAAAACCCGGAACCACGCGAATTCTACCCGCCCCGTATTGGAAAACTCCTTCACGATCCAGTTGCGGTACTGCCGGTACAACTGAATACTCAGCACGAGGTACAGGGCGTGTTGTATCAGTTCCACCGCTTCTGTCAGGGCAAAAATGTAACAGGGGCCGTCTATTTGTTGCTGCCAGCGGTTGGCGAATTCGACGCCTTGTATTCCCACCAGCAGGTGATAGAAAAAGTTGACGATATAGGGGGCGTAATGCCAGAGTTGCCGGGTTTCAAATCGAAAATCGGAATTGACTAAACTGCGTAAAAACAGGTAAATGGACGGCGGCACAGCCAACCCGAAATACTGCCAGGGATAAAAAGGCCATTCCACCCACAAATAATTGATTCCCATCATGCCCAGCATATACGGGATACCGCTTAGTCCGAATAAAATAAGCAGAAATGCCAGCCGGATGTCTGAATGCCTTTCCTCCTGCCAGCCCCGGTAGAGCAGCAACAGGGAAAAAATGACCGCTTGCAGGAGCGTCAGAAAGGGAATGAGGGCGTAGAAGGAAAGTGAAAAATCCAAGTGAGTGGAAACGATGACCAAAAGTAAAACATGGAAACGAGTATTGTTTATATTCCTGCGACGGATATATGCCCGGACCGGAAATTGCTTATTCCCGTATCTTGGCGCGCCGGACCGATTCGCGGGAAATATTGTCACGAATTGGCTTATCAGGCTTTGCACCCGGCAATTTTAGTTCATTTTCAGACCTTTCCACGATTCAATCATTTCCTTTAAACGGTTCCGGCGTACCGACCATTCGCCAGACCTTACTGAAACTTATCCGTCATGATCCGAACAAAAACACTGACCTTCCTTTTCCTTTTTATTGCATTTGCCGCTGCGGCGCAAGTGCGTGTGAACGAGTATTCCGCCGCCAACTGGGAACAATTTCCCGACAACTACGGCAAACACGAAGACTGGATTGAACTGTACAACCCCGCAGCCGGTCCCGCCGACATCAGCGGCTGGGGATTGACGGACGACGATACGGAACTGGCCCAATGGTCCTTCCCTGCGGGTACCACGATTCCGGCCGGCGGCTACCTGCTTGTCTGGTGCTCCAAACGAAACGAAAGTGCGGGTGGTCATTTCCACACCAATTTCAGCCTGACCCAAACAAAAGGCAACGACAAAATCGTGCTGACCCAACCCAACGGACTGATCGCCGACGCCGTGGAAGTGGAAAAAACGCTGGTGCACCAGTCGCGTTGCCGCAATATCGACGGCGGCGCCACCTGGCTGGTATGTACCACCCCCACCCCGGGCGCTTCTAACAATACGTCCATCCAGTTCACCCGTTTCGCCGGCCGGCCCGACATGAACGTGGAGGCGGGTTTTTATACCACGAGCCAACTCGTGAGCATTACTACTCCCGAACCGGGCGCCGTGATCCGGTACACCACCGACGGCGCCGAACCGACCGAATTATCTGCCGAATACAACGCACCACTCCAGATCGATGCCACTACCGTTGTGAAAGCGCGGGCCTTCAGTCCCGACCCCGCCGTGCTGCCGAGTTTAATCCAGTTCAAAACCTATTTTATCAACGAAGATTTTACCCTGATCGTGGCTTCCGTCGCCGCCGATAACCTGCTGGAACTGGCCAATGGCAACAAGGACATCCGCCCCGTCGGCACCATCGAGTTTTTTGGAACGGACAAATTGCTGACCACACGTTCGTACGGCGAACTCAATTCACACGGGCAAGACTCCTGGGTCAACGACCAGCGCAGCCTTGACTGGGTGAGCCGCGACGAAATGGGTTATTCCAATGCCCTGAAAGAAAAACTGTTCGGCTACTCCGACCGTGATGAATATCAACGGGTTATACTCCGCGCCTCCGGCGATGATAACTATCCCGGCAATTTCCTGCCCGCCCACAAAGGCTGCGCCCACATCCGCGACGAATACTGCCAGGCCTTAGCCAAACTCGGCGGACTAAAACTTGACGTGCGCGCCACGGAACGAATGATCGTATTTCTCAACGGCGAATACTGGGGCGTCTACGGCCTGCGCGAATACCCCGATGACCACGACTACACCGAAGAATATTACGATCAGGGAAAATACGACATCCAGGTACTCGAAACCTGGGGAGAAAGCTGGGCGGAATACGGCGGAGAACAGGCTTTTGACGACTGGCGGGCGCTCCAGAACTTTATCCTGCAAAACGACATGAGCGATACCGCCAATTACCACATGGTGGAAGATCAACTCAACCTCGTTTCGCTGTGTGATTATTTTATTACCGGACTCAATTTTGTCGCCTCCGACTGGATCAATTACAACACCGCCTGGTGGCGCGGCAACAACCCCGCCGGCGACCACAAAAAGTGGGGCTACATGCTCTGGGATTACGACGCCACCTTTGATTATTACATCAACTACTCCGGTGTGCCGAATACCGACCCCGACGCGGTTCCCTGCGACATCGACGCCATTTCCAATTACATTCAAAACGACTTCTTCTTCGGCGCGATGGCGGATACCTGCGTGACCTTCGGAAACGATACGTTTTGTATCCGGGTGGATGGCAAACACGACCTGATTTTCAGGCGATTACAGTCGCACAGCGCCGAATTCCGCCAACTCTATTATTCGCGGCAGGCCGATTTGCAAAACACCGTGTTTACCTGCGAAAACATGTTACACGTGCTCGACAGCATGGTAGCCGTCATCGACCCGGAAATGACACGTCACGCCACACGTTGGGGCGGATCGTACAACGACTGGAAGATCAATGTGAAAAAACTCCGAGACTTTATCGGTCAGCGCTGCACCCTGCTCGACGACGGTATGACGACCTGTTTCGAGATCACCGGCCCTTACCCGGTCACCCTGCTGGTGGAACCACCCGGCGCCGGCGAAATTGATTTTAATACGCTCGATATCGAACAATTTCCCTGGACGGGCGCCTATTACGCCGGCATGGAAAACATCATCGAAGCCAACGCCAAAAGCACCTTGCCTTTTTCCCACTGGGAAAGCCGCTCCGGCAGCCTCATCACGCCCAATGTGAATACAGACAAGGCGCGGCTCACCATTACCCAGGCGGATACCCTCGTGGCTGTATTCGGCACCGCTTCCTCCACCTGGGAGCCCGGCAACGGGCTCACGCTCGACGTGCAACCCACACTGGCTACCGATCAGGTGACGGTCGCCTTCAGTCTGCCGGAGTTGATGCCAGCAGGTATTGCTCTTCGTTCGATTACCGGCCAGACCGTTATGGAAATCCCTGTGTCGGAATATGAGCAGGGGAGGCATTCCGTGCAACTGAACCTGGCGGGTGCAGGTATTCCGGCAGGGCTCTATCTGCTTGATTTTCAGGCAGGAAACCAGCGGAAGGCGGTGAAAATTACGGTGGTCAGGTAGGTTATTTTGTACGTAGTGGTGGCACATATTTTCAATCTTACAAATGCCACCTCAGGCGGCACTTGTAAGGTTGAAAATATGTGCCACCACTAAATAAACCTACCATTGAAACTTTACCCCGACCGGATAGATCACGTTTATAATCGTGGCAACCAGAAACAACGAATTTTTTTAAACCGGGTTACTTCCCTTTCTTCATACCACCACCTTTGTGGCCGCCTCCTTTCATACCCGGGTTGCCGGATTTAGGCGATATAAATTTGTTGTTTTTCAAAAAAGGGTTGACGGTGCTGCGTTTGGGTGCAACCGGTTTGGGTTTTTTTGCCTCAGGTTGCTCGTTCGGGGTCGGATCTTTTTTGTCTTCGGACATAACTCGTATTGTTTTTGTGCCTGCACAAACGTTGCCGGCTTTTTTGTTGGAGGTGCAAAGTTAGGAAAAAACGAAAATGTGCCGCAATTGTTAAGATTAGTGGGATTCCAACCTCTTTTTGGACAAGAAAAAAGTTAAAAATCAGAGGGGTTGTCATCTGTAGGGCAAATGATCACTTCAGCCCAAAATAGTTTTCGATCCATGAACTTAATGAATTTAAAGACACACAACACCTCATTTTGATCGATTATTATTGGTTTGAATTTTTTATCAGGATTGGATGATGTCAACATGAGCCAGTCATTATCATTTGCATCAGTAAATTTGTTGATAGTTTTAATCAGCCAGCCATTTCCTTTTGTTAGTAAAATGTAGGGTTGGGTTTGTAAAAATTCCCAATTTTTATCCATTGATTGGGTTATCCCAATTGCAATTTTGCCTTCGGGTATGTAATTGGGCATACTGGTTCCTGATGATTCGATTGCAATAAATGACCCGCCAAAAGGAGGCTTTCCCAAACGATCCAAATATGCAGGAGTACGCTCATCTGTAGTTTGCGCAGGTGTGCCGTCACCCGCATTGAGCTTGTCGCCAATGATAATTACATTCGGCTTATGTGGTTTCGGCAATTTCACTATAAAAAATTTTATTTTGCAAAAATACGGGAAAAGAAATTTAATGTAAAATGGTGAATTTATAAAACGGAGTACATATAACAGATTACCCTTCCTTCACTTCACACTAAAACCCAATATCTCCTCACTTTTTCGGACTGTCGGATCACATCCCGCGCGCCATGTGATGCCGTAAATAAAAAAATGATCGCCCGGTTTTAACTTCAGTACACAATGGGCCGCTTCGCCGTTGAACCGGGCTCCGGTATTGTGTACGATCATCGGGTCTTGTTTTTCAGGAAGGTATTCCAGGTCAAATCCGATGATCTCCGGGCGCAGGTAATCCCGGGAAATGTGGTCAAAATATCCGGTAACGCCGCCATTGGAATGATGCCCCCTTTTCGACACCTCAAAACGGGGTTCCGGCAATCGTTTTACCCTGAAAAATACAGTATCAATAATATTTCCCGGCAGGGAATCGGAAATAACCATCCAGGCTTTGTCCGAATTACAGGCGCACAGCCGCCACAGATACGTCCCGCTGCTGTCCGCCAGGATCACTCCCTGCGAAGGCGACAGTACCAGCCTTTGTGATGCCACATCGGATACCACGATATGGAAAGGATTGTCCAGGCCGGTATAAAGTACGTTCATCTTGTCGAGCATGACGGCCATTTCCTGGGCCCGGATTGGGCTGCAAAGTGCGAACAAGAGCACGGAAAGGCAATACTTTTGCATACAATTCAGGCGTTTTAGCAGGATGGAACACGGGTGGTATGGATTCGACGCGGATTTTAATACCATCTGTGAAAATCCGTGTTCAATCCGTGCTATCCGTGTTCCATCTTATCCCTGTATTCACCATAACGCATTTAGACACCTCCAACTTGCACCCCTCCATGCGACTGCTCCTTTATTTCTTCCTGCTGCCGGCACTTCTTTCCGCCCAATCCGCCCTTTTAAAAGACCCCGATATCGTATGGGCCGCCGAAATCGAACAGGACTGGATGGTGGACATTCCGTCGCTGGATGCCGAATGGGAGTACGGCGTCACCACCCTGAAACTGCTGCGCACCGGGCAAAATGAATCGAATTGGCAGTATCCTTACTTAGCCGGTTTGGTGTTTGTCGCGGCACGGCAGCATAAACTGCCCGTGTTTCAGGACGCTGCCTGCAAGGTTCCCGCCGACCCGGAACTGCTTTTTCAAAGGACCGATACGGTCGTGACGTTTAATCCTGAAACCTATGAAGAAATGGTTCGGATCATTCACAACGACCTCAATCCGTACGAGACGTTCAAGGGCTGGCGGCTAAAACAGATATTGGCCTACCACCGGAAATCCGCGACCTGGACCACAACAGTCGAGGCCATCGCGCCCGTGATCACCGTGCGGGATATGAACGGTGACTCCGTCGGTACCCATCCACTGTTTTGGTTTCGTCCGGAAAGTAAACGCCAAAAACTGACTTCCAACAGCGTCGTTTGGGCAAAATCTTTCAGGAGCAGGCAGGCGGGAACATACGTGGTCATCGATAAAACCAAACCGGTAAAAATCACTGAAGGCTTCCAAAATCCCGTTCCTCACCTTTTAAAAGTAATGGAAACGGACCTGAAAAAGCCGTTTTACAGCACATTGGACAACAAACCGCTCACTCCCCCGGAACGTATGTCCATGCTGGCCCGCACGGACACGGTGGTCACCTTCGACCCGGAAACATATGAAGAAAAAGTAAGGGTGGTGCGTAATGACATCAACGCGGACCATATCAAAGAACTCGGTTTGTACCAGACCTGGTACTGGGACGAACGCCGCAACCGCCTGTCCATTTGCCTCGACGCCGTGGCGCCGATCAGGAATGTAATCGATTCTATGGGCAATTTCAGGTATTCAGTGCCCATGTTTTTGATGAAAACGCGGAAATAGGTGACTTTCAGCCGTAGGGATTGTGTCAAAAGCCTTTAAGTTGCGCATTGTCGCGTATTGGGAGAAATTTTATTCGGATGATGCGCAGACATTCCAGGTTTTCAAAACATGGAATGTCTGGTTCGGCCGCGATTCAAAATAATATTTCCCGTTTCAAAGCCAAAATAAAGTGCTCCTGACTTCTGACACAACCCCTGTTCGGTCAGGATGTTTACCATAAAAATAGTTGTTCTTATGCGGATACTTTTCTTCGGCCTTTTATTCTTCCCTCCTGTACTTTGCGGACAATCTCTCGTAGAAAATGAAGTTTGGTCGGCCGAAATCGAACAGGACTGGGTGGTGGATATTCCTTCCTTAGAAACGGAAGGTGATTCGGGCATTAACACGCTCAAACTGATCCGCGCGGTACATACGGCCAGTCATGTTTCCAGCCCTTTCCTGGCCGATCTGTTTTTTCACGCCCTGATCGAAGAAAAAATCCCCGTGTTTAAAGATGCCGCCCTCACGATACCTGCCAACCCTTTTGAAGTTTTTCCGGGTAGCCAGACCATGATTACGTTCGACCCCGAAACGTATGAAGAAAAAATACAGATCGTACATGTGCATCCTTATCCGGTCGAGGATTTCAAGGTCTGGCGGCTGCGGCAGAGGCTCTCCTATCACCGTAAAAACGACACCTGGAGCACGGAAGTACTCGCCATCGCCCCGATGATTGTGGCCCGGGACGACAACAGCGGCGATTCCACCGGCCTGCGAGCCTTGTGCTGGTTTCGCCCCGAAAATTCCCGCCCGGATATCGCTTCCGGCGACATCGTATGGGCCAAAATGACCGCCGGCAAACAACACAAAACCAAAGTGCCCGTTGCCCTGCTCAGTCCACCCGCGGCCCCTGACTCCCTCCCGGAGTTGCTGGTTTGTCTGAAAAATATGCTGGAAAACGATATGGAGCGTGCCCCTGTACAACCAGTTTGACGACAAACTGCTCGACGCCGACGAACGCCGCTCTTTGATCAGTTTCAGCGATACTGTGCTCCATTGTTTTACCGAGGGCCCGAACGGAGCCGGCACCAGCGTTGTTCACTACGACCTGATGCGCCACATTCGCCACCTCCAACTCGTACAAACCTGGTACTGGGACGAGCGCCGCAAGCGCCTGTCCATTTGTTTAGACGCCGTGGCGCCGATGCAGGACGTTTTAGATAATGAAGGGAATTTCCGGTATTCGAGGCCCTTGTATTACCGGCGGACAAAAAACTGAAACGACCTGACCGGTGACACACAATAGAAAAATGAAAAAATCGCCGGTGGGAATTTATTTTTTAAAACAGGCATACCATCATGCGCTTATCCTTTTTTCTTTCTTACCCTTTAATTCTTTCCGCGCAACGCCCTTTTTAATGGACCCTGACATTGGGCCGCCGAAAGAACAGGATTATGGTGGATGCCCCTTCTTGAAACGAGGACTTTGGGGTCACCACGCCAAACTGCTCCGCCCCGGCAAAGTTCCGCAAAGCCCACCGGCAGATAGGGAAAGCCAAGAAGGGCCGGCCCATGAAGACGCCGATTGTACATACCCGCCGATCTCTCCTGGTTACCCGGATACGAGTTGTTGTTATTGATGGAGTCACAAAGACCCGTGGACCGCAGGAGAACTGACCCCTCAAACGAAGAGCCTGCGCTCGCAGGACGACCATCCGCAAACCGCCACGGAGCACCAAAAGCCAAGCGCCGCTGAGGAAACATCGGGATCACAAAACCCGCTTCCGCCCGAAAACAAACGCGAAGTGCCGCACAAAAGAAACGCAGCAAAGCCCCAACCCTTCCGGAACACGCGAAATCAAAACCCCGCCGGCACCCTCAAGGCAAACAGAAGAAAACGCCAACAAACCCGACCGAGACCCCCGAACACCACCCCGAACAGACACACCGCCTAGCCCGCGACACAGAGGAACACCGGCGACACCCAAGAGGCAACCGACAGACTCCTGCCAGACAGACGACCGCCGCCACCGCCGCCCGAGCCCGCCGAGGAGCGAATAGGACACCTCAAGAAGCCCTGTTTCCCGGACAAAAACTGAAACGACCTGACCGGTGACACATAATAGAAGAATGAAAAAGTCGCCGGTGGGAATTTATTTGTAATAATCGACCATTTTTTGAAATTTTTACTGCCGAAATACCAAAAAAAGGTGAAGGTTGACGTTTTTTTGGTGTCCGTTCAGGTAAAAAACGTGAAGGGACACGTTTTTTACGTGAAGGTTCACATAAAAAAGGTGAAGGTTGAGGTAAAAAAGGTGAAGGTTGAGGTTTTTTTGGTGTCCGTTCAGGTAAAAAACGTGAAGGGACACGTTTTTTAGGTGAAGGTTCAGGTAAAAAAGGTGAAGGTTGACGTTTTTTCAGACCGGATAAAAGAGGACAAGCCTTTGTTTTTAGACAGGATTGACAGGATTTACAGGATAAAAGAGGACAAGCCTTTGTTTTTAGACAGGATTGACAGGATTTACAGGATAAAAGAGGACAAGCCTTTGTTTTTAGACAGGATTGACAGGATTTACAGGATAAAAGAGGACAAGCCTTTGTTTTTAGACAGGATTGACAGGATTTACAGGATAAAGGAGGACAAGCTTTTGTTTTTAGACAGGATTGACAGGATTTACAGGATAAAGGAGGACAAGCCTTTGTTTTTAGACAGGATTTACAGGATAAAGGAGGACAAGCCTTTGTTTTTAGACAGGATTGACAGGATTTAGGATAAAAGAGGACAAGCCTTTGTTTTTAGACAGGATTGACAGGATTTAGAGGATAAAAGAGGACACTCTAATTCTGTAAATCCTGTAAATCCTGTCTAAAAAAAATGCCTTGTCATCACGTCACCTGATACCGCCGCAGCCACAATTCGAAGAGTGGCACGCGCATACGCACACCCGCCGCGTCGCGCACGATGAATTGGTGGTCTTCCAGCACGAGCAGCGCCTTTTCATCGGCGGGCATTTCGCCGCGCAAAATCTGCCGGATCGTGTCTTTCAGGCCCCGGTTTTCGCAGAATTGCTGCCAGAAAATATTCACGACGCCGTCGTCGGGCATGAGCAGCACCCGGCGCAGGGCTTCTTCGTAGTCGGCTTCGACGATGGCCCGGCTTTCGCGGCCTTCCTTGTTGGCGATGGTGACGATCTCGCGGCAGATCTTTTGCAGCAGGCAGGGGTGGCCCTGCGTTTCGTGGTACATACGTTCGAGCAGCGCGGGCGGGTATTTCAGTCCCACCAGGTTGATGAGCGCGAGCGAGTCGTCGTGGCCGAGATAGTCCACGTAAAGGCGTTCGGCCTGCACGAAATACTCCGCCCAGTTGGGATTTTTGAGTTCGGAAAAGAAGTCGGCGCCGGCGAAGAGGAACACCACGCGGTTCTGGCTCTGCGACCAGGAGCGCATGGCCCCGAGCAAAGCGCCGCCCTGTTCGGGGTTGGTTTGCAGTATTTTATGCAGTTCCTCGTATTCGTCGATGGCCAAAACGATCCGGGCTTCGCGTGCGGAGGCGATACCATCCAATTCCTCGCGGAAGGTTTGCCAGGCGCCTGCCCAGTCTTCCGGCAGGGGTATTTCGGGAGCATTTTGCCCGAGCACGACCGAATGGATACGCTCGCGGAGTTTTTGCAGCAAAGCGGGCAGCGTGAGTCCCGGATGTTCCTGCATATCGAAGGAAACCACCGTGAAGCCCCGGTCTAAGAAAGAAGGCAAAAAAGCGATGAGTGAACTTTTTCCCACACGCCGCTGCCCCTGCACAAAAAACAAAGGCATCTGCACGGCCGTGACCACCCGTTTTTTGAAAGCGTCGCGCAGGTCGGCGCGGCCGAGGAACAATTCCTTGTCTTCGGGTTTCAGTTTTTCGCCACCCCGGTAGATGTTGGCCGCAATGGGTTCCTCGGCGGCGGCTTCCAGTTCGAGGTCGCGCAGTTTGTTGGCGGCGGATTTTTTCCAGAGGTCGAGGGCTTTGACGAAGTATTCGTTCCACTCCGGCGGCTGGCGCAACGCGAGGTCGTACAATTTATTCAATTCCTCGCGGAACGCCCGGAAGTAACGCACACGGATTTGTACGTTGCTTTCCTGTTCGAAATCGGAGAGGTGGGTGCGGGTGGATTCGAGTTGGGTGTACCAGTCGGGGGTGGGGGGCTCGAAGAGTTTTTCTGTTCTTGAGGTTTTGAAAAAAAGCCAGTTATCTTTTATTGTCCACGTCGAATATTCAATAGAAGGGAAGTCCTTTTAAATAAAAAACTTGTAAATTGGGAGCCATTTTCCGGGGTTTCAAACGCTTCTGTTTTAAATCGTTTTCCATTCTAAAACAGGAAAACCGATCGCGCCATCCATAAATGTGGATTCTTGGCCAAATAATATCTTCCCAAAAAACTGTTTAAAGAATCCCATGCATAAGAATACAATCGATAATAAAAAAACAACCAACTGGATAAAAATGCCGAACCGACCGCCAAACCGACCGCCAAACCGACCGCCAAACCTCCCGCCAAACCGAACGCCAAACCGACCGCCAAACCTCCCGCCTCCCGCCAAACCGAACGCCAAACCGAACGCCAAACCGACCGCCAAACCGACCGCCAAACTCCCGCCAAACCGACCGCCAAACCTCCGCCAAACCGAACGCCAAACCCCGCCAAACCTACCGCCAAACCGACCGCCAAACCGACCGCCAAACCGAACGCTAAATAAATTATTAAAGTTATAAATATTTCTTAAAAGTAAGTGCGAAATATGCCTGCCATTTTTCCCAAAAAGACCCATGCCAAACTTCAAGAAGACCCGGCTTGAATTGTTCTGGAAAATGTGCGGGCCAATCAAATCCCGCAATCACCATCCCCGAAAGCAGGTAAACTGCTACTGAAATTAAAACAATCCAGCCCATCGGCTTCAACATTACCCGAAGACGCATTTTCCAATCTTTCACCGAATCAGAATACTCCTGCAGTAAGTATGGCTCGTATACCACCCACCGCAACAACTCCCACCCGTTTTTCGGCTTGACTACTTCATTTTCTTCCATAACCCACCATTTTTTGACGTTTATCAATCAGCATCCTTTTGATATCCTTGCGGTCGGCTTTGGGGTGGCCTTCGAGTTCGTTGAGCAGTTCTTCCAGCAACTGGTAGGTGTGGTTGGGGTCGGATTCGAGTTGTTCCTGGAGGTACAGGCGGGCGTCTTCGGCTATGTCGGGCATACGGCGCAGGATTTCGTCGCGCAGGTTTTCGTCGGAGAGCAGGTTGAGTTTGATCTCGTCCAAGGTCAGCGGCGAAGAAATGCCTTTAAACACCGAGTGGTTGACCGAACGGTGCGAGGATACGAGCAGGGTACAGAAATCCCTGTTTTTCAGGGCGTTGAGTTTTTGCAAAAAGCCGATACCAAAAGCCGAATCCATGTCTTCGGGAGCTTCGAAAAAAACCTCCAGATTTTCGAGGATGAACAATACCGGCTGCCGGTGTTTGACGGCGCTTTCACGCAGTAATTCCACCAGATCCTTGCCGGTGATGCCCGAAATGATGGCGTTCGGGATGTAGGAGCGAAAATCCTGGTAACTCTCCGTCAGGCTGATGTCCGCCTGCCGGGCCACTTCCTGCAAAAACGCATCCCAGTCGTTCAGAAAAACGGGCAATTTGATGTGTACGACCCGGATGTTTTCGTTTTCGATGCCGCAAGTCGCCAAATCTTCCATAAAACGCCGCCGGCCCTGGCCTTTATCGGCCACGATATTCAGCGAGGCCGGGAATTTGGAGACCACCGTTTTGGTTTGTGCCGGGCGCAGGGCGTGTTCGAAGCGGAATTTATCCTTGTTTCGCAGGTCGAATTTCGGGAAGGCGGGTTCTTTCAGGCTCGCCGGACCTTTTCCGGGTGTGGTTTTCGGCTCCGGGGCGTTGTCTTTGGCGATCTGTTTTTCCAGGGCGGCGAAAATATCCTTGAAGCCGCTGTCGAGCAACGCCTTCGGGGGCAAAACGTTCATTTTGGAGATGCGGGTAACAAACTGGAGCACGTTTTCGTCGATTTCCTTGTAATCGCGTTCCTTCAGCAGCATTTCCGCCATACCCGAACTGCGCCCGATGGCGTCGAGTTTGCGCGAAAAAGCCTGGAGTTTGTCCTGCCAGTGTACCTTGTAATCGAGCGATTTTTCGGCATTGAATACGTTGGACTCCGGCAACACGATGGGGAACACACGCTCTTCAAAACGTTCGTGCGCCAGTAACTTCACCGCCTCGAACATGCAGTATTCCGAAAACAGGTATTTGTCGCTGACCACCACCAGCACGTACTTGCCCGCGCCGATCTGCCGCATGAAGTTTTCGATGCTGTCGCGGTAGGAGAGGGTGCTTTTGTCGCGCAGCACCGTGTAACCGCGTTTTTTACAAGCCTCGCAGAACTGATCGACGATGTGTTCGCGGCTGTCGTCCTGGGTTTGTTCGCGGTCCTTCCAGGCGTAGGAGATGTAGATATCAGGCATTGCGGGTAACTGATTGAAATAGAACGACCAATGGTGACCGGGGATATTGCAAAAGTATTGGGAAAAAATTTGTTTTTCTCCCGCTTTCCAAATCTTTGGGTGTTTTGCCTACCTTCGCCCCTCGAAATGAAAAAACGAACCGATCGTCAGTTCACTTCGGTCATGCCGGAAACTGGTTTTTAAAACCGGTTTCCGGCATTTTTTTAACCCGTCGTGTCATTCTGAGCGCAGCGAAGAATCTGATAAACCCTTCTTGTAAAATGGCTTACTCAGATTCTTCGCTGCGCTCAGAATGACACGCGCCGTCAACATCTAACGTCCATAGTCCTACGTCTGTGAGAGATACTTCTATCCAATCCATCCTCATCATCGGCTCCGGCCCGATCATCATTGGCCAGGCCTGCGAATTCGATTATTCCGGCTCCCAGGCCAGCCGCAGCCTGCGGGAAGAAGGCATCAAAGTGGCCCTCATCAACTCCAACCCGGCGACGATCATGACCGACCCGGTCACGGCGGATTACGTCTACCTGCGCCCGCTTACGCCGGAAAATATTGAGCAGATCCTGCTCGAACACCAGGAAAACCTCCGAATTGCCCGCCTTTGATGCCGTGTTGCCCACCATGGGCGGCCAAACTGCCCTTAACCTGGCCATTGAATGTGAAAAACTGGGCATCTGGGAACAGTACGGCGTGCGTATGATCGGCGTGGACACGGCAGCCATCGAAACGACCGAAAACCGCGAGGCGTTCAAAAAACTTGTGGTCGACCTCGGCCTCGATGTGGCGCCTTCCTTTATCGCCAACTCTTACCTCGAAGGCAAGGAAGCGGCCCAAAAGATCGGTTTTCCGCTGGTGATCCGCCCTTCCTACACGCTCGGCGGCACGGGCGGCGGCTTTGTAATGAGAGACGAGGACTTCGACGAAGCCCTCAAACACGGCCTCAATGCCTCGCCTACTCACGAAGTGCTGGTGGAAAAAGCCGTGCTCGGCTGGAAGGAATTCGAACTCGAACTGCTGCGCGACTCCATCGACAACGTGGTCATCATCTGCACCGTCGAAAACCTCGACCCGATGGGGATACACACCGGCGACAGCATCACCGTGGCGCCGGCCATGACCTTGTCCGACACGGCTTACCAGGATATGCGCAACCAGGCGATCAAGATCATGCGGGCCTTGGGCAATTTTGCCGGCGGCTGCAACGTACAATTCGCCCAAAATCCTGAAAACGAACAACTTATTGCCATTGAAGTAAACCCGCGGGTGTCGCGCTCTTCCGCGCTGGCATCCAAAGCGACCGGTTATCCGATTGCTAAAATTGCCGCCAAACTCGCCATCGGGTACACCCTCGACGAACTGAAAAACCAGATCACCAAAACCACGTCGGCTTATTTCGAACCCACACTCGACTACGTGATCGTAAAAATGCCGCGCTGGAATTTTGACAAATTCCACGGCGCCGATCACCGCCTCGGCCTGCAAATGAAATCCGTGGGCGAGGTTATGGCCATCGGACGCACCTTCAACGAAGCCTTGCAAAAAGCCTGTCAGAGTCAGGAAAACAACCGGACGGGCCTGGGCGCCGACCGCAAGGAGTGGCTGCGCACCGACGACATCATGGAACGGCTCGAAAAAGTCTCCGACGACCGCATTTACCGCGTAAAAGACGCCCTGCGGCTCGGTATCCCTTCCAAATCGGTGCAAAAATCACCGGCATCGACCCTGGTTCATCAACCAGATCAAAGACCTGGTGAAACTGGAAGACCGCCTGTTGAATTTCAACGTGCCGGACGACCTGCCCCCCGAATTTTGTGGGACTGAAGAAAAACGGCTACTCCGATGCACAAATCGCCTGGGTATTGCGCATTTCAGAAAAAGAAGTGACCCGCCGGCGCAAACAACTCGGCATCCGCCGGGTGTATAAAATGGTGGATACCTGCGCCGCAGAGTTTGAATCCAAAACCAATTACTTCTACTCCACGTTCGACGGCAAAAACGAAAGCGTCCGCTCCGATAAAAAGAAAGTGGTGGTGCTCGGCTCCGGGCCCAACCGCATCGGGCAGGGCATCGAATTCGATTACTGCTGCGTACACGGCATCTTAGCGATCAAAGAAGTTGGTTATGAAGCCATTATGGTCAACTGTAACCCGGAAACCGTCTCCACGGATTTTGACATCGCCGACAAACTTTATTTCGAACCCACACCTGGAAGAAATCCTGGAACACGAACAGCCAGATGGCGTCATCGTGCAGCTTGGCGGCCAAACGGCGCTCAAACTCGCCGAAGACCTGCAACGGAACGGCTGGAACATCATCGGCACCAGCTTCGACAGCATGGACATCGCCGAAGACCGCGGGCGTTTTTCCGACTTGCTCAAAGACCTCGATATCCCCTACCCGAAATTCGGCGTCGCCCGCGACGTGGACGCCGCCCTCGACATCGCCAAAAGGTTCCCCTACCCTTGCTGGTGCGCCCATCCTATGTATTGGGCGGTCAGCGCATGAAAATCGTGATCAATGACAATGAATTGGAACGGCAAGTGCTTACGATTTTCAAACATATGCCCGACAACAAGGTATTGATCGACCAGTTCCTCGAACGCGCCAAAGAAGCCGAAATCGACGCCATTTTTGACGGCGACGACATCCACATCATGGGCATCATGGAACACATCGAGCCGGCAGGTATCCACTCTGGCGACAGCAGTGCGGTATTGCCGCCCTATTCGCTGGGGCCGATTGTGATCCAGCAAATGGCGGAACACGGGGAGAAGATTGCCCGGGCACTGAACATCAAAGGCCTGATCAATATCCAGTTTGCCATCAAAGACGACCAGGTGTACGTCATCGAAGCCAATCCGCGCGCGTCACGCACTACACCTTTCATCGCCAAAGCCTACGGGGTACCTTACCTCAACATTGCCACCAAAGTGATGCTTGGCACCCACAAACTCAAAGACTTCGACATGGCGAACAACATGACGGGCTACGCCATCAAGATACCGGTGTTTTCCTTCGATAAATTCCAGAACGTCGACAAACGCCTGGGGCCGGAAATGAAAAGTACAGGTGAGGCGATCTACTTCATCAAGGATTTGAAAGACCCGTATTTCAGGGAGTTGGATCGGAACAGGAGTATGTATTTGTACAACTAAAGCAGAGTCAAACTCGTATGGATTGCCAATTGTTCATTATCGAAATTAACCCTAAATTTGCGTAAAAATCATTTATATTATGAACTGGCGCGATCACATCATTTCCGATCCCGATGTTTTGCTTGGAAAACCTACCATAAAAGGAACCCGGCTCTCCGTTGAGTTTTTACTCGAACGGCTGGCAAATGGCTGGACGGAAGAAATGTTACTGGAGAACGCTCCGCGCCTTACCCGTGCGGACTTGCAAGCCGTTTATATGTTCCTGAATGAGTGCATGAAAGATGGCCTGTTGTATCTTCAATTTCCACCACCCGCCAAAGTTGCATAGATGAGGTTCCTGGCCAATGAAAATTTTATGGCAGCTGGCCTGAAGGTCTTGAGGGGCGCCGGCTTCGACGTTGCTTTCGTTGCGGAGGATGCACGTTCGATAAAAGACAGGCAAGTTATGGAAATCGCTATTGAATCCAATCGAACCATCCTTACCCACGATCGTGATTATGGCGAATTAGTTTTCAAATACGGTTATCGTCCGGCGGCAGGAGTGATTTACTTCCGGATGAAGAATTACCTGCCAGCAGAACCTGCGCAAGTTCTCCTGGGACTTCTCTCCAAACCAAATTTTACCTTTGAAGGGCAACATACAGTAATTGATGAAACCGGAAGTATTAGACAGCGACCTATCCCCACGTTTTAATTTTTCATCGTTGACCAACGCCTTAACAGGAAATGAAGTTTATCAGATATACGACCAAATTGACGCAAAAACTGTCCGCTATGTTAAAACCGGTAAAAATGAGCAGTCTGATTAAAAACCTCCACATCAAAAACTTCAAGTCCGTACGCGACCTGTCGCTTGACTGCGACCGGATCAATATCTTCATCGGCAAGCCGAACGCGGGCAAGTCGAATATTTTGGAGGCGATATCGCTGTTGGGGGCGGGGTATTCGGAAGGTAGATTTATGGAAGGGTTTATTCGATACAAAAGCATGGCCCAGTTCTTTTCCAACTTTGATTATCGCAGTCCAATTGAGGTACGAGCCGACAGAACCTAAATTCGCTAATATAAGAGAATCAGCGTACTATAAAAACTTTAAATTCTCCCTTTCCACTAATATACAGGCCAAAATTGATAATATTCCCGGTGAAATAAATGAGATTGAAGTGTCCTCACTTGATATGAATATTTCTATAAACGGCGCTATTTCTTCCAAAGATTCAAAAGATGAACCGTTTCGTAGTCTGGTAAAAAAGTATGACTTCAAACTTATAGATGAGTTTCGGGAAAAAGGTTTGTTCCTTCATCCGCCTCACGGCGATAATTTTTATTTGATTGCCAGGAGCCATGCAGAATTACGAGAAGAAATTCATCAATTTTTGAAACCGAATGGATTGGAGTTTTTATTGGATGAAGAAACCAAACGTGTAGCAATCGTGCATAAGGAGAATACGTCACTGATAAGTTTTCCCCTCCACCTCGTCCCCGACACCTTCCAACGCTACATTTTCCACCTTGCCGCCATTATGTCAAACCGCGATTCAGTGCTGCTTTTTGAGGAGCCGGAATCGCACTCCTACGCGCCGTATGTTTATCAGTTGGCGCAGCATATTTTGAATGATGAAGGCGGAAATCAATACTTTATCACCACACACAGCCCTTATTTTCTACTGCCATTGATGCAAGAGGGTAAGGATGTCGCCGTGTTTGCCACCTGGTTTGAAGATTATCAAACCCATGCGCGCAGGCTTACCGAAGAAGAAATCCGCGAGATGCTCGACTTTGGCGTGGATGTATTTTTAAACCTCGACCATTTTACCCCTGCATGAGTCACCATTACCAAGTCGTCCCTGAATGTTATGCTGATACTTTGCTGGTCGAAATGCTTGGAATTAAGAAACCCAATCATGTGCTGAACAGCAATATTAACTATGTCCTAGAAAGGGTAAAAAAGAGTCGCCCTGGCCAAAAAGTGGTTGGTATAATTGACTCAGACAGAGGGAAAAGTGAGAAGTTTTTGGATGGTTTTAAACTAATCGAAGAGCGGCATAACATCAAAAAATATGCTCGCGGCAAACACACGATTTTAGTGGTCTGTCCTGCGTTTGAAGGTTGGGTTTTTAAAGTTGCGGCAGACGAGAATGTTGAGCCAGCCAAATACGGTTTTGACAGTAAAAAGAAATTCGCCAATGAATGTAAGCGGCATGACGTGAAACGCAACGAACGTGTCAAAAACTTTCTCGGCCTTCTGAAACAAAAGAAATCTCCCGGTTTTACCCAACTCAAAACCTGGATTTGTGAAGGCGCGGGGATTGACGAAAAAGACCTTTGAAGGATTTACTTTGCACACAAATTTTTTCACCCTCAAATCAATCAACATGAAAACACTACTCCCCCTTTTCCTCTTTTTCCTCACCCTCTCCCTCTCCGCCCAAAACAACCCCGAACCACCTTTGACCCCTTCCACCTTTTCCGTCTGGTCGCAGCGTATGGACCTCAGCGAGTACAGCGGCAAAAAATACCGGCTTACCGTGGCGATCCGGATGGGGCAGGGCGGCCCGGATGCTTTTGCCGTGGCTTTTATCCGAAACGAAATTCCGGAAGGCGGCTTGCGCTCCTGGACGTTTATGGACAACATGTTCGACCGCGCGGTGCGCGACAGCACCTGGAAAACCTGCACCCTCGAACATACGGTGGATAAAGACGCGCCCTGGCTCGGCTTCGGCGTTTTGGGCTTTTCCAGCGGGGTGTTTTATTACGACGACATGCACCTTTCGGTGGAAACAGCACCCGGCAAATGGAAAGAATTGCCCATCAAAAACGGCGACTTTGAAGCAGAAAGCCTTGCTCCCTGGCAACAAACCGCTCAGGGTGTGCCGGCGCGGGTGCTTGGCGCCCAGGCGACACTCAGCGTGCAAACGCCGTTCGCAGATAAACAATGCCTGAAGATTGAAAACAAGTTTCTTAAGTAACGCCAACCTCCGGTTGGGTTTAGAAAGAGGTGTCTCTCAAGTAGATTGTTCGACAGGATTTACAAGATTTACAGGTATTTTTCGTAAAAACAGGCGCTTTAATCCTGTAAACCTTGTAAATCCTGTCGAAATTTAAGCTTGTGAAAAGCTGCGTCAGGTCACTTGCGGATCGCTTCCACCGGATCCATCCGGCTGGCTTGCGAAGCGGGGATCAGGCCCGACAAAACCCCTACGGCGATGGACGTGAGCACGCCGATGAGCACATTGGCCATGGAAAGATGGATGTCGAAGTCAATGGCCTGGGTGATGATCTCTGTAATCAGCCAGATCAGCAGCAATCCGAGTGCGCCGCCGACAACACAAAGGGTAACGGCTTCGAAGAGGATTTCCAGCAGGATAAACCATCGTTTGGCGCCGAGTGCCATTTTGATGCCGATGATATTGGTGCGTTCTTTACGGATACAAACATGATATTCGCTACGGAGAACATACCACGACTAAGGCAAAAATGCCGATGATAAACCCGGCTGTGTTGATCACGCCGAACAGGCTGTCGAACAGACCGCTCAGAATAGTGAGCGTGTTCAGGGCGAAGTTGCTTTCTTCGCGTGGTTTGAGCCGCCGTTCGGCGCGGAGTACGCCGGTAATTTCGTCTTTTACGGCGTCCACGTCCACCCCTGCCATTGCACTGACGCCGATGCTGGCATTACCTACCCAGGGGTCGTTGGAACGAATATTAAATCCCCTGCGTGCAAGGGTGTGACTGATCAGAATGGCGTTGTCGAAATTCATTACTTTCAACAGGTCGTTGCCGGATTTTTTGGTGACGCCGATGATCTTGAGTTTGCGGCCGCCAACGGTCACCATTTTATCTAAGGGGACGATGTTTTCACCATACAAGCCTTCCGCGATAGCATATCCGATGATACAAACGTCGCTTCCGTTCACGTATTCATTGGGTGAAAAATAACGCCCGTCTTCTTCAAATTCGAGCCGGAAAATTTCAGCACAATCCTCGGTAACACTCAAAAAAACAGCGTTTTCCACGCTGGACGAGCGCCATTTGACGGTTTTGGTGCCCAAAAATTGCCAAAATCCCACCCCCGACGCCAGTTTCAGGCGTTCTTTCAGGGTTTCATATTCTGAAAAAGTAAAGTTGGGGCGCCGCATCCATTTCCAGTAGTTCTGCCCGGGGTCTTCCGCCCAGGAAAATTTTTCCAGGTAGACGACGTCGTTGCCCAGTTTGGCCAGGCTTCCGGGAATATTGTCCTCTCTAAGGAGTTGACGGCGCTTTTTACACCGATAATGCAAAATATGCCGATGGTGATACCCAGCAGGGAAAGAAAGGAGCGCAGTTTATTGGCCATCAGTTGTTGCCAGGCCTGGGCTGCGCCTTCGAAGAGGATGCGGATAACTTGCCTCATGTTCAGGTGTGTGTGATAAAGGCAGCGGGGTATTTATTTTGATTTTCAAAGATAAGGCGCGGAGGTCTGGTATCGGTCAGGATTCGATCAATGACAGCAGTTTTTCTACTGAAACCCGCCTTGAAGGGGCAAGACTCGCTGCCGGAAAATATATCTGTGCGCCATTATGCCCGATTATTTCGGGGGGGTATCGTATTGCGGTGGCGGCAAAGCGGCTCTGAGTTGTTCGCTGGTGTGTGTACTGCCGTCGTGGCTCCAGCCCGGGGGACCAAAAACGTACAGCAGTTTTTCGCGCAGGCTGACTTTTTTTCGCACGTCCCGGAAGATATTTTGCCATTCGTGAAAAACGATGCGCACCGCGTTGGGGCGTTCGATGGATTTGGTCAGGCCGTAGCGGATCGGCTCGTATTGTTTGTCCTCCAATTCGGGCTGGAACGTGCCGAACCAGCGATCCCAGATGATCAGCAGCATACCGAGGTTTCTGTCGAGATACAGGGGGTTGGAAGCATGGTGAACCCGGTGATGGGAAGGAGTGACAAAAAGATATTCCAGCCAGCCCAGTCTGCCCACGTGTTCGGTATGCACGAGGATGCCCCAAATTTGTGTGGCTGAAAAAACAAATACAATATCGAGCGGCTTAAAACCTGCCAATGCCAGCGGAATAAAATAGATAAAGCGATACAGCGGTTGAAATACCGAGGAGCGGAAACCGACGGTCAGGTTGAACTGCTCCGAAGAATGGTGGGTTACGTGGACGGCCCAGAAAAAACGGCTGTGGTGATCCACCCGGTGCAGCCAGTAAAATAAAAAATCCATACCCACCACCAGCCAGAACCAATACCAGAACGAAGTGTCGAAATGATGCCATTGCCGCTGAAAAAACCAGTCGAGCGCAACGACGCCACCCCGAACAGGAGATCGATGCCGCTGTTCAGCAACATCAGGTACAGGTTGTTCAGGGTATCGCGCCAGGTATAGGAAGGGATACGGCGATAATGGCTCAGCGCAATTTCCAATCCAATGACAATCAGATAAATGGGTGTGCTGATGAGTAAGAGCATCTGCTCCCGGAGGGCTTCCATAACGATTTGTTTTTGTTTTGTGCCGGAGCGGTTTTACAGGGCGTTTTTTAATACTTTGATCAATATCCAGCCGCTCACGGCAATCAGGATGATACCCGCAACACGTACAATTCTTTCCGGAACACCGGGTTTGAGTTGCTGACCGATTTTATGCGCCATGAGCACCTTGGCCAGGTCGGTCGCCAGCACGATGAGCAGGGTGGCGAACAAAAACGTTTCCGCGTAGCCGCCGCCTTCCGATATGGCGTCGGCCCTGACCACCGTTGCGAGGCTGAGCCAGAAGAGCCAGTTGGAGGGGTTCGACATATTGATCAAAAAACCCTGCAGGAAAGAATAGCGGCGTTTGCCGGGTACCAGTTCCACCCCGGTGGCCAGGTGGCGCGATTTTCGGGGCCAGACAGCCGACACGCCGAAACCGAACAAAACCAGGCCGCTCAGCAGGCCGAATCCGGACTGGAACGTATCCTGCCGGGCCAGTGCCGCCAGGCGGGAAGCGCCCCACCAGCCGCCGGCCACCAACACCGCATCGCTGGCAAAAGCGCCGCCCACCAGGGGACCCCGTTGCCAGCCCTGGCTCAGGGTTACCTTCAGACTGATGAAAAACATCGGCCCCAATAAAAATCCGTAAGCCAAACCGGCCAATATTCCTTTTAGTACAGGTTCCATTGATTATCTTACGGGCGCAAAAATAGCCAACTATACCACCTGCGGGTGTCAAAAGTTTTAACGAAGGCTTAACCATGCCGCGGCCAACGGGGAGCTGAAATAAAAACGTCTGTCCGGGAAAGTTCACCTTCAAATTCAGCATTCATGAAAAACGCTCTTTTGCCGGTCGTTTTCTTTGCCATTGCCGGTTTTATCGCTTGTTCCAGGTCAAAATCCGATTCTGCGGTTTGCACGGGAAGCGCCACGACGTTCCAGCTCGACGAACCCTTTTTTTTGTGTTACGACGCTACGGTACAGGGGCAGGACGACAATGAACCCCTGGCTATTCATTTTTACGAGGTGTCTGGCGACAGCCGTTGCGCTTCCGACGTGGACTGTGTCTGGCAGGGCAGGGTCGATATCGGCTTGTCGTTATCGAAAGGGCAGGCTGCATTAAAAGATACCCTTTATCTGGGCGGCCTGAACGACAACCCGACCTCGGACTCGACGCTGTTTGCAGGGTATAAAATTAAATTGCTCCGGGTTGATCCGTATCCCACCTATGCTACGGATCCCATTCCAAATGAGGAGTACAAGATCAAACTTGTGGTGAGTTCCCAATGACGTTTTGATCGTTCACCAAACCTTATTACATATGAAAAACAGCCTTTTTGCTCTCCTGGCGGCCTTCGGGTTGCTTTCACTGACGGGATGCCCTTCGCCCGGCGGCGATTGTGCCGTTGATTTCAGAGTCGGCGAATCCTTTACCCTCGATCAGGGCACAACGGCCTGCCTCACCGGCGCCGAATCTTTTACCATTCGTTTCGATTCTATTTCGGGCGACAGCCGGTGCCCCGTCGGGGTGCAATGTATATGGGCCGGCCGGGTGGATGGAGTTTTTACACTTCAATCGGGTAAAAACACCGGTTCCACCGTTACACTTTCCTCTGGCGACTTCGGCAGGGAGGAACGGCCGAAGCCAGGTTTAACGGTTATACCGTCAAACTGGACGGCGTGTCGCCGGCGAAAGAAGAAGGGAAACCGATTGTGCAAAAAGACTATAAAGCGAGTTTAACCGTGTCCAAATAACTGATTTTGAACAAAAAAAGACCCCCGAAGGCTGCAAAAGCCTCCGGGGGTTTCAATTAAATTCACTTTGCCTGATTATTTGAGACTGACTTTCCCGGTGCCCAGCACTTTTTGACCGGAAACGACGCGCAGGAAGTAAACACCTGCCGGCAGATCGTTGCGCTGGAATTTCCACTGAAGTCCGCTGACCTGTTCGGTCCGGACCGTCTGGCCGGCGGCATCAAGCAACGCTACCTGCCAGTCGGCGTTGTCCGGAAGACCGTCTATTTGCAGGATGGCGGTTTCGGCAACGGGATTCGGCATCACACGCAGGTTGATGCCTTGGACCAGCGGCTGCCAGGTGGCTACCGTGACGAAGTCTTCGCCTACCCGGTGGACGGTGGTATTGGTGTAAACGGGTGCGTTAAAATCGAAGAATATACCCGCCCGGTTTTCGATGTCTGTTTCCAGCGGCACACCTGGTTTTTGCGAAACCCGGAAAGACACAAAACCCTGCGATGCTTCCAGGTTGGTGCTGCTGTCGGGCAAAAGAATGTTGTCAAACGTGAATTTGATATCACGATCGCCGTAGTATTCGAACTTATACGAGTGGCTGCTTGCGCCTGGTTTCACCGAACCCGGGTCGAGCCAGGGTGAAAGTTCGTCGCGGATCACCACGGTAAATGCCGTATCGGTGCCGGTGTTCTGAAAACGGATCCGGTACTCCAGGTCGGTGCCGGGCTCGATGTAGTGTGCTGCCTTGTAACCCACCGGGAATCCTTGTTTGTCGTTCGGATCGTAAGAACCGAGGATTTCCGTGCAATCGATGTCCACCCACGGATCGTTGTCGTCCATCGGGAACTGATTGACAAAACCCATGCTGAACGGAGCGGTATTGGCGCATCCTTCCACGGAAAGGCTGGGTTGGGAATTGCCGGGATGGAACGGCGCCTGCTTCACTTCCAGCCGCCAGGTAGAGCCGTTGGCGGGTACTTTTACGTGGTACGACTCGTCGGCGGCCAGTACTGATCGAGGGCGGCGGGGCTTGCATCAGCATAACGGCATCTTCGATGATCACATAATCCAGCGGCCCGGGCATGTTGCCGGTTCCGACGTTTTTAACCTCAAAGTCAATCGAGTCGCCCAGACATTGGGCGTTGATGTCGATGCTGGCGCCCGACCATTGTGCATCGGCCGGTTCGCAGTTGCCGACCGGGTGGATAACTGCTTCTGCACAAACCGTTTGTCCCAGTTCTGCTTCACAAGCGACATAAACATTAACCCAGAAGGTACCGCAGGTGTTAAACGGCACGTCGCCCAGGTCGAAACGATACACGTTGTTCCCGATAGCGGTGAACGGAACAGAAGCAGTGGTCGGCGTCAGAAGAGGGTCGAACATTACTTCCACAAAAGCATCGGAAGCTTCGGCAGTGCCCTGATTGCAGTAACTGATATAGTAGTGCCCTGTAAAACAACGGCGCAGCCAGGGGTTGCCGAGGTCGACCGTCATGGCCGGGCAAGAGGCCAGGGGTTTGAGCAGAAAATCCTGGCTGACGGTCTGATTCGGGTTTAAGGTGAGGGTGACCGTGCTCTGGCAAGCCTCCCAGAGCGCATTCGGAGCGAGGACCGTGATGGTATAGGTGCCGGGATACACTTCCATTTGGTAAGAGCCGTCCGGGTTGGTATAGGTATAAAATTCATCTCCCGAGACGTTTTCCACCCGAATGGCGACGCCGTTGATGCCTTCGTCCGATGCGTCGACTGCACAGTTGGTATTCCAGTCGGCAAAAACTTTGCCCTGTAGTTGGACGCATTCATCCACGTCATCTTCAACCACAAAGGAAGCGGAGGCCGTGCAGCCAAGCCCGTCCGTGATGGTCACGATATAAGTGCCCGGAGCCGGATCAAAAATTGTCCCGGATGTGCTTCCATCGCTCCAGAGATAGGAAAAGGGCTGTACACCTCCCGTCGGAATGCCATGAATCACAGTAGAGTCGCCGCAAAAGAAACTGTTGTAATCAATCAGGTTTACGTCCAGTGGATCGGGAATCGCAATGGTGAAACAACTTGCTGCTGAACAACCCGATGTGTTGGTCACCGTTACACAATACGTCCCGGATGTGTTCACGTCGATGGACTGCGTTGTTTGGTTGGTCGACCATTGGTAGGTATAGGTTCCTTGCGGAAAAGCGCTTGCACTGAGGTTTAAATTCCCGTTGCAATTAATGTTGCTGATGGCAATCGTGCATTGCGGGATCGTGCCGTCCTGCATCACATACACGGTATCGCCGGCCCAGCATTGATTGAGCGAGTCGTAGACAAACAGGGCGTACGCCCCCGGGGTGGTCACAACAGGATTCAAAACGCCGGGCAAGGAAACCGGTCCGTACCAGTCGATAGCATAATTGCCGCCGGGCGGAGTCACCGTAGCCTGGAGTTGGACGCTGGGGTTTTGGCAGCTGATTGAGGCAGGAGGAGCAATGTTAACATCCAGCGAGCAGGGACTTTGTGCCTGAACGTTCTGCGCCAGGATGGCCCAAATGGCTAAAAGCAGGAATTGAATTTTTTTCTTGAACATAGGATATTGCGTTTGGGAATGAAATGTCAGACTTGTTGTGTGTGCGATCATGGCCGTGACGATTACAGTAACTGATACTCCTTTGACGATACAAAAGTTGACATAGTTGGGTCAAATTAAAAAGACAAATTTTGTCAATAATAGAATTTATTTTATTTAAAACTATTATAAAAAACTGTATTACAGATATTTGCAAAAGTTAAAATCGGAAAAAACTAAAATATGCCGTTGAAGAACGCGAAAAATAACTTAGAAAATGCAGTGCTGTGGCAAACCTTCACGGCATTGACCCACCTGGAGCGGAAATTTGTCGGCCAATGGCTTCAATCACCCTTCTTTTGCCGGCGCGAACAACCCCGGATATTGTTCGAATACCTGCTAAACTGCCTCGAATCGGGTGTTATTCCCACCACCGAACTCGCCTGCGGGCATCTTTTCGGCCCGGAAAATAAATCCGGACTTCCCGGCTTACGCCTCGTGATGAGCGAATTGCTGTCGCAAATAGAACACTTTCTGGTGTATAAGGAGAAATTCGAACCGGAACAGGATTTCCATATCCGGCTGGCGGCGGCTTACCGCAAACGTGGGTTGGACAAACATTTCCATCAAAGCCTGCGCTCCGCCAGGGTGCAGTGGAGCCGCCAGTCATTCCGCCATGCCGAGTATTTCGACGCACAGGCGGATATGGAATACGAACTCTATCAGCACCTTAGCGCGGATCGCCGGACGGAAGCGCTGAACCTGCAGGCTCTTTCCGACCAGACCGACACCGCATATATCGCGCGTAAATTGCGGCAGGCCTGTATGGCCCTCAGCCATCAGACGGTGTATAATGCCGAATACCGGTTCGGACTGCTCGATGCCGTGCTCGATTACGTACACCGCAGCGAGTCGCTTCAGCGTATTCCGGCCGTGGCGCTTTATTACTACTGTTATACCTTTCTGACAAACCCCGACGGTGCGGGTTATTTTTTGCGGTTTAAAATACAATTGCTTGATCAACAGGACCAATTACCGGTCGATGAATTGCGCAACCTGCACCTGCTGGCGATCAATTTTTGTATCCGGAAAATCAATCAGTCGGACCCCGCCTATCCCCGGGAAGCCCTCGACCTGTACCAGTCCGCCCTCAAAGCGGGCCTGCTGCTGGAAAACGGCCTGCTATCCCACTTCGCTTACAACAACATCGTCGCCATCGCCCTGAAGGTGGGGGAGACCGATTGGGCCGAAACGTTTATCCACGAATTCAAACCCGTTCTGGAGAAAAAACACCGCGAAGCGTCATTCCATCTCAACCTCGCCCGGGTCGAATATAAAAGGGAGAACCATCGTTCCTCGCTCCTGCACCTCCAGCAGGCGGACTACAAAGACCTTATTAATAACCTGATTGCCAAGACCTTGCAAGCCAAAATTTACTACGAAACGGATGAGTTCGACGCCTTAGACGCACACCTGCAAAGTATGCAAACCTTTATCCGCCGGCAACGCGTGATCGGTTACCACAAAACCAATTACCTCAATATCATCCGGTTTGTCCGGCGCTTGATGAAGCTAAGCCCCGGCAACCGGCAGGACCGCGAACTGCTCCGGCAACAAATTGAAGCAGAGGTGGTGTTGACGGAAAAAGAGTGGTTACTGCAACAGGTATAATTATTAATGCCCCATGTTCGCCGCCGGAACCGGCCTTTTTTCCTGGCCGACGGGAGCATATGCCACCCGGAAACCGCCGGCTCCGCCGCTGTTGTAATAAACCACTTTTATCTTGTGCCATCCTTTCTGGAGAAAGGCGCGACCCGATTTTTCTTCCATGCCGTGATCGCCGTCGTTGTTCACAACCAATTCATTATCAATATACAATTGGCTGCCGTCGTCCGATTCCGTCCAGAACTGAAAACCGCCGGTTTGGGCAACGTTTAAAAAACCGCTCCACACCATGCCGCATTTGCCCGTTATACACGAGGGGTCGGGTTCGAAGGAGGTGGCGGTGCCGTTTTTTTCGACAAAACCGTTGAGCACATGCTCGGAAGTGTACTTTTCCCCCGTGCTCATCAACTGTACATTGAGGCCGGGTTCGGGCGCTTGCATAAAATTGAGGTTGGGCAACATCCGGTACGTTTTCACTTCGGCAGTGCTTTCATTACTTTCCAGCAGCCCCGTTTTATACGCCCTGGCGCGCACGGTGCAGGCTTTTGCGGGAGAAAAAGGTTGTGCGTAGCTTGGCGAAGTCGCTTTGGGCTCGGTGCCGTCCGTGGTATACCGGAGGGTCGCGCCTGCCAGCCGGGAACTGATTTTTACCGTCGGCTTCATGGAAGTGGGGTCGTAACTGACCGAGATGTGCGGTTTGTCGGCGAAGGCGCCGAAATTGGCGATTTTTACTACGAAGGCATAAGGAGACTTGATTTTGTTGGGGTTGTATTCGGGCAAAAAAACCGTCGTTTTTCCCGCGAGGTATTCCCAGCGCAACTTTTCCTTAGTGGCGAGGAAACTCACTTCGGTGCCAATAGGGAGTTGTAAATCTTTCAATATCAATTTTTTATCATCCGGGTATTTCGGCAAAACGGCATAAACGGTTTTTGTTTTGGGGTTCCAGGTAAAAAAGACCTCCTTGACGGCGAAACCGGGTTCCGGGTCGATGGTTTGTTTCAGCAGCACATCGCCGCCGGTTTTCCAGCCGTCCACTAATTCGGGCTTAAAATTGCGGTTGCCTTCACTCCATTGGCTGGGTGTCCGCCAGCGCCGGGTGCCGTAAATGGCTTCGCCGTTGATCGTCAGCCATTTGCCGATTTCGAGCAGTCGCTCCTGCATGATGGGAGGTATTTGTCCGTGTGCATCCGGGCCGATATCGAGCAGGAAATTGCCGCCGCGGGATACTTTGTCGACCAGGTGCAGTACCAGCGATTGGGCCGAATTATAGTCCCAGGCATTTTCCGCGCGGTTGTAGCCATACGAAAAACCCATACCCCGGCTTTCTTCCCAGGCATGGTCTTCAAAATCCAGATCAGGCTGATACTCAGGCGTATAGATACCGGCATGTTTAAACCGGACGCCGCTGCCCCAGCGGTCGTTCACCACCACCCGGCTTTTTACCTGACTTTCATTGTACAACCAGGCGAGGAATTGCGGCGATTGCCAGGTTTCGGGTGTTGCGTCCCAATCGCCGTCGGCCCACACCACCCAGGGCTGGTAGCGGTTGACGAGGTCGTACAACTGCGGCATTGCATGGTCTTTTGCGTAGCGGGCGCGGTCGAATTTCCACAGCGGGTTGAACCATTCGTACAAAGAAAAATAGAGGCCGGGTTTGACGTTGGTTTTGCGCAACGCCGTAAACAGGTCACCCACGAGGTCGCGCCCGGGCCCGCGCACGTCGGCGCTCCAGGGGAAACCCCAGGTGTGAGACGCCTGCTCGTTGGGCCAGAGGCAAAAACCGTCGTGGTGTTTGGAGGTGAGCACCACGTACCGGGCGCCGGCTTTTTCAAACAGTCCGGCCCAATCGTCGGGGTTGTACAATTCGGCGTGAAAATCGTCGGCGAGGTCGTAATAAGTGCGGTTGCCGTAGTTTTTAGCGTGAAAATCGCCAACTTTTCCGTCGTGCGCGTTGGTTTGCAGCGAGTTCTGGTACCATTCGGCGTAGTTGCCGAGGGTGGTGTAAGCCGGGACGGAATAAACGCCCCAGTGGATAAAAATGCCGAATTTGGCGTCGAGCCACCAGTCCGGCGTAGGCCGTTTGTCGAGTGAAGCCCAGTCGGGGGTATAGATGGTTTGCGCGAGCAGGAATTGTGCCGACAGGAAAAAAAAGAGCAGCAATCGGGTAGAAAGGTGTTGCATAAGCTTTCAGATTGAGTGAATTGGTTTGGCCAAATGTAAAAAGGTGCCGGACGAAAAGTTGATGAAATTTTCAATACTAACCACTTGAGTAAACTTTTTACGCTTTTTGCGATGTTTGTGCAGAAAACAAAAACACTCCCGCCATGAATGACGACCTTTCCATCGTAGATTTTTCACCCGAATACCGCGCCGATTTCAAACGGCTCAACATCGCCTGGATCGCCAAATATTTTGAAGTGGAATCCCACGACCTGGAACAATTAGACGACCCCGAGCACCACATTATCGAACCCGGAGGATATATTTTTTTTGCAAAACTAAACGGCCGGGTCGTGGGCACCGTCGCTTTGGTACCAAGCGGAGACGGCGAATTTGAACTCGCCAAAATGGCCGTCGATGAAAACTTTCAGGGCCGGCAGATCGGCAAAAAACTCGGCGAAGCGCTCGTCACCCGGGCCCGGGAAATCGGTGCGCGCCGTATTGTACTCGAATCGAACCGGCGCCTTACTCCGGCCCTGACCCTGTACGGGCGCCTGGGTTTCCGGGAGGTACCCCTGGTGCCGACACCTTACGCCCGCGCCGATATTCGAATGGAGATGGAATTGTAGGAGTGGCAGTGGCAGGAGCAGTGGCAGGAGCAGGAGCCGAAACTAAAAATAAATTCAAAGACTGTGTCAATTGCTTTGTTCCGCCCCGACCCTGAAACATACATCTTCTTGAGTGCATAATCGTATGATCTCCAAAGAAATACCCATTCTTCGAATGATACTCCCTTTCAGGGGTTGGGAGTAGAACAAAGCAATTGGCACAGTTTCATGAACATTCCCTAAATTCAATGGGTGCTGTTGCCGAATTGTTATACGTTTGACTTTCAGATCGCCACTGCCACTACCTACTACCTACTCCACACCCTGCCACTGCCCTGCACCCCCTGCCCCTCCCATGCTCTCCCTCTCCGAAATTTACACCTATCCCGTCAAGTCGCTCGGCGGCATAGCGCTTTCCGAAGCAAAAATTGAACGCCGCGGCCTGCAATACGACCGCCGCTGGATGCTGACCGACGATACCGGGCGTTTTGTCAGCCAGCGGGAAATACCCTGAATGGCGTTGCTTGGAACGGCCATCGAACCGCCGTTTCTGACCGTGTTCCGGCGGAATAATCCCGAAGACAAAGTACACATCCCGCTCCATCCGCCGGCCCGCGAACTGGAGAAACTTCGGGTGCAGATTTGGAGTGACCGCTGCGCGGCGAGGGTGTTGACGGATGATATAAATGATTGGTTTTCAAGAAATTTGGGCCAAAATCTGCGCTTAGTCTATATGCCGGACACAACCCGCCGCCGGGCGGACGGGCGCTACGCCCCGAAAGGGCATTACGTGAGTTTTGCCGATGGTTATCCGTTTCTGATCATCGGCCGGGCTTCACTCGACGACCTGAACAAACGATTGGAGCAACCACTGCCGATGAACCGTTTCCGACCCAATTTTGTATTTACCGGCGGTGAGCCCTTTGAAGAAGACCACTGGAAAAGTTTTACTATCGGATCGCAGTCTTTTGCCGGTGTAAAACCCTGCGCCCGGTGTACCATTCCTACGACGGATCAGGACACGGCCGAGCGGGCCGCCGAGCCGCTTAAAACGCTGGCGACTTTCCGAAAAACGGGCAATAACATCCTGTTTGGCCAGAACCTCATCTGGCTGGGTGAAGGTGAACAGTGGGTCAGGGTAGGGGATCGAATCGTTTTCTAAGAAACCGTCTGAAAACCCCCGGCGAGGCTGAAAGGTGCAGGTTTTGTCCGGCAGACAAGGCTCATTTTTAAGGGAATAGTCTTGTCCTATTGCCGAAAAAATAGCCGCCGTATGCAGGCAAAAGATGCGCCTTCCAGCCCGGCGGGAGTTTTCAGACGGTTTCTAAGCGCCTTTTTACCTGAAAACTGCCCCCGCCAGCAGACTTGTAAAGCCGATACAAAGCGCGATCTGACGGTATCCGAAGATGTTCAACCACCGGTCGCGATAGTCCTGCCAATCAGCGGGATAACTGCCGGGCGTCCATTTTTGTATAACGGCATTGATCGGGACGTTGCCTTTCATCATCAGGGTGATGTCGGTAATCAGGGCCAGCAAGGCAATAAGGGATGTGATCTGCGGGATGGCGCCGGCCTGCATAAACGCCAGTACAACGAGTACCACACAGGCGGCGAGTGTGCCGTAATACATCGCGGGCCCTCGCTTTTGCATCTGATTATCAATATGATTGCGCATTTCGATATAAGCCGGCGCGCTGAGCTTGCGCGAAGTCGCCGTGAATGCAATCCAGTAGAACAGCGGCTGGCTGACCGTGAGGGCGTAAAAAAGCAGGGTGAGGAAGCAAACGAGATCGAACAACATGTTGCAGGTGTAATTTTTGTTCCGGTAGACGACTTGTATTGTCTGGAGTATGTGCCGGGTACCGGGGTGTGATTCGGCGAATGTATTTGCCGGGAAGGTCGTCGTGGAATGCGAGGCTTTCACCCACCCACCAACTCCCTTGCCGTCGCCACCGCCGCATCGCTCGGCGGATTCCCACTGAGCATCACCGCGATGCTGCGCACACGTTCGTCGGCGTTCAGCAGGCGGATATTGGTGACCGTTCGGTTGTCCGCCACTTTTTTATACACGAAGTAGTGCGCGTCTGCGCGCGCGGCGATCTGCGGGGTGTGGGTAATGCTTACAACCTGGTGGCGGGCGCTTAACTCTTTGAGAATCAGGCCCATTTTTAGCGAAACATCACCGCTGATGCCCGAGTCAATTTCATCAAAAATAAGGGTGGGCAGGGGAATGGCGTCTGCCACGAGGCTTTTGGTGCAGAGGGTGAGGCGGGAAAGTTCGCCGCCCGAAGCCACGTCCTTGATGGGCAGGTAGCGCGAACCGACGTTGCTGGCAAAAAGGAACTGCACGTCGTCGGCGCCGGTAGGCGTGAGTCCGGAAGTGGGCTGGATATCGACACGCAGGCGGGCGTGGGGCATGGACAATTGGGCCAGCATGCCGTGTACCCGTTCTTCAAAATCAGGGGGTATCGCTTTCCGGCGTTCGCTGAGGGTGGCGGCAATGTTGCGGAGTTGTTTTTCCTGTTCGCCGATGGTTTGTTCCAGTCGCGCGATCTCACTGCCGAGGTCGGTGAATCCGCCGGTTTTTTGTTCGAGATTTTCCTGTATGCCCAGCAATTCGGCGACGGAAGCGACGCCGTGTTTTTTCTCTAATTTATACATCACATTCAGGCGGTCCTGCACTTCGGCGATCCGCTCGGGGTCGTGTTCCGTGCTTTCGCTGATGCGTTCGCAATCTTTTGCAATATCTTGTAAATCAACAACCAATGCATCCAACCGTTCACTCAGGGCGGATAACTGCCCGGAAAATTTTCGGGTGCCCGACATGCTGCGGGCGATCTCGCGGAGCTGCCCGGTGATGTTTTGCTCGGACTCGGCCAAATGGCTGTACGCAGCGCCGTACGTGCGTTTGATGTCTTCGGCATTGGCGAGTCGGGCGAGTTCGTCTTCCAGTTGTTCCTGCTCGCCGTTCAGGAGTCCGGCCTGCAGGAGTTCGTCGAGTTGGAAGCGCAGGAATTCCATTTCCTTGGCGCCGTTTTCGCTGCGGCTGACGAGTTCGGCAAGGCGTTTTTTATCGGCGCTGTAGCGGCGAAAACCGTTTTGGTAATCTTTGATAATGAGCGCATTATCCGCCAATGCATCGATCATCCGCAATTGAAAATTCACGTTGTGGATGTCGAGCACGTCGAATTGCTGGTGCAGGTCGACGAGCGCTTCGGTGAGGCGCTGCAATACCGAGTTGTTGGCGGGTGTGTCGTTTACAAAAGCGCGGCTTTTGCCGGTCGGGGAAAGTTCCCTGCGTATGACCACTTCGTTGTCGTAGTCCAGCTCGTTTTCCTCAAAAAACTCGCGCAAATCGTATTTGTCCACCTCAAAAAAAGCCTCAACGACACATTTTTCGGCGTCGTTGTAAAATACTTTGGAATCGGCGCGCTCGCCCATCACAAGGCCGAGCGCGCCGAGCAGAATAGATTTGCCCGCCCCGGTTTCGCCGGTAATGATGGTCAGGCGGTCGGAAAAATCGATCTCAAGTTCGTCAATCAGCGCGTAGTTGCGGATATGGAGGCGTTTCAGCATGGGCGGGCGATTGAAGTCCGCGCAAAAGTAGCAAAAGTGCGCTGAAATATCAGTTGTAAAATTTTTTGTTTTAAGAGTTTTTCCCGGGGGCGTTCTCCCCCTGGGGGGGGGGGAAAATTAGTTTCTTTTTTTTTGCCCGCTTACTTAAACGGTGACGCGTTACTGGTTGACCGTTCTTCCTCCTGCGGTTCGGCCTTCCGTTTTGTAATAACTCGTTTTTTTGAGATTTACCAGCAGGCGGGGGACCGTTTCCGAGGAGGTATAGAATTTTTTGCCGGCATAAGTCACTTTTCCGGAACGTTTGTCCCATTCGCTGGCTAAGAGCATATACTGGCCGCTGTATTTCGGATTGGGGCCAAACGTCAGGTAATGGGTTTCTCCCTTGTCTTCAAAACTGACGGCAAAATGTTCCGCTTTGGGACGGAACAGGAAAACACCGGGGGTGCCGGACTTGAAATAAACCTGTTCGGTTTTTCGGCCGTCCACGATTTTAATCTGGCCCGACGTAATGGTGGCGCCGCCTTCTTCGTCGAGATAGCGGTAGATCGTGAGGTCGTCGGAAAGATAAAACTGTATGCGTTTCAGATCGTCGTCCGACCATTTTTGTTCTTCATACAATTTGCTGTTAAAACCGACAGTTGGGGGCTGCAGGAGCTCAGGAAGCCGGCGGCAGCGAGGAAAAAGAGGCAAATACGATACATGGTGTGGTTAATTTTTCTGCGAAATTCGGGCACAAAATGTTAGACGCCTACTGGAATGCGCCGGTTTAACGCAATTTTATCGGGGATTGCTAAGGAATTGTCAAAACAGACCTCCCCATCCGGGTATGGCGATCCTACTTCACATCGTCCTCCTCCTTACCTTTCGGGTGCGCCTGTTCGTACACCTTCAGCAATCGTTCGATGCTGTTGTGCATATACACCTGTGTGGCGGCCAGGCTGGCATGACCGAGCAGTTCCTTGATGGCGTTCAGGTCGGCGCCGTGGTTGGACAGGTGGGTGGCAAAAGAGTGGCGCAGTACGTGCGGACTGCGTTGTTCGGCCGTGGTGACGGCGGAAAGGTGTTTGTGAACGATGTAGTAAATGTTTTCGGGACTGATACGTTCCCCTTTTTTATTGAGAAACAACCAGGGTTGGTCGTTGCCGGGAAAGGTATTGCGGCGCAGGGGGATAAAGGCCTCCAGCAGTCCGCCCAGGTACCGGGCAAAGGGCACGAAACGTTCTTTATTGCCCTTTCCGGAAATGCGCAATACCGAACGCTGTAGGTCCACATCACCGATTTTCAGGTTGGATGCTTCGCTGCGCCGGATACCGGTGGCGTACAAGATTTCCAGCAGCATGCGGTGTAACTGGCCGGTGTAGTCGTCGCCAAAAGTGAGGTGGGAAAAGAGCGCAGCCATTTGATTTTCCTGTACAAAAACCGGCAATCGTTTGCCGGTTTTGGGCGCCACCACTTTTTGCATGGGGTCTTTTTCGATCAGGCGGCGTTTTTTCAGGAAGCGGAAATAGGTTTTGAGGCAGGAAAGGCGGCGGTTGATACTTCGGGCGCTTTGTGCGTTTTGCATCTGGGCCACGATCCAGCTGCGGACATGCAAATGCCTTACTTCGGAAACCGAGGTAAGGCATTGATGCTCAGTACAATGAGCGATAAAATTTTGTAAATCGCCGCGATAAGCCGTCAGGGTATGTGCAGAAAAACGGCGTTCGAGCGACAAATATCCGTAGAACGACTCTTCGTAAAACATGGCTGATAAGCGGTTTAGGCGGTCAAATCGGCTGGAAAGATACTTGTTCTATCCACAAATTCAACAACTTACCCCCATTCAACCCGCTTCGCGGCTTAATCGTTTTTGTTGCCGTAGGTTTCTTCTTTGTAAACTGCTTTCAGCACCTCTGTCCGGCGTTGTACCGAAGGTTTGGTGAAAGCTTTGCGGCGGCGCAATTCTTTCAAAATGCCCGCTTTTTCAAATTTACGTTTGTACTTTTTGAGTACCTTGTCAATGGCTTCGCCGTCTTTGACCTCAACGATGAGCATGAATTTCTCCTTAAGTTTTAGTGAAAAAATGGTTCCCGAATTTTCGGGCTGCAAAGATAGTTCGTTTTTCGAAACTTTTGCAAATCTTCGGCTAAATTTCCTCAGGAGTGGAAATTCCGGAACGCTTCCGGCTATTGCCCCGTGGTTTTTGTTTTTACGGTATGGTTGCAGCGGTCCTGCGCACCGGCCTGGCACTCAGGGTCAGCGCCACATTTGCAACCGAGGATACGACCTTCTCTTTTGATAAATTCGCAACAGGAGCAAGGGGCGGCGGTGCAGCTGTGTTCTTCATCGCTGTACATGGTCAGCGTTTGGCCGGATGTTGCGCCGGATTTGAATACGACCCCGACCGGTACTTTTTTCCCGTCCGGGGGCAACTCCGAAACCTGTGAGCGACCCTGCGGAAAAATCAGGGGCGAATTCCGGACGGATATCGATGAAAGAATACAAGTCGGCTTTTCCCAGGCTGACGGCTATTTGATCCAGGTATGCTTCGGCAGAACCGGATGAAACGGTCCAGATATTTCCGGTTTTCTCACAATGTATCCCGGCGGATCGGGCGGAATCGGTCAGAATAATCACTACCGGGTCGGAATTTTTGCGGGCACCCGGCGAAGGCGTCATGAATGAAAAGCAATAAACGCCGGTCAGGGCAATAGCGGAGAAAAAGATGAGGTTTTTCATGATCGTTTTTTTGTAAGCATCAAAAGTATATCCTCCGGTAAAACGATGTACAAATTTTGAGTTTTAATATAAAACCAAATCTGCATGGTATTAACACGGATGCTTTACAGGTAACAAATCGCAGGAAACTTAAAAATATATTTCCTGTGCCACCCGGAACGTATTGACGTGCGCTTCCACAATATCGGCGATGCGCCGCGAATAACCACCGCCCATACACACGGTTACGGGAATATTGTTTTGTTGGCAAAACGACAACACGAACCGGTCGCGTTCGCGGCAGGCTTCGCGGCTGATGGCGAGTCGCCCCAACTGGTCGGTGGCGAGGATATCCACTCCGGAGAGGTAAAAGATAAAATCGGGTTGAAAAGTATCGGCGATTCGCGGCAACTTGTCTTTTAATATATCGAGGTAGGGGGTATCCGTCATGCCGTCGGGCAGCCCGATGTCGAGGTCGGATTGTTCTTTCCGGAGCGGGTAATTGCGTTCGCCGTGCATGGAAAAAGTAAACACCTGCGGGTTGTTGCGGAAAATGGATGCTGTGCCGTTGCCCTGGTGCACGTCGAGGTCGACGATCAGGATTTTTTTTACTAAGTTGTTGTTTATTAAATAATTGGCTGCGACAGCTTGGTCGTTGAAACAACAATAACCTTCTCCCCGGTCGGCGAATGCGTGGTGGGTGCCCCGGCCACATTCATGGCGCACCCGAATTGTTGGGCGTACCGGGCGCATTGGATGGTGCCGTTGGCGATATGCCTTCCGCGGTACACGAATTTTTCATTGATCGGGAAGCCGATGGCGCGCACTTCCTTGTCGCTCAGCCGAACCTGGTTGAGTTTGTCCCAGTATTCTTTGGTATGCGTGAGCAGGGCGACGTCTTCCGGCAGCGGGTCGGGGTGAAAAAAATTGCCGGGATTAGCAGTGCCCTCGTACAACATTTGCTCGGGAATGAGCTCGTATTTGACCATAGGGAAGCGATGGCCCTCGGGCAATTCGTACTTATAAACGGGCGACCAGGCGATTTTGAGCATCTTTTGCTTGACGCATGTTGAGACAGACTCTTTAAAAGGGGCATCCCGCACAAGGCGCCGATTTTCCCTTGATTTTGGGTTGGGAGATCGTCACGCCCGATCCAATGACCCGGAACTCGGTGCGGCGGTTCAGTTGGTATTCCGCCTCGGAGCAGGGGGCGTCGTTGGTGCAATGATTCACCGGCTGTGTTTCTCCGTAACCCCGCCCCGTAAGCCGTTCGCGGGCGACGCCGTGCTGGGTCAGCCAGATGACCACGGCGTCGGCTCGTTTTTGCGAGAGTTCGAGGTTGTATTCGTCGGAGCCGCGGGAATCGGTGTGGGAAGAAATCTCTACCTGCAAATCCGGGTTTTCCAACAGCGTTTTTGCTAATTTTTCGAGTTCGGGCCGCGATTCCTGGCGCATATTGACCTGATTGTAGTCGTAGTATAAATGAAGCAGATAACCCGCCGAACCACGCTCCCAGGGGCCTTTTTCGGGTTTGCTGGGGGTTCCGTTGTCAAACAGAACGCCGTTTCTTACGGTAAGGCCTTTGTTGAGGTCGAAACTGGCCGGCGAACCGTCGGGATTTTCATACAAACCGGTTGCAGGGTTGAACTTCGGCCCCTGCTGCAAAACACTTTTTTCCAGGCTGTCTGCCAAAATACCCTCGCCGTCGCTGTAAGGAAGCAGGCTGAGATTGGCTTTCAGGGTTGTGCTTTTGTCCTGACTTTTGGTGCAGTTGCCGGACGAAGTGGCTGCGATAAAACCGTCTTTGACGGCTTTGACGCTGTAACAGCAGTCTTTATCGAGTTTGAATTTATACCGTCCGTCGCTGCCGGTGATATAAGCCTGCGGCACCGCTTTGCCACATTCATTCGCCAGCGTCACGCGGGCGCCTTCGGCCGGATAGCCGTCGGTCATATCGAATACAATGCCCTGGATGATAAAATTGGCCTGTTTCTGGATCGGTATTTCGATGCGGGTGATTTCGCCGGGTGTGGTTTCGTTGGTGCAGCCCCTTTTTACCACGGGTTCGTATCCCTTTTTGCCCACGGAAAAATCGGCGCAGTCGGCATAGCGCATGTCAAACGCGATTTTGCCGTCGGGTCCGGTGGTCAGGGTCAGGTCGGTCTGCGAGTTGGCCACAGCGGCTCCACTGACCGGGATTTTTGACTGGGCGTCGTACACGAATATTTCCACCGGAGACGCACTTTTTTGAAAGCCGTACACATCGTCGCGGCCCGCGCCGCCGTCCCGGTCCGATGAAAAATAACCCCAGGTGAGGTCGCCGCCGAAGGTGATACCGAAGTCGTCGCTTTTGGAATTCATAGGAAATCCGAGATTGACGGGCAGGTTCCACTGGTACAGGCCGTTGCCGGTGGTATAATAGATATCGAGTCCTCCGAGGCCGATATGTCCGTTGGAAGAAAAATACAAGCGGTTGTTCGGATCGATGTAGGGGAAAATTTCATTTCCCTCGGTATTGACCACGGGGCCGAGGTTGACCCCCGGGCCCCAACGTTCATTCACTAACTCACTGACATACAAGTCCATATCGCCATACCCGCCCGGCATATTGCTGGAAAAATAAAGGCGCTGGCCGTCGGCGCTCAAGCTGGGGTGGGCGACGCTGTATTCGTCGGAGTTGAAGGGCAATCCTGTGATGTTGGTCCAGCTGCCATTACTGGTGGTTTGTGCTCCGTAAATTTTCAACTTGACCAAGCCTTCGTCACTTCTGCCGGTTTTGCCGTCGTCAAAGTTGTTGCGGGTAAAATAGATCATTTGCCCGTCGGGTGAAACACATACGGCTGCTTCGTGGTATTTGGTATTGAGTTCTTTGGAAAACTTGGCCGTGCCCCCGTATTGAAAGTCGCCCGGATGGATGCCCCGGATTTCGAACGGCACGGAATACAATTCGGCGAAAGGATTTCCCGTCCACATACTGGTGCGTTTGACGGGACCGCTTTGGTCGCGATCACTTGCAAAAATGACCGTATTGGCAAACACAGTGGGACTAAAATCGTCGAGATTGGAGTTAAACGGCATGTGGCTGACCACGTAAAAGCCCCGGTTTTTGGTCATCAGTTCCTCTTCCAGGTCGCAGGCCTGTGCCAGATATTGGCCGCGGGCGTCGTTGGGCGCCTCCTTGATGTATTGTTTGAGCCATGCTTTGGCGAGGTCACATTTGCCGTTGGCCTGGAGCATCATGCCGTAGTACAGCCGGTGAATAGAGCGGGCGTTGGGCAGTTGCACCACCTGGGCGTACCAGTATTCGGCGTTTTCCGTGTCGTTGATCTTCCGGTAACACTCTGCGACGTTTACTTTTGCTTCCGCGTTGTCTTCTTTTTGTAAAACCTGCTGGTAAAGGGAGATAGCCGTGATATAATCGAGGTCGCGCATGGCGTCGTCGGCGCGCTTCAGGGTGCCGGATTGTGCAACCAGTGCGTTTCCGCTCAGCAGGAGGAAAGCAATGATTCCTGAAATGTTCTTTAATGCCATCGGTTCTTAGTTTTAACTGTTGATCGGGGATTATATAATGTCCGAAAAGTCAGGAAAGTTTACCGGGTCTTAAAATAACGGGTGAAGCCACTTTCTTAACTTTTATATCAAATTCATAACCCACCATTACTTCAAAAGAGCCGTTGTTGACGTCGTTTAAACGGCTCAAAGTCATGTCGTAGGCCGCACCGATGCGCAGGCCGTTGCGAAAATAAAGAGCAGCCCAGATGTCCGCCGAATCATTCGACGATTTGCCCGATTCGAGGCGCTGTGCGGTAGGCGGCGCCGATCCAAAAGGTTTGGGCGATCATAAAAGACAAATCCAGGTCCAGTTCGGTCGGCGAACCGAAGTTCCGGAATGCCTTGTCTTTGCGGAGTGAACTGAATGCCCCGGTGTTTTTCAACAGGGCGGAAGGCCGGATGATCAGGTTGTTGTTGCCGCCCAATTTAAAGGCCGAGCCGATGGTGGCGTAGTAATGGCGGTAGGTCCGGGCGTATATGGGGGTGGTTTGTTGATCGACTTGCCGCAAGTCGTATTCCAGGATACGCGGACAACCGACGCCGGCATAAAACTGCTGGTTGTAAAAATAGATACCCGCGCCAAAATTGGGCAGCCAGCGACTGATCTGGTCGTTAAACGACACATCGTCGTTGTCTTCCAGCACCAGTTCCGACCAGTTGCCACGCCAGTTGGTGACGCTTGCCTGGAGGCCGATCGAAAGTTTGGATGTTTTACCCACCCGAAACCGGTAGGCATAGGCGGTATTGAGATCGAAGGTGCCGCTTGCACCGATATTGTCGTTTACCATGCTCAGGCCCAGCCCGACGTGTTCGTTGCGGAGCGGCGTATGGGCGGTGAGCGACTGTGTCGACGGGGAGCCTTCCAAACCGAGCCATTGCTGGCGGTGGATGAGGTTGGCGGAGAGGTGTTCGGCACTGCCTGCGGTCGCCGGGTTGTAGATCAGGCTGTTGAAAAAGTACTTGGTAAACATCGGGTCTTGCTGCCCGGATGCAACGTTGGTAGCCAACAGACTGACACAGAGGGTGATAAGTAGAGCGTTTTTCATTCAGAAGTGCTTTTGAAAATTGCCGGAGGCAAATGAATGGCCATGCCGGTCCAAAGCGGTCACGGATTAAAAAAAATAACTAACCAAACCCTTGCCAAAAGACACGGCAAAGGCTCCGGAAAGGGAAAAAATTTAAGCATTAACAAATTTCGGAATCCGAATAAAACGGTAGCCAAACGCCGAAAAACGGTCGCGATTTAAAAAATAGCGGAAAAACGGTCAAAACGCCTGCAAACGCTCGGACTCGACGAACTGTACTCCCCGGCTGCCATCGTTGGCGGCCTTGATCAGGGCGCGTGCTACTTTTGCCGCTTCGATGCCGCGATAACGACGCGGGATAACAGGCGCAAATATTTTTGCCAATACGATCCCGATCTTTTCACCCAGGCGGAATTCGCTGCGGTCGCCCAACAGGAACGAGGGCCGGGCCGATACAAAGTGTTCAAATTCCAGTTGGCGTATTTTTTCTTCCAGTTCACCTTTGGTCTTCAGGTAAAACCCGGAAGAGGCGGCATCGGCGCCCACGGACGACACCAGGAGGTATTGCCGCGCACCGTTTTGTTTCGCAATTTTTCCGATTTCATACGGGTAGGTGCAATCGATCCGGTATTGCGCTTCTTTCGAACCCGCCTTTTGAAGTGTGGTGCCCAGCGCGCAAAACAGGTCGTCACCCCGAATCAGGGACGGGTCGGGCTGGTCGAAGTGGAGGATCACCTGTTCCAGTTTCGGGTGTTGTGTTTCCAGCGGGCGGCGGGTCAGCGCCACAACTTTTCCGTAGTGGGGGCTTTCCAGCAGCTGTTGCAGCAAATGACTGCCAACGAGGCCGGTGGCGCCGAGAAGCAGGGCTGTTTTGCTTGTTTTTTCCATGATTGGTGTTCGATGAAGAGCAAATTTCCGAAAAATTTTCCTTCAGGAATGTATTTGTTTAACCCCCAAAGAATCTTCCGATACCCTATCTTTGCCGCCCGAAAAAGGACAGCGGACAACTTACCGTCCGTCGTCCACCGTCAACCGTCCACCGTCCACCATCTACCGTCCACCGTAAAACTATGTTTGAAAGTCTAAGCGATCGCCTGGAAAGTGCATTTAAAGTCCTGAGCGGCAGCAACCGCATCACCGAACTCAACGTCGCCGAAAGTATCAAGGAGATCCGGCGCGCTTTGGTTGCCGCCGACGTGAACTATAAAATCGCGAAGGAATTTACCGATAAAGTAAAGGACAAGGCCCTCGGCTCCGAAAACGTGCTGAAAAGTGTGTCGCCCGGACAGCTGATGGTCAAAATCGTGATGGACGAACTGACCGAACTCATGGGCGGGCAAAGTGTCGGCATCAACGTAAAAGGTAGCCCCGCCATCGTACTGGTAGCGGGCCTGCAAGGTTCGGGTAAAACAACTTTTTCCGGCAAACTCGCCAAATACCTCAAGGAGCAGCGCAAACTGAACCCCCTGCTTGTGGCCTGCGACGTATACCGCCCCGCCGCCATCGACCAGTTGACGGTGCTGGGCGACAGCATCAAGGTGTCGATTTACAAGGAGGTGGAGAATAAAAACCCGGTCGAGATCGCCAAAAACGCCGTGGCCTATGCCAAACAGCACAGCCACAACGTCCTGATCATCGACACCGCCGGCCGCCTCGCGGTCGACGAGGTGATGATGGACGAGGTGGCCGCGTTAAAAGATACCATCAAACCCACCGAAACCCTTTTTGTGGTGGACTCGATGACGGGGCAGGATGCGGTGAACACCGCCGAAGCGTTTAATACCCGCATCAATTTTGACGGCGTGGTGCTCACCAAACTCGACGGCGACACCCGGGGCGGGGCAGCGCTCAGCATCAAATACATCGTCGGCAAACCGATCAAATTTGTATCGCAGGGCGAAAAATTAGACGCGCTCGACGTGTTTTACCCCGAGCGGATGGCGCAGCGAATCCTTGGCATGGGCGACATCGTGTCGCTGGTGGAGAAGGCACAGATGGAATTTGACGAGGAGGAAGCCAAACGCTTAGAAAAACGGATGAAGCAGAACAAGTTCGACTTCAACGATTTCCTGGGCCAGATGCAGCAAATCAAAAAAATGGGCGACCTGAAAAACCTGATCGGCATGATTCCCGGCATGGGAAAGGCACTAAAAGACGCTCCCATCGACGACAAAGCCATCAACCGCGTGGAAGCCATCATTCAGAGCATGACACCCGAGGAACGCGGCAACCCCGACCTGCTCAGCCTTTCCCGGAAAAAACGCATCGCCCGCGGCTGCGGTCAGTCGCTGGAACAAATCAACCTGTTTATCAAAAACTTTGGCGACATGCGGAAAATGATGCACAAATTGGCCAACACTCCCATGGGCAAAATGGGTATGCCGCCGGGTATGGGCGCGCCGAAAGGAGGAATTCCGGGCAAGTTCAAACGTTGAACATAGTCATTAGTACAAGCGAAGTACCAGGGGGTTGTGTCAAAAGTCAGAGGCACTTTATTTTGGCCTTGAAACGGGAAATATTATTTTGAATCGCGACCGAAACAGACATTCCAGGTTTTCAAAACCTGGAATGTCTGCGCATCATCCGAATAAAATTTCTCCCAATACGCGACAATGTGCAACTTAAAGACTTTTGGCACAACCTCTCAGCAATTCAGGGCTCCCTTTATTTCTTCACCATTTTGGCCACATACACCCCTTTCTCTCCGGTGATTTTTACAAAATATATACCCGGCGAAAGGGTTGAAGCAGGAATGACAACCGTTCCAACGCTCTGATTTTCAAAACTTGCACTAATTCTTTGCCCGTTGGATGAATACATTTCCACCTGTTGGGCCGTGTCTTCACCGATGAGAGCGAGGGCGGATTCCTGCACCGGATTGGGCTGAATACGAATCGTTTGCGGCACGGCCTCCCCGGCTCCGACCAGCAGCGGATCGAACCGTGTGCCGCTGTTGATTATTTCTTTGGTGGTGGTGTTTTGTACCCAGGCGAGCACGTAAATTTCGTCGGGGTTCCAGTTGGCGTTTATGGCAAAATTGAAGGTAAACTGCGCCGAACTTCCTGCGGCGGCGGGGGTAAATGCGTTTCCGTTGATATCGGTAAGCATTTTACGGAATACGTTGTGGTGCACCGTTTCGCCGTTGCCGCCCGCAAAATTGACCGTTTTTTCAACCACGGCGGCGAAGATTTGGTAGGCGCCGCCGGGAAGTGCGCTGAGTGAATGCGCTTCAACCGTCGCCACGCGGGCGTTGTTGGGGCCGGATTCACTCACTTCAACCCACAGCGGACTTGTATTTCCGAGGTATTCCTGCAGGGTGACGTTGGACAGCAGCGGCGTGGAGATGGGTTGCAATACTCCGTTGAGCGCCACACTCGGTGTGCCGAAAACGCCGTAGAACATGGACCGGGCATTGTTTTCGGTTGTGTTGGCCAGGTACAAACCGCAACTGCTGTAAGGAATGGGCGGGTGCACCGACATATGGTGCAAATCGTTGGGATACTGATTGATCAAAGTAAAAAAAGCCGGATTTTTACTGGCACAGTTGGAGCATTTTGAGTTGGTAAAATGCTCGATCATCACGTATTGTTTGGCAGAAGTCTGGGCCTGAAGAGCAATGGAAGAAACGAGGAAAAGTAGCAGCAGATAGTGTTTTTTCATAACGGATCAATTTGTTTTGCAACAAAACTATGGCGACCTGCCTGGAGTTGCGGCCTTTTAAAAGTTAATATCGCTGAAATGTCGGCTGGCCAACGATTAACAGACATTGGCGGAAAGCCCGTATCCTTGCACCGTCATTTGCACGAACAGCCCGATCCGGGCCTGCCGGGCAGGAAAACAATCGATCATCAACCATTTCAACGAACTATGTACCTCCTTACGATGCCCGATTTTACCTCCAGCGAGGTGTGGGTAAGTCTGCTGACCCTGACCTTTCTGGAAATTGTACTCGGTGTGGATAACATCATCTTTTTGTCCATTATATCCTCCAAATTGCCCGCCGGCCAGCAACCCAGGGCGCGTAATATTGGCCTGACGCTGGCTATGGTGCTGCGTATCATTCTTTTGTTCGGCATCACCTGGATCATCGGGATGAAAGCGCCCCTGTTTCACGTAGATATCCTGTCGCTTCACGGCGCCGTAACGGGCCAGGGACTGATCCTGTTTCTCGGCGGCGTTTTTCTGTTGTACAAAGCCACCACGGAAATCCACCACAAGCTCGAAAGCCCCAACCAGGCCGACGATCCCAAGGTGGGCAAAGGCAAAGCGGCGCTCAATGCCGTGATCCTTCAAATTGCACTGATCAACCTCGTGTTTTCCTTCGACTCCATCCTGACGGCCGTGGGCATCGCCAACGACCTGGTGGTTATGATCGTGGCAGTGGTTATTTCCATGCTGGTAATGATGCTTTTTTCCGGCACAGTGAGCAAATTTGTGAATGAACACCCCACCGTGCAAATGCTCGGGCTCGCGTTTCTCATCCTGATCGGGTTCTCCCTGATCGCCGAAGCCGCACACCTGGGGCATTTTACGGAAGGCGCCGTACCCAAAGGTTACCTGTATTTTGCCATTTTCTTTTCTCTTTTTGTGGAATTGCTCAACCTGCGCCTGCGAAAAGCGCAAAAACCGGTGCAATTACACGGTTATGGCGAAACAGCCAAAAAACGCGGCCTGCTGGATGAAGACCTGCTCGATCAGGAAACGGGCAATAAATGACAGCAATAACAACAACGGCCAACAATGACCCACAACGACATACAACTCAACCTCACCCGCGACATCGTTTTTTTTGACGTGGAAACCACCGGACTCAACGTGATCCGGGATCGCATCGTGCAGATAGCGCTGGTGAAAATACCCAAAAACGGCCAGGCGCCGTTGGAGTACAGCACGCTCATCAACCCGGGCATTCCCATTTCGGAAGAATCCATGATGATACACGGCATCACGCCGAAAGACCTGGCCAACAAACCCGTTTTCAGCCAGGTGGCGCAAAAAATATGGGACTTTATCGGCACTTCCGACCTGGCGGGTTATAATTCCAACCGCTTCGACGTGCCGATGCTGATGGAAGAGTTTGCCCGGGTCGGAATGGAATTTGACGTGTCGAAGCGGCGTTTGATCGACGTACAGCGTATATTTTATAAAATGGAACCGCGTACTTTAAAAGCTGCTTTCCGTTTTTACTGCGGCAGGGAACTGGAAGACGCCCATGATGCGCTGGCCGACGTTCGGGCCACCATCGACGTGTTTAAAGGTCAGATTCAAACCTACGAAGGCAAAGACCTGCTCGACGAAGACGGCAACGTCGTGCCTGCGCCGATCAAAAACGACATTCAGGCCCTGCATGAGTTTACCAACGACCTCAATTTCCTCGACGCCACCCAAAAACTAAAAGTACAAACCGACGGCACCGTGGTGTTTAATTTTGGAAAATACGTCGGACAACCGGTGATGGAAGTCTTGCGAAAAGAAAAAAACTACGGCCACTGGATCATGGAAAAGGAATTCTCTTCACAGGTAAAACAGATCATCAAACAGATGATGAAAGAATTATGAGGATCCAAAGTTTCCGGGTTTCCGGGTTTCCGGGTTTCAAGATTTTTGTACCCTCTTTTTTGAAGGTATTGCCCAGCCCGTCCTTGTGGCCCCTTTCCTTTTTTCTTTTCCTGTTTGCCGTTTCCCAAACGGCCTGTTTTGAGCCGAAGGATGGATGCCTCGACATCGAAGCCACCAATTTTGATGCTGCAGCCGACAAAAACTGTTGCTGCGAATACCCGCAACTCGTGCTCGAAACCGTGCAGCGTTTTGATACCCTTCAGTATTTGCCCGACTCTTTATACCTGGGTACCGATGGAAAATGGTTTCGTATTAAAAGTGTGGTGTTCTATCTGTCTGATATTCAATTGTTTCAAAATGGCGGTATTCTTACGGTCAGTGATTCCGCCCAACTGCAAACCTTCGCCCCGACAGGAAACGACACCCTCAAAGAGGCCTTTACCGACGATTTTTTGCTGGTGCGCCGCACGCCGGTAGACAATTCGGTGGGTGATTTCAGACCGGCAGGTGTATTTGATAAAATAAAGTTTCGCCTCGGACTTTCGGCCGATGCCAACCGGGTGATCCCCGGCCTTGCCCCCGGCGGCAGCCCGCTCCGGATACAGGCCGACAGTTTGTGGTACGGGCGGGATGCGGGTTACGTGTTTATGCGCGCCATCGTGGCGCGTGATTCGATGTCCGCCACCCAACCCGACACACTGGCTTTTACAAGGGCCGATCTCGACGATTTTTTTGTAGAACAAACCGGTGTGTTCACCCACCAATCCGGCGGATACGACTTCCGGCTCCAGCTGACCGTGGATTATAAAGTCATGTTTAACGGTATAGATTGGACAAGCGGCGACATTTCCGCGTGGAAAAGTCAGATTGTCGCAAACTTGCCGAACGTATTTCGCGTTTCACAATAAAAACAGGCTTAAACGCAATTACTATGAAAAATCGCTCCCTGCTGCTGCTTGCCGCAATCGTTGTACTTTTTGCGGGTTGTGACGACAACAATAATGTCGTTCAAAAAGACAATTTTACGTTGACGTTTAAGGTATCGTACGATGGCCAGCCCTTAGAAAAAGCCAAAGTGCTCCCTTACGGCGACAAATCCATTTCATTCGACAAATTCAATACTTTTTGTCCGATATCACGCTGTTGAAAGGCACAGAAGAAGTCAAACTTTCCGATATTGAATGGGTGGATTGTACCCCCGACGCTGCCGTGGACAACAAAGCGGTGGATGTTTCCTTCAAGTATACCGTCCCCGACGGCGATTATACCGGCTTAAAACTCGGATATGGCGTACGGGCCGACCTCAATGCAAAAAAACCGTCCGACTTCCCCGTCGGGCACCCCCTTTATTTAGAAAATGAGTACTGGGTGGGCTGGAACAGCTATATTTTTACAAAAGTCCAGGGCAAATACGACATGGACGGCAACGGCGCAACGGAAACGATCCTGTTTTATCACTGCGGCGCAGATACGGTGTACAATACCACAACTTTTGCCCGCACGATTCGGGTAGCCGGCGACGCAGCGCTTACCGTGGAATTTGATTTGAAAAAATTGTTCACCTTCAACGGTCAGTTGCTGGACCTGAACGATCCCCTGAATCAGGCTACCTCGCACAGCGCTTCCAATATTGCCCTGGGTCTGAAGATGATGAGTAACATGAAAAATGCCACCACCCTGGAGTAAAATTTCTTTTACAAGGGTTTTAAATTGCTCAAAATGAAAGGTTTAAGAGTCAACTACGCCGGCTTCGGGGTTGTTGCCGCCGCCATCCTGTTGTTTGCACAATGTAAAAAAGACAATCCTTCAGGGCCGGTCGTTTGCGACCTGACGGATATCGCCTATTCCCCGACGCCGTATACCATTCCCAAACCCGCTCACTTCCCGGAGATAGCCATCCCGGCCGACAATCCCCAGACCCTGGAAGGGGTACAACTGGGTCGCCGGCTTTTTTACGACCCGATTCTTTCCGGCGACAGCACGATGTCCTGCTCCACCTGCCATTTGCCGCAGGCGAGTTTTACGGATAACAAAGCAGTGTCTGCCGGTATCGATGGCATTGACGGGCGCCGCAGCGCCATGAGCCTGCTCAACATCGCCTACGCCACCAACGGCCTTTTTTGGGACGGGCGCGTCCGCACCCTGGAAGATCAGGCGCTTAAACCGGTGGAAGACCCGGTGGAAATGCACGCAAAATGGCCGGATGTGGTGGATAAACTGCAACAACACCCTGTTTACCGGGAAATGTTTCGAAAAGCGTTCGGCATCACGTCCTGCGAACAAATCACGAAAGAACTGGCGGGCAAGGCCATTGCCCAGTTTGAACGTATTCTGATCAGCAGCGGCACCTCCAAATACGATCTTTTTGTCAACGGTGATGCCGAGTTTGAAGACGACGAACTGCGTGGCAAACTCATGTACTTCGATGAAGGCCAGAACTCGGGACTTCCTGACGCTCAATGCTTTCACTGTCACGGAAGTATAACCCTGACCGGCAATAACTACTTCAACAACGGCCTCGACAGCGTGGGAAGGCTGGATGAATTCGACGACCTGGGCCGCTGGGAAGCCGTCGTCAAACTGAGCGCGAATCCGGATACGATGACCAAGGGAAAATTCAGAACACCCACCCTGCGCAATATCGCCCTCACAGCGCCTTATATGCACGACGGGCGTTTCAAAACGCTCGAAGAAGTGATGGCACAATACAACGACAACGGCTTCCGCGTGGTGAACGAGGATATTTTTATCAACCAGATCGGTTTTCCCGTCACGGTGGGTTCCACGGTCCATTATTCCGGGCTCAATGCCCAGCAAACCAAAGACGTGATTGCCTTCCTGCACACCCTCACGGATACCGTGTTCATCCATAACCCGGACATTCAGAGCCCGTTTTGACGGACGGATCAAAAGCAGGCACGGTTTTTATTTTTGGCCGGATTTTTGGCCGTAATCCCGTATAACAAATTTTATCCCTCTCTTTCATGCGAAACCGACTTACATTCTTCGCCCTGCTGCCGGCGTTTATAGCCGGCGCGCAAATCAGCGACGGCGGCAAGCCGCTTCTTTTTCTCCCGGAAACTCAGGCTGTTTTAAGTGCGCAAACTCCGGCAACAATTGTGTTGCCCGCGCTTGACGTGCAAAAAGCGCGGGAAGAAGACACCCGGAATCCCGGCCAAAACCGCTTTGCAGCGCCGGTTGCCGCGGATATTTCATTCGAAACGGCAGGGTCGTGGACGGAATTGCCGGGCGTCGGCCGGGTATGGCAGTGTGAATTGCGCTCGCCCGGGGCTTTGGGGCTGGTGTTGTTGTTCGATGAATTCCAGTTGCCGTCCGGCGGCCGGTTTTTTGCCTTTTCTCCCGACGGGCAACGGACGTACGGGGCTTACACAGAACGCAGTTGTATTCCTTCCGGCAAATTTACCATCGGCATATTGCCTGGCGAAACGGCCCGGCTGGAGTATTTTGAACCCGCGGCAGTAAAAGGATTGGCAAAAATGCACCTGTACCGGGTGGATGTCGCCTACGACCGGGTCGCCATGCAGGAAGGGGAGGTAGCCGGATTGTTAGGTTTTGGCGATGCATTGCCTTGTAATGTCAATATAAATTGCCCTGCCGGAGCGGCCTGGCAGATGGAAAAAAAAGGTGTGGCCCGAATCCTGATGATATTTGACGGGGACGTTATGGGGCAAGGCGCAGGCGCAGGCTGGTGTTCCGGCAGTTTGATCGCCAATACTTCCGGCTCCGGTGAACCTTATTTATTAAGCGCGCACCATTGTCAGTTGATTGGCCTAAACCCCGATTTCGACCTGTGGCGTTTTGATTTCGACTATGAGGCTGCGGCCTGCAATAACCCGCCCACTCCCCCCGCTTCCAAATCAATCCTCGGCTGCGAACGTATTTCCTATCGCGCCGAAACTGATTTTATGCTATTGAAAATCAATCCTTTACCCAATAATTACGGATTGTATTTTAACGGCTGGACCCGTGAAATCACCCCCCCGGCATTTACCACCTTTATTCATCATCCGATTGGCGATATCAAAAAAATATCTGTTGATTCAGGTGCGTCGGTTATCCAAACAACAACACTTAACTGGGGAGGTGTATTTGGCATCAGTCCGGCGAACAGCCACTGGAAAGTAACCCCGGATATTGGAATTTTTCAACCCGGCTCATCGGGAAGCCCCCTGTTCAACCCCAACAAACTGATTGTCGGACAGTTGCACGGAGGAGCGATTGATACGGGTAACCAGTGTATCATTTACTCCGCTTATTTTGGCCGATATGACCTGTCCTGGAACCAGGGCAGTGATTCCGGCGCCCGCCTGCGCGACTGGCTCGACCCGAATAACGAAAACCCGGTTTCCCTGAGCGGCTACCCGCAACCGGTACCGCAGGTATACGCCATAAGTGGAAATATCAAAACCCATAACGGCGTCGCCATGCAAAACCTGAAGGTGAAGATCACCGGAAGCGCTTCGGCAACCGTCTACACCGATACGTTGGGTAACTATTCGTTTGCCAACATACCCGTTGGAGGGAATTATACCATCACGCCCGAACGCGACAGCAACGACCTCAACGGGGTGAGTACATTCGACCTGGTGCTGATTTCCAAACACATTCTGGCTTCGGAACTGTTTGATTCGACATGCAAAATCATTGCCAGCAATGACAACAAAAGCACTTCCGTCACCACATTCGACATTGTAGAGATACGTAAAGTCATACTGGGCATCAATAATGCATTTCCCAATAATACTTCCTGGCGGTTTTTTCCGGCAATTACGGCCTTTTCCAACCCCTCCAACCCGTTTATGACCCCTCTGCCGCCGGAAAGTATTGTTATTTCGAACCTTCAGGGGGATTATTCCGGGGCGGATTTTACAGCTGCCAAAACCGGCGATGTCAATAATACGGTTGACCCGAAGTATTAACCGTTCGCTTCGGGAACCTTACTTTTGCCGCGCATCCGATCTGACCACTTCCGGATGGTATACGCTGACACATGAAAAAATCGCCTTTCCAACACACTGCCAAAGAGCGCTTTCTGCGCTACGTACAAGTCGACACACAAAGTGACCCCAACAGCCCGACGGTACCCAGCACCGAAAAACAAAAAAACCTCAGCCGGATACTGGTGGAGGAACTGAAGGCCATCGGAATCCCGGACGCCGAACTGGATGAATTCGGCTACGTTTATGCCACCATTCCCGCCAATACCGACAAAAAAGTGCCGGTACTTTGTTTTTGCTCGCACGTGGATACCTCACCGGATTGTTCGGGTGAAGGGGTAAAACCGATCGTACACAGCAATTACCAGGGCCAGGACCTGGTATTGCCCGACGACACTTCGATTGTGATCCGGTCATCCGAACACGAAGACCTGAAACACCAGATCGGCAATGACATCATCACGGCGAGCGGGGCCACGCTGCTCGGCGCCGACAACAAGGCGGGTGTGGCGGCCATCATGGACGCAGCAAATATCTTATTGAATAACAAACACTTAAAACACGGTAAAATCCGCATTTTATTCACTCCCGACGAAGAGATCGGGCGCGGCGTGGATAAGGTGAACATGAAAAAACTCGGCGCCCGCTACGGTTATACCATCGACGGCGAAACGGCAGGAAGTATCGAGGACGAAACCTTCAGTGCCGACGGCGCCACCATCACGGTGCGCGGTGTGGCTTCCCACCCGGGTTTCGCCAAGGGAAAAATGGAAAATGCCCTGAAAATCGCCGCGCGGATCGTCGCCAAATTCCCGGACAAACTGAGCCCCGAACATACGGAAGGCAAACAAGGTTTCATCCACCCGGTACACCTGGAGGGCAACCTGGAAACGGCCACGATCAAACTGATCATACGCGACTTTTCGGATGCGGGCCTGAAACGCCACGCCAAAACCCTGCAAAAAATCGTGGACGCGGTGCTGAAACAATACCCACATTCCAGCGCGGAGCTGAAAATCAGCGAACAATACCGCAATATGGGCAAAATTCTGCGCCGTCATCCGCAGGTGGTCGAATATGCCCTGGAAGCGCTTCGGCGCACGGGTTTTGCAACGCCGCTCAAACGGTCCATTCGCGGCGGTACCGATGGCTCCCGCCTGTCATTTATGGGCCTGCCCTGCCCCAATATTTTTGCCGGCGAACACGCCTTTCACTCCCGGCAGGAATGGGTATCCGTGCAGGACATGGAAAAAGCGGCAGAAACGATCATACACCTCGCCCAGGTATGGGAAGAACGCTCCTGAAATGATCCGGATTAGCCCGGAAGAGGATATATATTATTGCTTTACCGGGTAAAAAGGTGTATTTTTGGCTTCAAATTTACGTACAAAACAAACAACCGATCATGATGGACGAATTGCTTAAAAACCTCTCCGAATCCGCGAAAATCGCGCTGGAAAAAGCCGGCGTAAAATTCGAAGAGATCAAACACTTATCCGCCGAAAAATTCGCCGAACTCAGCGAGAAAGCCGAAAAACTGGCTGCGGAAGGAAAAGAAGAAGCCGCAGAAGCCGCGGCAGAATTAAAAGTATTGCGTGAAAAAATCGCGGCCTATGAAGGCGGCGCGTTGGGCTTCCTGTCCGACAAAGCGAAAGAACTACTCGGCGAAGCCAAAGAAGAGGCCGCTGAAGTCGCCGAAAAGGCAAGGATTTTTGGGAAAAAGCCAAGGATTTTGTAGCCGACAAAGCCGACGATGCCCGCGAGTTTGTGGCCGGCAAGGACAAAGGGGAGAATGCACCCGACGAGAACAAAACGGCCTGAATATCAGCCGGTTAACGGCAAAGGTAAAACGCTCCGCTTCGGTTATTCGAAGTGGAGCGTTTTTTCAATCTGCTTAATCCCTTACCCGTTCACCTTCTTGTGATCAGCCAGGAATTTCTCCAGCCCGATATCGGTCAGCGGGTGATTGAAGAGGCCCATAATAGCGCTCAGGGGACAGGTAACCACATCGGCGCCGGCCTTGGCGGCCTGCACGATATGCAGCGGGCTGCGGATACTGGCTGCCAGGATGGCGGTTTCATATCCCTGCGTGTTGTAGATTTTATAAATTTCCTTGATGAGCGCCATGCCGTCCCAGTTGACGTCGTCGATGCGGCCGATGAAGGGGCTCAGATAGGTGGCGCCTGCTTTTGCCGCCAGGATGGCCTGACCGGCGGAGAACACCAACGTGCAGTTGGTCCGGATGCCCGCTTCCGTAAAATAGGAAATCGCCTTGATCCCTTCTTTGATCATCGGCACTTTTACCACAATGTTTTCGTGGATTTCGACGAGTTTTTTGCCTTCTGCCACCATGCCTTTGAAGTCGGTGGAGATGACTTCCGCACTCACGTCCTTTCCCTGGCCCACGATCTCGCAAATGGTTCGGTAGTGTTTCAGGATGTTGGTTTCACCGCTGATCCCTTCTTTGGCCATCAGGGAAGGGTTGGTGGTCACGCCGTCGAGAATTCCGAGTTCGGCAGCCTCGCGGATATGATCGAGATTGGCAGTATCTACAAAAAATTGCATGGTGAAAAAGGGGAAATGAAGCAGACCGGATAAAATTACCCCGGGAGGCGGCTTCACGTGCCAATTTTAAAAGTGAAGAAGAACGCGAGTGAAAGATTCGTTCCGGGCGGGTATTATGCGGATTCCTGCTGCAAGTTCCATTTGCGGAGGGAGCAGTAAAATCTTCCATAAAAAAGTTTTACTTCACCCCCTTGCAAGGGAACTTCCCGCAAAATGACAAAAAGCGCCAGACACACCGCTACGACCACATATCCTTGCTGCGTTTCCGCCCTGGGGAGGTTTTGCAGGAGCTGGTCGCCCGGCGCCGGCGCAAATGTACAACGTTTTTTAGTTTCAGACGTACAAGCATTTCAAAACCTTCTGGTTTTTAACAAACAAATCCTGCAAAAACCGTTCTTTTGCACAGCAACAAATGACTGAAAGCCAAATACGATCGTTTATGCCTGAATCTTCAATCCCTGCCTTGTCCCCGACCGAAAATAACTCCGTATCCACCCCCTCCTACAGTGGAGCGGCGCTGGAGTGGTTGTCTGCCCTGCCGAACGAGCCGACGAGGGCCGATCTTACCGCCATCGACCCCGATCTGGCGATCAGTTGTATCCATGCCCTGGTGGAAAACGACCGCTTTGAACGCGCCGTTCAATCCAATTTTCCGGCGGGAGAATGGCTGAACCATTTTTATTTCGAAGTCCGCAACCGCGAAAAAGTATTCGGCACCAAAAACCTCGGCATCGGCTATCCCTACGTGCTGGCCCGCCTCGGCGGATACGAAGTTGCCGCGCCGCTGTTTGTCTGGCAATTCCAGTTGGAACCCCACGCCCAACACGTGGACGAATGGTTGGTGCAGCGCAACGACAGCCATTTGATTTTGCCCAATTACCCCTTTTTTCACTTGCTGGACGCCTTGAACGGCACGGATTTTTCACGCCGGGCCCGGCAACTTTCCGAAGGTAACGCGCTGAATAACAAGAATTTCGACGACCTCTGCGAAGGGGTGCGCCTGATGCTCGGGCTGGTGGAAGACGGATTGCCACTCAGCATCCAGCCATTCCCGTCCAACGGAACGGCAAAAACACATATCACCGAAGGCCGTTTGTTGTGGTCGGCAGTCGCCGGCGTTTTTCCCACCCTTCCCCGCACCACGGTAACGCACCCGCCGGCCGTTGCGCCGGACCTGACAGCGGATGGCGCCGATTGGAAACACACTTTTACCATGCTCCCGCTTGATCCCTCGCAGCGTTCGGTACTGCACGCCATGCAGCACAACGCGCTGACGGTGGTGGAAGGCGCTTCCGGCACGGGCAAAACATACCTGATTTCGGCCATTGTGATGAACGCGCTTTCACACGGCAAAAAATGCTTAGTCGTTTCAAAAAGTATCAACGCGCTCCGGCGTTCGCAGAAATTTTTGCTGGAAAAAGGTTTTGGCGACGTGTCTTTTGTGATCCGCGACATCGGCGGCGACCAACTAATGCTCGCCGACATGCTTCGAATGGCTTCGGAAAACAAAAACAAAGCCTTGTACAACGAGGAATTGTTCAAAACCGTGTTGAACAAAACCCAACGCGAGCAACGCAAACTCGACGACGCCTGGGAAGAATTACACACGCCCCTTTTGGCGAATTAAATTTTACCGAGACGGTGGGTAAATACCTGCGCGCCAATCGTTCCGAGGGTAAAGAATTGTTACTCAGTTATTTGCACCCGCAGGATTTTGAGTTTTCCAAAAAGGAATTTGATGGTATCGTGGAAGCCATTTATGCCAGCGAACCGCTATTCCGGCGTTTTCCCACCTTGTCGCACCCGCTGGGGCGGCTCAATAACTCGGTGTTTGTGTCGCACGACGTGCAACAAGGCCGGGAATGGACGGAGAACCAGGTAAAAATGCTGAGCGCCAAAGCCACCGCCCTGCACCACCGCTATATTTCCAAAACCAACGACTATGCCGAGTCGCTGCTCGATCACTACGAGCAATTTTATTTCGAACTGGCCGCTTTTGTAAAACGAATCCGCGACGGCCTGGAAGACGGCGTGCAGCACTTCGGCAGCGATTTTGAAAAACCCGTTTCTGCGGCGGAAAAACTGTACGGGGTATTCTCCGACCGCTACAAGGAAATTGTGGAGGCGAAGGAAAAAATCGGAATCACTTTTGATGAAATGCGCCGCGCCTATGGCCTTCGCAAGTATTTCGACTTCGACTTTCCGGTGCATTTCGACAATAAAAACATCAAAAAGATCTCCGAATTTACCAAAGACTTCGAAGCCACCCTGCGGCTCTGGCGCCGCCGGATACCCAGCGTGGTTCGGGAAGATGTGCGACGGCTGAATGCCAAAAGTATCCACACCGACCTCGATTTCAGGGAGCAGATCAAGGAACTGGAATACGCGATGGATGTTTTTATCGAAGAATTCAACGCCACGGGGCTTTATGACGACGCGTTGAAACACGAAATGCTGACGATTCCCAAACGGCAGGAATTCCTCGAAGACACGATCACCCGCCTCGAAGAAACGCAGTTTTACCTGCGCGATTTTGAAGATTTTTATATCTGGCAGAAGCACTGGCTTTATCTCCGCGCCCCGGAACAAAAAGTGGTGCGCGCCCTGTGAAAGATCAAACCGAACAACTGGCTGGCAGCCTTCGAAAGCTGGTACCTGCACCACCTGCTGCAAAACGAATTCAACCCGGGTATGCAGTGGGACGAAAACATGTTGGCTCACTTAGACGACAACCTGCGCGAATTGCGCCAGTTATTGCCGTTCCAGATCAGCGCGCATTGGCAAAACCGCAAAAACAAAGCCCTTCGCGCCTTAAAATCGGCAGATTCGACGGCATTCAAGACCTGGTTTGGTAAAAATAACCGCAACATGTCGTCGGCCAAACAAGGCGAGGAGTTGTTCCAGAAACACATCCAGCCGCTGACCGAGACGCTCCCGGTGCTGCTCGTAACCCCCCAGGTTGCGCTCGACGTGGTACAACTGTCCAACATGACCTTCGACGTGGTGCTGGTGGATGAGGCGCATAATATTCCCAAACAGGAGTGTTATCACTTGTTCGAAATGGCCAAAAATCTGGTTGTTTTTGGCGATTCCAAACAGGATATGACCCCCTTTGCAGAAGATGATTTTCTCGAATTTTGCAAAGGCATCGGCGCCAAAACGAACACCCTCGAATATCAGCACCAGGACAGCCCGGAAGAATGGGTTCGTTTTAATAAAATCGCTTTCGGAACACCGTACAAACGCCTGCCTTCCGGCCGGAAGGCGCAGGAAGCAACCATTGTGGCCAATGTGGAGGGGCGTTACGACGAATCAACCTGTACCAACGACGCCGAGGCGCGGCAGATCATCGATTGGCTCAACCTGATCGAACCGACGGCCGCCCGGACTTACCCGGTGGTGGGTATCGCCTGTTCCACGGTGCAGCAGCGCGACCTGATCGCCGGGCAGTTGCTCAAAATACGGCAGCGTAAACAACCCGGTTACGAAAAAATTCAGCAAATGTTGCTCAGCGGGCTGGGTGTTTACCAATTTGCCGAACTCCAGGGGCAACACGTCGATATCCTGCTCATCTCGCTTACCCACGGCATGACCGATTCGCACGGCAGCCTTACCCGGCACCTGCATTTCTGGAACAGTCAGTTGGGATTCAATCAGTTGCATGTGGTACTCACCCGCGCGACCCAAAAAATGTTTATCGCGCATTCCATTCCGACAGGGTTGTATTCCGTACTCGCCGCAGATAAAATTTCCTCGGCACCTGCATTCTTTCACACCTCGTGACCTTCGCCGACCACCTGCAACAGGGTGAAAAAGACGCCGCAGAAGAGCAGTTGCAAAAAATGAAAGACCTGCTCAACTACGTTGAGTCATTTTACCCGTTCTCCACGTTTATGGAGGAAGTGGAACTGGCCCTGCGGCCTTATTTTGAAGCAAGCCAGATGCAGCGCAACACGGCCGCAGCCGGTGTCCGGGTGCCGCTGTTTTTGCGGGCAAAAAATGAAAAGGAACACAATTGTGTGCTGTTTTTTGACGGAGTTCTGGCCAAATCGGCCATGCCGTCTTACGAATGGGAGACAAAAATGAAAAAATTCTTCCACCGGAATAAAATCGAAGCAGTACCCACACTTTCCGTGCAATGGTGGAAAAGCCCGAAGCAGGAAGCGCGCAAACTGGCGAGCCGGCTTTTGCGTGGAGAGGTGTAGAAACGGCTTTTGAAGTATTCCCCCGGCATTTTATTTTACAAAACAATAAGATACCGATCGGGCCGGCAGGCTCCATTGCAAGCCCGTCTGTCGGGTATATGACGTTTTTGCCGGCTTTTCCACTACCACAAACCGGTTATTGGCATCGCTTTTGTTTTCTCCTGCAAAACATTTAATGATTTAGCAATGAGAAAACTTTTCCTGTTAATCCTGTTGGCTGTCTGCCTGCAGACACATCCCATCAGTGCCCAAAACCAAGAATTCCGGAACGCCATCCACGCCAAACTCAATTTTTTTGATTTCGGCGTTCTGAACGACGACGATTTTCGTCTGAGTGAAGGTTTTGAAGTTGGCTATTTTCGCAATGTCGGACCTTATCTCAACGTAGGTATTCCGTTCAAACTCGGCCTTGCCAAACTCCCCGGAGTGGATGAAAACAAAGTATCCACCAGCCTCGACCTGGTATTTCACCTCGGCAATATGCGCAATGACGCCAAAATATCGCCGTATGCCTTTGGCGGAGCGGGGTATTTTCTGGAAGATTTCAGCAACGGTCACCTGCAGTTTCCTTTTGGCGCCGGTGCAAATTTCCGCATTTCAAAATTTGCCTTCATCAACGTGCAGGGCGAGTACCGCAAAGCCACCGAAGATTTGCGCGACAACATCCAGATCGGCGCCGGTTTTGTGTATTTGTTGCACAAATCGGACCCCAAACCCGTTTTGCCGCCGGATAAAGACAACGACGGAACCGCCGACGCCTTAGACAAATGCCCCGATTCGCCGGGACCGGCTTCCGCGCTCGGCTGCCCCGATTCCGATGGCGACGGCCTTGGCGATGCCGAAGATGATTGCCCCAGAGACCCCGGACCGCTGGACACCAAAGGTTGCCCGGACTACGACAAAGACGGATTCCCGGATAAAGACGACGAGTGCCCCACGGAGGCCGGCCGCTGGAACGGCTGCCCCGATACCGATTTTGATGGTGTGCCCGATAAAAACGATCAATGCCCCACAGAAGCCGGCACGGCGGCCAACAACGGCTGCCCGGACGTAAGTGACAGCGACGGCGACGGTGTTCCGGATAAAGACGATAAATGCCCGACGCTTGCCGGAACAAATGACGGTTGCCCCGATTCCGACGGCGACGGCGTAGCCGACAACCTCGATAAATGCCCGAAAGTACCCGGAGCGCCGCAAAATAACGGCTGCCCGGTGGAAAAAGACAGCGACGGCGACGGCGTAGCCGATAACATCGACAAATGCCCCAACACACCCGGCACCAATTTCGGTTGCCCCGAGGTGAAACAGGAAGTAAAAGAACGCCTGGCATTTGCAACCAAAGCCGTTCAGTTTGAAACAGGCCGCGCGACATTAAAAAATCATTCATTCGCCATCCTCGACGAAATTGTGGAGATCATGCGCCAATACCCCGACTATACACTTTCCATCAGCGGCCATACGGATGATATCGGCGACGAACGCGACAACCTCCGCCTGTCGGAATCCCGCGCTAAGACCTGCTACGATTACTTCATGTTCCGGGGCATTAAGGCCAACCGCCTTCGTTTTGCAGGGTTTGGAGAAAACCGACCCATCGCAGGAAATGATACCAAAGATGGTCGGGAGCAAAACCGCCGCGTGGAGTTTGAATTGATACTCGACTAAAAGAGGGAGAAGAACATAAACGCCAAAAATACAGGGGCTCCGTTCAACAACGGGGCCCTTCTTTTTTACCCGGCGGAAAAACAAAAACCGGCAGTTGGGTTACAACAATGCCGGTTTTGCCATACTTCAAAATTGGATGGATTAGCGGTAAGTATCCAGAAAATCCCCGTGGGGAAGGTCGAACTTGTCTGTTTTAAAATTATTTCGGGTGCCGGCCGGAATCCTTCGGCAACCTTGCACGCAACAAATGTAAGAGAAAACTCCCGTAAGCCGGCTTTTCTAAGGTAACAATATATCAAAAATCAGGGATTTGACTTGCTTCCGACATAAAGTTCGCGGGCGAAAAAACCGGTGACCGCTCCCATACCCGCCAGCAGACCACCGAGAATACCTGTAACGAGCAGCAGGTGCCCGCTTTTTAATCCCAGGAACAACTGACCCGTCTTTGCGGACAATAAACCCTCGTTAGCGCTGTCCGGCAGCCAGGCGTTCAACATCCAGAGCAGGAAACCTCCGGCAAACGCGGCCCCGAAACTCCGGGCGGCTGAAAGGGGCAACAGCCACCCGGCCAGCGCACCCAGGGGAACTATGCCCCACCAGGGCAACCCAAAACGGCAAAGATGGCCGGTCAAAAAGACAAAAAGGAAAATATACAGTGCACGTCTCATTGCGGGGAAGGTGAAAAAGTTTGTTTGCCTAAAATTCTGGTGGAAACCTCTTCTGCGGAACCCAGGAACAACAAATCATAATACGCTCCCTTTGCCCAGGTATCCACCATGTTATCGTAAAATTTGCTGCCCGGGTTGCCGGACTGGCCTCCGGGAAATACGCCGTAACCGCGCACCCGGTCGCCCAGGTCCACAATCATGCGCCAGGAAGGCCCGTGGGTTTTTTGCATGGCATTGGGAGCCGTGCGATGCCCGCCTACCACCACATCCATTCTGCTGAAGGCATCGATCAGGGCCAGGTGTTTCAGCGTGAAACCCATAAACTTGCCCCAGGAGCTTCTTTTCTGCGGGTTTTGACGGAAATAAGCCTGCATCAATCCAAAGGATTCATTGACAATATCCCTGGCGGATTCGCGCCAGGTAGTGGCCGGGTGATCAAAAAAGATGCTGGCGGTATCTTTTTCCAGCAATTCGATCGTACGCCAGGATTCCGGAATAAGCATCGATTCCATCCGGTCCATTTCGTCCCAGGTTTTGTCATAACAGGAGTCGAACCAAACGTCGAACAGCGGCGGGGCCGTAAAGTCGGCGTCGTACCGGAAATTCCAGGCGGCCAGTTCATCCGCCATTTTTTTGCCTTCGGCGTCGAGCCGGCTGCGGTCGAGCAGGGCGAGCATAACCGGCAGGGCATCAGCGGCACGGCGGCTGAAGTTGTCGAGTTGAATGGCTTTCATGCTGTCGACTGTGGCGTTTTTCAGCACGTCGAGCCGGTCGAAGATTTCCCTGCTGCGATAGTCTTCAAATCCGCCGAGGTAATAGTAAGGATAGGAGGGAGGGGTTGAGTTTTGGTTGGCCGAAAAAACAAAACCCCGCGACAGGTTTTTCATGGCCGGCACACGTTCGGCGGGAACAAATCCCTGCCAGGCGTCGGATTGCCGGCTCCCGTCCAGGATAAACCGGCCCTGTTGGGGCGCCCGGACGGGGTATCTGCCCTGCACCGTAATGGCGACATCGCCGCTGCGGGTGGCAAAAACAAAATTTTGCGCCGGACAGTCGTAAGCAGCGAGCGCTTTCCGGTAGTCGTCATAGTTTTTACCGGCGTTGAGCGCCATAAATACAATTGATCCGCCCGGTTCGGGTTCGTCGTGTGTGATCCAGCGGAGCGCGCAGTCGCGCAGCGGGTGGTCGGGGTTGAAATCATATACAACCGGGCCCCAAACCGTATACCGCACGGTGTCGCGCAGCGGTTCCTTACCTTTAATATCAATGATTTCAATTTTTTCCACCACATCCTGTGCAACGCCGTCGACCATATACCGGTTGTGACCCGGATCGGCCCACTGCAGTCGGTACCAGTCGGATACGTCGTGGCTCACGTTGGTGACTCCCCAGGCGATATTTTCATTAAAACCGATGATGATGCCCGGAACGCCCTGAAGGGAAACGCCGTAACAATTTTGGGCAGGGGTGTGTATTTGCAACTGGAACCAGATGGAGGGCAGGGAAAGGGTCAGGTGCGGGTCGTTGGCCAGCAATGGATGCCCGGACCGGGTACGTGAGCCTGCAACCGCCCAGTTGTTGCTCCCTTCCACGTAGGGGTCGGTTTCAAACGCCGGGGTGGGTTTAATTGATTGATTATCAGTATTTTTACTCTGATTTAATGACAATTGCCCGGCGCCGGCCGCAGCTGGTTGCCAGTTTTTCCACTGCCCCGTATCCGGAATGATGGGCTGCTGTTTGGGGTTCCACTCCGGGTACAGATAATCAAAGGTATCTTTACCAAACAGCGCCAATGCGTTGGTGCTGGCCAGGTCGTCGTCGCGGGAACAAAGATTTTCGGCCATAGCTTCCACCACAAGGGCGGTTTTGAGCGGCGACCAGGGTTCCGGCGCGTAATCGAGCAGCTTGAACTCGATGGGGTAGTCGGCAGGCGACAGGTTTTTAATATAGGCGTTTACGCCGGCGGAATACGCTTCCAGCATCCGCGAACTTTCCGGCGACCTGTTCCAGGCCTTCAGGTCGTTTTCTGCGGCGAACACCATTCCCCTGCGCCGGCTCAGTCGGTCGATGGCCACCGTGCGTTCGCCCAAAACTTCCGAAAGCCGGCCCGAAGCCTTGCGTGTGGCAATATCCATTTGCCAGAGCCGGTGTTGTGCGGTGACATAACCCTGCACCCGTACGGCATCTTCCATGGATTCGGCAAAAATGTGTGGCACCAGCAGGTCATCGTACACCACCTGCACCCGGCCCCTGAGCCCGGGAATTTCCGGGTTGCCGTAATAAAAACCGGAGGCCGGTTCGGCATTTTTCCAGAAACCGGAAAAAGGGTTGAAAAAAGAGCCGATGGGCGGCAGTTTTTTATCACCCGCAGCTTGCGGCACCATCAGTTGCCAGCAAAGCAGGGTGGTGACGAGTAGAGAAAGGACAAATCGAAATACACGCATGGGAACAGGAAATGATTTTTGCCCGAGAGCGAGGCGAAGGTAAAAATACATTCGGCTTCCCGCGCGAACCGCCGGCTCCAGTTCCTGAAAACCAATCTTTTTTTGGACAAAATGCCTGGTTTATGCAGCAAAATTTCGCTGATAAACCCTTCTCCAGTCAACTCGTGAAAATTTCGTTAAATTTTCCCCCGAAAAATTTGCCGGAACTCGGAAAGTTGTCTTAAACTTGCACCAAGTAGTTTTTGTGTTTATTTGTTTGGGTTAGAGTCCCTCGTCGCACCGGCGAGGGATTTCTATTTTAGGACAACCCGAATAGAAGCCCTGGCGGACGGATCAGGGCCTTAAAATGCGAAACAGCCACCGGTGACCCCACCAGTGACTGTTTCGTTGGTTATTCGTCCGGCTGGAATTACAAGCGGCCCATGGCGCCTGCCAGCGAGGTAAATAAAAATGGGAAAGCAATCCAGACCCACTCGGGAATAAATATCAAAAGCGCTATCGTTCCCGCCAGGCTCACCAGAAACAAAACCCAGTCGCGACTGCGGTTTTCTACGTATTCTTCATTTTTCTTCATGGCATATCCAATTTGTTGACGGGGCAAAAGTAGGAATCGTTCTTTGTTCCGCCTCATTGTTGTTCGTTTTTTCCTCAAAAAACTCATTCCTTTGCCCCCGGAATCGGCGGAGTCCGCCCTGATCCACATTTCCATAACCACGCACACGCATGTATGATTCAAATATTCGTTACCGGCGGCACTTTTGACAAGGAGTATAACCTGATCACGGGTGAACTCTATTTTAAAGATACACACCTCAGCGAAATGTTCGACCGGGGCCGCTGCAACGTGGCCCTCGACATCAAAACCCTGATGATGGTGGATTCGCTCGAAATGCGCGACGAAGACCGCGCCATCATCGTTTATAATTGTAAAAAACGCCGTCGAGCCGCATCCTGATCACACACGGAACCGATAAAATGGTGGAAACCGCGAGAATCCTGGCGGAAGCGGACATCGAAAACAAAACCATCGTGCTCACCGGGGCCATGATTCCCTATGCATTCGGGACTTCTTCCGACGGGTTTTTCAACCTGGGCAGCGCGCTGGCCTTCGCACAGGTGCTGCCTCCGGGCATATACGTGGTGATGAACGGCAGGTATTTTCCGTGGGACCGGGTGCGCAAAAACCGGCAAACGGGGAATTTTGAAGAACTGCCGGCGGACAGCGATTCGGAAGGATTTGTGATCTGAGGTTTAAAATTGCTTCAGAAAACGGAGCTCGCCGTCGAAAAGCCAAAGATATAAACCCGCCGCCGCCAAGGGCGCGAGTATACTCAGGCCCATAACCTGAAAATAACGGCGGGGCACTTTTGAGCGCTCGATCCATTCCGCAATAGATGCAAACAACAGCACCGCCGATACGATAGCGCCGAGAATCAGCGTTAAAAGCGTCGCCAGGTAATCGTTCAGCAACCAAAGCGCCAGCCAGGCGATCAGTTCCAACAGGAAAATTTCGGTTAATGACAGGCGAATATTCATCATAATACGTTCAGTTACAGGGAACGAACCACTAATTTCTGATGCAATGAAACACATAAAACTACTCACCTTGTTCTTTTTTCTACTTCCGGCTACCCGATTTGTCGCCCAGGAAGGGCCCGCCAACGATGAAAAAGAATTTGAAAAGCAATACCAGGAGCGGATTAAAAAAGATAAATTAAATGGAGTCTACATACCTAAAAACTTAGACGACGCCATTTTGCAACTCAACAAGATCATTTCGGCAGAATCGCAGGCAAAAATCAAAGCCATTCCGGAAGACAGCGTTTGCCATGCCTTGCACAGCCGGCTGGGCCAATGGATCATCCTTAACTGGGGATTTTATGGCGGCTCCCGAATGTCGCACTACCTGAAAAGCGCCGGAGTCACTTTCCCCGACGATATGGCCGATTTCCTTCTGCTCGCCTACCACCGGAGCCTGAACGGCAAACCCGTCCAAATCAAGGAACTGGTGATTGGTTTTAAAGAGAAACGCAAAAAGGAATTTGAAGAAGAAAAGAAGAAAGGCAAGGTGATCAGTGAAGAAACGCGTAAAAAAAACCGCCGGTGATCCGGCGGTTTTTTTATTAGATACCGGCACTTTTTTACCAAAGTTCAAAATCCCATTACTTTTGCCGCCGGAAATTTCCGGAACGACTTCAAATGAAAACCTGATAACCCGAAACCTTTATACATTATGACGAAAAAACTGCTGATTGTAGAATCGCCCGCCAAAGCAAAAACCATTGAAAAAATCCTGGGCTCCGACTTTAGTGTAAAGTCGTCCTACGGCCATATCCGCGACCTCGAAAAGGGCAATGACCTGGCCGTGGAAGTGGAAAATAATTACCGCCCGAAGTACATCATCCCCGTCGATAAATTCAAGACAGTCAAGGAGTTAAAAGACGCTGCCAGCAAGTCCGACGAAGTTTGGCTCGCGACGGACGAAGACCGCGAGGGAGAAGCCATTTCCTGGCACCTTTGTGAAGTACTGGGCCTCGATACACGGGTCACCAAACGGATCGTTTTCCACGAGATCACCAAACCGGCCATCCAGAAAGCCGTACAAAACCCGCGCCTGCTCAACATGAACGTGGTGAACGCCCAGCAGGCACGCCGGGTGCTCGACCGCCTCGTCGGCTGGGAACTCAGCGGCCTTTTGTGGAAAAAAGTAAAAGGACAACTTTCCGCAGGCCGTGTACAATCGGTCGCCGTCAAACTGATCGTGGAACGGGAAAGAGACATTCAGCAGTTTTCCGTTACGCCGTTTTTCCGGGTTGTTGCCCAATTTTCGGCCAAAAACGCGCAGGGAAAACCGGTGTCGTTTAAAGCCGAAAGCCCCACACGATTCGACGACGAAGCCGGCGCCGAAAATTTTCTCAAAAAATGTGTCGGCGCTGATTTCTCGGTGCGCAACATCGAGGTAAAACCGACCCGCCGCAAACCCGCAGCGCCGTTTACCACCTCCACCCTGCAACAGGAAGCCAGCAGAAAACTCGGTTATTCGGTCAACCGGACCATGAGTATCGCCCAAAAATTGTACGAAGCGGGTTTTATCACCTACATGCGTACCGACTCAACCAATATGAGCGAAACGGCGCTCCAATCCATCGGCGACGAAGTGGTGAAACAATACGGACAGCGCTATCACCAGCTCCGCAGGTATAAAACCAAAAACGAATCGGCCCAGGAGGCGCACGAAGCCATCCGCCCCTCCTACGCCGAACGCCAGAGTGTGAGTGGAAACCGCGACGAACAACGCCTCTACGAACTGATCTGGAAACGCGCCATGGCTTCACAAATGGCCGACGCGGAACTGGAAAAAACAACGGTCGACATTGCCATCAGCACCCACCCCCAGGCCAACTTAGTGGCCGAAGGTGAAGTCCTGAAATTCGACGGATTCCTGAAAGTATATCTGGAAGGCACCGACGACGAAGACGAAGAATCGTCGGGTATCCTGCCGCCGCTGGCCAAAGGCCAAAAACTCGACCTCGACGAAATGACCGCCACGGAGCGTTTCACCCGCCCGCCCGCGCGTTACACGGAGGCGAGCCTCGTGAAAAAATTAGAAGAACTCGGCATCGGCCGCCCTTCCACCTACGCCCCCACGATTACCAAAATCATGGAAGAAAACCGGGGTTATGTCACCAAAGAAAGCCGCGAAGGTGAAGACCGGCATTTCCGCATCCTGACCCTGAAAAACAATACGATCCAGAAAAAAGACGGGAAAGAGGTCACCGGCGCCACCAAAACGTGCTTTATCCCTCGGATATGGGCATGATCGTCAGCGATTTCCTCGACAATTATTTCGACAAAATCATGGATTACGGCTTCACCGCCAGCGTGGAAGCGGAGTTTGACCATATTGCCGACGGCAAACTGGACTGGACGCGGATGATCGACACGTTTTACAAACCCTTCCACCAAACCGTGGAAAAAACGCTCAAGGAAGCCGACCGCGCCAGCGGCGAACGTATCCTCGGCACCGACCCCGGCACCGGGCGCACCATTCTTGTGCGGATGAGCAGCCTCGGCAAACCCGTCGTTCAGATCGGCACGGGAGAAGAACTCGATAAAAAGGAAAAACCCCGGTACGCCAACCTGCGCCCCGGCAAAACACTCGAAAACGTAACCCTGGCCGATGCACTGGAAAGTTTTCAGCTGCCGCGCACCCTGGGCGAATACGAAGGTGAAGCCCTCGAAGTGAACGCCGGACGTTACGGCCCCTACGTCAAATTTGGCAGCCAGTTCATTTCCCTGCCAAAAGGTGTAGACCCCTTCGATATTACTTTCGAACGTGCAGTGGAACTGCTCGCAGCGAAAAAAGAAGCAGATAGACCGGTCGGGTACTTTGAAAATCAGCCGATTACGAAGGGGAAAGGCCGTTTCGGTCCATTTGTCAAATGGACGGACCTGTATGTGAATATTCCTGCCCGCGTGAATTTCGACCACCTTACCGAACAACAGGCTGTAGAGTTGATCCAGCAAAAGATCGAAAAAGAGGCCAACCGCTACATTCACCACTGGCCCGAAGAAAATATCAGCGTGGAAAACGGCCGCTGGGGACCCTTCATCAAATTTGGCAAAGCCATTATCAATCTGCCCCGGATAGACGGGGGGAAAATGACGGCGGACCACGCGCGTTCTCTTTCCTTAGCCGACGTAAAAGCGATCATCGTAAAAGAAATCCCGGGCGCTTTTGATACGAAAAAGGCGCCGGGCAAAACAACCGGCAAAAAGAAATAAGGAGGTAGAGGTCTTTAAACCTTTCTGCCGCTCCATAAACGCAAGTTCGACCCGGAAAGCGGCTATCGAATTTGTATCTTCGCCCTGTGATGACCTTTGACGAAATTCTGCGCGACATTCAGGCAAAACGATTCCAGCCGGTGTATTTCCTGCACGGCGAGGAACCTTTTTTTATTGACCGTATCGAAGAGGCGATCGATACCAACGCCCTTTCGGAAGCGGAAAAAGGTTTTAACCAAACCATCCTGTACGGGAAGGAAGTAGATCCCCTTACCTTGCTGGATTACCTGCGCCGCTACCCCATGATGAGTGAACGGCAGGTGGTGATTCTGCGCGAAGCCCAGGAGATGAAGGGTTTGGCCGACCTGACTTCCTACGTCGAAAACCCGATGCCGAGCACCGTTTTTGTCGTGTGCCACAAGCACAAAAAGTTCGACATGCGCACCAAAGCCGGCAAGGCACTTCAGGGTAAAACGACGGTTTTGTTTGAAAGCAAAAAACTGTACGACAACCAGGTACCCGATTGGATATCAGGCTATTGCAAATCGAAAAAACTGGCGGTCGAAGCCCGGGCGGCAGCCCTGCTGGCAGAATACCTCGGCGCCGACCTGGATAAAATTGCCAACGAACTCGACAAACTGATCCTCAACCTTCCGGCGGGCACTGCCGTCACCCCGGCACACGTGCAGGAGTATGTCGGCATCAGCAAAGACTACAACGTGTTCGAGCTGCAAAAGGCATTTGCTACCCGCGACTTGCCGAAAGTGGCCCGTATCCGCGAACACTTTTCGTCCAATATGCGCCGCAACCCGCTCATCGTGACCATCGGCAGCCTCTATACCTATTTTTCAAAGGTATTTATGCTGCATTCCATGAAGGGAAGTTCGGATGCGGATATGGTAAAAACGCTCGAATTGCGTTCGGACTGGTTTTTGAAGGAATACAAACTGGCGGCAAACAATTATTCCCCTGCCCAAACCGCCCGCGTGATCACACTCCTGAAAGAATACGATCTTCGCTCCAAAGGTGTCGATAATGACACCACCAACACCGGTGAAGAAGAATTGATGAAAGAGTTGTTCTGGAAAATACTGCATTAGTTTTCCACGTTGTCCTAAAAAGTGTACCAAATGAGCGCCATTTCCCACTACAAGGTTGTTAAGGGTGATACCCTGTTCGCCATCGCTAAAAAATTTAAAATGACCGTCGACGACCTCAAGTCCCTCAACGGTCTCGCTTCCAATAATTTAAATATCGGCCAGGTGTTGAAAGTTCGCGTGGAAGGCCCCGCCGCCACACCGCCGCCTGCTTCCTCCAATAGTTCATCTTCATCCGGCGGGAGCGCCACACAACCCTATAAAGTGGTAAAGGGGGATACCTTGTTCGGTATCGCCAAAAAATTCGGCATGACCGTGGATGCCCTGAAGTCGCTCAACGGACTGACTTCCAATAACCTGAGTGTCGGACAAACGCTGCGTGTACGTGGAAGCAGCCCAACACCTCCCGCGAAACCGCAACCGCCGACTCCTGCCCAGCCCGACCCGCCCCCCGTGAGCGGGAATTTTCTTACCGCGCGCAGGCAGTTCGTGCTGGAAACCCGGCAGGAAGCCGGATTCCGGCGCTATTTTCTGACGGTACCTTTGCCGAACGGCGGCTCGGTGGTGGCCAACATGCGCGATCACGTCAACTCCCAGTTTATGCTATATCCCCTGGGGATCATGTATGCCGGTCAGTCGCACATGGAAATCAGTTTGTCGGCCATTCAGGCGGTCGGGCTGACACCCGTGCAGGCGGCGGCATTACAGTTCGTTTCCACCCACGAAGGCAGTTTTGATGCCATCAACAGTTACGACAAGGCCATTTTTTCTTACGGATTTATTCAGTTTACCGGCGCGGCAGCCGTGGGCGGCAGCCTCAACCGTTTGCTGGCGGGTATGGAAGCCAATGCACCTGCGGCGTTTCGCGATGTATTCGGGCGTGTAGGTATCGATACGGAAGGTACGGGTAAAAACGCCACGGTGACCGTGCTTGACGACACCGGCTTCAAACGCCGCGGCGATGAGGCCTGGTTATATATTCAGGGCAACGTGCCGCTTTACGGGGCTTTTATCCAGGCGGGTTTTGAACCCTCCCTGGTACGCGAGCAACTTCGGGCAGCCAATGAACTCTACGTGCAACCCGCGCTGAATTTTAAACTCGACGTGACGATCGGCGGTATTCGTCTTTCCATTCCGCGTATCAGCGACATCCTGACTTCGGAAGCGGCCATGACGCTCATCATCGCATTGGCCATCAATAAAGGAACGGGAGGAATGAGCCAGATCGTGGCGCCTGCCGTATCGGCCGTGGCATCCCAGCAACGCCTGCAATCGGCCGTCGCACTCCGCCAAATCGACCAGCGCAGGGTATTCGAAACGGTACTGGCCAACACCACGGACACACGGGTGCGCGACCGGGTAAACGGCGTGTTTAATTCCGGGATGAGTTTTGGGTGAAACAATCCAACAATAGTTCTTACTCGCCCATTTTCACCACCCTCGTAGGTTCCATCATTTCATTGCGTACGGCTATTTGCCGCAGGGTGTTTTTGGCGACGTTCATCAGCGCATCAGATACGATGCCGGACTCATTCAACACGGCCGGTATGCCGTTGTCGCCGCCTTCACGAATACTTTGTACGATGGGTATCTGACCCAGTAGCACGGAGTTACTTTCCTTAGCGAGTTTTTTTCCGCCGCCTTCACCGAAGATAAAGTATTTATTTTCAGGTAGTTCTGCGGGTGTAAACCAGGACATGTTTTCCACGACACCCAGGATCGGCACGTTGATCTGAGGCAGCAGGAACATGTTCATGGCTTTGATGGCGTCGGCCAGGGCCACTTCCTGCGGGGTGGTCACCAGCACCACGCCGGTGACCGGAACCGTTTGCACCAGCGTCAGTTGCACGTCGCCGGTTCCGGGAGGCAGGTCGACGATCAGAAAATCGAGGGAATCCCACAAAACGTCGTTAAAAAACTGCTTGATGATAGCGGCCAGCCGCGGGCCGCGCAGCACCACCGCCTGGTCGGGGTCGATGATATTGCCGATGCTGATAACCGGCAGTCCGTAAGCCTCCAGGGGCACCATTTTTACCGTACCCGTGATGTCTTTTACCCTCGGGCGCTGGCCGACGAGGCCAAGCATAGTCGGGATGCTGGGGCCGTACACGTCGGCGTCCATCAAACCTACCCGGGCGCCGAGTTTTTTTAATCCGAGCGCCAGGTTGACGGCCACGGTGCTTTTACCCACGCCACCTTTGCCGGAAGCCACGGCGATGATGTTTTTGATGTGCGGCACAATGCTGGCACTTTCGCGGCTGCCCGGTGTACGTGCCATGAAGTGTACGTTCACGTTGGCCTGCGGATACACCGTCGCTACCGCGCCCATGCAGGCAAAATTCAACTCCGCTTTTCCCTGCATTTGCAGGGAGGGTACAACGAGTTTAAAATTGATGTTATCTCCTTCTGTTTCAAGGTTTTCCACCATGCCAGCCGAAACGATATCGCGCCCGGTTTGTGGGTCGCGCACCTGGCGAAGGGCTTCCATTATTTTATCTTTATTCATTTCCATTTCCATTTCAATTTTTTTTTTTTTATATGGAATGCGACGGTTTTTACCCGTTTTGTCGGTATACCTTCCGCCGTTTTTTCTTCCAAGATCATTGCCTGCGCTTCCGGCAAATCAAAAACGGAACGCAAATCCCTGATTTGGGCGGCCGGCACAGCTGCCGCATGAAGTTGGGGTATCAGGTCGTCGAACATTTTGGTGGAAATAGCCACCGACAAAACTTCATTGAGGGCTTCCCGGTTGTTTACCCGCTCTTTATTCGTCTGAAAATCAGGGTCTTCCAACATCCACTCCAAACCCAATACCTCGCATAATGCCCGGAATTGCCGCTCGGTACCGATAGCCAGCAACACGGGTTTCCCGTCGGCGCAGTTAAAAATATCGCCGTACGGCGCGATGTTGGGGTGTTGGGCGCCCATACGTTGCGGCACGTGCCCCGCCATCAGGAAATTGCCGGCCTGGTTGGCTAAGGAGGCGAGCGCCGATTCCATGAGGGAAGTGCCTACCACCGAACCTTTGCCCGTGCGCGCGTGATGCAAGAGGGCAATCAAAATGGCTTCCTTTAACTGGTGCGCTGCCACCAGGTCGATCAAAGCGACCGGCATCCGGGCCGGCGGCCGGCCGGCTTCGCCGGTCATGTAAAGAAAGCCCGCTTCCGCCTGAAGTACCACGTCGAACGCGGGTCGTGGGTCTTCCGGGTCGGAAAATGCGTTGATTTGTGCATAAATGAGTCCCGGATTGCGGGCGTGCAGACTCTCCGCATCCACACCCAGCCGCCGGGCGGAAGCGGGTTTGAAATTGGAGATCACCACGTCTGCCCGGCAGGCGTGGCTGAGGGCGATTTGAAGATCGTCCGGGTCGTTCAGGTCGAGCATCAGGTGCTGTTTCCCCCAATTTACACTACAGAAATAGGCGGAAACAGGAGAATCGGGGTCTTCCGAAGGCAGTTTCCAGCCACGGGTCATGTCGCCGCCGGTGGATTTATTTTCAATTTTTATCACCTCGGCGCCGAGTTCCGCAAAAAACATTCCGACAGCCGGGCCGGCCAGGACACCGGCAAACTCCACCACTTTTAAGCCCTGAAAAAACGAATCGCGTTTCATAGACGTAACGCCAACCTCCGGTTGGCTTTTGTTTTATAAGGCCCTTTAATGCCAACCAGAGGTTGGCGTTACGTTGAATAAAAGGTGAAAAATTTTCATACAAGCAGTATTTTTATACCCATACTTCGCACAATATGAAAATGCTGGATACCGGCCAGGTACGCGCCTGGGATACATTTACCATTGAAAATGAACCGGTTAAATCGGTCGACCTGATGAACCGCGCGGCACAAGTCTTCACCGACTGGTTTGCCAGGCTTTGCCCTGATACGCGGCGCCCGATCGCCGTTGCAGCCGGCACCGGCAACAATGGCGGCGACGGACTTGCGGTTGCCCGTTTGTTGCACTGGTTGAACTACGACGTAAAGGTATTTGTTTGCGACTTCAATGGGAAACGTTCCGCCGACTTCGAAGCCCAGTTGGCCGTGATGCCGAAAGATATTGACCTGCTCACGGCGCAAAAAGCCGGCGACCTCAAACGGTTCCATATAGCCGCCAATGCCGTGATCATCGACGCCCTGTTCGGCTCCGGCCTGACTCGTCCGCTGGAGGGCCCCTGGCTCGCGGTGATCGATTTTTTGAACGGATTGCCCAACGAAATCGCTTCCATCGACCTGCCGAGCGGCCTTTTGCCGACCGGCATACCCCCGGCACAGCGGTGGTGCGGGCGACGTGCACCTTCAGTTTTGAATCGCCCAAACGCGCGTTCTTTTTCCGGAAAATGCCGAAAGAGTGGGGGAGTGGGCCTTCGGCTCCATCGGCCTGCACTTAGATTTTTACAACAAAGCCGAGACGGCTTTTCACTACCTGACCCCGTTTCAGGCGGGTCTGCTTGTCCGCCCGCGTCCAAAATTCTCGCACAAAGGCACGTTCGGTCATGCCTTGCTGATTGCCGGCAGTTATGGTAAAATGGGTGCGGCCGTGCTCGCCGCCCGCGCCTGCCTGCGCGCGGGGGTGGGGTTGCTGTCCGTTCATGCGCCGCGTACGGGTTATATCATACTGCAATCGGCCGTGCCGGAAGCGATGTTCAGCGCCGGTCACCGGGCGATGATGTGGGCAGAAGTGCCTGATTTGCAACCGTATAGCGCTGTAGGAGCGGGATGCGGCATTGGCCGCGCACCGGAAACCGCTCTTGCCCTGAAGAATTTGCTGCAAGCCATGAATCAGGCGAACAACAATAAACTGGTGCTGGATGCCGACGCATTGAACCTCCTGGCCGAAAACCCGGACTGGTGGCGTTGGGTGCCCCGAAACACGATCCTTACACCACATCCCAAAGAATTTGCACGTTTGTTCGGCTCCTCGGCCAATGATTTTGACCGCAACGACCTGCAACGCGCCAAAGCGCAGGAACACGGCATTTTTATCGTTTTAAAAGGAGCGCATACGTCCATCGCCTGCCCCGACGGCGCCTGCTGGTTCAATTCGACGGGCAATCCGGGAATGGCCACCGGAGGCACGGGAGATGTATTGACGGGTGTGCTGACCGGCTTGCTGGCGCAGGGCTATTCCGCCCGCGACGCGGCTTTGCTCGGCGTGTACCTGCACGGACTGGCGGGCGATCTGGCGGCAAAGGAGCAGGGGCAGGCGGGTATGACGGCGGGGGATGTGGCGGATTATCTCGGAAAGCGGGGCAAACCTTTGCGTGAAATGAATCCACGACCCACCGATACCAAAAAACCCGCACCCCGGCACTGCCGGAACGCGGGTTGGTCGCTTGAAAACGAAGGACTTACAACAAGGAGTTGATCTTGTCCTGGAGCATTTTTTTGGATTGCATGCCCACTAATTTATCCTTCAGTTCGCCGTTTTTGAAGATCAGGAAAGTAGGAATACCCCGCACGCTGTAATTGGTCGGCACATCTGCGTTGTTGTCTACATTCAGTTTGCCGATCACTGCGCGATCTTTATATTCTTCGGCTAATTGTTCCACAATCGGGCCCATAGCAAGGCAGGGTTGGCACCATTCTGCCCAAAGGTCAACTACCGTTACTTTTTCGCTCTCGAGCACTTCCGATTTGAAGTTCGCATCCGTGAATTCGTATGCCATTGTTGAAAATTTATTTTAGTTAACTGCAAATTTTAAACTCGGGATTAAAACACCTTTTTGACCGGCTTGGTTGCAAAGGTAACAGAAATTGGAGCCGGATTTTTTGGAGTTTCCTTCAAAAATGTCCGCACCCCAACATTTCGGGTTTCTAAAACCAGTTGACGATCTGGTTCAAAAAACCGAGGAACAAAACCGGTTTGAAAAAATAGGGAAAAAGAAGCCGAAAACGGCCCCGAAAAAGTGCGCCAGATGGTCAATGTTGTCGCGCCCGCGTTTTGCTTCATACGAACTGTACCATAAATACAAAATGCCGAAAACAAAACCCGGAATATCGATCGGTATAAAAAACATGCGGATACCGATGGTTGGATTGAAAAGAATGGCGGCAAAAAGCACGGCGGCCACCGCTCCCGAAGCGCCGATGCTGGCAAAACCCGAAGTGTGCTTGTATTTAATAAAGGTGGCGGAAGAAGCCGCAATAATTGCTGCGACGTAAAAAATCAGAAATACGGCAGGACCCAAACCGCCGAAAAGCTCGCCAAATGCCGACTCGACAAATTCGCCGAAAAAGTACAGGGTCAACATATTGAATATCAGGTGCATCGGATCGGCGTGTAAAAAACCGCTGGTAAACCAGCGATAATACTCACCCCGCCGCTCCTCCTGGTAAGGCCAGTGTTTCAGTTTTACAAACAACTCCTGGTTGTTGAAGGCCAAAAACGACACCAGTGCCGTAACGATGATAATGATGTAAGTAATGGACATTCTCTTGAGAATGATGAGGGATGAATGATGAATGATGAATGATGAGGGATGAATGATGAATTTTGTGTAGTGTAGCCTCTTGGGTAGGGAATGATTAAATCACTGTGTTGCCTCTTTCCCGGGGGTAAACGTATCAAAATTTCCAATGACTTCGGAGAGGCCGAATATAGATGAATCTACAAATGTTTGATCTTTTCGCGCCCTTTTCGCTCTAAATTTTAAACGAAACGGGCACTCCGTGGCCAAAATAATGCCCTGCCTCCCCCCCCAACCTCCAACCAAAGCCCCCATTCATCATTCATCCCTCATCATTCATCATTCATCTCTCATCATTCATCCCTCATCATTCCTCATTCATCATTCCTCATTATGATACGGTTCATTTTTCAGGATGGTCATGGCCCGGTAGAGTTGTTCTAAGAAAAACAGGCGGGCCATCTGGTGGCTGAACGTGAGTTTTGACAGCGCCAGTTGTTCGTTGGCGCGGGCATAAACATCGGGCGAAAATCCGAAAGCGCCGCCGATCAAAAAAATCAATCGGCGATTGGAGGAGGAGAGGCGCCGCTCCAGCCAGGTGGCCAGGTCGGTTGAACGGCCTTGCCAGCCGCGTTCGTCGAGCAGCACGAGGTAATCTTCCGGGTTGATTTTGGCGAGTACCATTTTGCCTTCTTCCTGTTTCAGCCGGTTGTGGTCTGCCTGTTTGGTTTTTATATCGGGCAGGATAGTGAACGTAAAGGGCAGGTAGTTTTTCAGCCGTTTTTCATAAACCCCGATCCCGGACTCTAAGTACTGTTCCGATGTTTTTCCGATGACCCAAAGTTCTGTTTTCATAGTTTTTCAGCATGCAAAATGGCCTTTCTTTTTGATTTGGGGAACAATTCCGCCAATTCTTCCGGCAGGGACGGGCGGTCGGCAAAACGTGCAATGAGTTCCCGGATGACGTTGATCACCAATTCCGATTCGTCTTTTTGCAAGAGCCCGGACAGGTGTTCGCGGACGAAAGCGGAGGCCTGCCGCCCGAAATGTTCGCGTAAATAACTGGTCATCAGGCCGATATAGCGGTTTTGCACAAACTCCCGGTCTTCCGGCAGGAACAGGTTTTCGTACAGTTGGAATTGTTTTATATCGTCTTGTTTTTCAAGCAGTTGGGCCAGTTCTTCCTTTTCGCCCTCGGCAGCGAGCACCACAGCCGTCATGCCGTCGTTCCCTTGTTTGCGCAGTTCCGAGAGGCGGCGTTTCAGTTCCGCGGGCCAGCGTGTGCCGGAGATGGATTTCATTTCCCGGAAATAATCGAAATTGCTGCTTTGCAAAAACCTGCGCCACAGGAGTTTGATCTGGCGGTCCGTATCGCCGGTATCCTGTGCAATTTCGGATAAAATACGCTCGATATCCCGACGTTGCCCGAAGGTAAAAGGCAGTTTATCCAGGAAGTACTCCCCCGTACCGTAAGCCGCTTCGGGCTGGCGGGTTTTGGCCAGAATATCGATTGCTTCCCGGATGAGGGCCGGCTTGGCGCTGTATTCTTCCAGTACCCGGATCACCGTGCCCGGCGTCCCCCTTTTGGCAAGCGCCCCGACAAACAAATGCAACAAAAAAGGTGGAACCGGCGAACTGGTTCGATCGAATAACTCATTGATTCTCCTGAATTTGTCATCGTTGGAAGCCTCCCGGTTCAGAAAAATCAAAACGGGTGTGGTCATTTCACCGGGATAACCTTCCTCACATGCCAGGTCGAATACCGCCGTCCAGGCCGCCTCCTTGAGTTCGGGCGACACGGGCAATTCCTGCAATTTTGCCAAACGGGAAAAAACGTGTTCACACTGCTGTAACAACGACGCCCGTTTTTGATCTTCCAGTTTGGCCACAAAGGGGCGATTTTTTGCACAATCGTCAGGGCGATCTGGAAGGCGGTGGAAAAATTGTGTTCTTCCGCTGCGCCGTCGAGTTGGCGGATGAGGTCGTCCAGTGTCTGGCGTACCCGTCGCAGGTCCGGTTCCTTGGCTTTTTTGTCCGATACGGTTTTGGGGATAACGGAGTCCAGGATCAATGCGAAGGGATTTTCCGTGCCCGATACGGTGGCGGCAAACCAGGTTTTCAGGGCAAGTGCAAAATCGCGGTCGCGCCGGGAATATTCCTGCACAAATTCGGCAAGCGCTTCCGGGGTGGCGCTGTCCAATACATTGCTGATGGTGATCCGGTTTAACTCCGTTTTGGCGCGTTTTTCCGCTTTGACCTTGTTTTCCTCCGTTTTTTGCTCCAGGAATTGCCGGAGTTTGAGCAACGCGGCTGCAATATGCGGGCACATCAATCGCCGCCCCTCCGTCCAGCATTCGCAGGTAAACGCCTTGATTTTATGCGGCGTGATCATGGCTTCTATTTCAAAAGTGCCATCCGGCGCCTCTACGGTAGCCACCCAAAAATGTTTTTCCACTTCCCGCAATGCCTTCACACTACCGGCCTGCAACAAGTCATCCGCCGTATTGGCGGTGGCGGCGCTGATGTGGTGTTCAAAATCCTTAAGCCAAAGTTTTTGCATGATATGTTTAGTGATCCAACAGTTGCAGGGGTTGTCTGCTTTTATTTTGTAAAATAAAAACCTCAAATATAGGTCATTTGCGGGTTATGATCAAAGATTTTACCGCAACACATTGTGTATCTTTGCCTGATGCGAACCCTTTTTCTCATACGCCACGCCAAATCGAGTTGGGACAACCCCGGTTTGCGCGACTTTAATCGCCCGTTAAACGAACGTGGGTTGCACGACGCCCCACTCATGGCACAAATGCTGGTAAAAAGAGGAATCCGGCCCGACCTGATCGTGAGCAGTCCGGCAAAAAGAGCGCTGGGTACGGCGGTGTTTTTTGCCCGCGCATTCGGGATGGAAGAAACCGGGATTGTGCAGGAACAGGATATTTATGAAGCGACCCCGACCGATATTCTGCGGATTATCAGCCGTTTGCCGGACGATGCCCGGACGGTGATGTTGTTCGGCCACAACCCGACGTTTACCGAGGTCGCCAACCGTTTTTCGGCCGACTTTGTTGACAACATTCCAACCTGTGGAATCGTTCAGATAGAATCGGACGCCGAATCCTGGAAATCGTTGTACTAAGAAAATGCCTCCGTCCGGGCGTGTTTTTTCCCAAAAGAAGTACTGAAATGAGAAATTTGATCGCAGGGATCTGCCTGCTGTTTGTTTTTTTTGCCTGTGAAAAAAAGGCGGAACAACCGACCCTCTCCGACGAAAAAATCAGCCGGATTATGGCCGACTTGTTTATCGCCGACGCCGCCACAACGGGCCTTTCCGGCTTTCAAAAAGACAGTCTGATGCAGGTGTATTTTGGGCAAGTGCTTGAAATGCACCATGTTACACGAGAGGAATACGAAAAAAACCTGCACCTGATCTCCAAAGACCTGCCCCATATAGAAGCGGTCACCAAGGCGGCAGCCGAACTGGTGAATACGGAGAAAAAATGAGATGCCGGACGGGAGATACCAGACGGGAGATACCAGATTTTGAGATGCCAGATACCGGACGGGAGATGCCAGATACCAGACGCGAGATGCCAGATACCGGACGGGAGATGCCAGATACCAGACGGGAGATGCCAGATACCAGAGGGGAGATGCCAGATACCGGACGGGAGATACCAGATACCAGAGGGGAGATGCCAGATACCGGAGGGGAGATGCCAGATCCAGAGGGATGCCAGATACCAGAGGGGAGATGCCAGATACCAGAGTGGAGATGCCAGATACCAGAGGGGAGATGCCAGATACCGGACGGGAGATGCCAGATACCAGACAGGAGATGCCAGATACGGGACGGGAGATGTCAGATATGTCAGGTTATTGAAACTGTCTCAGAACTCAGACAATTTTAGGTCTGAAGACGAAGACGAATAACTGACATCTACTCACCGGCATCTCAAAATCTGGCATCTCCAACGTCCGGCACCTCGTCTGCCTGGCATCTATGCCTGTCATCTGGTATCTCAAAATCTGGCATCTCAAAAAACTACCGCATCAACGTCACATCACCCCGGTATTTGCCGGTTTGGCCGTCTTTGAACAGAATTTCCGCATCGTATACAAATACCGAGGGGACGGCTTTTTCGCCGGCAACCTTTCCATCCCAGCCGGCAATGGGGTCGTTGGGCAAAAAATCGCGGTTTTCAAATACCGCCTTGCCCCAGCGGTTGTACACGCGCAGGTAAAGCACCCGGTCCACGTCTTCTCCGCCAAAAATGGTGAAAATGTCGTTGCCGTCCGTTTGATTGTCGGGGTAAAAGATATTGGGGACGTATACATAACGTTCCGTATTGACCAGCACGAGGCGTTCGCCCGTAGCGCGGCAGCCGTTCGAATCCAGAATCGTGACCCGGTAGCGGAAACTGCTCACCGGAGCAAACAGGCACCCGTCGCAGAGCAGGGTATCCAGTTCGGGCGGCGTGACGGAAATCTGGTCCACCCGGTCGGGGTAATTGACCGCCGTATTTCGCCACACCTCGATGGATTGCCCGAGATGGACGCTGGTGTCCGGATCCAGTACAACGAGCAATTCGACAAACTCTTCTAAAGTAAACGTACTGTCCCATTCGCATCCGTTGACTCCCTGGATCTGGAGCGTATGGTCGCCCGGCGCCAGGTAGCGCAGGGTCGGATCAACGTTGAAGGGTTTTCCGTCGAGCGCATATACAAATGGTCCCTGACCGTTTTGCACACTGTCGACCCGTACAATTCCGTCCTTCAGGCCGTAACAGGTAATGTGTTTGATATTCAGGGCGGCGCCGGTGGGTATTCGCGGCTCCGTTACCTCCACACTATCCGTTGAAGAACAACCGTTTACGCTATTGGTAACTAAAAGCGTGTACTGCCCGATACTGTCCACTTTCGAGCGCAGTTTATGGGCTCCCGACACGACATGACCGGAAGAATCGGCCGTCCAGGAATATACGTAGGTGGCGGGAGGGGTCACGCCGACCTCCAGTTCGGCGGGTTGGTCGTTGCAATACAAGGCCTGCGGTTTTTCCATCGCGATCACCGGCCGGTACGAATCGGGCAGAATCTGCACGTTGTGCGAACTGGCGCAAGGCGGGTTTTGTTTGCATGCGTTGGCGGCCTGCACGCAGATGGGGCCGCTTTGTGTACCCACTGTGATCTGTACGATTGATCCTTCCGGCGCCAGTACCACCGCAGGCACGGAATCGCCGTTGACCATCGTGCCGGGCGGGCCGTCCCAGATGTAAGCGCCCGCGCCGGCGACCGGCGCTACGGAAAACTGGAACGTGGCGCCCGAACAGAGTTCGGTGGGGCCGGTGATTTCACCCACCATACCCAGCGCCGGTTCATATACGGCGTCGTTCGGCGTTACTTCAATGGTGAAATTGCAGAGGTCGCCCGCATAGCCGTCTACCAGAAGATAATAACTCGAACCGGGATTCAGGTCGGATACGGTGACCGAGACCGGAGCGATGCCGCCGTATTGTTTGCCTACGTTGCAGGCTAAAGGGGCAGATTTGCAGTCGGCATAGAGGGCGATCTGGACGCCGTTGCTGTCGTTGCAAAAAAACGGTGTGGCTGTGAAGGTGGCTGTTGTCGAATTACAAATGAATCCGATCCACTGGGCGTTTTCGAGGGTGCCGCAAAAGTCGATGGAGTCGCCTCCGTCCGAATCGCCGTTGATTGTGGTGCCGACGTAGCCGTCGAAGTTGCAGAAAATGCAGGCGTCCTCGCAGGCGCCTGAAACTTGAGCGGAAAAAGTGCAGGGGGTGGGCAGCTGGGCAAAAAGGCCGGCGGTGGCCATTGCCAGCACCAAAGGCAGGAGTAGTGCTGTTTTAACCATGGAATCGGTGTTTTAGAAATAGAAGAATAGGGGATTAATCGCCGTGTGCCAACCGGAAGGGCATACTTTTCGGCGATAGAATTTTGATAACCAGTGTTTTGTAAACTTCGAAGAATTTTGGAGGGGGGAAAGATTAAACGAACGCGGGATTATTGTACAGCCTTAACGGCTTTGGTAACAAGGCGTGTGATTATGTTCGAAGAAAGTCGAACCGCTTATGCTTGGGGAGGTGTAATTATTTTACAAACGTGAATAAGCCCTAAACGTGGAGCGCGTCAGGGAATTGTGCAGTGTTGAAGAAAGTGTTCGAATTTAACTTTGGCGGTTTCAGGCCAGCACCTTCGCCACCAGATCCGCCGCTTCCTGAAATTCCACGGCGCCTTTGACCTCCAGGCCGGATTCGTCGATGATCTTTTTGGCGATGTCGGCATTGGTGCCCTGCAGGCGTACGATCACGGGCACGGGTATGTGGCCGATCTTTTTATACGCATCCACCACACCCTGCGCCACGCGGTCGCAACGAACGATGCCGCCGAAAATATTGATCAGAATGGCCTTCACGTTCGGGTCTTTCAGGATAAAACGCATGGCGTTTTCCACCCGCTCGGCGTCGGCGGTGCCGCCCACGTCGAGGAAGTTGGCCGGTTCGCCGCCCGACAGTTTGATCAGGTCCATGGTGGCCATGGCAAGTCCGGCGCCGTTGACCATACAACCCACGTTGCCGTCGAGTTTGACGTAGTTGAGGTCGTATTCCTGGGCTTCCACGTCGGCGGGGTCTTCTTCGTCGGTATCGCGCAGCGCCTCGAGGTCTTTATGCCGGTAAAGCGCATTGTCGTCGAGTGTGACTTTGGAGTCAACGGCGATAATGCGGTCGTCGCTGGTTTTGAGGCAGGGATTGATCTCGAACAAACTGGCGTCGGAGCCGGTAAAAGCGGCGTACAGTTTTTGCACAAAATCGACCATTTCTTTAAATGCCTGGCCGCTAAGACCGAGGTGAAAGGCCACTTTTTGTGCCTGGAACGGCCGCAAACCCAATAAAGGGTCGATAAATTCGGCAAATACACGGTCCGGCGTTTCGGCAGCCACTTTTTCGATGTCCATCCCGCCGTCGGGTGAATAAACGATCACGTTCCCGCCCCGGCCGCGGTCGGTGAGTATGCTGATATAAAATTCTCTCGGCTCGCTGGCGCCAGGGTAAAATACGTCCTGGGCCACCAGCACTTTGCGCACTAATTTGCCTTCCGCCGAAGTTTGCGGGGTGATGAGCCGCATTCCAATCATCGCCTGGGCGAGTTCTCCGGCCTGCTCCGGGCTTTTGGCGAGTTTTACACCGCCGCCTTTGCCACGCCCACCCGCATGGACCTGCGCTTTGATGACACACCAGTCGGAATTGTATAATTCCTTCATTTTTTTAGCGGCTTCCACGGCTTCTGCGGCGCTGTGGGCCACAATGCCTTCCTGAATTTTTACGCCAAACGATTTGAGCAGTTCTTTTCCCTGGTATTCGTGAAGATTCATGTTAAAATGGATGTGTCGTGAAGGTTACTTGCGCCTGAAGGAGCGGCCAAAAGTAAGGCGAATTCAGATTCGGACGCGCCCACCCGCACCTTATTTTCAATCGGGGTTTAAAAAGAAAAAAAATAGAGGTGAAAAACATTACTTAGTTATAATTTTCTTTTCAGTTTTTACTATTCAGGCCACTTTGACACTCCTGTTTGTCCTGATATTAAACTTTTTTTGCAAGATTGGCGACCAAATCGAATTAATATTTTCAATTTTACCAAGTTGGCGCAAAATTACGGGTAGTGTTCTGCCGTTTGACAATCTGATTAACTGAACTGACCTATGCGCGCCAAATTGAATATCGACCGCCATTTCCTGTTTTTTCACGGGAACAAACTCGCTGTGTTTGCCGAACGTATCCTGCGTGATACCCAACAAAATCCATACGTACAAAAACCCGCGATGATCTGGCACGGGTTGGAAAACAGTTGCCTCGACTTGCGCAAAACCCTGGAAAACCAGGACCTGAAACGCAAGGAACGGACGGATGCCATACGGGAAAAAGAAGCGCCGGTTTTGGTGGCACTCGGCAAAATGGCCGACTATATCGAGGATGCCGCCCCTTGCAAATCCGATATTTTTACCACGGGTTTTCGCCCGCAAACGGAACACCGCAGGCTGATCAAAACGCTGCGCAGTCAACGCATGTCGGCCAGATTAGCCAAACTGGAAGCGGTGGGGTAGGAAGGTAGCAGGTGCAGTAGCAGGTGCAGTTTTGCTCACCGAAGGAACGAAGGCGGGAGCAGTGGCATTACCTGATCGCAACTCCTTCATCATCAATCAATTTCCCGTGTTGAACCCGGATAATACGCGCCGGAAAATTTTGCAGTATCCGGTAGTCGTGGGTGGCGCAGAGTACGGCGGTATTTTCCTGTTTTGCCAGGTTGCGCATCAGGATCAACACGTCGTCGCTGGTTTCGGGATCGAGGTTTCCGGTGGGTTCGTCGGCAATCAGGAGTACCGGCTTGTTGAGCAGTGCCCGTGCAATGACGACCCGTTGTTGTTCACCGCCGGACAGTTCAAATGGCATCGCGCGGCGTTTGGCGAGCAGGTTGGTGCCTTCGAGCACTTCCGTTACCCGTTTGGCCATTTCCGGTTCGTCCGTCCAGCCGGTAGCGCGTAATACAAAAAGCAAATTTTGCTCTACATCCCTGTCTGTCAGCAAGTTAAAGTCCTGGAAAACGATGCCCAATTTTCGGCGCAGCAGGTGAATATTTTTTCGCGTCACGGTTCTCAAATCAAAACCCGCCACTTCGCCAAACCCGGCGCCGAGTGACAAGGCGGCATACAGGGTTTTTAAAAGACTACTTTTTCCGCTGCCGGTTTTGCCGATGAGATAGGTGAATTCTCCTTCCCCGATGGTGAGATTTATATTTTCCAGCACACGACTGCCGTCTTGTTGACGGATGTCGGCGTTCGAGAGTTTTACGATGGGCTGCATGAAGGATGTTGTAAAATAGGTCCGGCAAAGGTATGGCAATCTGTCCGAGCGCGTTTGTGATTTTTTTGGGAAACGGTCTCTATCCCAGTCCCAGCACATCGTTCATTCCAAAAACACCGGTTTTTCCGGCCAGCCAGCGGGCGGCCAGCACAGCGCCTGCTGCAAATCCGGCGCGGGAGTGCGCCCGGTGTTCGATCTGTATCTCGTCAACCGGGCTGTTCCAGCGGATGATGTGGGTGCCGGGTACCTCGCCTTCCCGGATAGCGTTGACGGGTATTTCCGCCGGCAGCGGCGAATCGGGATGCAGGGCCCAACCCTTGTTGCGCTCTACTTTTGAAAGCATATCGGCGATCAGGGTCAGGGCCGTTCCACTCGGCGCGTCCAATTTGTGGATGTGGTGAATTTCGGTCACGGAAGGGGAGTATTCCGGGCGTCCGTTCATCATTTGTGCGAGGTAACGGTTTAAGGCAAAAAACAAATTGACCCCGACGCTGAAATTGGATGCCCAGAGCAGGGCGCCGTTGTTTTTCCGGCAATATGCTTCTGCTGCGGGCATGGTGGCAAGCCAGCCGGTGCTGCCGCTGACTACCGGAATCCCGGCTTCGAGGCAACACATGACGTTTTCAAAAGCGGCTTCCGGCCGGGTAAATTCAATCGCCACATCCGCCTGCCGGAGTAATTCGGCAGTGATGCCCGCCCGGTTTTCCCGCGTGATACGCCACACAATTTCCAGGCCCTGTTCTTTAGCCAGCATCTCTATGGCCCGGCCCATTTTTCCGTACCCGAACAATCCAATTTTTAACACAATTAATTTGTTTTCAATAACTTAACAGATTGAATTGGTTTGCCGTCCTGTTCGAGACAAACAAAATAAACACCCGGCGCCCACGATGCGCCGAGCGATTGTTCGCCCGATTGGTCGTGCAGGCCGATTTTTTCAATCACCTGGCCCAGGGTGTTGGTCACGAGGATGGAACAGGGTTCCGACCCGGGCAGTTGGTATAACACGCCGGTTTGTTCGTGAAAAGGGTTTTCCCGGACAGCGAGGCAATCACCCTGTTTGATTTTCCCGTTTCCACGGCGATAACCCTTGTATATTTCGATCACCATGGTTGAATCGGAGACGATTTTTTGCCGGCGCCGGATCACCTCGCCCACGTTTTCAGCGCTGGCCACCACGTCGTAAATTCCCGGTTTCACTCCCGGGATGCTGAAAAAACCACTTTTGTCGGCGGTGGTGGAGTACACGTGCTCCACCCCGAACAGGTAGACGGAGGCAATACTCACCGGCAACATCTGGGGCGCCTGCACCACCTGTCCGCTTATGAAAAGGTCTGTATCGGGAAATAATTCGACGTTCAGTTCGGTGACGATCCCCGATTCCAGGTGGACGGGCGCCTCCACGCTTTGGAAGCCGGCTTTGCTGACCTGGACGGTAAATTCGCCGGCCTGTGCCTGCCCGGTTTTGTAGAGACCGGTCGCTCCGGTATTTTCCTGGGTGGAAGTGCTGAGTATTTTGACGGTGGCGCCGTTGATCGGATTTCCGTTTACGGCGTTGGTAACCATCCCTTCCAGGTAGCAGGCGCGGACGTATTGCGGCGTCAATATCCACAACTCGCCGTCGTTCGTGCCCAATGCCGCGATGTTGGTGGCTACGATGGTGCCCGAGGGGAAGTAGGGATATACCCCCCAACATCCGTCGGTATTTCCACCCGAACCGGCATAGGTATCGTGGTTGCCCACCTGGACCATGTTGGCCGGCCGCGTCACGTCCACAATGGTAAAACCGTCTTTGTACCAGGAAGTGACGGCATAATTTCCCAGAATATGGGTGTTGTGCACGACCGATCCGCTGCCCGGGTTGCTTTGAATTTTATCCAGCTGGCGTATGTCCGAGGGGTCCGAAATGTCGTAAGCCGTCAGGAAGGTGTTGTTTTTTTCATCCGTGGTGAACAAAACCTTCCGGTCGGTGGACAGCCAGGTATTGTGGGTAAACAAGTTGGGAGTAGGCTGCGTGGACAACAAAACGGGGCTACTTTTATCGGTCATGTCGACAATGGAGAAAAAACCGCCGTAGAGATGGGCGGAATACAGGGTGTCGTTATCGACGTACCCGTCGTGTATGTAGTTGTGGTTGCCGGGAAAAGAAGTATTCCATATCCCGGCAAACTTCGGGTTGTACGGGTCGGGATTGAGGTCGAAGATTCTTGCGCGGCCGCCGGACCATGCGTCGCCGCCGTAGGCATACAAAACCCCTTTTGTGGTATCGATATGCAGGGCATGTATACGGTCCAGCTGGTTCAAAATAGCGCCGTCGCCTTTATAATAATGGTAGTTCAGCATGGCGGACGGCAGGTTACCCAGGTCTACCACCTGAATGCCCTGGCCACCTTCCGAAACGATGTATGCGAAATGTTTGAAGGTTTTGATCTCTTTCCAGAGGTTGTTCGGACCGGGTATCTGCACGATTTGCTGGGGCGAGTCGGGATTGGTAATGTCTACGATGATCAGTCCCAACTCGCCGCCCAAAAGCGCGTATTCGTGCCCGTCGGCGACATAGCCCCAAACGTTGGCCAGCGTTTGATCGGGATAGGTGATTTTGGCGCGAAAAGTAGTGTTCAGGTTTTGGGCGTATACAGCCGTTGAAAACAGCACAAGTAAAGGCAGGATGAGTTTATTCATTACAATCGGCTTTAAAATAGTAGGACGGAAATCTTTCCGTCCTGATTTGATGTTTCATTTTCAGCATGTTCCGTATTTCCCGCACAAAATTACATCGGAAAAAACGCATCTTCCACATGACGGATCTCCGGCGGCGCATCTTTTCGGAGCAGCACAGCCACAATGTCGAAACGGATCTCCCAGTCGTAATCAATCTGTTCCATATACCGACCCGCAGTTCGGGCCAATAAATCCTGTTTGCGTGCATCCACGGCTTCTTCCGGGCCTCCGAAACCGTCACCCGACCGCGTTTTTACCTCTACAAATACCAGCAGGCGGTCTCCCACCCAAGCAATCAGGTCGATCTCCCCGCGCCCTGCCCGGAAATTGCGTTCGGCAATACGCCAGCCCTTTTCCTCCAGGAACGCTGCGGCCAGTGATTCGCCACGTTTGCCCGTTTCGATGTGGGTTGGCATGGTTTCGTTAATTTCATCATTCATCATTCATCACTCATCATTCATCACTCATCATTATAAATCAGGTATTTCTTCCGAATCTCTTTAAACGCCTCCAGGTCAGGTTTCCAGGTTTCCCTGATCTCCTCTTCCGTTTTGCCCGCTTCGATTTGTTTGCGCAGCGAATAGGTACCTGCCAGGATGTCAAAGTACCCGTTTTTAAGAAAAAAAGTCGACTTATCGGGCAATTGCCGGTAAAAATCGAACAAATACCGGAGGTTCAGTTGGCGTTCCGCCCGCAAGGTATCGAGAGGCATGTAGCAAAAAACTATAACCTTTGCAAACCCATCCTTCCTGGGGCGGGTATCTGGACGCTTCATTTCGCCGGGGCACAAACCGGAAGGAGTCCAGCGGAAATTCGGGGTGGCCGATCACCTGGAATTGCGAGTCGGTGCCACGTCCGACACTTACGCTGGTTCCTTCAAACAAACACAAAGAAGGATAAAGCAGGATCGAGCGCATGTTGGGCAGGTTCGGGGAAGGTTTTACCGGCAAATTGTACGGCGTGCGATGGGTGTAATTTTTACAGGCAATGACCTGAAGTTGAAGCGGTTGCGGTTGCCGTATCCAGTATTCGCCGGAAAATAACCGGGCCAGTTCGCCCATTGTACAGCCGTATACGATAGGCAAAGGTGCGATGCCGACGTAGGCGGTCAGGCGCATATCCAGCACCGGGCCATCTATATAATGTCCGTTGGGGTTGGGCCGGTCGAGCACAATAACCGGCATCCCTTGCTCGGCGCAGGCTTCCAGCACGTAAAAAAGCGTGCTGATATAGGTGTAAAAACGGGCGCCAACATCCTGAATATCAAATACAATCACATCTATGTTTTCAAAATCTTCCGGCCCGGGGTTTTTCTTTTTTCCGTAGAGGGAAATGATCGGTGTACCCGTCCGCACGTCCTGCCCGTCGCGCACTTCCTCGCCGTCGGGCGCTCCGCCGCGAAAACCGTGTTCCGGGGCGAATATCCGGGATACACATTGCTCCAGGGCAAACAGGGTATCCACCAAATGCCGGTTGCCAACCAGGGAAGAATGATTCACCACCAGGCCCACCCGTTTGTCGCGGACGAGCGGCAACCAGGCCTCCGTTCTGTCTGCGCCGGTCAGCACCGGGAGCGGTTGATGCCTGGCATGCACACTCGCCGTATCGGCAAGGAATGGCTCCCGGTTTTTTTCCAAAATATTTGTTTGTGAAAAAACGCCGTGACTTACCCCCAGCAAACCTGCCAGCAGCAACAATTTTAAAAATTCGCCCGTGCTTTTTGCGCTTTCCAAACAAATCGTGTTTTATGTTTGCAAATATAACAACTCTGAAACCATTCAACCCTTAAACCCTGAAACCTTTTAACCCTGAAACCCTGAAACCTTTAAACCTTTAAACCCTTGAAACCCTCAAACCTTTAAATTGTATGTTCGCCATTATCGACGTTGAAACCACCGGCGGTGTCGCCCGCTACGAACGGATCACCGAGATTGCCATCGTATTGCACGACGGTGAAAAGGTGGTGGATACGTTTTCCACCCTCATCAACCCCGAGCGCAGTATTCCCTGGGGCATTACCCAACTGACGGGTATCACCGATGAGATGGTGGCGCATGCGCCGAAGTTTTACGAAATTGCGAAACAAATCGTACAGATGACGGAAGATGCGGTGTTTGTGGCGCACAACGTTTCGTTCGACTATTCCTTTGTACGTGAGGAGTTTACACGCCTGGGTTATACCTTTTCGCGGAAACAACTTTGCACCGTCAGGCTGTCGCGCAAGGTATTTCCCGGTTTGCCGAGTTACAGCCTCAGCAACCTCAAACGCCATTTCGGCATCGCTGCCGAACGCAGTCACCGCGCCCTCGACGATACCCTCGCCACCACCCGGATTTTTGAAATGATCTTAGCCGAACAAGCGGGCAAAACCATCAAGGCCCTCGTCAACCACGGCATCCGGGAGTCAAAACTGCCGGCGGCCATCAGCCTCGACCGGCTGCACGCCGTACCGGAAGCCTGCGGCGTGTATTACCTGCACGACGATCGCGGTGAAGTAATCTACGTCGGTAAAAGCCTGAATATCCGCAAACGCCTGTTCGAACACTTTGCCGACCTCTCCGCAAAAGGTGAAAAACTGCGCGCCGGCGTAGCCGATATCAGTTACGAGGTTACCGGCAGCGAACTGGTGGCATTGCTGCTCGAAAGCGCCGAAATCAAACGCCTGCTTCCACGTGTGAACCGCGCCCTGCGCGCCCGCACATACACGGGAGGGATTTTTACCTACACCGACCAGAATGGCTACCGGTGTTTGGCCGTCGGAAAAAACAACACCCGCAACGCCCGGAAACTCGAACCCGTGGCCGACTACCCCAAAGTGGACAACGCGCGCGCGCACCTGCAAAGCCTGGTACGCCAGTTCGAACTCTGTTACCGCCTGAGCAATCTCGACGCCTCCGACCGCGCCTGTTTTCACTACAGCATCAAACAATGCCGGGGCGCCTGTATCGGGGAAGAATCGCCGGAATCCTACAACGAACGGGTGGAACAAGTGCTGGAAGCGCTCAACCGCCGCCTTTCCGGCAGTTATTTTATCCTCGGCCCGGGCCGGACGGAAGAGGAAAAATCGGTGGTGGGGGTGCTGGATGGCCGGTACGTGGGGTACGGTTATTTCGATGCCACCCGCGACGCATTCGGCGCGGAAGACCTGCTGGAGACACTTTCCACCTCATTTGAAGATCCCGACGCGGCAAAGATCATCCGGGGGTATCAGGACGGGAAGAAGGGGGTAACCATCATCAAATTCTAAAGACTGCAAAAGCAGAAAAAGACAGGTTTCTGTGAAATATAGCAAAAAAATCATACGTGGATTGCCTGAAAAAGTAGTGAAACGCTATTTTTGCTGAATTCTTTTAAAGTGTCCGTACTCAGAATAAAATTTGAACCTCGACAAATAAAATGGATAAAAATTTGCTAAAAACGCTGCTGGCGGAGGGGAAAACGAATCAGGTTATCGAAAAACTGAAATCGCTGCTTCCCAGACTCGACGACGACCTTGAAAAAGAAATACTCCTCCAATCGGGAAGATTTGAATATTACCTCGGCCAGCAACGCCAGGGCACTACCTCGACCGACGAGCAAGAACCGCCAAATCAACGTAGCTTCTTCGAAATCATCAACAAAATCCCCCATGAAATCCTGCCGGAAGAACAGGCGCCGGTAACTCCTGAGTACGAACCTGGAGGGCAACCCTCCGGGCAGGTAGGTCCGGCAATGAACGTTTCTTCCAAATCCTACGCCTGGGCGAGTTTGATCGCCTTTCTGATTGGCGCGGTGTCGATGGCATTGTTTGCCATTTTTGGGCGGGATCTGGTCGGCACAGGCATCGAGGGCCGGCTTCTCTGGTTGGGTACGGCTGCTTTTTATTCGGGTTCTGCGTTCGTACGCGACTTTTTCGGGACAGATGTGATAAAAAGGTGGAATTGGGCGGCCCTGTCGTCGGAGCTTTGCGTGGGGGGGTTCTATCTGGTCCTGGCGAAAGTGTTTCGTATCACGCGAAGGCCGCCATACCGCAAGCCTCAATGCCGGCGGAACGATTACGCTGAAACACAGTACGGGTTGCTCTTTACCTTTTGACCAAACGGGTACGCTACCTTTAAAAAGTGCCAAAGCAACATTTGGACTCAACGTCGAAGGTTCCCTGATAGGGATATACGCTCGACAAAAAAAACTCATCACTTTGACGGTGAAAATGCAGGATGTATTCCTGCGCGGCGGTGACGGACTTTCAGTCGGGCGTCAGTGTACTCGGCGCTTCCGTCACGCTTCTCACACCCGATACTTCATTCGAACGCTTTACCAATGTGCAGGGAAATTTTATTTTTAATATTCCTGAACATCAACGCGCTGACAAGTATACCATCATCGTGAAAAAAAACGGGTACAAACCGGACGAAAATGATTGGTACAGCGGCGACACCAAACCTTTCGACATCGGGCTGAACTGCGAATAATTCCTCAACCATCAAAGAAAACCTTATGACACAGAAAACAATCTTCAACATCCTGTTTCCCGTTATTTTCGCGTCTGTTATCCCGTGCTTCCTTACCGCGCAAGGCGAAATCAGGGGTCGGGTAGTCACAAGAAAAGGCGAAGCGGTCGTCGGCCTGCAAATACGCGTCTAGCAAAAGCCAACCCTACGTTTACCAGGATCAGGCAATTTTGAAATTACGGTCCTGGAAAAACAAGATTGGCGTGGTCGTTCGGCTGGAATTTTCCCATGAAAACTACTCCCTCGTAAAGGACCGGTACGCCTGGTTGACGACAAAACAGCCGGAAAACATGTGGTGACACAGCCCTGGTCGCCAAGTTTGACGTTCGTAGTATCCCCGAAGCGATATTCAAAACCGGTATAAAAACGGCAAATAAAACGCTTGCTTTTGCAGAAAAAAAAGCCAAAGAAAGCGAGCAGCGGAACGACCTCGAAAGCAGGCAATACGCGTTTTACCTGAAACAAAACAAAAAGCGGCTGGTACAATACAGCGAGCGCGTCAATTCGGAGATACAAAGTGAGGACAATTCCACCAAATCGAATGCCTACTTAGATGCTTACAACGCCGTGTATGTCAAAGGCGACTTCGATGAGGCATTTAAATTTCTCAACGACGCTTACATCGATGCCAACCTAAATACCGCGAAAAAAAAATACCGGGCGGCGGGTTCTGACGAAAATAAAAGGATCGCCGCCAGACCGATGAACAAAGGCCATAAGCGATTGCGTGAGAAAGCCCGCCTTTACGTCATGACGCTCGATTACGACAATGCGGTGGATTATTATCGCAAAGCCGTATTTGCCAATCAGGATGAAATCGCCATCCGCGACGAATTTGCCAACTCTCAACCTCATCGGCAAAGGCTACAAAGTACCTACGAGTTTTCCAAAGCCCGGCGGGCCTTCCAGGAGAGTGTCGACATCCGCGAAAAATTGGTCAAGGAGGATACCGGCAACGAAGAATACCAGTATTTCAAACTCTTAGAAGCCCAAAACAACCTGATCACTCTTCCGCGAATTCAATCAAATGAACGAAGCCGTGGAAGTATATGCCGAAGCGGAAAGCACCATTTTAAATACATTGATTTTGTGCGGAGAGATAGCGAAAACCCCGACCCGGAGCAAAGAAGAAAAAAGCGGACAAGAAAAACAGGCGGAATCTCCTTCAAGGATAATGATGATGAAAACTGCTCGTGCTGGCACAGTTATACAGCAATCTCGGCAGTATCAATATCCTGAGAAAAGACTATCGGATATCCCGTTCTAATTCAAAGCGCCCTGGAAATTTTCCAGGAGCTGCACCAACGGGATGCACTCAGAACAAAACTTGTGAACCTGATTGGCACAAACCTGCACCAATCTGGGTATTCTTTACACAGAATGGTATAAGTCGACGGACTTTCTCAAGTGGGAAAACCCGATCAATGCCCCTGGCTGGTTCGAACTCGCCAATCAATATTACGACCAGGTGAAAGACGAATCACTCTCGCTTGCAAAATCTGGCAAAGCCCACAACTACCATCAATGGGCGCGTATGTACCACAGAATCTGGGAGAAAAACCCCAACAACAAAACCTACGCGGAGAACTATTTCAAAAAAGTAGACCAGGCCTACGAAGACTTTCCACCGAAAATCCCAAAATGTTTGTGCCGCGCAGGATCAAGGTACTCTGTGATATGTTTGACTTTTATATCACCATAAAAAATGGTAGGGCAAACCTTGGAATTTTTAAAAAACTGTCGAGCGCCTACGAAAGCAATAAAAGCAACAACATCAATCTGGACGCTTTTACACCCGAACTGGCTGATATGCTCAATCACCTCGGATGGATTTATCACAACAAAGCCAAGGAGGGACCCGCTCCTCTTGACATGGTTTTTGGACCCAGGCCAAGGAATGGTTCGATAAATCTAAACTGGAATACGAGCGCCTTGATCGTATGAACGACAACATCTTTTTACCTAAAAAGCCTATTGTTATATCAACCTCAGTTACTACTTTTACTCACTCCACTACGTGGGCCGCGATGAAACCAAACGAACGGGTCTGGAATACGCCAACAAAGCCATTGCCGATCCTCGATAAGTACTTTGATTACCATAAGAAAATCAGTAAAGGACTTTTACAAGGATTTTGAAGCGGAGCAATATATGGTCGCTAAGAGTCGGGCCGCCTTCGAAAAGTTCTCGTCACAAAGAAAACGGTGCCTAAGATCATCACCTACATTTACTATCCCAAGGAAGTGGGTTGCTGACTTTCCTGTTCGTATGTGTTAGGTGTTACCGGATTTTGAGTCGTTATGCCATTTAATGATAAAATTCCCCAAAATGCCAGAGAATTCCGGACGGGTCGTGTATAAAACACTCTCTGCCCCAGTCATATACCCGAATTGGGGTCAGTTTTACACCATTGTATTTAGCCGGCAGGCCTAAAGCCAAAAGTTCGTTCCAATACCGGCCCACATCGTCCACCTCCAAAAAAATCATCGTATTGTCGATCCAGTCCCGGACGTAAGCATCCTGTAAATAAAACCCGAGGCCTTCCGTGTTGAAATATGACATATTGGGGGCCACAATACTTTCCTCGAACCCCAGGTCCCGGTAAAAACTGCGCGACAAATCGAAGTTTTTTGCCCCGATAAACGGCCGGATGGACATTGCCTTGTGTTCCATGATGTTTGTTACGGATTGGTGTGTATGGCGTGTTTTATTGAGAAAACTGATCCAGACTGTTACAATCAAAGTTGTCGATAGCATACGTTCCACTTTCCAGGGTGGAATTCGGCAATATTTCAATTTTGGTTTTTGCGACTACTTTAATATTGGCGTTTGCCGGCACGTTTGAGTTATTGATCGTAATGGTATTGGCGAACTGGTGATTGGTGATGGATTTGTTCTGAAGCAACAAGTCGTCCTTGTATATGCGTATATAAGACGTGTATTCTATCCAGTTGGAGGCACTTACCACGCCACTTCCGTAAGAAGCGATTTTAATGGCGTAATACTTTCCGGGTTGCAGAGAAAATCCACCCGGCAAGTGGTCGTATAAATGAAAAGAGTACAAATTGAGAGCATCCCAGTCGTTACTTTGGTCGCCGTCAAAAATGTTAAACCAATGAGACGCGCCCGCCCCGATCAGATTTTTATTCTCGTCGCATTCCTGGATGCCAATAAATAATTTGTAAAACTTGCAATAGCATTTTTGATCAAAAAAATGCTTGGATAAATAAGCAGCTTCGCCGCGGTCGTCGATCTTCCCGCACCAGGTGTCTCTTGTTGTGGTAATGTTTTGCCAGTGCGCAGCGGAAGTAATGCCGGCGCAAGAACCCGTATTATAACTATACGGTGTAAGCACCACATTCGGATCGCAGACATTGATTATTTTTGATGTGGTGTTTTTATTGTTCACCGTGAATTGAACGGTACGGCAAATACCCCCGCCGGAAGTTGGAGCACAGGGAGGGCAGGAAAATCCGCCACAATCGACGCCCGTTTCATCGCCGTTTTGAATGCCGTCGTTGCAATAAGCGGGGCAATATGTATCCACAGAATTTTGCGCGCTCGAAAACGGGTTCAGCCAATAACCCAGACCGCCGAGGCCCCAGGACTTTGAAAATTTCCCGTACCAGTCCGACATGCTGTTGTCGGAAGCGCCGGCGCATTCCGAGTAGCCGCAGCACAGCTGACCGACGATGCGGTGACTGCCGTTGAACAGGGGAGAACCCGAAGAACCCTGAGCCGTGATCCCTTTATCCCAATCACTCACCATCCAAAAATCAGCCGACGGGTTCATTGTTGTCGATTCGGCGGCGGTTGAAACAAGCGGATTGTTTTCAATGGATATTTTTTTAATGTCGCCTTTGGGGTGCTGGATACACGCATACGGAGGGCTTCCGGGCAGCCCCGACCTGTCCCAGCCGGCGTAACAAACACTGTATGAACTTAATACCTCCTTAGTTGTATTTAATTCGAGCAGGGCGTAGTCGCTGGTCGGGTTCAAATTGTTGTCGACGGCCAGTAATTGCGAGCCGTAAACGGATTGAACGGTGTTGTTGCTGACTTCCGATCCGGTGCTGCCGCAATACGAGGCCTGGTGATTAAACAGGAACAGCCAGGTGCTGTAATTAAACGCAGGGTTGGGGCTCGTAATGGCTTTCAGGCAATGCCCGGCAGTGAGAAACAAAGGGCGCCCGTCTTTTTCCGTGTTGTTGATCACGGCGCCTGTACATCGGGAGGACAACTGGCTGGATGTGTTGTAATATAAAATGAGCGCGACTGATTTTTTTTCTTTATCCCAGCCGTTGCCTTCCGGGCAGGCGACGTTGATGTGGCAGGGGCCCAGGGGATCGGTGTTAAACGGGCCCGATCGCATAAAAACATCCGAGTAGATGTGTATGATATTGCTGATGGACAATTCCCCTTCAAACTCTGCGTAAAACGGTTCGTAATACTCAACATAGATCGTTTTTCCTTCGATCCATTGTGTGCCGAATTGTATGGTCAGCGAAGGGTCCGCGTTGTTGTTGTCGCTGGTAAATGCGCCGAGGACCATCGTTTTGTCTTCGTTGTAAAAAAACAGGGTCGCACCGAACGGCAAACGGAACTTGCTGAAATAGAATTGCATACCGTAGGCCGAGGAAGAAGATATTCTCAGCAGCCATAATTTGCTTTTATCGGGTTGCACTTCCAGGCTGCCCGCCGCCTTGACGTCGATGGAAACGTCAATGCCCTTGCCGTAAAAATTACTTTTGCAGGACGTGCAATCTGCGGTTTTTGCAATAGAATCCGCGTATGTTTTTATGGCGGAATTATCCAGATCGGGCATGGAGAAGGCCTTGCTGATACTGCGCAGAGACGCCCTGTTCATCGTCAAAGGGACACCTTTGCCATGCGCCTGCGCGTAAAGAGAAGTTGTACAAACAACGTGCAGGAATATCAGCGCTAAACTGCTGTTTATCAGGTGCTTATTCATATCGGGATCATTTTTTCAGTTGAGATTCCAGTTCTTTGATCCTTTTTTCCTGTGCGATGATATAAAGCGTCAGTTCCTCGATCTTTTGCATGTGCAGTTTTAACAACTCGCCGACATCCGCGCCATCTTTTTCTATTTCGGCGGCGGCGGGTAAACCGGGTAAATGGCCTTTTTCCTGAATACGCCGTTCCACTTCTTCCAGCGGCATTAATTCGTAGTTTTTTTCAAAAACAAAATCGCTCCAGCCCGTTTCAACCACCACTTTTTTCGCGCGTACAAATCCGTTGACCGCCAATTTATAACCCGTTGTGTTTCTGGTACCTATGCCGACACTCCCATTGGAGCCGAGAAACAGATTGACGTTGTTCAAAATGGTCGCGTCCGGTATTCCCGATTGATTGCTCGCCCCGGTATTGGGGATGTTGGAAAAAAGCATATTGCCGGCCACGTCGGAAAAAATAACACTTCCTCCGTTGTTGGCGCCGTCATTTCCGGTAGACCACGAACTGGCGTTCTGCCGGGAAGCATTGAACCCGATATAGGTCGTGCCGTACCCCGTATTCGCCCCGTAGGCGGAGCCCATCACGATTTTTGTCATGCCGGCGCCCACCTGTAATTTGTCCTCCGGCGCACCCGTTCCGATGCCGGTGTTTCCGTCGGCGCCGATGGAAAAGACTTCCGTGCCACCGACGGGGTTTGTGCCGCCGTCCGAAAAAAAGCGGAACGGTGCGTTATTGGTCACGAAGCGGACGTGAAAACCGTTCGTCAGAGAATACAAGCCCAGGTCGGAGGTGGAAGTGATGGCATTCCCGCCGCGCTGGATGACCCCGTTGGCCACGTTGATCCTGCCGTTTACGTCGAGCGTGTGTATGGGGGCATTGGTTCCGATGCCCAGCGAGCCGTTGGCCACGACCACTTTGCCGTCAAAATAAGCGGCGGCAGTTTGGGCGTGGCTGCCACTTTTGGCATACAAAGCCGTAAATTGATTGCCGCCGATGCCCGCCACCCGCGTCAGGGCCGAAAATTCCGTATTGGTAAACGCCGTCGCGCCGCTGGAACAACTGGAACAACGCACGGTAAAATTGGCTGTGCCTGTGCCAGTCACCAATTTGCCGTTGACGTGCAAATAAGCTGCGGGCTGGTTGGTATTGATCCCGATCTTTCCGTCGGAAAGAATATACATCCTGCTGGCCGAATTGGTCCTGATATCCAAAGGGTTATTGTCGTTGGTGCCGAGCCAGAGGCCCGCTCCGGAGTTGCCGCCGGTGGTGTTCCAGGGCTGCGCATGGGTGGTTTGGGCGAATGCCAGAAAGAGGAAAAGGAGGGTAGGGAAGTTGTTTTTCATGAGATGTTTTTTGTTGTGCTTTTAGCGAACGGTTGGCTAAGTAACGCAGGCCAATGAGTATCTCTCTGATGCGATCCTTGCCATAATAACCCAGGATGGCCTTGAAATCGGGCCACGTTCCATGCATGACTACTCGCTCCACGATGGTTTTTGCATGTGTGTCAAGATTTATTTTAGAAGCATCCGTATCCCAAAACAAGGCAGGGGATTTTTCACAATTGAGCCCGGGATACCGCGTTGTGAAAATGAGGCACAAAGTAGTCATGGAACAGCGCATTTGCCTCAGATGCACCCAAATGTATTGCTACACGTTCAAATATCCAAATCATCGGACGGGCCTAATATCTTGTTACGTAGATGTGGCATGAATAATTTGTATAAAAATTTGATTTTCAAATTTTTATACAAATTATTCATGCCACATCTATGCCCTTTTGAAATGCAACAGAATTTATGTCTTTATTGAATGGTTACCATCTCCTTGAATAAAACCCGCGCCAATACCTCCTGCCCTCTTGCATTCAAATGCGGGTCGTTTTCGTAATACAGCCGCCGTCCGACAGTGTCCGTTTGCTGGAAGGCAGGCAGCGGCGAAATTACACGTACACGTTTATCGTTCGAATAATGTGCGCGAATGTGTTCCAGAAAGGGGTAATTCTGCCCCTGTGTCTCCGCCGGGAAGGGTGAAGCGCCGATTTGCTCCATATTCCCCGCATACCATACGTTCACCTGTGCACAATGTGGAACCGGTACGATAAAAACGGTTTTTATGTGTTCGGGAATGATTTTCAGCAGATTATCCATTTCCAGCAGCCAACGATTCAGGTCTGCGCTGCGCCGCCCTATAGCCAGCACGCTGTTTTGTACAAGTGCCGGCTCGGCCTGAAAAAGCAACCGCTCGCGGAAGGAATACAATTCGGGTGAAAAAGGCAGGTCCGACTTGAGTTCACGCGTTTCCACGGCCATGCCGGTTTTGCTTTTAATCTGCCCCAGCCGGTAGTTCAAAAAACGCAGAAAGAGCAACCGGTCCGACAGGCGCCAGTACAGGTTGCGGGCTGGCGGGATGCGGGGATTATCGGTGGTTTTACGCAGGTCCCAAAGGTCGTTGCCGACATAAACCTGGTACAGCACCGCATCGGGCGGGTATTGTTGCAGGCATTGGCGGGCGATGACGGTGGCCTCCAGCACACCTGTGCCGGGAGCGGCCGCATTGATGATCCGTGTGCCGGGCAAACTGTCGCGCAAGATATCGACATAACTGAAGGGCTGCGCACTAAACGAATCGCCGAACACCAGCAGGGTGGGGCGTTTATCTTGCGGACTCAGGTTGCCGGCGGGGTTCAATCCCCGGAGTTCGCCGGCATAAAAATCAATCCACTGACGCCGGTAAGCGATTTCCAGCAGCCCCGTCGTCGTGCCCAGCAGAAAAATGGTATAGACCGATCCTTTCAGGATGCGGAGCATCAGACGGCGCAGTGCGGTTACCATGGCTTTTCAAAATGGCGTCGATCAAAAGATTTGTTCACTTCCCGGAACATGCTGTCGCGGGTATTGTGCAACTGGAGCGGATCGGAGGGCCCCAGCCATGCCGACAACCACGCCAGGGGCGTGAGCAGCAGGTAAAAAAGAAGAGTGAGCAGGATTTTGGGCACCACAAGACCCAGCGCTCGGCCCAATGTCATCCAAACGGTATGAACGCAACGCGCCAGTGCAGGCGACAAGGCTCCGGAAAGTCCGATCCCCAACGCGCCGTAAAGCAGCCAGGGTTTTCCGCTGAGCAGGTACCCGGCGATCATCCCGACGACGACGACCAAAACGCTCTGGAGTGGCTGCGGCGAACGCATATCAGAACAGCGAATAAATAAAGGGCCCCACAGCGCTGCCACCGCCCAGTACAAGGAGTGCGCCCAGGATCAGAAGCGCCAGAAGAATCGGGGCCAGCCAGAATTTTTTGCGTTCCCGAAGGTAATACCACAGGTCTGTCAGAAACTCCATCGTCAATCGGATTTAAAAGTTCTTTTCCATCGTTCCCGGTTATCCCGGTCGGGTTGTTCGGTTTTGTCGTAGACAAAGTTTTCCATCACTAAGCAGTCGATACCGGTTTCCATAAAACAGCGGTACGCGTCGTCGGGTGTACAAACAATGGGTTCGCCCCGCACATTGAAACTGGTATTGAGCAGCAGGCTGCAGCCCGTGCGCCGTTTAAACGCCTCCAGCAAGGCGTGGAAGCGCGGCTGGGTATGCCGTTCAACGGTTTGTATTCGCGCCGAGCCGTCGGCATGGGTAACGGCGGGAATGTCGCTTTTGACCATCCCGAGCCGATCCCACAAAGATAAGTCGGCATAATCATTCGGCAGCACTGCGCGCCGCTCCTGTTGTACCGGAGCTACCAGCAACATATAAGGCGATGCTGCGTCCAATTCAAAATAGGCGGAAGCATCTTCCTGCAAAACAGCCGGGGCAAAGGGTCTGAAATTTTCGCGGAACTTGACGGCCTGATTAACAACGCGTTGTATGTCCGGATTGCGCGCATCGGCCAATATGCTCCGGGCGCCGAGCGCGCGGCCCGAATTCCATACGCCCCTGAAACCAGCCGATCACCTGTCCCGCTTCGATTCGCCGGGCAATATCGTCGCACAGTGCCGTAAAATCTTCGTATTGACGGCTTACCGCCCGCATTCGGCGGTTGAGTTGTTCGATCTCTTTTTCAGAAAAACCGGGACCTAAGCAGGCGCCCTGCATGCCGTCTTTGCCGGGCTGCGTCATTCGTTGCGCCCCAAAATACAGGTAGTGAGTCGCCAGGGCTGCGCCCAAAGCGCCTCCCGCATCACCTGCGGCCGGCTGTATAAACAGGTTTTTAAACAGGCCTGCGCGCCGGAGTTTTCCGTTGGCTACCGCGTTCAGCGCAACGCCGCCGGCCAGACAGAGTTGGTCGGCGCCGGTCAGGCGTTTCGCTTCAGCAGCCATTTTCAGTATAATTTCTTCGAGAACGGTTTGTATCGCCAGTGCCAGGTTGCAATGGCATTGTTCGAGGGCCGACTCCGGCGGGCGGGCGGGCATCCCGAACAAATGCTGCCATTTGTGCGCATCCAGCATGCGCAACCCGGTCGTATAGGTAAACCATTTCTGATTCAACCATATTGATCCGTCGGCTTTTATATCTGCGAGCCGGGTTTTTATCAGGTCGACATACCGCAAGGTCTGCGGATCGACGGGATTGCCGTAAGCCGCCAGCCCCATAAGTTTGTATTCACCCGAATTGACCGCAAATCCCAGAAACGAGGTAAAAGCGCTGTAGAGCAACCCGACGGAATGGGGAAAATTCATTTCTTTGAGCAGGCGTATGGAATTCCCGTCGCCCATACCAATGGAAGCGGTACACCATTCGCCCACGCCGTCGACGGTCAGGATAGCCGCCGACTCGAAGGGGGATACATAAAATGCGCTGGCCGCATGCGCAAGGTGGTGTTCCGTAAACAGCAGCCGCATGCGCCGTCTGTTATAGGGCGCAATGGCTGCCAGTCCGTCGTAAATGGCCTTTTTGAGAAAAAGTTTTTCGTTCAGCCAGACGGGCATAGCTTGTAAAAAGGATCGCAGGCCACGCGGCGCAAAGGCATAGTACGTTTGTAAAAGCCGTTCAAATTTCAGCAGCGGTTTGTCGTAAAACACCACGGCGTCGAGGTCGTCGATGTTCAGCCCGGACGAGTCGAGGCAGTACCGTATGGCGTTTGCCGGGAAATCGGGGGTATGCCGGATGCGGGTAAACCGCTCTTCCTGCGCGGCCGCAATCACCTGGCCATCCACCGTAATGGCGGCGGCTGAATCGTGGTAAAAAGCGGAAATGCCGAGGATAGAGCGCATATTGAATGAGCGGATGCATCGCAACGCAGTCCGTGCGCCAATGTAGCGGATTTTCCCAATTATCCCTTAGAAACCGTCTGAATACCCCTGCCGGGTTTTTTCAGATGGTTTTTTATATATCCTTTGATCTGCGTAGTATCTTCTCCAGTTTTCTGCCCTTCGCTAACTCACCCACCAATTTATCTAAACACCGAACCTGATGTGTCAATGGGTTTTCGATTTCCTCTACACGTACCCCCGATCTTTGATGCGTTGGGATCATTGGAAGAATGTTTCAAAAGTTATGTTTTCTGTTATCAGTTCCTGTAATTTTTGGGTGTTGAAACCTGTTTATTTTACTTTGACAAGATTTACATGATCTACAGGTAAATTGCGCATCAAACCTGCAGATCATGTAAATCCTGTCAAAATTAACTCATGTCCGCCCCCCGGATCACTTCATTTTATCCCCATATTGAATTTTCAGCCCGATATATTCTTCCAGGCTCAGGTCTTTGAAGCCCTTTTCGCGCATGGAGCGGATAAACGCGGGTGTGACTTCGTGAATATTCAGGTTCACCGCGTCGTCGACGCTGATCTTTGAAAAACCGAGGTCGTTGAATTCCCTGATGGAGGCGGGATTGACTTCGTGTATTTTGCAGTTGACGGCGGCGTCGACGGACAAGCCGCTGAACCCGGCCTTGTTCAGTTCCTGCAGGTATTCGCGGGTGATCTCGTGTATTTTCAGATTGACCGCATCATCCACTGTAAGGCCTTTAAAACCAATGTTTTGCATGTCCCCAAGGAACGCTGCATTGACCTCGTGGATGTGGAGGTTAATAATATCGTCGGCGCTCAGTTTGGCAAAACCCATTTGCCGCAGCCCGGCAATGCTGGCGGGTGTCACTTCATGGATACGCATGTTTATGGCCTCATCGGCGGTCAGAGAAGCCAACCCTGCGTCCTTCAGGCCTTTGAGGTACTCCAGGTTCATGTCGTGGATTTTAAAATTCAGCACCTCGTCGGCACTCAGGTTGGCAAAACCCATGTCCCGGCATTCCCGGATATATTCCGGCGTGAGTTCGTGTATCTTGAAGTTCATGACCTCGTCAAAAGTCAGTTTGGCAAAACCCATGTCGCTGCACTGGCGGATGAAACCGGGGTCGATTTCGTGTATTTTGGCGTCGAGGATATTGCCCAGGGTCAGGTTGGCAAAGCCGCTTTTTTGCAATTGGGCGATGTATTCCCGGTTGACGCCGTGAATTTTCAGTTCGACGAGTTCGTCGACGGACAGCCGGGGGGCGCCGAAATCTTTCGCAATCTCCTGGTAATCATTCAAATCCTGCTGACTTACCTCGTGAATGGCCAGCCGGGACAATTCTTCCGCGTTGATCTCGCCGTACCCCGCTTTTTTCAGGGAGGCCACGTAGTTTTTTCCGGTATTGGCAAAAAATAGGTGCATCAACATGTTGTCGTCGATGCCCGAAATCCCCTGCCCGCCGAGCCAGTTTGAAAAGGTTTGGTCGGGGGAAAAGGTAAACCGGCCGTAACCCTCTTTACCTTCAAATTTACCCCGGAAAGTGATGGTCCCCGCCTCCCGTTTGACGGTGAAATCAGCCTCTGTCACGGGCAGGGCGGAAAATTCCGAAACCGCAAAACAGGTGCCGTTCATCCACGAAGACTGGTCGCTGCGGCTGGCCAGTGTCATACACACCTGATTGTTTTCATGGGTGCCCTGCCAGACCCCCGTGCGGCCCTCGCCGTTGGATACCGACGGTGCGCGGGCTGCTCCGTCACCGTCGTGGTGTTTCTGGTCTGCGTGTATCCTATTCCGATGATAATCAGGAGAATACAGCAGGTTGCGATGATTTTTTCCATAGATAAACTTTTAGATTGTTGAACATTTAATACGTGTTGGACTCTTTCGAGCAGGCGGTTTTTGCGGGCGCCGGAAAATGCGGGTGAAAGCGAGACCGGCACGAATGCCGCATCCTGCACCAGCACCAGCGTTTTGGCATAGGTCATGGGGTTGCCCGTGAGCCGGATGGCCATATCGTCCGCCGCTACCTCGCGTTCGTGGCGGACGGTGCCCGACAACCACCAAACGGCGGGATGGAAGTAAAAAAGCGCTTCCACGATACTTTGCAGGATGTTGAACAGGTAATCGTGCCGCAGCACATGTGCGAGTTCGTGCGCCAGAATGGCTTCCGCTTCACGTGGATCAAGCCGGTTGATCATGCCGATGGGAAACAGGATCAGGGGTTTGAAATAACCCAGCACCATCGGCGTCCGCACGAGGGCGGATTCGACGAGGCGGATTTTTTTTGAAAGGCCGGATTTTTGCACCAGTTGATCGAGCAACTCCTGCCAGTATTCTTCCGCCGGGAAATTCAGGCGGTTTTTGAGGTAGCAGACGTAACCGATGTTGCCCAGCAAACGCAGCAGAAACAGGCTCAAACCCAGGGACCACAAGGCAACGATGAGGGGCAAATGACGGTTGAAATACCCGCTCAGGACGGCACTGCCCAGAAAAGGTGTATCCATCGCCGGGCTGAGGGCAGCGCCGGTCTGGGCCGGGTGAGCGGCTAAACCGGATGCAGGCACGATCGCAGGCCCGTTTGCCGGAACCGGTGGCGCATCCTCGTAATAATAAATAAAGGTGCCGAGTGCGGCGACGAGTATGGCCCCGAGCGCCGCATTGGCGACCCAATATCGGCTGCGGGCCGGCATACGTCGCATGGCGTTGAGCAGGAGCCCGGTGGCGATGCCGATGGCGCTTGCCTGCCAAAAGACGTGCAGTACCATCCAGCCCAGTGCGCTGCTCAGGTTGTGGGGAAGAATAAAGTCGATGCTATTCATAAAAAATGCAGCTAGCAGCGTTATTTATTTTGTTGATTTTCAATTTGTTGGATCAATAGTTTGATTTGCTCCAACTCTTCCGGCGAAGTATCGCCGCTGCCAAGTGCGCGCAGGGCCAGGAAGGCGGGTGAGCCGCCAAAGGCGATGGTGGCCAGTCCGCGGATCACACGTGCCTGCGTGATTTCCTGATGCTCGGCGGGGTGATACACGTGGTTTTTCCCTTCGATGCTGCGTTTCAGCAAACCTTTGTCGAGCATGATCTGCATGAGTTTTAACGTAGAGGAGTAGTTCACTTCCCGCAGTTGTTCATTCAGGGTGTCGTTCACCACACGTACGGTGGAAGGGCCGTTTTGCCAAAGTACCTGGAGTATTTCCAGTTCGGATTTGGTGGGTTCGGGCAGTGTGCCGTTTTGTTGTTCCGGTTGTTTCATGGGACAAATATAGGTAGGAAATTTTTCCTACGAAAAATTTCCTACCTATATTTTTAAAAAAATTTTGGGCGGGGTGGCGGGCGCCCTACAAGTCCTTCACCCGAAGTTGAGACCATCACTACCTCAATCCTGCTACCTTTGCCCCATGGAATCAGATCAAACACTCCTTAAAACGCTGAACAACCTGGGCATTTCCGCTTTAAATACCATGCAGGAAACAGCCATACCCGCCATAAAAAACCGCCCGAACGTCATTTTACTGGCCCCGACGGGTTCTGGAAAAACCCTGGCATTTCTTTTACCCGTTTTGGACCTGCTTCAGGAGGGCGCGCCCGGCGTGCAGTGCCTGATCCTGTCGCCCACACGGGAATTAGCCATTCAAATCGAACGGGTGTGGCAAAAAATGTCCACCGGTTTTAAAGTCAATACCTGTTACGGCGGGCATTCGATGCCAACCGAAACAAAAAACCTGAGTCAGCCCCCCGCCTTGCTGATCGGCACTCCCGGCCGTATTCTGGAACATATCAACCGAAAAACATTTGCTTTGGAGGGCATCAGGATACTGGTGCTGGATGAGTTTGACAAATCCTTGTCCATGGGATTCCGGGAACACATGACCGACATTATCAAGGGATTGCGATTCCTGGAAAAACGGGTTTTGTATCGGCTACCAATAAATTACACATTCCCGATTTTACGGGTATTAAAGACCCGCAGGTATTGAATTTTTACAAAATGCCTGAAAAATCAACCGACGGCTTAGTGGTCAAAAGGGTGCTGGCCGCCGATGAAGATAAAAACAAAGCCCTTTTTCACCTGCTTTGCCACCTCGGAAATGAACCGACCCTGATTTTTTGCAACCAGCGGGACAGCACCAAAACGGTCCGGGACTATCTGGTGAAATCGGGTATCCCGGCCGTGAGTTTTCACGGAGGTATGGAGCAACCCGACCGGGAGAAAACCCTCGTACAGTTTCGCAACGGAAGTATTCTTTTCCTCGTGGCCTCCGACCTGGCGGCTCGGGGGCTGGACATCCCGGAAGTGAAAAACGTCATCCATTATGAACTTCCCCTGAAACAAAACGACTTTTTGCACCGCAACGGCCGTACGGCCCGTATGCACGCGGAAGGCGCCGCATACCTGCTCCTGTCACCCGGCGAACCCATACCCGTTTATCTGCCGGAACCTCCGTCGCTGCTCGAACTGCCCCCGAACGATATTTTACCGGCGGCCTCTGACTGGATCACGTTATACATCAGCGGCGGCAAAAAGGACAAACTCAGCAAAATGGATATCGTGGGGTTTTTGACCAAAAAAGGCAATTTGCAAAAAGACGAAATTGGGAAAATTGAAGTGATGGACTTTATGTCTTTTGTCGCGGTCAAAAAAGAGCGGGTAGAACCTTTGTTGAAGGCCGTACAGCCGGAAAAAATGAAGGGAAAAAAGTATAAGATCGTGGTGACGACGTGATCGCTGTTACCGCAATCCGATTCCGGCCAGGATTCCATGCCGGGTCACTTCCAGCGTGGTGAATGCGGTTGAATCCGGCAAACCGGCCGTCATTACCGTCCAGTTGTTGCCTTCGTTTGTAGAATGAAAAATCCCGGTCCACTGCGCGGCAAAAAGATCGTTGCCAATATTTTTTACTTCAAACGTATACCGGTCTCCCAAACCTTCGTTGGCGTTTTTCCAGGTTATACCTTCATTATCAGACTTTAATAAGTCGTCACCCAGGGTCATGGCAAAAGGTATTTGCCGTTATTCGAGATGTCGTGCAAGGTATACGGCCGGTAGATGTATCGCCAACGGGCGCCCGCATCCTCCGAAACCAGGGCGCCGTTTACCAGCCCGGCGTATATTTTTTCGCGGTTTTGGGTAAAACCGGTAACCTGTACATTGCCATAATTGTGCTGCCAGGAATTCCCCTGATCGGTGGAAACAAATATGCCTCGATCCGTACCGGCAAACAACCGGTTGCCAAAGCGCATCATACACTTGATCTGGATACCGTCCAATACTCCCGGCCGGTGTGTCCAGTTATTGCCTTCATCGCCGGAGGTAAATACCCCGTGCCCGAATGTGCCGATGACGATCACTTCGCCCGTAACCTCTATCGTATTGATATCCAGACCTTTGGGAAGACCGTTTCGAATGGATTTCCAGTTGTTGCCTCCGTCATCCACAAAAACGCCGTGTGATTCCGTGCCTGCGAAAATTTTATTGCCCTTTTCGACAAAACAACTCGCGGTTGCTTCTTTTGGAATCCCGTGGGCGTAGGGTCGCCAGTTGCGCCCCGTATCTTTGGAGATATAAATAAGTTCCGGGCCGGTGTTGTTGCCGGAAAACGGGTCCACCGGGCTCGTAAATAATTGACCTTCTTTGTTTTGTGAAACATTGCCACCATTTACCCCGCCGCAACCGGAAAGTAAGGACAGGACGTAAAATACCGGGAGGAAGGGTTTCATTCTTCGCCGAATTTTTTCCAGAGTTTGGGAAACCTGTTTTTTAAATCGTCGCCTTCTTCACTCCAGTCAATTTCAATTTCGGGGTAAGGTTCATTGGGCACCAGTTCCATAAATTCTTCAGATCCGCGGCCTTTCCGGGCGACATACGCGTTTTCGGCCACCGAAAGCATGTCTTCACATTCGATCTCGCCCATGTCGTCCGCTTTGATGATCCGCGCCAGGTATTCGGGGTTGTCTAAGCTGTTATAATAAACATCCTTGCCCTGGGCGATCAGCCAGCCCCTGAAATAATCAAAACCGTCGTCCGAACAACCTCCGTTTATGATATAAGCGGCTGCCCAAAGGTCTGATTTATAGGAATTTGTGTACAATTTTTGGAAAATTTTCCCAAATTTGACAATATCGTCCTCATTGCGGTTACTCAACAATTCGGTCAATATTTCCACTTGTTCGTAGGTGTCTTCGGCTTTGGATTTCGCCCGTTCGATCAAGTTCCAGAATTCCAGTTCCCCAAACTTGCCCGCTTTGCTCCTCCGCTTTTTCGACGTATCCTTTTTTTACTTTTTCCCGGATCAGCCTTTCTGCATCTTTTTCTGCCGCCGCTTCATCTTCCAATATTTTGACCGTAGTGGTGCCGGCCAGGCCCATTCTACCGAACACAACGGTTATTTTGCTATTTTGAACCTCGACCGACCAAAACTTGTCCGATTTATCGTCCCTGAATGTGAAATATCGCTTCATTCCTTATAATATGTGAATTTTCCGTTCAAATGTAGCACAACATTCCTTTTTGTACAAATCGGCAACGCGGGTACAACAAACAACGCTGCTTCGAACGGCCGTTCGAAGCAGCGCTGAATGAAGGGACAGTCTCACCCTCTAATGAAACCATCACTGCACTATTTTACCGCAGCACAACTTTCCCGGATGCCAGCGCGCCGGTTTCGCCGGTGATATTCCAGTAATACACACCCGGCGCCAGGGATCCGCGTTCGAACTGGTAACGGTTGCCCGTAAAAGCAGCCGTTTGAACGGTCCGGCCGGCTACGTCGTACAATTCGAACAGCAACCTTTCCGCGTGGAGGCTGTAAGGAAGTTCAATCACAGCGTTCTCCATTGCAGGATTGGGAAATACCTTCACGATGATGCCCTTGTCCGGGCTACCGGTTGCCGATACGTCGAAATAACGGTCTATTTTGCGGTAAACCGTGTTGGTGATCACCGGTTGATTGTAATCGAAATAAATCGCCGCGTTGTTGCCGATGACGGTGCCGAGTGGAATATCTGCCCGGTGCCGGATGCCAAATTCCACATAACCCTGTGAACCTGAGGGATTTGTGGTGCTGTCCGGCAGGAGAATATTTTCAAAAGTAAACTGCACGATATTGCCGCCCAGCAGGTCGAAACGATAAGGATGGCTCGCGCCCTGCAATCGAATGGTGGCCGGGTCGAGGTCCTGCGACAAGGTATCGCGAATAACCACGAGGAAGGCTGTGTCGTTGCCGGTATTCTGGAACCGGATTAAGTATTCGAGGGTGCTGCCCGGCAGCACGATGTGATCGGCCCCAAAACCCAGCGGGCGCGCCTGTTTGTCGTTGGGGTCGAAGGAGGTGCGTACCTCGTAACATCCCTGGTAGGAGAATGGTCCGGCAGGGCCGTTAAAACCACCCGGCATACCCGGCATACCCACGCAGTTGACCAGCGAGTAGTTGACGGTGCTGTCGCCCGGATACCCCGGCTCCTGTTCCGAACTGCCGGTAAGCGTCATGCCGCTTACATCCACGGTTTCCATCAGCGAGTCGCCGGGAGGCAGGGAAAATGTTCCACTTTTCAGCACGATCTGGTCTTCCACAATGATATAATCGAGCGGCTGGGAAGCGGCGCTGCCGATATTTTTAAATTTAAAAGTCGCTTCACTTTGGTTGGCATTACAATCTCCGTCGACGGTAATCAGGGCGCCGCTCCATCCGCCGCTGGAATAACAAACCGTATCGGGTTCGATCTCCGAGGTCACACACACCAATTGCCCCGCCGTAAGGCTGCAATCGGGTGTCGCATCAATAGTGATGGTGGCGTAATTGGCCCAGGGCGGGACGGTGCCGCGTTCAAAAACGATCGTATTTCCATTGATACTCAGCGGAGTAGCCGAAGCGGATACGTAAGTAAGCATGGGATCGAGGGTGACGGTGATTTTTACGTCGTCCGCATCGGAAGTGCCCACGTTCTGGTAATATACCGTGAAGGTTGAGGTCGTACAGGGGCGTACAAAACCTGCATTTACCCAGGTTTTCATCAAGCCGCAGTCGAACGCCTTTTCGACGGAAAAATCAACCGTTTCCGTCTGGGCTTGCGGGGAACTGAAGGTAACCGTTTTTACCACTGGCGCACAAACGCTGAAGTTGGGATTGACCGGGTAAGCGACCACCTCGTACGTGCCGTCGGGCAGATAGATGGAATAAGCGCCGTCCGTATTGGTGTATTGTGACACCTGGAAACCGCCGCCTTGTACGTTTACCAGCCAGTATGGCGCCGGCCGGTCATCGGGCTCCGCGATACAGTTGTTGTTTTCATCGATCAATACCTTGCCTTCGATGCGGTGAATAACGTCCAGCGACTGAATCGGCAGGTCAAGGCTTGCGGTGCCGCCGCCGGGCGGGAAACTGACGATGCTGTTGGCTGCGGCGGGGCACAGGAAAAAGAATTGTTCCGCCGGGTCGGCGTTGATGGCGAATTCACCCGGAGGAAGTTTCATCAGATAGGAGCCGTCGGCCTGGGAAAATGCCGTGTGGGTGCCGTTGGTATTGCCGGCGGTTACCCGGGTGCCGTTCAAACCGGCCACGCCGCCGTCGATCAGGCAGTCTTCGTCGACGTCCCTTTTTACCACGCCACTTAAGGTATTCACCTGGATACCCGCATTTTCAAAAATCCGCACAAACCCGACCTGTTTTAATGCCGTGCTTCCGGCGCCTGCCGCCCAACCGTCGGCAGTCGGGATACCCCAAAGCGAATTGATGGCGGGTTGGGCGTCATCCGGGGCTTCCGATATCCAGGTGACGTTGTACGAAGCGTCTAATTTGGCCATATAACCCCGGGAGGTGACGGTGCTGCCCGAAACCAAAATGGAGCCGTCGGGATAAGGTTCCACACGCCGGATGGTGGACACGTCGGGGATGTCGGTGGCGGCCAACTGATTCAACAAATTACCCGTTGCATCGTAACGGTATAAAGTATTGTTACTCAACAGATAAAAACCGTTCGCCGCTGCCTGGTACAATTGGCCCTGCGATATACCGGCGGGTTGTATGTTCCAGAGTTCATTGCCCGCAAGGTCGTAACGCGCCAGGTATGTTTTGACGGCGCCGTTTTGCGACAGGTTAAAATATGCCTGGATTTCGTCGTTTTCCGTAAGAATAACACTGTAACTGCTGTTAAAATTGGTCCATTGAGCGGGTAACACCACGGAATTCACCACGTTGCCGTTCAGATCCAGTTGGTACAGGCGCCATTGGTTGTTGTTGCCGGCATATTCTTGCACAATGCCGTAATAGTGGCTGTTCACCACACCCAGCATCGTGATGCCGAACGGCGTTGGTCCGATGTCTTTGGTCCAGATTTCCGACCCGTCGTCGCCGATTTTGATCAATTCCATTCCCGTGGTATCGTCGCGGAACGACATCAGCCAGCCGCCGCCGGGGGCATTCAGCACGGACAGCGGTTCGAGGTAGTGATAGCCCGGGTTGGCCGGTTCGAGGTAAAAATTGTCCCATTCCGCCTGCCCGTTGCCGTCTAATTTGATGAGGCGGGGCAATCCGGTCTGATCGTCGCCGGAAATCATGTAACTGGCGATCAGCCAGCCGTTATCCGGGGTATTGAGGATGAAGGGAGGTTTGTAGGCATAATAGGTGAAAAAGCCCTGAGGATTTGGGAAAACCACTTTTTGGTTTTGCTGGGCGAAGGCGGCCGTTTGTAACAGCAGGAGCAAAAAACAGCCTGCCAGCCTGATTGGTGAAAAGATTGAGTATCGCATACGGTTGTGTTTTTTAATTGATAAGGCAAAAGTCCGCCGGTATACGTTCCCAAAAAAATCAAATATTTCAATTTATCAAACCGGTTTTAGTTATTTTGTGTCGGTTATTATTGATAAACACTAACTTTATGGCTATTCGAAACAGCATTGTTTTTCAAACAACCGGTACTTTAAGCGCCTGGGAGTTGAAAAATTTCCGAAAATGGCTGCAATCTCCCTTCCACAATGCGCGCCCGGAACTGGCCGGCCTGTTCGATTATCTCGTCCGGTGTATCCGGGATGACGAGGCGCCCGCTCCGGAAACGGCCTTTCACACGGTATTCGCCGGGCAGGTATTCGACGAAAAAAAACTCCGGCACGCTTTGTCCTGGCTGATGGCCCAGGTCAGGGCATTTTTCACCTGGCAGGAATTACAATCCGACGGCAACCAAAGGAACGTATACGCGGCGCGCAGTTTCCGAAAACGCAACCTCGAAGCGGGGCTCCGGCAGGTCATGCGGGAAGCAAAAACGGAGACCGCCCGGCAGGCGCCGTATTCCGCAGAATCACAATTGGCCGATTTTTACCTGAATTTTGAACAGTATCAGTGGGATATCGATCAAAAAAGGGCACAGGATATGCCTTTCGACGCACTTTCCGGCGCGTTAACGACTTTTTACGCAACAAAACTGCTGCAACTGGGATGCACCTACACCGCGCAGCAGGCTTTGCAAAAACAATCTCCACAAACCCTGCCCCGGCTGGACCTGGTGCTTTCCGCATTTTCGGAGGATACTTTTTTAACCGTTCCTCAAACGGCCTTGTATTACTGCGGCTACCTGATGTTGTCCAACCCGGATGAAAAATGGAAAGAGCAATTCCGGCGCCTGCTGGAGCAGCACGGGCACCAGTTTCCCGTGGAAGAAGCGCGCGACCTGCTGATGATGGCCATCAATTATTGCATCCGCCGGATCAATCAGGGCGAACGGGAATACCTCGGGGAAGTGCTGGAATTTTACAACCTCGGGTTGCAAAACCGGCTCCTGCTCGACGAGCGCGGTTTTCTGCGAAAATACACCTATAACAACGTATTGCTGACGATGGCGGCCGGCAAACTCTGGGAACGCGCCGCAGAATTTCTGGAAGTCTACCGCGAACAATTGTCCCCCGACGAACGCGACAGCGTGTACCGGTACAACCGGGCCGTGTTCCTGTTCCAGAAAGCGGACTACGGCGATGCCCAGGAAATCCTGCGCGACCTGTCTTTTTCCGACCCCATGTACAACCTGGAGGCGCGGCGGATGTTGCTGCGGATTTATTACGAAGAAAATTCCCACGATGCACTGGAGTCGCTGTTAGACAATCTCCTGACCTGGCTGCGCAGGCACGGCGAAATCGGCTACCACCGGGAAATGTACCGCAACCTGGCGCGTTTTACCGGAAAATTGCTCAACATCCCGCATTCCGAGCGGGAAAAACGGCAGAAATTGGCCAAAAAAATACTCGATACGCCGTTGGTCGCCGACCGGCAATGGTTGCTGAACAAGGTAAAGGGAACCGGATAATTAACCCAAGTTGTGACCTACAGCGGCAGAGCCGCGAGATATTAGTAGCAGGCGGTTCAATCATGAAAACAAGGTGCTTAGCACCGGGAATATTCCGGTGCTACGCACCTCTTGCCCTGCTGAATGCCATTTCTACAAATATTTACGGTGCGCTGCACCGGCAAAATGAGTAGGTCACAACTTGAGTTAATTACGTTGTATCCAGGTTACCGATGGCTTCGGTGCTTGTGCTGATGGTGCCGATCCCGTTGCCAGGTACTAAGGAAATGTACAAGGGTTTGTCCAGCGCCAGGATGAGCAGGATGTTGTGGAAATCGTTGATCGGGAGATGCAGCAAAGGTTTTCCGTCGCGTAACACGTTCGCGGGAAGTGGAATCCCGTTTTTTATAAAAAGAGCGCGGCCGACCGCCGAGTTTCCTTGATACAAATCCAGCATCACCTGCCAGTTGTACTGCGGCGCCGAGTGGTAATAAATCCGGTAGGAATCAAACTCATGGACCATATCGCCTCCGTTTTTAGATTCAGGATGTATGAAAGCCCAAAAGTACCGGCGGTTCTCCGGCGTATCAATGCCGCTTGTCAGACCGGAGCAGGATTGCCGTCAGAATTTTTGGTGATCGTAGTCAGAAAGGGAAGCGATTTATCTCCGGCGGGCCATGACGGGCAAGAGGCTTTGCCGCCTCCGGACAAAGCCCGTTCTTCCATTTGCAGGACCAAAAAGGGGGGCTAATTTTGCCGCTGCCGAAAAAACGGCCGTCATCACATGAAAAGAACCGCAATTCTGTCGCTATCAGTACCTTCCGTTATCCTCGCTTTCGCCGTATTTCCGCTGGAAAAACAAAAAACCGGGTTTCACACGGCTGCCGAACTGGCATTTTTTTACCAGCAACTGCCCTCGCATGGCATCACCACTTTCGGCACAACGGACCCGGAATCTTTTCTGCTCATCGATTCCAACATCCTTTTTCCCACAGCCAAACTTTGCAGCGGCTGCCACGGCTACGATCCCAACGAACACGCCCTGGTTACTTCTGAAGGGAAAGACGTAAATATTTACGACGACTGGCGCTCCACGATGATGGCCAACAGCGCACGCGACCCGTTCTGGCGCGCCAAAGTGACGCACGAAATATTGGTGAATCCCGCGCACAGCACCGGGCTGCAGGACAAATGCACGTCCTGCCACGCGCCTTCCGGACACTACCAGGCAAAATTACACGACCACAAACCGTATTACCTGCTCGCCGACCTGTACGCCGATACCCTGGGGCTCGACGGCGTGAACTGCCAGATGTGCCACGCCCAGTCGCCCAAACAACTCGGCGATCTGCACTCAGGACAGCTCCATTTCGACACCAATTTCCTCCGCGTGGCTTACGGACCTTATGAGATGTTTTTTGCACCACCCATGCACCAATTCGTGGGTATCACCCCGCTGTACGGCGAACACATTCTGGATGCGGGACTCTGCGCGGGTTGCCATACACTTATTACCGAAACCGTGGACCTGGCCGGGCAGTACACCGGCGGCACTTTTGTGGAACAGGCCACGTACCACGAATGGCTCAACAGCCGCTACGACGACACCCACGACAATATCAGTTGTCAGGGTTGCCACGTGCCGCAGTTGCAGGACGAGATCATTATTTCAACCAACTACCAGTTCCTGACCCCGAAATATCCGTTCGGCCTGCACGAACTGGCCGGCGCCAATACCATGATGCTGAAACTGCTGAAGGAAAACCGCGAGGCACTCGGCATCACAGCCAAACCGGAACATTTCGACAGCACCATCGCGGCCACACTCCGGATGTTGCAGCAAAAAACGCTGGACCTGACGCTGGTAACGGGCGTTTTACACGGCGACTCGGCGCATTTCAGCGTAAAACTGAGCAATAAAGCGGGGCATAAATTTCCCTCGGGTTATCCCTCGCGGCGTGCCTGGATCGAGTTCGAAGTGCACGACCAGGCCGGCAACTTACTTTTCCACTCCGGCGCCATAAATCCCGATTACAGCCTGGCCGGCGAAGACGCAAACTTCGAACCGCACCACCACACGATCAACGACCCCGGCCAGATACAGATCTACGAACTGGTACCCGGCGACGTGAACGGTCAATTCACCAATGTGTTGGAACGCGGCCACAATGCGTTGAAAGACAATCGCTTGGTGCCGCAGGGTTTTTCTTTGTCCGACCCGGTTTACGACACCACGCAGGTGGTCGGCGCCGCACTCGGCGACCCCGATTTCGATCTGAACGGCGGCTCCGATGCCGTTCATTACAGCATACCCGTCAACGGCTATACCGGCATGCTGACCGTGCGCGCGAAGGTGTGGTATCAAAGCCTGCCCCCCAAGTGGATGGCGCCGATGTTCGAATATTCAAGCCCGGAGATCGACTCGTTCCGGGTGATGTTCGACGCTGCCGACCGCGCGCCGGTGCTGGTGGCGGAGCGGGTGCTGGATTCCGTGTTCGTTTCGCCGGTAAAAACAAAAAATATTGACAATGAGGGTTTTGTAAAGATTTTTCCCACCCTGAGCCGGGACGGGAAAGTATTCCTGCGGGTGTCCGCAGGTGTACGTGTGTCCCGCGTGCAGGTGTGGGACGTGTCCGGAAAATTAGTGTGGGATAAACCCGCAGGCGACGAATTGTTGTTGCCGGAAAAACGGGGAACCTATTTTATTTCGGTCGCAACGAACCAGGGCAGGGTGGTGGAGAAGGTGGTGCGGGAGTGAGGGGATTGTTGGATTGTTACATTGTTGAATTGTAACAATGTAACAATGTAACAATCCAACAATTCACGCTTTTTCCAGCGTAAACCCAAACGTACTGCCCTGTCCCTGCGTGCTGCGCACATTGATCGTTTGTTTGTGCGCTTCGATGATGTGTTTTACGATGGAAAGCCCGAGGCCAGTACCGCCGGCTTCGCGGGAGCGGTGTTTGTCGGCCCGGAAAAAGCGGTCGAACACGTGTTTCATGTGATCGGGTTCGATACCGATGCCGTTGTCGCTGACTTCGAGCAGGATATAATTTTCCATGTCGTAAAAACTGACTTTGGAAACACCCCCCGAGGTCGGAGAAAACGTCTTCCGTGAGGTCGTGGATGTCGAATTCGCGCAGGTCGAGTACCATTTGCCCTGCTTCTAATTTGTTGATGGTTTCGAGGTCTTCCACGATGGCTTGCAGGCGGTCGACGTTTTTGGCGGCGCGTTGCAGGTATTTGGTGTTGACTTCCTGGTCATGGATGGCGCCGTCGAGCAGGGTGTGGATAAAGCCCTGGATGTTAAAAATTGGCGTTTTTAATTCGTGCGACACGTCGCCGATAAAGCGGCGGCGGTAGGTAGCCAAACGTTCGAGTTCTTCGAGGTCGCGATCGTTTCGTTCCGCCCATTCACCCACCTCCTGCTCCACGTCCCGGAGGATATTCTGGGTCATGTCCATTTTGCCCGCCTTAAAGTCCGTGGGAAGTTTGTGACGGTGTATAATCTTGTAAATCAGTTTAATACGCCGAAAAATGTAATACCGGACGAGGTAAAAATTGGCCAAATAAGCCACCACGAACACACCGGCGATCAGGAGTCCGATGCTGCTCCAGGTAATGACGAGCAGGCCGCTGACTTTGCAAAGAAATGCGAGCAGGGCCATCAGAACGGCAGAAATCGCGGCGATATAAACGGAGAGTTGCTGGGGTGTCTGGTTTTTGAACATTAAAAATCAAATTTGTAACCGATGCCTTTCATCGTTTTGATATACTCTTCACCGAGGCGTTCGCGCAGTTTTCTGATGTGGACGTCGATGGTGCGGTTGCCTACAATCACGTCGTTGCCCCAGATTTTGTCAAATATTTCCTCCCGGGTAAACACCCTTCCCGGTTTGGAAGCCAGCAGCCACAAAATTTCGAACTCTTTTCGCGGCAGTTCGATGGCCTGTTCACCCCTGAATACCAGTACTTTATGTTTGTCGATCACCAGATCGTGCAACTCGATGGTTTCGCGGTCGTCGTCGCCCTGGCGTGAAGCGCGGCGCAGCAGGGCGTTGATGCGACTGACGAGTACGCGCGGTTTGATGGGTTTGGTGATATAGTCGTCGCCGCCTACGTCGAGCGCTGTGATCTGCGAAAAATCTTCATCCCGCGCGGTAAGAAAAGCAACCGGCGTCATGGCGAACTCTTTGCGACTGCGCAGCACCCGGCAGGTTTCCACGCCGTCTAATTCCGGCATCATGATGTCGAGGATGATGAGGTCTGGTTTTTCGGCTTCCGCCACGTCGAGGGCGTGTTTTCCGTCGTTGGCGGTCACCACCCGGTAGCCTTCTTTTTTGAGGTTGTATTGCAGAAATTCGAGGATGTCCGGCTCATCGTCCACAATGAGGATCTTTTTGGCAGGCGCATTTTCCTTCATAAGGTTTTGATTTTCCGCAAAGGTAGAAGTAGCGATAGGGCCCTGTCCGGATGCTGGTTTAAGTCTGTGTTAAGTTTTGAATGCTTAAATGGAGGCACCTATCCCTTTCAAAACCCGCCAAACCGGGGTTTTTGATGCGGTAAAGCGCTAAGATAGGCATTTGGGATAAGTTGAAGAGGTACGATATATGTGTATACGTTTCCGGCGTGGCGACCTTTGATTGTTCTGGCCGTGCCGGCTAGCCAAACCCTCTTTTTTAATCCGTGTATTTCCTCATACACTCATCTTCAAACACCGCTTGGTATGACACTCACTGACCGTCACCACAGAATCGAACGCCTCGATCAACTCATTCGACAACGCTGTACCGGCTCCGCCAAAAAAATCGCCGAACATCTCGGTGTTCATGAACGCACCGTTTTCGAGGAACTCGATATTATGCGCGCAATGGGGGCCGACATCCAATGGGATTCCCGGCGGCATACTTATTATTATGTACAACCCGGTCGTTTCCGGTTCGGGTGGCTTCCCGCCAACAATACTAATGAGGAGTGATTTTTTTTCGGGTGACTGCAATTTTTTTGCAGGGGTAAGGGCCTATATTTGAAGCGAGATTCAAACGAGATGCCTTAAATATGAAAATACGCTCCCTGACTGCCGCTATGGTTTGTATGCTGATTGCCTTGAGCCATTCAGCGCAGATACCCGGCTCTCTCCCTATATCTGCTTGCCCTTCCGGCTCCGTAGATATGTGCATCTACAATGGAATTTCCGGGCAGCTGGTGCCGGATAATGAAGAAGAAACAAAAGGGGCCGTGACTGTGGCTAATTTGAATGATACGGATGGGGATTTAATTGATGATATAGGAGACCCATTGATTCTTTCCTTGTTACCTGGGCAAGGGTTAAACGACGACATTGATTTAATCAAAGTAGTCTTACACCCCGTACCTGCTATTCAAGGCCAGAAAGTTTGGCTGAAGTTGAACAAATCGGGCAGTGGAGTGAGGCTGTGGCGGTATTCAGACAAAAAAGAACTGGAAGGAGGAGAGGTGAAATTTTCTACATTTCTTGATGGAAAACCCGCCGTGGAATTCTCTCCACAAGAATTGCCTCTCACGCTTTATCTTGAAACACAAAATCATAGCACTGCTGTAAGAGACATAGAACTGGTGATGAAATACAATGGGATGGAAGATGTCGTTACAGCGACTGCCTTGTGGGTGAAAAACACTAGAATATGGAAGACGAGAGAACCCTGCCCTTCTTCGCCTCCGTGCATAGGAATAGAAAACCCTGAAGCCGGCGGTAGTGGTAATGCTCGTTTAGTAGGGTTAGATGCAGGTTATTTACAAAATTTAATTAATATAGATAGAGTCTCTATAGATGGATCTAGATACGGACATGGTTTTAATTCTAAAGATTCGAACTCTGATAAAGGCTTTGGAGGGAGGATTTTGTTTGAATTCTTGATTTATCCCACTAATGTCGATTTCTTTTCTCAATTTAATGTTCAATTTGATTGTACTCGCCAAAGAAGAACTAGAACTATGAAAGTTACTCATGGAGGCACTCCGGGAAATACTTCCTCTAGTGTGGTAGATTTCCCTGCTAATATGGATGAAGCAAATGACGATCCTAGTGGAAGTGTTGATGAAGACAATACTCCTACATATGTAGATGTGTCGTTTGATGGATTTCCTAAAGGGTGGCGTATTTATAGTTGGGACAGGCCAGGTATTACTGATATTGAAGATGGCCAAACATATGCTTTCTGGGCTACTAAAAACACCTTTAAAGAATATGTTCGAATTCAAATTAACAATAATTTTCCAGGTTATAATATGAATGAAGATGGTTTATTGGGTAGCAGAGCATCAAATAAAATTGACTGGCATTGTGTATATTATACCAAAAGCGGGCCGCAGAATTTGCTTGAACCAGATATACAATCAATATCTTTTAGCAATCCGCAAAAAAGCGGGCCGGGTAACGGCATCTGTGAAGTTGAGATTTTTTCCACTTCTATCAACTCCGGCTATACAGCTTATTATATCCCGAATGATACGAGATGGGGATTATCAAGTCCCAATGTAGGTACAATTGTTATAGCCGATTCACTTCCTGGGAGTAACCCTAAAAAATGGGTATTGGAACACTCGGGGCGGATAAAAGTTACGATAACTGCTGAAGGTTCAAATAATTTCGGCAACAATAGTTTGTTTAAATTTTCTGTTTTTAGAACGATGACAGGAAAAATTAATAACACTTCAAATTCATCATTTACTGTTGATAATGGATTTTAACTAAATTTATGTCTATGCCTAATCTGCTGCTTTTTCTCTTGATTTTTTTTACATATAATAACACATATGGGCAAAAACAAAGCATCCTTGTGTCTGCTCAAGAACAAATAAAGCATCAACAATATATCTCAGATTCGATAATTTCCAAGTTGATAAAAATTTCAAATGATACATTGAGCAGCGATAGTATAAGAGTAGATATTATTCTTTTCTTTGCAAAAGTAGCATGTGACTCATGCCTCAAGCACCTTGTTGAGAACATTGACGAAAGATATAATTATGGAGAGGGTATTTCAGACTTAGACCAATCTAGAGAGTTTGCATGTTTGACATCTTTAATTGGCATTGCTCTAAACCAAAAGGATAAGTGGCGTTTAGTGTCACCTTGTTTTAATAGCTTACGTTCGGAAAGGCCCCCCCCTTTTGTTAGTTATATTCGTAGAGTTTTAGTTGAGATAACCTCAAAAAAGGCTATTAAGGAAATCATTGAAGATGAATTATGGAAAAATAGAAATAAGTTAAATTATATATATGAAAAAAATCTCAAACAAATATTGAATGAACTCGGTAATTAACTATAATACATTAGATTGAAAACCTCATCATTTTTTAAAATATGCTTTACGTTTCCCGCCATATATCATTGGCTTTTATCTTGACTTTACTGAGCGCTTCATTTTGTAAGGCTCAGGATGAAATTCTTATAACCGGAACTCCCGAATCCTATCCTGGAGCGATGGACGGTCAAATGATTCTTACGGTTCAGAGCGTAGGCAACGGTCCTGGGCAAAACCCACCACCCTTTACTTTTAAGTTGGATCTGGCCGGTGAAAACCCAGTGCTTATCGAAAATTCCTCAGGTGTTGCCATTTTTACAGGTTTAGGGTATAAATATTACACCCTGACTGCACTGATGGGGAATGGCTGCTCCGGTTCAGCCAGCTTTTACTTTGACAATAAATGTACGGCGGATTGTCTGGTAGCCGATTTCAATTTTGAATATAACTACGACGGTTGCTCCGTCCTTTTTGAAGATTGGTCGGAAAGCGGTTCTAATTCGTGGCAATGGGATTTTGGCGACGGCGGCACTTCTACTGAACAAAACCCTGCTCATATCTATAGCGAATCAGGATGCTACCCTGTAAAACTTACCGTTTCCAATGGCACTCAAACCCGGACACTGACCAAGCAAATATGTATTACCGGGTGTTCAGACAACGGCCCTTCATACCCTGAGTGCCATATTAACGGACCTACTTTGGCAGGCGCGGGGCAAACGGTTACGCTTTCCGGTTCGCCTACGGGCATAGGCCCTTTTGACTATGACTGGACTACTCCCCCTTCTATTGCCCCATCGCCCAATGGCCAATCGGCAAGTATTTTAGTGACCTTGCCTGCCCCGGGAGTTGATCCCAATGGAATGGGGTACAATTTTACACTTGTGGCAACTGATAATAATGGATACTCCAGCAGCCCTTGCATGCACACGATAACCCTTTCCGGAAACATCCCGGACGTGGAGTTAGCGGCATTCGGTTCTTTTCAACCTAATATGCCCCTGGTATTAGTGGCTTTTGCAGACGTGTTCAACCTGACCGGGCCGGAGCAGTACTATTTTACTGTCTATGAAGGAAATGAATTGATCACGATACCCAACAGTTGCCTTAACATTCCGCAAAATTTTTACGACTGTACATTAGCTGGTGGTTTGGCAGAGGGGTTTTATACGATTCGTGTTGACGTAACGGATGCGGTGGGCACGTATTCGGATTGGATTACTGTCACCATCGGTTCTCCGACTCCTATTCCACCCAGTCCTGCTATGTGGCTGGAAGTAAAATACCCTGATAACCCGGTAGTTGACCCTGTTACCGGGCATTATGTTCTGGAGTCCGGAGAATTATTTCAGATTGGGATCGATGGCAATCACCCCTTTTCAGGGTTTGCGAGTTGCACAAATGGAGATCGTTATTTCGCCGTTCTTCATATAAAGAACCTCACCATGGGAGATGAAATTCATATCGGCGATCCGCTCAGCGGACAGCCCGGTTATATGGACATATTACCGGATATCGGATTAAATTTATGGAATTATGAATTCGGAACAGGCTGCACAAAAGGCACACTACGTATTACTGCCGATATTTATAAAGTTGACTGCCAAAGCCCATACCCGGTTGCCGCGGCATTGTCGCAATTCCCCGAAATGCTCTACCACATAACCCAACCTATCTTTGTTGACTTGCACCCCGCGAAGCCTGACATTTCAGAGATTATTGTAGATTATTCCTCATGTGATCAACCCGCAACTGCCACTGTTAGATCGGGATGTTCAATAGAATCATACGAGTGGCACGCGTATGACCCATCTACTAACGAAGAAATCACAGATTTTTTTACGGGAAATGCTAATTCAGCCACTGTCACGCCGAATTTAAGCCATTTATTTTTTGAACGATTCCCATCCGGAGAGATTACTAAAATAAGATGTGAAGTAAATATTGTGGATGTAAATGGGTTTACTGCCGAGTTAAGTGCAGTAATAAAATTACGAGTTCCGCTAAGGTTTAATGTTCCTGCCAATATTTATCGTTGCCCCGGAACTATAGGTAAATTTAGCGATGGGCCTTTGGCATCCGGCGGTATATTAAATTCATACACTTTTACCTGGGCGAATGACCTGACAGGCGACAACCCCACATTTACCGCCCCTCAACAAGGCAGCGAGGTTTATGAAGTGACCGTTTCCGACGGCGCCAATTGTAGCCTGACTCAAACAATAACGGTCACGGCGGCCCCGCTCAATTTCGATATCTGGGGTTCCTGGCTCACCTGCGCGGGCGGCGGCAATCAATACCAGGAGTTGGGCGCCGATCCGCACAACTTGGGCGGTTCCGGGAACTATACATTTACATGGACGGCCGCCGATCCGGCGCACCTGGATTACCTGAGCGATGCCAATATCCCGAATCCTGTGATACAGGGTTTTCCGGCCGGGCAAAACATTATATATACGCTCACCGTAGCGGATATATACGGCGGATGCACGGCTAATGAAAATATCACGGTGACCAGTGTCGCCAACGACCTGTCCGTCAACCTGACGGGGCCGCCGGTCATTTGCGCCCGCGACGAAGAAGAATTGCTTGCACAGGGCACACCGGTCGGCAGCGGTTGGGGCGCCATATTTTTTCAGTACCAATGGACGACCACAAACCGCCACCACGACTTGTCTGCTGCCGGCAATTATACCACACACCTGCCGGTGGACGAATTAGTCAGCAGTTTTCCGGGAAATTATCTGTACAAGGTTCGGTACATGAACATTATCTCCGGCTGCTATGCGGAGGATGAAGTAACGGTGGTCATCAAAGATTCCTGGAAATACACCGGGTACCAACCTGCTGTCAAATCCGCCGTTGCGGGCAGCAGCGTCCCGCTTTGGGAAGGCAATAATAACTATATCTCTTCGGGCCTCAATTTGTCGAATATCAGCGTCATTTGGTCTCCTGCGCCTCCGACCACCCTTTCTTATTACGGTAATACGCAACTGCCTCAAAACGGGACTTTTACCCCGACTATCCAGACGCCGTACCTGACGATGACGGTTATTGACAACGTTACCGGGTGTTCCAAGCGTTTTAAAACGATGCGTTATATTCTGTCGGGAGCGGAGCCGGAGTTATGGATGGCCGGAGACAACCCCAATGTATGCGTCGGCGGTGCAGTATGTTTCGACCTGTATTTTGATGCGCATCTGGCGAATTACCAGACTTCGCTACTGCCCCGGTCGGTGCGTGTAAATTATACGATAACCCCTCCTGCGAACGCTCAGCAAGCGCCATACGGGTCAAAAACGGTCGTATTGGAGTTGGATAACAGCTCCGGACTATACAAAGGCCGCGTATGCGAAAGCGATTATTTTCAATATGTTACCAACCCGGGCGGACTGGAAGCATATTGGTTTTCCGTTTCTCTTAGCGCCTCGGAGTACCCGATATGGGGCTATACCGGCAGCCCGGATCCGTTTCTTGTTTATGTCGATGAACCTTTGGTCAGCAATGCGTTTGTCGGATGCACACCAAGCGGGACGATAGTGAGGCGGACTACAATAACACTGGGAATCCAATGTGCCCCCGGCTCCACACCGGTTATATCGGGTCCCTCCCGGATTATGGCGAAAAATTACATTGAGATACTACCTGACGGCGGTATCGAGATTGTGCCTGCAAGCAGCAACCCGACGGGGCCGCATTTTTCCATTAACCCGTGCATCCTGGAGCAAGAACCGCCGCCCAAAAACACTAATTTTACGGAAGAATCGCCCGCGCTGAGAAACCTCGCAAGTAAACTCTCTTCCACTCCGAACGAGATGGAACTGGAAATTCACCCCAACCCATTCACCGGCAAAGTCAATATCCAATACCTGATTGAAGCGGGCCCGGCAGCCGATGTGACGATCAATCTGCTCGATTTCACGGGAAAACTCATACAGGTAATCAGGCGGGAAGAAGATACTCTCCCCGGTTACTATGAAACGACGTACGATGGGGGGCATCTTTCGCAGGGTGTGTACCTGTATCAGTTAGTCGTCGAAAGTAAAGGACAAATCACCAAAAAGGCAATCAAGATTGGCTTTTAACCGGAAAAACTGGTCAAATATGAAATATTTTTGCTATTATGCTGTGTTTATTGCCATTTCTTATCTGATCCCAAACAAGGGTATGGCTCAAAATTGTCCTGTCAAAATAGGCTATTCGGATGATTACCCGTGTAACGGTTTGCCTACACCCGGTTTTTATATGGAGTTCACATCGCCTTTCATTGGAAGCACAGTTGCCTACACCAATTTTACAGGGAACTCCGATCCCGACTGCCTTTATTTTTCGCTCCAGAATCCCCCGTGCAGCGATTATTACTTAGTGGATATAAATCCGCCGATATGCACGAATCTGACTCCAACGGGCACCATTATTTTTTTGAACAGCAACACGGTTTGTCACTACGAAAACGGGAATTTTACTTACGCTACCTCCCAGGAGTGTGAAGATTTTATGATGGCGTGTAAAGACCCCTTGCTTTCTTTTGCCAAACATTTTATTCCCGATCCGCCTGACTGTAAATTATGGGAAGGCCCCTGCGCAACCGAAAGCGGAATATGGAGAAACGGCGCTGTTGCCATCGGCGCCCCGGTCAGCCCTTTGAAACTGACAGTAAAGGGAGGTATCACTACGGAGATGTTGCAAATCTGCCAACCGGCATGGTGCGATTATGTGTTTTCAGATACGTTCCGGCTGCGGCCGCTTGGAGAGGTGGAGGCTTTCATCCGGGCCTATCGCTTTTTACCTGGATGTACGCCCGGAAAAGTAATAGATGCACAGGGCGGCTTTTTCTTAGACGTGGAAACAGTAAACCAGCAACAGAAAATCGAAGAAATATTTCTGCATCTGATCGACATTCAAAAGCGACTCGATTGATTGGATAAAAAACTGCCAGCTGCAACAACCGGGGCAAACACAACAGCCGAATTGCCGGAAATGAAGGACTTTATCAAGTCCGCTCGGGTAGTTCAAATCGAGTGTTTTCAGATCAACCCTGCCTTGGCAGGTGTTGCAAACGGCACAGGCGGTATCGTCGTCGCGCCCGGCGGCGGGCCTTTTAATATCTCCTGGAACGGCGGACAAATAAATGATCTCCAGTGCGACGGTACGATAAAAATTACCGGACTGGCTGCTGGCAACTACATTATCACTGTATCCAACGGCTCGGGTGTAGTCGGGACATGTGCCTTTAGCATCACTGTTGGCACATCGGCCGATTGCAGCATTTTCGAAGACCCGGCATGCCGCCAGGCTATCGTTGAGATGATTTCAGCAGAAGCATTTTCAGCACCTCCCGATTGCAGGCAATGGGAGGGCGACCCTTGTTCCCATGATGGTAATATTTATCGTTTGGGGAATGTCGGCATCGGAACGGACAAGATGCGCTCCGGGTATAGTATAGCAGTCAAAGATGGTATTTTGACAGATAAATTTCGCGTCGAATTGTGCGAAACCAGCGGGTGGTGCGATTATGTTTTTGACCCGGGATATCCCTTGCCCGGCTTGTATGAACTGGAACAATACCTGAACGTATACAGGCATTTACCGGGCAGTATTTCACAAGACGAGTGTCGCAAAATGGCGGTTTTGAAATGCGCAGCGTCAAGATTGATCAACAGAAAAAAAAAAATTGAAGAAGGCTATCTGTATCTTATTGAATTGAATAACAAGAAAAAAGAGTTGCAAAAAAAATTGACTGCATATTACGAGCAAAATTAAACCTCCCTGCTATGAAAGCCATTTCTTTTCTTCAATCACTGCCGGTGTTTTTTCTTTCTTTTCTGACGGGAATATACCTTCATGCTCAAACGACCCCTGACCTGCAGGCGATAGCCGTCGACGGTCAAATTACCCTTCGGGTTAAAAATACAGCAGTGCTCGACACGCTCTTTTATGTAGACACTGATAATAAGGTCATATTGGATTTTTATTTTGGCCCTGATGACTCGCGTAACGGAACTTATTCTGCAAATCCTGTCGCACAAAGCTTTGGAGAACAGCATCTTAGTTTTGCAAGTATTCCCTACACGACAGGAGATACGCTGAGTTTTAGCGTTATGGAAACAATGCCCGATAACACAGCGCGGGAATATCTTTTCATAGAAGGGGTATATGTGCGCAGTGCAGGCGAACCGATTGATGTTTGCCCGGTATCCCTCGAATGTATTGGCACATGGTGGAATTTTTTTATACGCTTTAACCCCTCCGATATTCAAATCGACCTGACTACCCTTGCCAATACAACGGTGTATATATACAGCCCCGGAAGTTCGATCAATGGCTATTACCAGCCCGGCGGGGTTAGTTTTTCCAAAAACGCCCTTGTTTTTAAGAGCCTTCCTTGCGAATCTGTACTGTCGGGAGAAATAATTATCATGATTAACGGCCTGACTTGTATTTTTCAAAACGGACAATTGGTCAGCAATGATACCTCTTGTTCTCCCTGGGGGGATTTCTATTCCGATAATAAGCCCTGCGCTCCATATTTTGAAAATTGCCCGGAAGAAATCATGGAATTATTATCGGACAATAAATATACGTTGCCTTGCCGCCAATGGATAGATAAAAACAATTGTAACACCGGCGTTCTGATCAACCGGACAGGAAAAGTAGCCATCGGCACATCCGGTTTCTCCTCCTCTTTCTAACTGTAAAAAACGGCATACTAGCCGACAAAGTGAAGGTTCAAACTTGTAGCGCCGGATCTTGGTGCGACTATGTGTTCGGCGACCGATATGCACTCCTGTCGTTAGAAGAAACGGATGCTTATATCCGGGCCAATCGTCACTTGCCCGGAATACCGCCCGGCTCGGTAATTGAAGCGGAAGGAAGTTTTGAATTGGGCGAGATAACCAAAATGCATCAGGAAAAGATCGAGGAAATATTTTTACACCTGATCGCATTGGAGCAAGACGTCGCCACCTTGGAGGTTGGCCTCGCATTTCTTGAATTGCTGGGAAAAATGAATGTTAGGTGAATGGCGAACTGAAGTTCGCCCTACCACCTGCCAAGGCGAACTGAAGTTCGCTCAACCACCTGCTCACAAGGCGAACTGAAGTTCGCTCTACCACCTGCCAAGGCGAACTGAAGTTCGCTCAACCACCTGCTCACAAGGCGAACTGAAGTTCGCCCTACCACCTGCCAAGGCGAACTGAAGTTCGCGCAACCACCCGCTCACAAGGCGAACTGAAGTTCGCTCTACCACCTGCCAAGGCGAACTGAAGTTCGCTCAACCACCTGCTCACAAGGCGAACTGAAGTTCGCCCTACCACCTGCCAAGGCGAACTGAAGTTCGTGCTACCACCCGCACACTAATTTCCGCACGGCTTCGAACCAGGTGATTCCCAGAATTTCCTTCACCCGGTTAAAATCTTTGCAGGCGTCCTCTTTCCGGTCCATGTTGAGCAGGGTAGTGCCCCGGTAGTACAACCACTCGGTGTTGTCGGGTTGCAGGGTCAGCGCTTCGGTCCATTTCTGAATCGCTTCTTCGGTTTTGTTGCCTTCAAAAAAGGTCGCGCCTTCGTCGGCCAGCAGGGTAGCCCGGTCGAAACGGTCATTGGCGGCGGCACAACCCGTTTTGTTCGATTTGAACAATACGCGGAAGGGAAGGGTGGTGGCGACCGGCTTGCCCTGGTATTGCGCCGGCGTCCAGTATCCTGCCGTCCGGTTGACGAGCCGCAGGGCCTGCCATTGAAATTCTGAGCCTAAGTTGCTGAAATCCAATTGGTTTTCGACTTCTACCGACCCGTCGTTCCCGATCAGCAGGGACATCTCGATGACGCCGGTTTTGCAACTGTCGGCATATTCCGGCGGGTATTGCAACTGGTTCAAAACAAAACGGACTAATGAGTCCATACCGCCTCTGAAACCCGGCTCGGCGTCGTACATCGAGTAGATGGTGTCGCCTTCCGGCGTGAGGTAGTAGGGGAGAGGCTCCTGTAGTTTAAAACGAAGCGGCAGGGATTGCCGCATACGCACCACTTTGCCCTCGCGTTGTGCGGGTTTCCAGCGGAGACCGACGCCTTCCAGGGCCTGCAATACACGCCGGGCTTCTTCACCGCAGCCGTTGCCGATATCTTTCAGGATCTGGTAATGGGTCATTTTGCCGTCCGGCTCCACCACAAAAGTCACCACCACGGTGCCTTCCGTATTGTTTTTTCGCGCTTCTTCCGGGTAACGGATGTTGTGGCTGAGGATCGTAAGTAGTTGTACCTCAGCGCATCTGCGTACACTGTCCTCTGTCCAGCCTGGATGCAATTCGATGTTGCAACTTTTCAGGATCGGGTAGGGCATTTGTTCCGCAACCTGGTAAACCGTGGTATCGGCAAGGGCCGTTTGTGCGGAAAGAGAAGTGGCAGACAATAATAAAAGCAGTCCGAAAAGGGTGTTTTTCATAGTTTATGTTCAATTCGCCGCGAAAGTACGGGGAGATTTGGAGACCAAATAAAAAAGGTCCCGTCTCATGTGACAGGACCTTTTAATAATTATATTCCCATGAACATTTTCAAAGTGGGGCAGTTTTTGGAGCGTGACCTGTTATCGGGGTCAAAACGGCCGGTCGTCAATCTTTGGTTTCGATGTGTACGGAGCCGTTTTTAATTTTGATAGTAACAGGTTTAGACATAGGCTGCAGCAAATGTTTGATTGTTAGAAAATCAAATTCGATGATACAAAGGTGGGGCACGATTGGCGGCGCAACAATGACATTTTTAACGGGTTGTGAACGTGGAAAAATCCTTCAAAAAAACATCATATTTATTGATAACCAGTCTGTTGTATAAATAATCCGGCCATCATTGTGAATAGAAAACGGCGCTTTTTGTATCAAAAATAGCCGGAATAATGCATCTGGCCGACACTTTTGCAAAAAACCGGAGGCCCCGATCAAAAAGAATTGATGCAAACTTGCTGACATTGTATGATATTTTTATGGCGGGTGGTTGCCTCGCATCGAATTGAGGCTTACTTTTACCGCACGAAACGACAATCATTTTTCTGCCATATATAATCCGAGTACCCGTGGCACCTTCCCATTATAATCCCATGTGCATTTTCCTCTTTGGATGAGGTCGGCCATCAGGGCCGACCTTTTTTGTTTTTATGCCCCCGGATTCCCCTTTTTTTTGCCGGGAAGAAGAAGAAAGGACGATTTCCTGTAAGTTTGCTGTTTCAAGCCCTTGCCGTTGTACCAAACACCAGATATTACAAAGCAAACACACACAGACTGTCCATGAAAAACTTGCTTATCATTGGAGCGGGACGCTCCGCAACGGCGCTGATCAATTACATCCTCGAACAGGCCCGGCAGCACGACTTTTTTATCACGGTTGCCGATGCCGATATTGCCCTTGCACAACAAAAAGTCGGCAATCACCCCAAAGGCAGGGCTATCTGGCTGGACGCGTCAAAACCCAACGACCGGCGCGATGTCATCAGTCGCCACGACGTGGTGGTATCGCTCCTGCCCCCTCAAATGCACCTGGAAGTGGCGCAGGACTGCATCTCGCTGGGTAAACACATGGTGACGGCGAGTTACGTGTCCAAGCAGGTATTTCGCCTGGGCGACGAAGCGCGCCAACGTGCGCTGGTGTTTATGAACGAACTGGGGCTCGACCCGGGTATCGACCACATGAGCGCCATGCAACGCATCCACAAAATTCGCGCTGCGGGTGGCAAAATCACGGCGTTTTATTCCTATACCGGCGGACTGGTAGCGCCGGAAAGCGACGACAACCCCTGGCACTATAAATTTTCCTGGAACCCGCGCAACGTCGTGCTGGCAGGACAGGGCACGGCACAATTCCTCGAAGACGGCAAACTCAAATACATCCCCTACCGCCGCCTGTTCCGGCAATACCGCATAGTCGACATTCCGGAAATGGGGCAATGGGAAGTATACGCCAACCGTGATTCGCTGCTGTACCGGGAAGCCTACGGCTTGCGCGACATCCGCACCCTGTTCCGGGGCACCATCCGGCACCGCGGTTTTTGCGACGCCTGGAATGCTTTGGTCCGGATCGGACTTACCGACGCCACCTTCCCGATCGTTGATTCTGACCAACTTACGTACCACGACCTGATGGAGGCTTTCCTCGGCATCAGTCAGCACACCGGTTCGGTTAAAGACCGCATGGCCAAAATGATCGAAGTGGATCCCGATGACGAAATCATGAAAAAACTCGAATGGCTCGGTCTGTTCAGCAAACGCCGCATCAAGGTCAACAACGCCACACCTTCGCTCATCCTGGAGAATTTGTTGCTGGAAAAATGGGCGCTGCAACCGAACGACAAGGATATGGTGATCATGCAACACGTATTCGAATACGAGCTAAACCGGCGCAAACGCAAACTGACTTCCACCTTAGTGATGAAAGGCCACAACAGCGCGGACACGGCCATGTCGCGATTAGTGGGGGTTCCGCTGGGTATTTTTGTAAAGTTGCTCCTGCTCGGCAAAATATCCACCACCGGCGTTAATATACCCACCATGCCCGAGGTATACGAACCGGTGATGCAGGAACTGGAGGAATACGGCGTAAAATTTACCGAACGGGAAGAATAGTCAGTATACTGTCTAATAACTGCGGTTCAGAAAGAGCCGATGATTTCCCGCAGCGTTTCGTTCAGGTTGGCGATGGCTAATGGCAGGTTCCAGGCTTCCCGGTTGCGCGGTTCCACATAGTTGGAAATGGCGCGTATTTCAAGAAACGGAATACCCGCGTGTAAACAGGAGAAAAAAAACGCCGCACCTTCCATACTCTCTAACTGAGCATCGGGGTATTTCGCCCGGATCATGTCAATGGATGCGCCGGAGCCGTGTACCTTATTGACGGTCAAGCCGTTGGCCACAGGCAAAAAGCCCGACTGCATGGCGGAATCGTTTTTTAAAACCCCGCCGGCAAAAGGAAATGTGCCTGCGTCCGTCAAACCGAGTTCGAACAGGTCCGTAAAGCTGCCGTCGGCTTCTTCCACCCCCAGGTCGCCAAACCGCTCCGTGGTGACGTGGAACACGTCGCCGATCCGGAAGCGGCGGTCGAAAGCGCCGGCGACCCCGGCATTCAAAGCGATACCGGGTTTGTTTTGTGCAAAAAACTGGCCGAGGCGCCAGCAGGTGCAGGCGACGCCCACACCCGTGATCAGGGGAAAAACGGCGAGGTGTTCTTTTTCAAAAACACCCGATTCGTTGCGTGCAAAGTTGCTTTCAAGCCATTGCAGGACGGGGGCGATCTCGAAAGGTGTGGCGGCGGTCAGCAAAATTTGCATGGCGGATATTTTTGCATGAAGGTAATTCATCGGGCTGCACTTACCTTTCAGCCGGAAAATCATTTTTATATGAGTAAGGAATGGTTCGTCGAGTGGTTTGATTCCCAGTATTATCATCTGTTGTATAAAAACCACGATGACGACGATGCCCAACAGGCGCTTGACAATCTTTTACGGGCCCTCGATCCGCCGCCCGGTGCGCGTATGCTCGACCTGGCCTGCGGCAAGGGGCGTCATTCGCGGTATTTGGCCGAAAAGGGATTCGACGTCACGGGGCTGGACATATCGGAAGCCAGTATTTCCTTTGCCAGGCAGCATGAACACGGGCATCTGGCGTTTTACCAGCACGACATGCGTTTGCCGTTTCGGGTCAATTATTTTGATGCGGTGATGAACATGTTTACCAGTTTCGGCTATTTTAAAACCGATCGCGACCATTTGCTGACCATGAAAAACATCGCCAGAAACCTCAAACCCGGCGGTTTGTTGCTGCTCGATTATTTTAATTCGCAGTGGGTGCGCCGCAACTTAGTGCGTTCGGAAACCAAAATCATCGACCGGATCGAATTCCGGCTGAGCAGGAACATCCGGAACGACCGGGTGTACAAACACGTGGAATTTGTTGCAGGGGGCCGTCTGCTGAAGTTTCGCGAACGGGTGCGGCTTTTTAACCTGGCTGATTTTCAACGGCTTTTTAACGAGTCGGGCCTTGACCTGGTTCAGACGTACGGGAGTTACGACCTGGATAAGTTTGACCCGCACCGGTCGAAACGCCTGATTCTTATCGCCCGAAAACGCGCGTCGACATGAACTGTTTATCCCTGTTGCAAAGTTGGGACGCCGCCTTTTTTTACTGGATCAACAGCGGCCTTGGCAATCCCGTTTTTGACGCGATGTTGCCTTTTTTTCGCGAAAAATGGTTTTGGACGCCGCTTTACCTGTTCACCGGCGCCTTTTGCCTGCTGAATTTTGGAAAAAAAGGCTGGATTGTCATACTCGGGTTGGTGGTATCCGTGGGCCTGGCCGACTATACCAGCAGTTCGCTGGTGAAAAAAAATGTACAACGGATCCGGCCCTGCAACGACCCGGCGCTTGCCGGGAACATCCGCTGCCGGGTTTCCTGCGGTTCGGGGTATAGTTTTACGTCGTCGCACGCCGCCAATCATTTTGCTGCTGCGGTTTTTCTGATCGGCGCATTCGGCGGCCTGGCCCGCTGGGTTCGCCCGGCGGCCCTGTGTTGGGCATCGGCCATCGCTTTTTCGCAAGTGTATGTGGGGGTTCATTACCCGGGCGACGTGATCGGCGGGGCGCTTCTGGGGGTGTTGATCGGGTGGCTTGTCTGGAAAGGAGTGGGCAAATGGCTTCCCGGAAAGTATTTTAACCGCGGCTCACCGGCACGTGGCGCCGATGCCTGAGGGGAAAAAACAATGCCGGTCTGCTGCGTGAGCAAACCGGCATTGGCAGGTATAACAGGTTGCGGGATTAACTTGCAACGTCGATGAATTTTTGAGCCAGTTCCAGCAAACGACCCAGGACCGTCATATCGGGCACGGGCAATTCGCGGGCTTTTCCGTTTTCACTTTCTTCCATTTTCGGTTGTTCCAATTTCGTTGCGCAGCATAAGCCCGCGTTGGCTACATTGGCGTGTACGTTGACAAAAAGGAAAGAAGAAATACTAAAAACGGCAATCAGGAGAAAAAGTGACTTAGGTAGTTGTTTTCGTTTCATGAGTCCTATTGTTGAAAGACGGTACGAATATAAGCAGTATTCTTTAAACGGACGTTTTAATACGACGAATAATCATTTCCTACAGACAAACGAACGCTAAAAAAGGTTGCAGGCAGCTTGTATTTTCTTCAAAAAAAGAAAAACCCGGCCAGTATTACACCAACCGGGTTCGTATCGTCAAACCAAAAATCAATCAGTCAATTTGATTTATCCCTTGATACCGCCCGTGCTGGCCGGAACACTTTCCTGGGTAGCCGGAGCTTTTACGTCACCTTTGATGGTGAGGGTGTGGGTATCACTCGTTTCGTTGGTGGTGAGCGTAACCGTTTTGGTGAAAGGGCCCACGCGCTGGGTGTCGTAGCGAACTTCGATCACATTGCTTTCGCCCGGCATGATGGGTTCTTTCGGATAGGTAGGTACCGTGCAGCCGCAGGAGCCTTTAGCCGTTTTGATGATGAGCGGCTCGTTGCCCGTGTTGGTGAATTTGAATTTACGGATCGGGTCGCCACCTTTGTCGATGGAGCCGTAGTCGATCGTCGTAACGTCAAAAGTCATTACAGCGCCGGCAGCATTTTGGGCGGTTGCACAGAAAGCGCCAACTAATACGAAAGCGAGTACAGAGAGAATTTGTTTCATCGGAATAGTCATTTAAATGAGTAATAGAACTTTTTATCGCAGTTGTCGGGACAAAAGTATGCGAGGGTATTTTCCTTGAAAACACCTGGGCTGTTAATGATGTCCAAAAGAAAGTGAACTCTTCCTGAAGGCGGCCCAAAAAGGCGGTTTTAGGCCGAAAACCCAAAGCTGTGATTTACCGCCCGGCGAAAATTTGATCCGTAATCCGGTCGATCAGGCCTTTGTTTTCCGTAATGATCTCCGCTTTGCCCTGGAGTTGTTGCTCGAACTGGATTTCGCGGCCGTAGCTGGTTTCGAGGTTGTTTTTCGGAGTGGTGGGCACGGACACAAGTATGGAATATTTGTTGTCTTTCGGCACGAGCGATTTTTCTACCACTAATCCGCGGAGGGTGCCGAACTCGTGGTAAGGATAACTTTCTAATTTCATGATGACCCTTTGCCCGGCTTTGACCTTTCCGCTGCCTTCCACCGGGAGCGAGAGGCGGCCCACGATAACGCCGGTTTGGGGCGGCACAATCGTCAGGATTTGTTCTCCCGCCTGTACGTAGCGTTTTTCACCCGGCGTACTGAAGGATACCCGTCCGCTGATGGGTGCGGTAAGCAGGTAGGTTTGTTTCCATTTATCCACTGCTGCTGCGCAGGGCGTTCAAACTTCCGAGCAGGCGGGTGGCCGTATTGGAAGCCGTTTCTTCCTGGCCGAAAGAAGCGTCGGATATTCCTTTTTCAGCGTAATGATCTCGTTGCGTTTTCGCAGGATATTGTCCTCGTACACGTCGCGCTGGCGTTCGAGGTCGGCGAGTTTGGTGCGTTCCTTTTCAAAATCAACCCTCGACGTGATACCCTGTTCATACAGGTCCTTTTGTTTTTCATACAATTCTTCCGCCGTTTTGATCTGGTCGTTGAGGCGTTCGAGTCCTTTGGTTTCGTAGGAAATACTTTGATCCAACTGGTTGATTTGTTTGTTGATAGAGCTGATATTGGACAAGACGGCGGCGTTTTTATTCTCCTTGCCGAACTGAAAATTTTCCAGTTGCTGCAAAAAATCGGCGTAATCGGCCTGGAGTTCACCGAGCACCAGGTTGCGGGGCGGTACGAGCAGCCGGAGCGAATCGAGGTTGGAGCCCTGCCAGGCGTTCAGGGCCATGTCCAGTTCCATCACGTTCTGGTAGTTGGCGGTACTTTGCAAAACGGCCAGCAGGTCGTTTTCCTCCACGGACATTTTATCCCGCACCAGCAAATGTGCAATACGCCCGTCGGTACGGGCCACCACGTCTATCGGCGGCACGGAGGTGGAAATGATCACCTGGGCCTCTACCACGTCCGGGTAGCGGATAAACCAGGCAGCCAGCACCATCATTGCAAAACCAACCAGTACGATGGTTGTGCCCCAGCGTACCAGCCAGTTCGGCGGGGTTCCCAATATCTCCTGAACATCTTCGGAGCGGAGCTCGACGTAATTCTTTTCCTCCATTGGATTTCAGTTCTTGTAAAATACAAATCTACAAATTCTAGGTGCCCAGTTCCAATTGTTCTTTGACGAGGTGGTAGTATGCTCCGCGCCGTTCGGTGAGGTCGAGGTGGGTGCCCTGTTCCACCACTTCCCCTTTTTCCAGTACAACAATGTTATCGGCGTTGCGCACGGTGCTGAGGCGGTGTGCGACGATAAACACGGTTTTATTTCTGAACACATACTCGAGGTTGTGCATGATCACCCGTTCGTTGTAAGCGTCTAAGGCATTGGTGGCCTCGTCGAAAAAGATGTATTGCGGGTCTTTGTACACGGCGCGCGCGATCAGCAGGCGTTGCTTCTGACCCTGGCTGAGCCCGGCGCCGTCCTGCCCGACTTTTGTGTTGTAACCCAGCGGCAGGGATTCTATAAACGTTTGAATATTAGCCACTTTCGCAGCATATAACAAACGACGGCGATCGATATGTTCCTCGCCGAGCGCGATGTTGCGGGCAATGGTGTCGGAAAAAATAAACCCGTCCTGCATGACCACGCCGCAGTGGTCGCGCCAGAGTTTGTGATTGATATTGGACAGGTTGAGGTCGCCGAGGCGTACAAAACCCTCGCTGGGCGGGTAAAAGTTGAGCAGGAGTTTCATAAGCGTGGTTTTGCCGCTGCCGCTGGTGCCGACAATTGCCGGCGTTTTGCCTTCGCGGATACCGATGCTCACGTTTTTTAAAACCCAGGGGTCGTGCGGGCCGCCGTAGCGGAACGACACATCCTGGAGGAACAGGTCGCCGTTGGAGGGCAATACCGTAACCTTGGGATTGTCGGCGGGCTCTTCGTCCGGGCGAAGGTGAATCTCGTTCATCCGTTCGAGGCTGATCTTGGCTTCCTGGGCGGCCAGGATGAACTGCACGAGGGATTCCAGCGGGCCGTTCATATGCCCGATGATGTATTGCACGGCGAGCATCATGCCGAGTGTCATCTCCCCTTTGATCACGGCCTGGGCAGCCACCACGGAAATGATGATGTTTTTGCCTTCATTGATAAAAGCCGCGCCTGCGCGTTGAAACTGGTCGGTGGCGAGGTATTGAACGTTTACCCGGAACAAGCGGGCCTGAATACGCTCCCAGGCCCATCTTTTCTGGCGTTCGGCGTTGTGCAGTTTGATCTCCTGCATACCGTTGACCATCTGGATCAGCGTGTTCTGGTTTTCCGCCATCTGTTCAAAACGCCTGTAATCGAGCGCGCGGCGGCGTTGCAGAAAAATGGCGATCCAGCCGAAATAAAGCATCGCGGCAATCACAAAAATCAAAAAGATCACCGGGTTGTAGAACAACAATACAATGCTGAAAACCACCAAACTAACCACCGAAAACAAGGTTACCAGCGAAGAAGAGGTCAGAAACCGCTCGATACGTTCGTTGTCGTATATCCGTTGCAGCAGGTCGCCCGTCATCTTGGAATCAAAAAACGACATGGGCAAACGCATCAGCTTGATCAAAAAATCAGACACCAGGTTGATGTTGACCCGGGTGCCGATGTGCAGCAGTATCCAGCCCCGGATAAACTCCACGGCGACCTGGCTGACGAACAACATACCCTGTGCGGCAAGGATGAGGTAGACAAAATTGAGGTCGTCAAGTTGAACGCCTTTATCCACCAGCGCCTGCATGAGGAAAGGGAACGCCAGCTGGATGATACTGCCGAGCAATAACCCGAACAACAGCTGACGGATCAGTTTTTTATGCTGGGCAAGATAGGTCCACAAAAAACTCAGCCCCGAACGGTTGACCCGTTCGCCTTCCCGGTGAAAAAACTCGGGGGTGGTTTCCAGCAGGAGCAAGATGCCCTGGGGCTCCGTATTGACCACGTCGCTGATCCAGCCGTCCAAAAACTCCTGTTCTTCCAGTTGAATTTTGCCCGCTGCGGGGTCGGCCACAAACACTTTGCCGTTGGCAATACGGTAGACCACCACGAAGTGGTTTTGTTTCCAGTGGGCGATACAGGGCAGGGGAATACTTTCCTGCAAACGCCCGAATCCGGATTTTACACCCAGGGTGCGCAAACCGATCTTTTCGGCGGCATCCGAAATACCCATAAGCGATACCCCTTCCCGGTCGAGGTACGACAGGTCGCGCAGGTATTCCAGCGAATAGTGCCGCCCGTAATGCCTGGCAACCATACGCAGGCAAGTGGCGCCACAGTCCGAGGCGTCGAGTTGTTTATAAAATGGAAAGTTATCCGACCACATACGGAATGTCTTACTGGCAGTTTTTCAGGAAGTTATTAAACGCAAAAGTATCTTTTTTGCTATTGGGTGTATATAGAAATATGCCGGTGCGGCGCAGCAGCGACTAAAGTTCCCGGATCCAGATGTTGCGGTAACTCACTAAGCAATCGTGGTCCTGCAATTTGAGCGGCGCTTTCCCGTGTGCTTTGTACTGCGGCAGGCCGATGTAGGTAGTGGGGCCTTTGAGTTCCGTATCGAGCTGAACCACAACGCCGTTCTGGATCACTGTAACACGCCCGGGGGCCACCAGCAGGTTATCGGCATTAAACCGCGGCGCGGTGTACAAAATATCATACGTCTGCCATACCCCCGGAGGGCGGCAGGCATTGACGAGCGGTATACTTTGTTTGTAGGTAGATCCGGCCTGGCCGTTGGAATACGTGCGGTTTTGATAGGAATCAAGCACCTGGACTTCATAGCGGCTTTGCAGGAAAATGCCGCTGTTGCCCCGGTTCTGGCTTTCTCCCGCTACCACAGCAGGTGTCCGGAACTCGACGTGCAACTGGCAGTCGCCAAACGATCGTTTGGTAAAAATATCACCGGCGCCGGGTTTGACCGTGGCGCTGCTGTCGCGGTTCAGGTCCCACTTCACGGCACTGGAATCTTTAGCGGCCAACCATTCGTTAAAATTTGTTCCGTCGAACAGCACAATGGCGTCGGAAGGGGCTTTCCGGCCTTCACCCGGTGTGACGACGCGGGGTTCGGGTTCCCACACTTCCGTGGCTTTCGGGTCGGTGATCTGGGCTTGCGTATATCGGGGAAGGGCAAATGCAAGGAGTAATAAAGTAAAAAACGGCTTCATCCTGATTGAGATGTGAAATTGAAAAAAGATTTTAAAAAAAACGGTCGCCGGATGAAACAAATACCCGGCCCACCCGTAAAAGTGCGACGTATCTGTTTAATCCGTTTCATTTTTTTTATTCAAAACACGCAATTCATGTTTGATTCGACGCAGGGACACCTTGCGAAAGGGCGCTTATTGCATTCCCTTTCGGGTTTATTTAATCCCTTTTTGCTCTTTTTTGCGCTGATACTCGCCGGAATACCCCTTTCTTATTTCGCCGAAATGATCAATGACCCGGACACCCGGAAAATGAGTTACTGGACCAGGGTCAACGCCGATGCACATCTTCCGTACGCAGCCATCAAGTCGGACCGGCAACGCAGTGGTTGGTGGTCGGATCGCGGGATAACATTCCCGGACAGCAGGTCGTATTATGCCAAAGCGGCCACCGCAAAACTGCCGCGCACCGACAGCCTGCTGCATCATTACCGCCAAACACTTCCAATTTTCACCGAACGTCCCTGAAAACGGGACCAATACCCGGCGCCGTTCAGGGCTTCGAGACTACAAAACCGTTGTAGCCTTTTATCAGGGACTGGTACAACAATTTCCCCTGAACGGCGTAGCCGATTTTAGTATAATGCACGGAATCTGAGGTCATTAAACCGCGCGATTTCCAGGCCAGCGCCGAGTTTTCGCCGCCGGAGAGATCGAAGAGGTCCCACAAGGCGTAGCCTTTATCGCGGGTATATTTCCGGATCGTGGCGCTGAGATCGGCCATGTTCGGGTTAAAGCCTTTCCCACGCAGGTAGGAGTCGGCCGGTGTGGTAAACAGGACGAGTGCGTTGGGTGATTGTTCGAGCAGCCGCTCCGTGAGGTCTGAGATTGTGCGCCGGAGGTAATCGGGATCGGTTTTGCCCTGCGCCTCGTTGGTGCCGAAAGAAAGGATAATGAGGTCGGGTTGCAACTCAGGAAGGGTTCGGCCTTTTGGTTACTGACGTCGTCGCGCACTTCCAGATCGTACTGTGTGGGTGTTTTGTGCTGAAACACGGTTACTTTGGTAAAATTGCGGGTTTCCGCCGTGGCGGTATCGCGCAGCCGGAAAGTCAGCGAAGCGTTCAGGTTGGAAGCTTCGAGTGAAAAGCCGGATATTCCGAAAGGTGTTTCGGGGCTTAACACCCGCTGGCAACTGGAACCGTGCCACTTGGTATTGGTTTCCACGAGGTAATCTTTCGGGCCGTTGGTGCCGGCCAGTTTGTATGGAAAAATCATGCCGCGGCCGCCGTCGCCAAAGGCATTTTGCAGCCGGGCGCGTACCTCCCGGGTGAGGAAATTGCCCAGAATATGGGAGTCGCCGATGTGTACGATGCTGATTTTTTGTCCGCCGCGGGTGCGCTGAAGGTATAGTTTTTGAAAAAACGGCTCTAAGTAACCGGCATTTTCGATCTGATTGTCGTCCTGCCGGAAAAAATCATAACCAACCGTGTCGGCATCCGTGATTTCCACTTCCGGCGGATGGAACTGCGACTGGCACTGCCCGATAAACAGGGTCAGAAACAGCAAACAGGTGATCGTTCGTACGCGGGTTGAGTGGGGGGAGGGGAGGAGTAAAAGAAATCGCATATGTCAGGCCAATTTTTCCGAAACGGATTTAGGGCGCCAGGTCCATCGAAGGGACAAAAACTACAAGCGCCGTTTTTAAATTCACAGTTAAGTATTTGGTTTTCAGGAAATTAATGTATCAGGTTTCCGAATATTTACATCCCGGATTTTGCACTTTTCCACTTCAAATGTTCGTCCAGAAACAATTTTGCCAGCATATATCCGATGACCCGCCCGCCCTCGTGGGTCAGGTGTGTATAATCCCTGTTGGCCAGCATCGGTTTGTGGTGGGCCAGTTGTATGATGGAGCCGGGGCCACCCATGCCCCGAAACAGGTCGTAAAACAGGAATCCGTGTTTCCGGGCGAGGTCGCGCTGCATGGAAACGATGGCCGGCACGCCGCGCATGGTGACCAGTTCGGCGCCCGATTTGCCGGCCCGGTCGCCGACGCTGATTACCAGAACAGGTTTGCCGGGAAAACACTGGCGCAGGTGTTGGAAGGTGCGATCCAGTTCCGCTTCATACCATTTGATATTGTTCAGGCTATTGGTGACGGCATTCAGGCCGACCTGTATGATCACCAGGTCGTACTGCTGATAGGCATCGAACTGGCGCATAAATTCCGGGCGCATCAGTTTGAGCGGGCCGCCGCTGTTGCCACGAACGGAAAAATTGTCGATGTAAAATCCCGAAGCATCTTCTAATGAAGTGCCGTATAAAACCAGGCCTGCGGGGTTGTTGAATTGAAATTCTGCCGTATGCACCCCCGGCTGGTTTAATTCTAAGCGCCGGAGCGCACCGGACGAGGAGGGGAGCCGGCATAATTCACCCGGACTGCCGTTCAGGCGGTAAAAAACCGTGTTTTGGACAGAATCCGTATAAAAAAGGCGGGTTCTCGACCATTGCCGGGTATGGCTGAAATATTGCAAACCGTCGTACCGGACGCGGGCGCCCGGCCGGGGCCGGTACGCAAAACCATTAACTCCATACGGAGGGTGCGCGCCGTTTTTTTTGACGATGGAATAAACGTCCCAGCCGCTAAAGTCGTGGGTGAGGGTTCGTTTAAAACGGGCAACTTCCGAAGTAATGGGTACAAAACCCACGCCGTTACCTCCCCAGGCGGTTTGAAGTGAATCGCGCAGGTCGCCGATCAGAATATCTCCTTCCACAAAGGAATCGCCGTACCAGGCGATCCGGGCGCTGCGGCCCAGCCGGATGGAATCGACGGCTTCGAACAAACGGCTCAAACCCTGTTGTCCGAACGAATAATCCTCGATCATCCTGCCGAAGCCGGTGGAATCCATCAGCGGAATGGGTTCCGGAGGCAGCAGCTGGGAGGAATCTATTGCGGCCAGCGTTGTTGTGTCCGGGATGTAGGTGGATGAATCAGGTGCGGGCAATTCCTTTTCCGGCAATGCGGGCAATGCGTCGCTGCGTATGTCGGCAAAAATGTCCATTTTACGCAAATGGAAATCGCCGATGGGGAACTCTTCCGGCACCAGCGACAGGCCGGTCAGCATCAGCAATACCAGCACGGAAAGACCCAGCGTCTGATGGAGGTAGTTTTTCATGCACGGCAAAGGTACTTTCTCCCCGGTATTTGTCCAGCCACTAATTATCGGGCAGTATACCCTTTCAGGCATTTAAATATATATATTTGTGCCGATTTCAGGATTCACACCTTTTTTTATGCCAAGTGAAGTGCCTTACACCTTTACTTTTCTGGAAACGGCGACCGAGACCTTGCGGGCCGTTGCACATCCGCACCGCCTGCTGATTGTGGAAATGTTGTACCGGAACAAATCGATGAATGTCACCGAGATCTACGAACGCATAGGCATCGAGCAGGCGGTAGCCAGCCATCACCTCCGGATATTAAAAGACCGGGGTATCGTGTCGGTGCGCCGCGACGGGAAAAACAGCAATTATTCCCTGACCAACGAGGTGTATTTCAAAATTCTGGAGGTTTTGGAGCAAGTGGTTTGATGTTTAATGTGTATATATTTTTGTTCGTCCTGAGGAACTGATCCAATTATTGTCATCCCGTTCACATTCAACATTTAACTCATTGCTGACTTTATGGCGAAATCATCTACACCTGTCGTAGCGGGCTCATTCATATCAGAATCCGATTCCATGGGGACTCAGGGGCTAATGAAAGTGATCATGGCTTCTTCGGTCGGTACATTGATCGAGTGGTACGACTTTTATATTTACGGGGCGATGGCCACAACCATTGCCAGGCAGTTTTTCCCTCAGGACAACCCGACAGCCGCATTTTTGGCTGCATTGGCCACTTTTGCGGCGGGATTTGTGGTACGCCCGTTCGGCGCCCTGGTATTTGGCCGCATCGGCGATTTGATCGGCCGGAAGTACACCTTTCTGCTCACCTTATTACTGATGGGGGGCTCCACCTTTGCCATCGGTTTGATACCCGGCTACGCCAAAATCGGCATTTGGGCGCCCATTCTTATCCTGATGTTGCGGTTTGTGCAGGGGCTTGCACTTGGTGGTGAATACGGCGGCGCTGCTACCTACGTAGCCGAACACGCTCCGGCCAACCGGCGGGGTTATTTTACATCCTATATACAAACGACGGCAACCCTCGGGTTTTTCCTGTCGCTCGGCGTGATCCTGACAACCCGCCAAACCCTGGGTGTGGAGGCGTTTAACGATTGGGGCTGGCGGATTCCGTTCATCGTATCCATTTTCCTGATCGCCATTTCCGTTTACATCCGGCTGCGTATGGCCGAGTCGCCGTTGTTTGCCAAAATCAAAAAGGAAGGCAAAACATCCAGCAATCCGCTTAAAGAGTCTTTTGCCCAAAAAAGCAACCTCCGCATGGTGCTGCTGGCGCTTTTTGCAGCAGTGATGGGCCAGGGCGTCGTATGGTATACCGGCCAGTTTTACGCACAGACCTTTATCGAACGTACACTTTCCGTGGAGTTCGAACAGGTGCGTTACCTGCTTTGCATCGCCATTTTGCTGGGCACCCCCTTTTTCCTGGTTTTTGGCGCCTGGTCCGACAAAATAGGCCGGAAAACCATCATGCTGGGCGGTATGTTGCTGGCGATCCTGACTTACCGGCCCATTTACAAGGCGATGTACAGTCTGGGCGATCCCAAAACGAAGGTAGAAATTGCGGAACGGGCCTCCACCAGCGCCGCTGTAGCCGTGAATGCTGCGGGCGACTCCACCCGGACGACCACAACGGTAAAGGCTTTTACCGACGGATCTTCCATGAAAACGGTGAAAAAAGAAACCGTACTGGCCGACAAATCGAAACCTGCTCCCAAAGCGGAAACCACCAAAACGTTCTGGCTTTCCTCCAACGGCTTCTGGATGATGGTGTTTTTTGTTTTCATCCAGATCATATACGTCACGATGGTATACGGCCCGATTGCGGCCTTCCTCGTTGAATTGTTCCCGACGCGGATTCGTTATACGTCCATGTCGCTGCCCTATCACATCGGCAACGGTATTTTCGGCGGGCTCACGCCGTTTATCGCCACCCGTTTGTTCGATGCCAGTAAAACGACGGAGAACCCGGCCGGCGACCCCTACGTGGGGTTGTGGTACCCCATCCTGATCGCCGGCGTGTGTTTTATCATCGGCCTGTTGTACCTGCCTTCGAAAAAACAGGAAGCTGTTGTCGAATAATGCCGCGCCTTCAGGGTTTTACCTTCCTGATTGTTGTATAAAAACTTGTAAACCAATATTTTAACCTCCAAATGCCTTTACTTTTATCATCTACTCTTAATTGAAAAACATGAATGCTCTTAAACGCCTCTCCGGATTTCTGTGGATCGCTCTCGGGGCCATCGCCATATATCTCATGGCCAAACAGGCTGGTATTGAAATCGCCAACGCGATCAAAAACAACAAAGCGGTACTGGATACCAAAATGTTCTGGTACATCATCATTCCCATTTTTACGCCGATCATGCTGGGTCTTTGCCTGTTCGGTTGGTACGCCTGGAAAGGCGAATATGACCGTGTAGAAGGATAATTGAGTTAACTTTCCGGGGGGCTGCCCCTGCCGCGGGGTTGCCTGCCCTCGTTCTGGCAAAACCAAGGGCGTTACCTTCCACGATCGAAGACTTCACGGTGATGGACGTACTCCGGGAACTCATGCGGGAAAAACAAATTGGAGCGGCATTTGCGGCTGTTTCGGGGTAATATCTATTCGGAGCGGGTTTGCCGGCATAATTTGACAAGAACCCCGTTTTTTTATGCAAAAAATCAAGTCATGCTTACTTTCGCCCGGTCACTTTTTGAAAACGCGACTCATTGAATTCATTGAATCAGGAAATATCTTATGACACTGCAAATCAAGACCTTAGATCAATACCACGAAGTTTACAACCGTTCTGTGGTCGACCCGGAAGGTTTTTGGGGCGAACAGGCCTCTACCTTCCAATGGATCAAACCCTGGCGCCGTGTGCTGAAATGGAACTTCCGGGAGCCCAATGTGCAATGGTTCGTCGGGGGGAAAGTCAATATTACGGAAAACTGCCTGGACCGGCACCTGGAAAGCTGCGGCAAACAAACGGCCATCATCTGGGAGCCGAACGACCCCAAAGCCAAACCTAAAAAGATCACGTACAAGCAGTTGTACCAGTTAGTTTGCCAGTTTGCCAATGCCTTGACAGCGCAGGGTGTAAAAAAAGGCGACCGGGTTTGCCTGTACATGCCGATGACCCCCGAACTGACGATCGCAGTACTTGCCTGTGCGCGTATCGGCGCTATACATTCGGTGGTATTTGCCGGTTTCAGCGCCGTATCGCTGTCCGACCGGATCAAGGATGCCCAATGCTCGGTCGTTCTGACTTCGGATCACAATGCCCGCGGCGCCAAAAATATTCCGGTAAAAGCAATTGTGGATGAAGCACTTACGATGGGTTGTGATTCCGTAAAAACCGTTATTGTTCACAAAAACACCGGCGACCCGGTTGCCTGGACCGCAGGCCGCGACCAGTGGTGGCACGAGGTGATCGCCGGAAAACGCAAACGTTGCAAGGCCCGGAAAATGGACAGCGAAGACCCCCTGTTTATTCTCTACACCTCCGGTTCAACGGGCAAACCCAAAGGTGTGGTGCATACCCACGGCGGATACATGGTGTACACCGAATTTACCTTCCGCAACGTATTCCAGTACCGCGACGGCGATATTTACTGGTGTACCGCCGACGTAGGCTGGATCACGGGCCATTCCTACATTATTTATGGCCCCCTGTTGTCCGGCGCTACCACCATGATGTTTGAAGGTGTGCCGACTTACCCGGATGCCGGGCGGTTCTGGGACGTCATTCAGCGCCATAAAGTCAATATATTTTATACGGCGCCGACAGCCATCCGCGCACTTATGGCCGCCGGCGACGAATGGGTCAAAAACCGCCGCATGACCTCGCTGCGGGTATTGGGCACCGTCGGTGAACCCATCAACGAAGAAGCCTGGAACTGGTACAACGAAAAGATCGGCAAAAAACGCTGTCCCATTGTGGATACCTGGTGGCAAACCGAAACGGGTGGCATCATGATCACCCCCCTGGCCGCGATTACACCCACCAAACCCTGTTTTGCCACCTTGCCGCTGCCGGGAGTACAACCCTGCCTCGTAGATGCAAACGGCAAAGAGATCACCGGGAATGACGTGGAAGGTATGTTGTGTATCAAATTTCCCTGGCCGGGTATCATCCGAACGACCTGGGGCGACCACGAACGCTGCCGGCAGAACTATTTCGCCACGTTTAAAAACAAATATTTCACCGGCGACGGCGTGCGCCGCGACCCTGACGGCTATTACCGCATCATCGGACGGGTCGACGACGTCATCAACGTCAGCGGCCACCGCATCGGCACGGCTGAAGTGGAAGACGCGATCAACAAACACGACAATATCGTGGAATCGGCCGTGGTCGGTTACCCGCACGACATCAAAGGGCAGGGTATTTACGCCTACGTCATCACCAACCATGCCGTGGAAAATACCGTCGATTTCCGGAAAGAAGTGCTGGACGTGGTGTCGAAGGAGATCGGCCCCATCGCCAAACCGGATAAAATCCAGATCGTCCCCGGTTTGCCGAAAACCCGCTCGGGCAAAATCATGCGGCGTATCCTGCGGAAAATCGCGGAAGGCGACCTCGCCAATATGGGCGATATTTCGACGCTGCTGAACCCGGAAGTGGTGGAAGAAATAAAAGCCGGCGCAAAACATACATAACATATTGTTCCCGTGATGAAGGACGCTGCGGTGTTGGAAGTGAACCCGGTATGCCCGTTAAATTCAGGTTTATTAAAAAATCCGGACCGAAACGGCGCGATTTTACCCCAAATACGGTATGCTATTTTGCGAAAAAACGCAAAATGTTTTACTCTTAACCAAACGTGGCATGATTGTGGCGCGAAAAATGTTGTCCTTTATAATCTCATGGAGTTTTCTTAGTAATCATTTATAAGCTGCATAAAAAGGCTCTCGGCAACATGGCGGGGGGCCTTTTTCTTTATATCTTGAGCCCGAATCCCGGCAAACTGTAGTGTGCGCCCACACTTTTACACGAATCACTCCTCACTTTTTAGGGTACCTTGAAAGCACTCCTGCTCACCGCCGTTCATGCACCCCCTCGAATATCGGGATATTCCCGATCCGGTTCCGGCCGAAGGGCATGCCCTGGTTTCGCTGCGCGCGGCCGCCCTCAATCACCGCGACGTGTTCATTACGAAGGGATTGTACGCCAAAATCAAATTCCCCGCTATCCTTGGCAGCGACGGGGCAGGGGAGTGGCGGGGCCAACCCGTGGTCATCTACCCGGCATATGACTGGGGCGACGATCCCGGATTCCAGGGGAAAAATTTCCGCGTGCTCGGAATGCCCGACGACGGCACATTTGCAGAACAAATTTCCGTTCCCGCAGCATACATTTTCCCCAAACCCCAACACCTGAATTGGGAACAGGCCGCCGCTCTTCCGATGGCCGGCCTGACCGCCTGGCGCGCCGTTTTTACCCGCTGCCAACTAAAAAAAGGCGAAAAAGTGCTTGTTTCCGGGGTGGGCGGCGGTGTTGCGCTCATGGCCATGCAATTTGCGCTGGCCGCCGGAGCGGAGGTGTACGTCAGCTCCGGCTCCCCTGAAAAGATACAAAAAGCGCTGGACATGGGCGCCACAGCGGGAGCGAATTACCGGGAAGCAGACTGGGACAAACGCCTGAAACAGGCAGCCGGCGGCTTCGATGTGATTATCGACTCGGCCGCGGGCGACGGATTCGCCCTGTTTCCGGCAATGTGCAACCCCGGGGCGCGCATCGGCGTTTACGGCGGTTCGCTGGGCAAGGTGAACGGGCTGAGCATGCAACCCGTTTTTTGGAAACAGATCAGCATACTCGGCTCCACGGTGGGTAGCCCCGCTGAATTTGCGGAGATGTTATATTTCGTTGAAAAACAAGGCATTGTGCCGACGGTTGATTCCGTATTCGAACTTTCGCAGGGCAACGCGGCATTTGAAAAAATGGACAGGGGAGAACAATTCGGCAAGATCGTGCTGCGCGTGATTTAGAGACCGGGTTGTAAATAGGTTTTTGACAGGATTTACATGATATACAGGTTATACAGGTTATTAGGATTATCGGCGAAGCCGATACAAAACCTGCAGATCATGTAAATCCTGTCAAAAACCTAACGGGTAAGTGTGGATACTTGTGCTGTTACGTTCCTGCAAATCCTGTCAAAAACTTAACGGGTAAGTGTGGATACTTGTGCTGTTACGTTCCTGCAAATCCTGTCAAAAACTTAACGGGTAAGTGTGGATACTTGTGCTGTTACGTTCCTGCAAATCCTGTCAAAACCCTAATCTGTACGGCGACCCTTTTTTTGACTTCATGACATGTCATTCAGCCGCCTTAACCAGCGGGCCATCAGCACCAAAGCCAGGCAGGGCAACCCGATCCAGACGGCCTCGCTGGCCAACACCTCCAGCCCCCATTCGCTGATAAACCCGCCGATGCTCATCGGCGATACCTGTATGGGCCGGAACGGGAAAAACATCCGGCCGGTATCGAAGGGCCACCACAAGGCACACCCCCGGCCGCCATTCGTCAGCATATCCAGCAGCGGATGGGAAGCCGTCGACAACACACACCAAAGCACTGTTTTTTGAAATCCCGGGGCTTTCCGGAAAAAAATCCAGGCCATCAGAGCGCCGAATACAAGCGCGAAAACTAAGGAGTGGGTCCAGCCCCGGTGCCCCCACTCACTTTCATAAGGGATGCCGAAACGGAAGCCCAAAACGTCGAGGTCGGGTGCAAAGGCACAAAAACCGGTCAGCAGCATCGTTGCCGTTCGTGTTTGTTTTGGGAAAAACGAATATCCCAGCGCGGCAGATGCCGCGACATGTCCGAAAATGGAAGCCATTTATGCTTGTGTTGCCGGTTTGGGATCCGAAAGAATAATGGTTAACAGGCTGACAATCAATAAAAAACTATATTCGAACCCGTTTCTGCCGGCACCGACCACAAACCAGCCTTCACTGAAATGGACGAGGGCAATCCCGCAAAGAAGTTCCAGGACAAACAAGGCCGCCACCACCCGCGCGCCGATGTCGAGTGCAAGCAGGCAAGCCCCCGCCAGTTCAAAAACCGTGATCGCCCAGGCGATAACAACACCTGCCGGAAACCCGCTGGAAGACAGGAATTCACCGAAACCTTCCACGCCGTCTATCCGGATACGGGTAATTCCGTGGGTTAAAAAAATGAGCGCGATGGCATAACGGAGGTAAGGCAGCGTATCCGCTTTCGGCAGAAGTTTTTGTAGCATGGGAAATTGTATTTGGCTCCACCGGACAGCGGTGGCAGGGCGAAGGTATTCAACTTACACCATGCAAAAAACTCAGCGCAAAACCGGCCATTTTCCACTTCGGGCGCCGGAAGTATTCTGCAACTGCCACACGTACAGGCCGTTCGTCCAGTTTCCGCCGGCTTCGAGGGTGGTTTCGGCGTCGCCCGGCGTCAGGGTTTGTTCAACCACGAGCTTGCCCTGCAGATCATACACCGACAGTTTTGTTTTTTGTTCGAGCGCCTCATACCGCAGGGTCAGGTGGTCGGAGGCGACGGTAATCTGAACGGGCAGCCGCTCGTCCGGCTCGATCACCGGCACGGAAGGCGAATAAATGCGCGCCAGACCCGGATATGGGTCGCCGAACAGGAACTGAAAATCGCCGGCTATGTACACATGGTTTTTAAAGTATACAATGGAACGAACGGTGTTATCGGCCAGCAGATACCCGATGGAACCTGCGTTGTCCTGGAAAAAAGCCGAAGCGCCTGCGCCGCTGGAAAATCCGCCGCTGGAAAACCCACCGTACGCGATCAGGACATCGTCCAAAGGAAAAAAGCCGTGAATGGTATTGTCACCCAACGGGAAACAAATATCTTCAAACCATAATCCGGCCTTGAGCACGTTGATCCCTACCATTTGCCCATCTGGATTGCCCAGGTCCTGGAGTTGGTGGCCCGTAAATACGTTTCCGAAGTGGTAAGCAAGTGTTTGCACCGGCGGCAGGTCGTGTGGAAGGGTTAGCCACTCGCCCCAGTAGGCATAATAAGCGAGGTGGGGAGCATCGACCCAAAGGCCGTCGTTATCCTGATACACCATTTTAAACGCTCCCCCGGCGAGCAGCAAATTGCCCACCAGTTCAAAATCATACACCGGGCCATCTACCATAAACGGGGTGCTCCATTTTTCCCAGCTGTTAAAATATGGGCTGTACACCGCCGTAAAAGCGGACGTCACGCCATTCACCTGCTGAAAGTCGCCGCCAACAAACAACATTCCCAAATATATCTCCAGGGTTCGAATACTTCCCGACATATCGCCCGTCTGGATACCTTTCCAGGTTCCGGTGATCAGGTCGTAAATGGCTATATTTTGTTTGTCGGGCTGGCCGGGCAGGAAAAAATCGCCGGCGACGTACAGTTTTTCCGAATTCCAGCCTTTTTCATACTCCACGGCAAAAACTTCACCCGTCACGCCGTTGCCGAGGGTGCTCCAGGAGGTTCCGTCCCATGCCGCAATGCTGTTGGCCGGCGTTCCATCGATGTTGGCAAACTGCCCGGCTACAAAAAGTTGGGTTTCATCCTGGTTTTTGACCATGACGTTGATCCGGCCGCCGGCATTGAGGCCGCCGCCATTGCCCCAGACCTGCAGATCGGGTTTGATGGGGTCATACGCGGGCTGTATCCAGGCGAGTTCTTCCGGTGTAAAACCGTTTTCCCGGGCCCAAAGGCCGATTTCCGGGTATTGTGCCGCCAATTCGGCGATGTAACCGAAGTTGTTTTCCCTGTTGATCCTATCCACGATTTCCTTCCGGCCATCCTGCCAGATCAGGTAACCGACCGCACACAAAACGCCGGAATTATCGCGGAAATAGGGGCGGCGGTACAGGTGGTAATGATTGGTCGGGAAAATACCTGTCGACCCATAGCCGTGCAAGACCTCCAGGTGGTGTAGTCGTTTGGATTGTTGCGATTCCGGCAACGCAGAAATATCTTTTGCACGCAGCGCCTGCTCCACCAGTTCCAGGTGTTTTTGAATCCGGCTGCGGTCCGAATCAAACTGCACATATTCCAGCAATCCGCCGGCGGGGGTAATTTTTCGCCATTCGGCATTCACTTCGCAAAGGTGGTCGTAGAGCCGGGCATCTTTTTGAAATCCGAGCGCAAAAGCGGATGCCGACAAAAAGAGAAAGTAAAAAAGGAAGTAGTGTTTTGCTTTCATAATGTGCGCTATTGGTGTGAGTAAAAATTTGAAAAGAGAGGAAAGTAGAAGAATTTTTACTTTCAGGATAGCCGGGTTTGGCCAGTTGTTTCAATCTCCTGCCCAAGCCCGTGCTGTCGCCTGCTCCCCTGTGAAATGCTCCAGTTACTCCGATTCTTCCTCAGGCTCCCGTACGAACCTCAATGACGATTTCATTTTTCATGAACCGGGCAGCATATCGAATGGCCTCTAACACCAATTCCTTTGTCAAAAGCGGGTGCTTTTGCGCAATACTTTCCGGCGTGCCGCCAGTGCCCAACCAATCCATGATAATCTCAACACTGATACGTGTGTCGGCAATGCAGGGCTTACCGTTCAAAATTTCCGGATCGGAGACTATATTTGGAAACAAGGTTGCCATTTGCCGCAATTTTTTACAAAAGTAGGCTATTTTTTCAAGTTTCCCGCCTTCATCCTTTCCCTTCCACCAACGCCACCTCCTCTTCCGTCAGCCCATACAACGCGTACACCATCCCATCGATCTCCTGGTCGGTTTTTTCAATCTCCTGCCGCAAAGCCCGCGCCGCCTGCTCCAGGGTGAAATGCTCCAGCCACTCCGATTCCTCCTTCAGCACATCAGCAAAGGATAATGCAGAAATTTCTGCTTTTTCATTGAAATATTTTCTGCATTTATTGAACCATTATACCCTAAGAGTAGTTATTTTTGCTTAAAATAAGCAAATAAATGGAGTCCACGACCATTATTAAACAACCATTCAGCAACCTTCAATTAGAATTGCTGAAATTATATTCCAGCAATATTAGTGAAGATGATTTAATAAAAATCAAGGAAATATTGGCTCACTTTTTCTTTGAAAAAGCCAAAGATGCCGCAGATAAGGCATGGGATGAAAAAGGTCTGAATGAAGAAAAACTCCTGAAAAAACACCGCCGCAGGCCCTACCATCCACAGCATCCATGAAAGTTGTGCTCGACACGAATGTATTGCTGGTATCCATTTCCAGGCGTTCAGTTTACCACCCGATTTTCGAAGCGTTTGAATTAAAGCGTTATGATTTGCTTGTCACCACGGATATCCTCGCTGAATATGAAGAAGTAATTGCAGAGGAAATGGGAGAAGATACCGCCTCGGCTGTATTGGACGGTTTTCATCTTGTTCCCAATATCGCATTTGTTACGAAATATTTTAATTGGCGACTGATTACCGCAGACCCCGACGACGACAAATTTGTTGATTGCGCAGTCGCCGGTAACGCCGATTTTATCGTGTCCGATGACCGGCATTTTCGGGTTTTGGCTAAAATTCATTTTCCCAAAGTCCGGGTGATTTCTGCGGACGATTTTATGGAGATTGTGACCGGTCAGCGGCCAGTGAAAAAAGCGCAGTAAACACCTTCACCTCCTCCCCTCAACCAAGGCCACCTCCGCCTCCGTCAACCCGTACAACGTATACACCATCCCATCGATCTCCCGGTCGGTTTTTTCAATCTCCTGCCGGTTTCTGCAAAAGTAGTACAAATTTCTACTTGCTATTTTGCAGTTTTGCAACTGCTAAATCAGAAGACAATGAAGCCTACAATGCGTTTTTCCATCGCCCTTATCCTTTTCTTTTTTCTCTGTTATCCTCCTCAGGTACACGCCCAGCAACTCCCTTCTGCTCCCCTGAAATCGATCAATATCCGCAATATCGGCCCCGGCACCATGTCGGGCCGGATCACGGCGATCGCCTGCGACCCCGCACACCCGGAAGTTATTTATGCCGGCGCAGCCTCCGGCGGCGTGTGGTGCTCCACCAGCGGCGGCACCCGTTGGGAGCCGGTTTTTGACAAGGCGCCGACTCAAAGTATCGGCTCTATCGCCATAAATCCCCGCAATCCGGACGAGATATGGGTCGGCACGGGAGAAGGCAATCCGCGCAATTCCCAAAACTTCGGGACCGGCATTTTTAAAACCATCAACGGCGGGAAAGACTGGGTGTGTATGGGTTTGCAAAAAACGCATACCATTCACCGCATCCTGCTGCATCGCGACAACCCGGATATCGTGTGGGCTGCCTCGCTCGGGTCGGCATACGGGCCGAATGAAGACCGCGGCGTTTTTAAAAGTATCGATGGCGGAAAAACCTGGCGCAAAGTATTGTATGTTAACGACTTATCCGGGTGCGCCGAACTGGTGGCCGACCCGCAAAATCCCAATAAATTATTCGCCGCCATGTGGGAATACCAGCGCTGGCCCTGGTTTTTTAAATCGGGTGGCAAAGGTTCCGGCCTCTACGTCAGCCATGACGGCGGCGAAAACTGGGAACGACTTTCCGACAAAGACGGCCTGCCCGAAGGAGAATTGGGGCGTATCGGCCTGGCTGTGGCCAAAAGCAACCCGGACGTTGTATACGCACTCGTGGAAGCCAAAGAAAATGCCCTCTACAAAAGCACAGACGGCGGCCGGAAATGGCGAAAAATGGCCGATAAAGGCATGGGTGACCGCCCGTTTTATTACGCCGAGATCTACGTCGACCCCAAAAATGAAAACCGGGTGTATTCCATTTTTACCACCATTTCTAAGAGTGAAGATGGTGGCAAAACCTTTGAAACCTGGGCCGGCTGGCGCATTCACCCCGACCACCACGCGTTCTGGATACACCCCGATAACCCGGATTATGTAATCAACGGCAACGACGGCGGCCTGAACATCACCCTCGACGGCGGAAAAACCTGGCGTTACGCCGAAAACATACCCGTGGGCCAGTTTTACCACGTCGAAACGGACAACGAATGGCCGTACAACGTATACGGCGGGTTGCAGGACAACGGCTCCTGGGCCGGCCCTTCTTCCGTTTGGAAATCCAGCGGGTTGAGCAACGCGGAATGGCAGGAGGTCGCTTTTGGCGACGGCTTTGAAACGATGCCCCGGAAAGACGACGCGCGGTATGTTTTTGCCATGTCGCAAGGCGGCGAACTGAGTATGGTCGACCGCAAAACGGGCCAGGATCATTACATCAAACCCCTGCATCCCGACGGCAAAACCAAACTCAGGTGGAACTGGAACGCCGCACTGGCCCAGGACCCCTGGCAGCCGCAGGGTATCTTTTTCGGAAGCCAGTTTCTTTTCCACAGTTACGATGCCGGCCAAAACTGGCAGGTGCTTTCTCCCGACCTGACGACGAATGACACTTCCCGGATGCACCAGGATATTTCCGGCGGCCTGACGACCGACGCAACAAATGCGGAAAACTATTGCACAATTATATCCATTGCCCCGAGCCCCGTGCAAAAGGGAGTGGCCTGGGTCGGCACCGACGACGGGAACGTTCAACTGACGACCGATCACGGCAAAACCTGGACAAATTTTGCCTCCGACCTTCCCGACGCGCCAAAAAACGGCTGGATACCGGCTATCGACGCGTCTTCAACAAACGCAGGGGAAGCGTTCGTGGTGTTGAATAATTACCGGCAGAACGATTGGCAGCCTTACCTGTATCACACCGCCGATTTTGGCAAAAAATGGAAACGCCTGGTATCGCCGAAAAATTTGAGCGGCAACAAAGAGCACGGCGATAACAACTTTTGCCTGTCCGTTGTGCAAGACCCCGAGGCGCCCGATCTGGTGTTTCTCGGCACCGACCAGGGATTGTACGTTTCCATCGACCGCGGCGAACACTGGACCAAGTGGCCGGGTGAATCTTTTCCCTCCGTACCGGTCAATGATATGAAAATTCAGCAACGCGACGGCGATCTGGTGATCGGCACCTTCGGGCGCGGCATCTGGATTCTGGACAACCTGTCGCCGCTGCGCGAACTGGCGCGTTCGAACGCCGCCGCACTCGAACAGCCGTTCAAACTTTTTCCCGCACAACCCGGCATCCTCGCAGAATACCGGTCCTTCGACGGGCCTCATTTTCCTGCCGACGCAGTTTACCAGGGAGACAATAAAGGCACGGCCGTGCGCGTCCCCGTTTGGGTAAAACCGGGCGCACCCAAAAAAGAACCGGCTGAAAAAGAAAAAGCCGGTGATAAAAAAGATAATGATCCCAAAGCAGCGGGGAAAAAAGAAGATGCCAAAAAGAAGGAAAAAGCGGTGGTCACTATTCTTTCCATGCAGGGCGACACCTTGCGCCGCTTCAAAACAGAACTCGATACCGCATTTGCGGATATTTACTGGGGCATGGATACAAAAGGTATTCGAATGCCCTCAAAAAACGAACCCGACAAGGAGCAGATCGAACCCGGCGGCGGCCCCAGGGTGCTTCCCGGCGAATACTGGGTCAAAGTGAAATACATGGGCGCTTCCGATTCGTTAAAAGTGAAAGTAATGGACGATCCGAGGTTGAACATTCCTGTCTCCGACCGCCAGGCCAATGCGGATGCCGTGCGGGATATGCACAAAACGATCGGGCGTGTCGTATTGGCTTACGAACGCCTGAAAGAAGCGGAAAAAACAATCCAACTCGTTGAAAGTCAGTTTGCCAACGTGCCCGACACCACCAAAAAGGAAGCGCTCAAACTCGGCTCGGGTCTCCGTGATTCGATCACAAACCTGAAGGAACAGTTTTTCCAGCACAAGGAAACAAAGGGTATCCAGCGCAACCCGAATGTGCTGAACGCCCGCTTCTGGAAAGCGCTCGGTTATATCGGCGGCGGTCAGGGCGCTCCAAACGCCACAGCCCGGCTTGCTATTGCCGAGGCCAAAAATGAAGCGGAAATGATTATTCAAAAAGTGAATACCTTGTTCGATTCCCCGTGGAAAACCTACCGGGAAAAAGTAGAGGCGATCCGGTATTCCCTGTTTAAGGATTTTGACAAACTTTGAGCCCGGCGTTTAAGCAGCGAGTTTGCTCCACTTCGGATCAAGTCATGTGTATGCTTCCATTGTTCAATCACCACTGTTTTTTATACCCAAACATTTATTTCAAGATGAAAAAAATCTTTTATACCGCCCTGTTGTGCCTGGCCATTGTAAGTCTCCGGGCGCAGAGTAACCTTTTTGTGGACACAACCATCACGCCGCAACAAATGGTGGCGGATTTTTTCAATACCAGCCAGGTGAGTGTGTCCAATGTGCAGTTTACCGGCGCTCCGGGCTCGGCCGCCTTTTTTGACGCTTCCGGAACCGATCTCGACCTCCTGGCCGGGCTCATGCTGAGCAGCGGGAGGTGTGTCGATGCGGTAAATCCGGCGGACTATTTCGCCACGTTCTATAATACGACTGACGGAGACACCGACCTGGACGCCCAAAACAACTTTAATTTCCTCACGTTTGATGCCGCTTTTCTGGAATTTGACCTGGTGTCGCAGGTGGATACCCTGTGTTTTATTTATCGCTTCGGCTCCGAAGAATATCCCGAATACGTATGCACCAGTTTTAACGACATCTTCGCCTTTTTTGTAGAAGGCCCCGGTTATCCGACCAAAACAAACATCGCCCTGGTGCCCGGTTTCGCCGTGCCGGTGACGATCAACAACGTAAACGGAGGAGGGGGCAGCGGTTGCCCACCCGTGCATGAAGAGTTTTACGTGCCTTACGACACCCTGATGGGGCAACACGTCGCTTATGACGGGTTAACAACCACACTTCCCGCTAAATTTGCAGTGCAAACCGGCGAAACTTACCACGTAAAAATTGCCCTGGCAGACGCCGGCGACGGTGTTTTTGACTCCGGTGTTTTCCTCTCCATCAACTCGCTCGGCGGAGACAGCCTGCTGTCGCCCATCGCGGGTATGGCCGCTCCGGTGGTGGACGGCACTACGGTCTCCTTTGCCAACGAATGCAAATACGGCACTTCCTGGTTCTGGGATTTCGGCGACGGGACCTTCAGCAACGAACGTTACCCGGCTCCACATACGTATCCGCAATTCGGCCCTGACCCCGACGAACGGGTGACCTATGAGGTAACCCTGATTGCCTCCAATTACTGTTGCGCCGATACGGTGAAAACCCTCGTGCAACTGGGCAGCAGCAGCGTGGACGATTTGACCGCCGCGACGTTCAAATTGTCGCCCAACCCCGCGACAGACTGGATTGTTGTTGAGCCGCTTGATGCAGCCGAATATACGATCCGGATATACGATGCCGCCGGGCAGATGCAGCGCCAGGCATCGGCCAGCGGATCTTACAAAGTCTCCGTCCGGGACCTGACCAGCGGGGTTTATACCTGTGAAGTGATCCAGGGGAAAAATGTGTCAAAACGGCGTTTTGTCCGGCAATAAGTAGCAGGGGGGGGACCAAAAGTCTTTAAGTTGCCCATTGTCGCGTATTGGGAGAAATTTTATTCGGATGATGCGCAGACATTCCAGGTTTTAAAAACCTGGAATGTCTGGTTCGGTCGCGATTCAAAATAATATTTCCCGTTTCAAAGCCAAAATAAAGTGCTCCTGACTTTTGACACAACCCCCGGATGGTTTATTCTCGGAATGTTCCGAAAAAAATTAGTAGGGTTAATTTTGTCCGCGTACTTAAGCGAAAAACCGTTAATTTTTCAAACGGGCGGGTTTCTTCCGGAAACTTGCCCGTTTTTATTTTAAATCGCTATTGTTTTTCGTTTAAAATAACATTCCTTTGCGCCCCATAGTTATATATCAAAATACATCGCTTCTAAGAAAATGAGCCTATCCGAAAATTTCGAACAGGCTCTAAAGCCCGTCACTCACCCCCCGTGCTTTAATGATTTGTTACCCTTCGCCTGATGATAATGCTATTATTGTAATCGTAACAAACAACTTTTTACTTAAATGTCTGATAGTCAACAGAAACTGACCCGCATCGGGGTGTTTTACGATGGTAATTACTTCCTCCATGTCTCCAATTATTACGCCTATCACCATGAGCGCCGTAGCCGCCTGAGCATCGCCGGGTTGCACGAGTTCGTCCGCCACCGGATTGCAGAGGAAGAAAAGAAAGATTTTCACCTGTGCCAGATTGTGGATGCGCACTATTTCCGGGGCCGGCTCAGCGCACAGGAAGCCAGTGCTGAAGGCAACCGGCTGTACTACGACCGCCTGTTCGACGACATCCTGATGATGGAAGGTGTGACGACCCACTACCTGCCCGTACGCACCGTACAGGGTTACCGGCAGGAGCGCGGCATCGACGTGTGGATGGCATTGGAAGCTTTTGAACTGACCCTGCACAAACAGTTCGACGTGGTTATTCTGATCGCGTCGGACAGCGATTTTGTGCCGCTCGTCCGCAAACTGCATACCCTCGGCGTTCGCGCCATGTTGCTGGCCTGGGATTATGAATACTACGACGAGGAAGGCCGCCGCCGCAGCACCGTCACGTCACAATACCTCTGGGAAGAAGTGACCTATCCGATCGCCATGCAGAACGTGATCGACGACGACAACGACGAGTTGTTCCCGGTCACCCGCTTGTTTGTAGAACGCAAAAAAGTGATTGTTGGAGACGAAGAACCCGTGGAAATTGCGGAAGGTGAATCAAAAACCAGCACGATCTACAGTTTGAAAGACGGATACGGGTTTATCAGTTTCCCTCAAACAAACAACCTGTTTTTCCACTATTCTTTCCTGGTTGACACCGACTTCAATGATTTGCGCGAAGGCGACACCGTGGAATTCACCCTCAGTAAAAATGAAAAAGGCGATCCAATCGCCCGCAACGTAAAACTCATACGGCCATAAAAAACAAGCCCGGTGGAAATTTCCGCCGGGCTTTTTAAACTACTGCTAAAATGTTGTCGGATTTGGGAACACTCCGGTTTTCACCGGGGCGAATCTTTGGATTTTAATGTTGGCCAATGTGGCGGCAAGGGGGAAAGCGGGGTTTTCCAGGCGATTTCCGCGCGGCGGGCCAGTTCGGCTTTCCGGCGTTCGGTCGAGTTGGGGGATACCGGCTTTTTACCGGAGGGACTGGCAGGGGAGTGATGGGTTACAGATTCATCCGATCCGGTTTCCGCTGCCCGGGCATTTTTTAACGCGGTGTCTGCGGGGCGTTTTTCAACCCCGGAAGTCGCATTGGGTTTTTTCTTCAGAGATTTTTCGGCTGCCGTATTTTCCGGTGTTGGTACCGGCTCCGGCGTCGCAGTTTCCGCGCCGGGTGTTGCCGGTACAGCAGTGCTTTCAGAAGCGGCAAGTGGTTGGTTAACAGGGGATTCCGTTTTCTCAGAACCGCTCATGTACAGGAACAAACCTACCGCCAGGGCCACGACAAACGTTGCCAGCATGGTGATCGTTCGGGCGTTCCAGCCGGACCGGGGTGGTTTGATCTGGGATTGTACGTGTTGCCAGACGTGTTGGGAGGGGGTATCCCATCCCGAGGCTGCAGGCGTTTCGGGCAGGTCGTCGAATGTTTTTCGGAAAAGTTGATCGAGCGACTCGAATTCTTTCGGATCAGTCATTGGCTTGTATTTCGGCTTTTTGGAAAGGTTTATGTTATAAATGATTTGTCTAATATTTTTTTCAGGAACTCCCGCGCTTTGAACAACTGGCTTTTGCTGGTGCCGATGGAAATACCCAGTTGTTCGGCTATTTCTTCGTGGCTGAATCCTTCTATTGCATAGAGGTTGAACACGGCGCGGTAACCCGGCGGTAATTTTTGGAGGTATTTCAGCAGGGTTTGTGCGTCGAGGTTGGCTGCAAAATCTTCTTCGGTGCGAAAGCGGTTTTCAAAAGGACTGAAATCAGCGGTATCCCGTATAAAATCGCGTTGCCGGCGCAGGTGGCTCAGGGCTGTGTTCACCATAATGCGGCGAATCCATCTACCCAGCGCCCCGTCGCCCCGGTACTGCGCCATATCGCGGTACACCCGGATAAACCCGTCCTGCAGCATATCCTCCGCTTCCGCGCGATCCCGGGCAAAACGCAGGATAACGCGGAACATTGGCACGCTGAACTGCTGGTAAAGCGCCGTTTGATGCGCCGGACTGCCCTGCAGCACGCCACTTACCAATTCTTTGTCGGTCAAATGTTGCATGAGGTTTGAACGTTGTTTTTGGCGAACATTATTGCAATGCGGTTGCCCGACCGCCCGGTTTTTTTTAAAAAAAATTGTGCGTGGCTAAATTATCGCACTTTACCGGGGATACCAAAACCCGGAGCGGTGTTACCCAAACTTTAACTTGATTTGACTAAAAACGGCTTTATTCCTCCGGGAGGTGGAGGTGGAGATTGGCCTGGAAAAATCCGTTTTCGCGGCTGGTGGACAGTTCGTATTGCCCCGGGTACAGCAGATCGAGCTGGCGTTTCAGGTTGCGGAGGCCGATGCCGCCCGGTCCGCTGGATGCGGGAATGTCTTTGTCGACCGTGTTTTTTACGCTGAACGACAAATCTTTGTTCCGGAGCTTAAGCGCAATACTGATCAATACGTCGCCCGTGGTGCCGCTGGCGCCGTGTTTAAAACTGTTCTCCACAAAAGGCAGCAGCAGCAAGGGCGCAACGGCTGTGTGGGGTTGGTCTATATCTTCCTGATAATCAACTTTTAAGCGGTTATTATAACGCAATTTTTCCAACTCGATAAAATCCTGGATGACCCGCGCTTCATCACCCAGCGCAATTCGCGGCGCCCGGCACTCATAAATCACAAAACGCATGATTTTGGACAGCATCATGATGGCGTCGGCGGTGCGGTCGGATTTTTTCCGCGCCAGCACGTACAGGTTGTTCAGGGTGTTGAACAGGAAGTGCGGGTTGGTTTGTGCACGCAGGAAATTGAGTTCGGATTGCAGTTTTTCCCGGATGAGTTGTTGTTCGAATTCAAGGCTTTTATAATGCATCCGGATCATTTTGACCGTCACTGCCGCCGCAAGTGTGATAAACAGGTCGAAAACGGTCAGCATGATACCTTTGAAGGAAAAAATCTGGATCGTCCATCCCGGTTCAAAAATCGGGAAAAAGATCCATCCGATCTCGAGCCGGTACAGGATCGTGCTGACGGAAAAAGCGGCGAATAACAACCCGACAAGTTGCCATATTTTGCTTCGCTCCAGGTAAAGCGGAATGACGTAATAAAAAACGAAATACGTAAAAAGCAGTTTGAGCGGCAGGGAAAAAGCCTCTCCGACGAGCGCCATACCGAACTCTTCTTCGATATGAGCCCCTCTTGAAATGCACGAAATCACTGCGTTGATCGGCAGGTAAACAAGCCAAAAAATCACGTGAAGTGCAATCCTGCTCCAGTTCAGGCGTGCCATGATATGTTTTTAAATTCTGGCGAAACAAGCAGCGTATACAACGACCGGTCGCGCAGGCGAATCTCCTTGATAGGAACGTCCTGGCCGTCAACCGTGCATTTTTTTACAAAATCCGGGAAACCCACGAGGTATATTTTTACCGAGCGGTACGCCGGTTCGTATGCCCCTTCCTTGCGTTGCCGAAGTGTAAAATCGCTGTCTTTTCCGTCCGTTTCAAATATTTTTAAACTAAAATCTGCTTCCCTGTTCCCGTATCCTTCTCCCCGGTCCTCGTATAAATGACTCGTTTCCATGCCGTTTTTGTAATAAACGTACAAGGTGAGTTCGTCGATCGGCGCCTGAGCCGTCCATTGGCGCACCGGGTAAACCGGCAGCACGGCGCCTTCTTTTACGAAGAAAGGTATCTGATCGGGTGTGGTATTCACAAACAAATCGCCGGCGCCGGCTTGTCCCGTCCAGAAATAATACCAGTTGCCAGCGGGCAAATACACCCCCTGCCGCTGGGTTTTTGCCTGAATAACCGGACTGACCAGGATGTGCTCGCCAAACAGGAAATCGCGTTCCTGCTCCCAAAGGCGTTGGTCGTTCGCATCGGCAAAAGCGAGATGGCGGATAACCGGCGTACCGTCAAGAGTATGGTGCCACATGGCCGTGTAGAGGCAAGGTAAGAGGCAGTACCGGAGTTCGATGGCTTTTTTCGCCAAATCCGTCCATTTTTCCCCGAAAGACCAGGGTTCCTGGTCTGAAATGTGCAAAGCGGGGTCCGAAAGTTCGGCTTCATCGGCCGGCAAACTGTCGCCACTGGCGTGTTGCCCCATGCTGTGAACACGCATGAGCGGATGAAAAACGGCCAGTTGCAACCAGCGCACAAACAACTCCCCGTCGCTTGATCCGGCAAAACCGCCGATGTCGGTTCCGCAAAAAGACATGCCGGAAACGGCCAAACGCTGACATTGAATATTCGCGATCTGCAGATGCTCCCAGTTGGAATAGTTGTCGCCCGTCCAGACGGCGCCGTAACGTTGGCCGCCGCTATAAGTAGCGCGGGTGAGCAGGTAAGGGCGTTTGTCGGGTTGCAGGCGCCGGAACCCGTCCCACGACGCGCGGTTCATCTGTTGTCCGTAAATGTTGTGCGCCTTGCGGTGACTGCCGGGTTGCCCGTCCAGGTTGTGCAATACGTTGTCCGGCAATGTTTTATGATGCACGTGAAATACCGCCGGTTCGTTCATGTCGTTCCAGAAACCACTTGCTCCGATGGTATTATACAAGGTTTCGTACAAATTGCCCCACCATTCGCGCACTTTCGGGTCGGTGAAGTCGGGAAAGGCACAGAAGCCGGGCCAAACGGGCGCTTTGGCGATTTCGCCGTCCGAGTTGCGGGCGAACATATTTTGCTCCAGCCCTTCCCGGTATACGGCATAATCCGGGTCTTCCTTGATGCCGGGGTCGATCATCAGGACCGTTTCGAAGCCGTCTTTTTTCAAATCTTCGACCAGTTGGCCGGGGTCCGGAAAATAAGCCTCGTTCCAGGTAAAACACCGGAATTCATCCATGTAGTCGATGTCTAAGTATATCGCGTCGCAGGGGATTTCCCGTTCCCGGAATTCACGGGCGATGTCGCGCACCCGGCTGTCGGGGTAATAACTCCAGCGGCACTGATGATAACCCAGGGCCCAAAGCGGCGGCAATTCGTGCACCCCGGTCAGGCGCGCATACGAGCGGGCCACGTCCAGCAGGCCGGGGCCGTGTAAAAAGTAGTAATTCAGTTCGCCGCCCTCCGCCGAAAAGGTGGTGGCGCCATTTTCTTCACGATCAAAATCGAACCGTGTTTTGTAGGTGTTGTCGAGGAAAATTCCGTATGCAATTCCTTGATTCAGTGCATAATAGAACGGAATTGCGCGGTAAAGCGGGTCGGTTTCCCGCCCGAATCCGTAGGAGTCGGTGCACCAGTTTTCGAACTTTTTGCCCGCAAGGTTTACGCCGCAGGTTTTGTCGCCCAAACCGAAAAACACTTCTTTCCGGTGGCTTTTTTTCTCCATTTTTAATTCGCACCAGCCGCGCAGGATCGTACGTTTGGCGGTATAGCCCCCTTCATCTTCACAAAGCACCCGGTCGTCGTGGTCATAAAATTTGACCCGAAGACCCGTTTTTGAAACAACCACCTGCAAATGTTTCGACACGAGCAGGTATTCGTTGTTGTTTTCATTCAAAGTAACGGTCACTTTTTCCGGCTGAAAAGCGGGATCGATGGCATAGGAGAAGTCGGCGGCAAAGTTTCCGTCGGGTGAATACCGCAGGCGGATGATCCCGGCTGCCAGCACCTGGACCCGCAGGCTGACGGCGTTTTTACAAACAAATTCGTAAGCGCCGTCACGCCAACGCACGGAAGCGATCTCATCGGGTGTAACTAATTGATAGACATCGTCGTAACGTGTGCTGACATCCGCGTCCGCAAACGATATTTCGACCGGCGGCGCCGGCAATTCGGGCAGGGCTGGTTCTTCGGGAATCTGATCTGGTTGCTCTTCCATACGGCTCGGTTTGTACGCCAAATGTACAAGAAAGGGCGGGTTGTTACACCCGCCCTTCATCATTTACTCCGTGCAAAATGAAGAAGTATCAGAAAAACAAAATGCCGTTGAGGAAGAACCGCGACGTGGCGTTGGTGCTGAGCGATTGGGAACTTAATTGGTACGAACCGTTACCGTTGGACGCACCGAAAAAGTCCAGGGATGTGTCGTTTGGCGAACTGCCCAGCCGGGGTTGATAAAAAGCGTTGAATTCCAGGTGTTTTCCGACCCGGACTCCCGCTCCAAAGGTCAAGTCTGCGTGCCAGCGCGGTAAATTGCTGGCTGTCAGGTCATTGAGATTGTTTATGGCGTCTTTGCTGTCGGCGAAATATATTTTATTGTTGGCGTAATTCTGCTCCGAAGCTTTGGTCGACAGGTTGTACGAAGTGGTGATCCCGCCGTATAAACGAAGAAAACGGGCCGGTTGCCAGAAGGTCAGCAAGGGCATTTCTAAGCGGTGCAGCCGGTCGACGGGCACCAGCACGCCCGACTCCGAATTTTGTGAAGCCGGCGTAGTAATCATCGTGTCGGTTGGGATAACCACATCCTGGATCACACTAAAATTGCCCGTTGCTTCCACGTATTCCGAATTGCCGAGAGAAACAACCGGTCGTTTTTCGGCAGAAGGTTTGTATCGGGCGTATTGAATTCCCGCGCGAAAACCCCACTTGCGAAAAGGTTTCCAGTCGGCCACCAAACCGGCTGAAAATCCGTTGATTGATGAAAAACGCTCGGTATTGGCTCCTGCGCTAAGGCCGAATGACCAGCGGGCCGGCGACCGGTGTTTTTGGGTTTTATCCGCGTTGTTCCAGGTGATCGGTGCAAGCGCCGGGGCGTTTATTTTTTGAGACCGCATGGCAAACAACTTGCCGGGCAGGGGAGACAGTGGAGATGCCTTCGACATGGATGTTGCAGGCGTCGTTTCCACGATCATTTCGGGCATGGGCCCGCCAACAGGAACCGGGATGGCGTCAACCTGGATTGGGTCGCCGGTGCCGGGTGATTTGGTGGTTGCCGGTTCGGGGTTTTTGTTTGCCGGAGCCGCTGTTGTGTTCGCTCCGGTTTTTGCGTGTGCGGTATTAAATGCGCCGGTAAGGGTTGGGCCGGAGGGTTCAGCGGGTCGGGATGAGGGAAAAGTTTGATGCTTTTTGCCGTCGCCGGATTGCACGACGGGCTCCGGGGGTGCGGGTTTTAGCACCGGTACCGCAGGCGCTTGTTTGGGCTGTGCGGATTTATGCAACTGCCAGCCACCTGCTCCTGCGAGGGAAAGCAGCAATACGGCGCCCATCCACCACCAAATCAATGGACGGCGTTTGCGTTTCTCCGGCATCTCCCGGTCGAGCACCTGCCGCATGGACCGCCAGCCTTTGTCTGTCAATCTGTTATCAAATTCATTCTTCATGTCGCAGTGTTTAATAGTTGGTCTTGGGAGGAGGACTGATTGAGCAGTTCCCGCAATTTTTGCCGGGCTGTGCTCAGGTGCCATTTGGAGGTTCCCTCACTCATGCCCAGATTTTCGGCGATTTCTGCGTGGGAATAACCTTCGATGGCGTAAAGTTTGAACACCTCCTGGGAAACGGGGGGCAATTTGCGCACCGCTTTCAGGATATCTTCTTCATAAAAGCCGTCGTGGCCGCTTTCGGGCACCACCGAGTCGCGTTCTTCAAAAACGAGAAAATGCAGGTATCGGGCGTTGTTGCGGTAATAATCGGCCATACTGTGATACACCAGCCGCCTGATCCAGCCTTCGAGGCTTCCTTTAAAAGAGTAAGTATGTATTTTTTTAAAAACGCGTAAAAAACCGTTGTTGACTATTTCGATGGCGGTGTCTTCATCGCGGGTGTAGCGGCGGCACATATGCAACATTTCGGAAAAAAACAGGCGGTACAACACCTCCTGCGCCCGGCGGTCATTGGCCGCGCAGCCGTCCACGAGTTCCTGTTCCGTGTATTTTTTCTTCCCGAAAATTGCCATCACCCGGTTGTTGTTTATAAAATAATCCCGAAACCCAATTCAAATCTTTTGTGCAGGATCTGGTCCGTTCCCCATTCGTTGCCCCAGGCTGAACGCCAGTCCAGCGTTTTTTTCTGCAGGCTCAAACCGCCGAACAAGGTGAAGTTATTGCCGATCCGGTAACCGAACTGCGCTTTGGCCAGCCAGCCGCCTTTCCAGTCGTTGATAAAACCCCATTCCGAGTCGCCGTTTTTGCCGGTAAACGCCCATCCGCCGGTCACTGAATAAAACGGCGTGACGTTTTTGGCCCGGAAATAACCGCGTACTTCTGCAAAAATAGGATAAGTTGTGGCATCCCGCCCGTCGGGGTTAAAGGTTTCCACGCCCAAGCCGATACCGGCGCCGATCCTGCGGTGGAACATCCAGCCCGTGCTGTGGTACAAAGAATAGCCCGTACTGTTCGATCCCAGGTAATTCTGGCCGATCAAAACGCCGAGCCGCGTGGCATTATACAGGCCTTTTTCCTTAAAATTGTACAGTTTCGGCTCCGACTTTTTTTGATCCCGGCAGCGCTGCACGATTCGTTTGACGTTGTTTTCCGGCAGGGTCATGATGATACCGCTCCAGGTCGTCATCACCAGGTCGCCGCCGGGTTTCATCTCGGTGATCTTGCCGCGAAAAACGGAGCCATTTTTCAGGTAAACGATGTCCTTACAATTTTTTGCTTCCTCCGGGGACTGCTGGGAAAACACCCGGCTGCTGCCGAACAGGAGAAAAAAAGCGAGCAAAGTAAAGAGTGATTTCATATGCGTTTGTTTTTCGGACAGGTTGTTTTTTAGACAGGATTTACAGGATTTACCAATGAAGCAAGAGCCATTTTTGACTTTTTCGTTGGTTGTTTTTATTAGACAGGATTTACAGGATTTACCAATGAAGCAAGAGCCATTTTTGACTTTTCGTTGGTTGTTTTTTATTAGACAGGATTTACAGGATTGACAGGTAAAAAATATTCAAGTTATTGATTATGTGGAATTTATGTTGCATTTAAATCTTGTCAATCCTGTCAACCCTGTCAATCCTGTCAATCCTGTCAACCCTGTCAATCCTGTCAATCCTGTCAACCCTGTCAATCCTGTCAACCCTGTCCCTGTCAATCCTGTCAACCCTGTCAAGTAAATCCTGTCTTAAAAAAACAACCTGTCCAACGATGAACCGATGTTACCTCACAACCGGAATGCGGCTCAGTTCTTTCGGATCTTCCGGATTAGCGGCGTCGTACTGGTAAAAACCGTCTTCTCCGATCACAAGCAACCTGCCGGCGCCGAGCGCGATGACGTCGTAGGTTTTCAGGCCTTTGACGTGCGATTTCTGCTTCAGGTTCAGCGGGTCGGTTTTGTCAAATATTTTTAACCCGTCGTCGCAGAGGTACAGGAAATCGTTGGTCACGGAAAGGCCCATCGGGCGTGTCATGGGATACGATTTGTCCAAAGTGGCGGTGGGCAGGTTTTCGATTCCGATCACATCGAGTTGGTTGAAGGTACCGTTGCAGGTGGTGCCGTCGTGGATCGTTACGTAGGCATTGCGGTCGTCGCAAACCACCGGGTCGCAGCCGGTAGCGTGTGAAAACTGGGTTTCCAGCACCGGGTGCAGCGGGTCGGAATTGTTAAATATAAAAACGCCGGTTTGTGACCCGATGAAAAGGCGGTTTTTCCAGGGGAAAATGGTTTCGATATTCCAGCCGATATTGACCGTTTCGAGCAGCGATGGGCAGGAATTGCCCGTCCAGATGCGCATGGTGGCGTTATCCACGGTGTACAGATACTGGTCGACAATAGAAAAACGGGCGAAGGAGCCGCCGATACCTGCTGCGGCCAGCGGGTTGGATTTTGGGCCGTCGACAGTCGCGGCAGAAACCAGGTCGTTGGAAATAAATACGTCTGTTCCTTCAAAAAACACGCCGGTACCCCAGCGGGAATCTTCACAGGACACTTTTTCCGTGACTTCGGTTTGTTCGTAATTCACTAAGTAGCCGCGTTGAGGATCAACGCCGTACAACAGGAATGCTTCCTGGTTGCGGCATACCTCCTGCGGGTTTTGCAGGTCGCTGATATCGACGGTCACCAGGTCGACGTATTGATCGACGTACATAAAATTGCCCCGAATGGCCATGTCCACGTTGCCGGGGATACTCCAGAAAGCCAGTTGTTTCGGGTTGGCGGCATCCGAATTGTCGATGACGTGAATCCCTTCGTTTATTTCGTTGATAAAGAGGTATTGACCAAAAACGTACAGTTTGCCGGGGTTGCGGAGTTCGCGCGGCGCTTCCGTCTTGATACCGACGCGGACCTCAGAGGCCGTTTTAAACACCGCGTTGAAGCGGGTAAAAGTATGCGTGGAAGTACATTCGTCGCGCAGGCAGCCACTGAGAAAGGCGGCCAGGGCTACACCGGCAAGGATCAGGAGTGATTTGTGTTTCATAGCAAAACGGTTGAAAATGTAAAATTCAGTTGTTGCACCGGAGTTTATTCACGGGTATTCAAATCCGCAAAACAGCGCCGGAGCAAGCCCGGGTATGCTCCAAAACGCCGTTTGCAACCAAAGACAACTCCCCGGAAGGAAAAGGTTGGGGTGGTTTTAAAAAAACGTTAAACGCCTTCTGCCTAATCTTTCTAAACTTGCGGCCGGACCTAAAAAAAATTCGCAACAGGTATGGTTATCCTTGATGAAAATCTCGACTCCAATCCCCCGGTTATTCAATATGCCTCTTTCGGCGAACGCTTTTTGGCGCGAATCCTCGACGGGTTGATCATTTTTATATCTGGAAAGTAAAAGTAGATGAAACCGAAATGCACCTGGTGCGGATCACCGAAAAAGGCGGCGTTATATCCATTATTCGCCGTTGGGCGAACAAACCCGCGATTTTACACTCTGGCAACTGACGGACGGCATGGCTGATTTCCTCGAAGAACCTTTCGGCGCCAAACTTTATGCGGAAATGAAAAAATACGCGGAGGAACTGTTGCGCACTTACGGCAACCGGAAATCGTAACGATCTGCGCGCCAGGCGGATGGGAAAACGGATCTGATTTTCCGTTCAATCCGTTTTCCCATCCTTTTTATTGGCTAAGCCTGCACCAAATACTTGTTCTTTTTCCCGTTTTCCACCATAATATACTTCCCGTGCAACAGGTCTTCTGCCGAAATAGTAGCGTTTAAATCGCTGATTTTCTGCTTGTTAATCGAAATTGCGTTGTTCTGAATCGCTTTTTTGGCTTCGCTCCGGCTGGGCAAAATGCCGGTGTTTTCCGAGAGGAAATCGAGGATACCAACGCCGTTTTGTACAACAGACGCCTCGATCGCGGGACTGGGAATTTCTTCCGCCACCTGGGAGAGGGTGCGGGCGTCGAGACTGCGCAAGGTGGTCGCATCCGCCTTCGGATCAAAAAGCAGTTGGGAGACGGCCAGCACCGTTTCAAACTCCCGGCGACCGTGAACCCGCACTGTGATCTCTTCCGCAAAAATACGTTTGATGGTTTGCGGGCTTTCGCCGGCCTCGAGGGCCTCGATTTCCGCGCGGTTTTTGAGCGAAAAATAACGCAGGAATTTGGGCAGGTCGCGGTCGTCGGCGTTGAGCCAAAACTGGTAGAAGCGGTAAGGGCTGGTCATGTTCGGGTCAAGCCAGATATTGCCCGACGAACTTTTGCCGAATTTGGTTCCGTCCGCCTTGGTAAGCAGGGGTGTGGTGACGGCAAAAAGTTTCAGGTCGTCGATTTTGCGGCCCAGCTCCACGCCGGCCGTGATATTGCCAAACTGGTCGCTGCCGCCCATTTGCAAGCTGATGCCGTGTTGGCGGTGGAGCAGTACAAAATCATATCCCTGCAGCAACTGGTAACTGAATTCTGTAAACGAAATACCCGTCTCCAGCCGGCGTTGAACACTTTCTTTGGACAACATATAATTGACTGTCAGGTACTTACCCACGTCGCGCAAAAAATCCAGCACACTCATGTTTTGGTAAAAACCGAGGTTGTTCAGGAGCAGGGCGCAGTTCGGGGTGGCCGGGTCGAAGTCGAGCAAACCCTTCACCTGTTCTGCCTGGTGTGCGGTGTTGCGGTCGAGTTCCTCATAACTTTTCAGGTCGCGTTCGGCGTCTTTTCCGCTGGGGTCGCCGATACGCCCGGTAGCGCCGCCCATCAATACAACAGGCTGGTGTCCAGCACGTTGCAAAAAAGTAAGCAACATAATTTGTACATAGTTGCCGATCGTAAGAGAAGGAGCGGTGGGGTCGAAACCGATGTACCCGCGGACCACTCCGCTTTTCAGGTGTTCTTCCAAACCGGGTGTGGTGTCGTGTATCAGACCACGCCAGCGAAGTTCGTCTAAGAAAGAATGTTGTGCACTTTCCACGTGTTCGTTGTGTATTAATGGGTTATTGTGATGGGAAACCGGTTTCCGGCAAATAATATTTTATGACAAATCGTTCCGGATACCGGCGGCAAAATTAGGTTTTGCAACAAAAGCAAGGCAACTCTTTGCCGATATTTCCTATCATTGCATAAAAAGTGCCGGAATAGCCGGTTGTGTTATTTTTGCATCGAAAAATCCAATTCATGCGCCAAAAACTTTTCCCCGTACTGCTCCTTGCACTGCTCGCCTGCGCCTGCAACAAAGAAGTTGATACAACCCCCGAACTCCCTTTTGCCGTATTTCCCAATCCCTGCCGGGGCCAGGTCAACGTGTTTTTCCCCTTCAATCCTTCTTCACCAACCGTCGAGTGCAGTTTGCTCGACAGGGATGGAAAAGTACTGATCAACGTCCCCAACCTGCCTGCGGGCGGGCCGCTTGCGTTTGCACTGGAAGAAGAAGGGATCTATTACATAGAAGCAAAACTTGACGGCGCCACGTTTAAAGAAGAAATTTTAAACCTCGAATGACCATGACCCGACTGTTTGTTTTACCTCTCCTGTTTGTTTTCAGTGTTTTATACTCGGCAAATGCCCAACGTTGGGCCATTCACCTGAACGTCAACGAATATTATCCGCTTTATGCGCCGGAAAAGGGTTATTACCCCATACTCTGGTATTCCAGTGATGAAGGCCGCGGTGTGTTGCTGGGTGGATTCGGCGGCGGGGTGTCCTGGAGCGCACCGCTGAAAGGCGCGTGGCGTTTGAAAGCGCAGGCCAACCTGCTTCGGTCGCGCTACTACGACGAACCGGTATTATTTGTGGATGAACAGGGCCAGTCCTTAGGCGCCGGTATCGGTATCACCACCAACCTGAATGCCACCGCTTTTTGTATTCCGGCCTTCCAGATCGCCCGGCACTGGCAAATCGGCGCGGGCCTTGGTCTTCAAAGTGCCTTATTGTCAAAATCCGACTACGGAGAAGCGATTATTCAGGGCGAAAAAAAGAACCTGAAATTTAAAAACAAATCCATTCAACCCGCCGTAATTACCTTGCCGGTCGAACTCGCCTGTATCTTCGGGCGTTTTTCCTTGTCCTGCCGGCTGGAGGTGGCGTTGACAAAAGTCTCCCGTTTGTCCTATGCCTCGGACGAACGTTTTGTCAACAGTGTTTTTGAGTTGGGTTATCGCTTCGGCGCAGCAGAAGAAACCACAAGCCCCGTTCTCAACCGCTAATAAAATCTTTATCCGAATTTGAATTTCCCTCTTTTTATTGCCCGCCGCATCGCCTTTTCCGGAGGAAAAAACTTTTCCCGGATCATTATTCGGATCGCCATTGTGGCGGTGGCGCTGAGTGTGGCCGTTATGATCGCTGCAACTGCCCTGATTGCCGGCTTTAAAAGCGAGATCAGCCGTAAAATATTCGAATTCTGGGGGCATATCCACATTTCGGATACGGTGTATTCCCTCTCTTTCGAACCGGTGCCCATCGACCAGAATCAGGATTTTTACCCCGCCCTCGATACGGTGGGCAGTATCACGTACACCGAACCCGAAACCATTCTGGGTTTTGAGACAGGGCGGGAGCGGGAACAACATTCACGCGGCGGTATCCGGCACATCCAGGTTTTTGCCCACAAACCGGGGATCATCCGCACCAAAACGGCGATGGAAGGTATCCTGCTCAAAGGAGTCGGCAAGGATTTCGACTGGGCCAACCTGACGCCCTACCTGCTGGAAGGCCGGCCCATCGCCAGGTCCGATTCCGCGGCCTCCCGGGATATCATCATCAGCCGCCAGACGGCCGACCGGCTTCAGGTCGGTGTGGGTGATAAATTTATCGTTTACTTCGTAAAAGAAGGAGAACAACTGCGCCGGCGGTTCGAAGTGTGCGGCATTTACAAAACCGGACTGGAGGAATACGACCGCAAGTTTGCCATTTGTGACCTGCGCGAGGTACAGAGCCTGCTGGGCTGGACCGAAACCCAGGTCGCGGGTTTTGAAATATGGCTCGATGACTTGCACGACCTCGACCTCTACAATGACTATATCTACCAGGAAGTATTGCCGCCGGACCTCCTCTGCGTGAGCATACGTTCCAAATTCCCGTCCATTTTTGAATGGTTGCAATTGCAGGACCTGAACGAAATCGTTATCCTGGGTTTGATGCTTGCCGTGGCTATCATCAATATGGTCACCGCTTTGCTGGTGCTTGTACTGGAACGCAGCACCATGATCGGCATCCTGAAATCGCTTGGCGAAACCAACGGCCGGATACAAGGCATATTTTTGTACTACGCCGCCGTCATTACCCTTACCGGTATGTTTTGGGGCAACCTGATCGGCCTGGGTTTTTGCTTCCTGCAGGACAAGTTTCACCTGATCCGGCTCAACGAAGCGGATTATTACCTGGCTTATGCTCCGGTAAAGATCAACTGGCTGGCCGTATTGGGGGTCAACGCAGGTACACTGGCCGTTACGCTGATTTTTCTCATCCTTCCCACTTTCTTAGTCTCCAAAATAGCCCCGGTCCGGGCGATACAATTCAAATGAGCCAGACATTTACGGCTTTCTGAATCATCGGAACTATATTTGCGGGATGGAAGTGTCGTTATCCCATAATTTATATCGCCACCTCGCTGATGTCTTTTTCCGGAAAGTTTAAGAAAGAACACGATGCCGAACTCGATCAGATTCTCGAGGGCTGCCGCCAGTTGAGGCGATCGAGCCAGCAACGGCTTTTTGCGTTGTTCTATAACTATGCCATGACGATCTCCCGGCGTTATATGGGCAACCTGGAAAATGCCGAAGAAGTGGTCAACGACGCATTTTTCAAGGTTTTTACAAAATTGAACCACTATTCGAGCGAACAACCCTTCCGGTTCTGGCTGCGACGCATTGTCATCAATACCGCCATCGACCGCCTGCGTTCGGGCGTAAATACCATTGACGCCATCGAACTACAGGCCTGGCACGAAGTGGAAACAGATACCGGGATTGTGGAAGACCTCACCCGCGAGCAGGTGCTGGCTATGATCGACCACCTGCCACCGGCGTATCGCACGGTGTTTAACCTTTTTGTTGTGGACGGGCATTCACACGAAGAAATTGCGGAAATGCTCGGGATCGGCGTTGGTACCTCCAAATCAAACCTCGCCCGGGCCCGGCAGCATTTAAAAACGCTATTCATTAACGACTTTGAATTTTCCAGGAAAATATGAGCGATTTTGACAACTTTTTTGCAGAAAAACTGGACGAAGAGGGGCGTTTTCCCCGAAAGGATAAAAACTGGAAAACACTTTCCAGGCGCTTAGACGCTTTTGAAACCGGCGCACAGGGGGCTGCTTCCCGCTTGCGTTGGTGGCAAGCCGCTGCCGCCGTATCGCTGGTGCTGATCTGTACGCTGGTATGGAAAATTCACGACTTGCGGCAGGAAAACCGGGCCCTGCAACATCAGGTAATCGTTTTACAGGAAAAACAGTCCGGCGAAAAGGCCGGCAATACAGTGTATGAAAACTGAAAATCAGGTAAATACAATAAAAAAATACAACAACGGAAAACGACCATAAATCACTCCGGAATTACCCGTCTTACCCTGTTCCCCATGCCTTAAACAAAACCGCCGGCCACGGAAAATACATTCCGGCCGGCAACACCGCGGCAAAACAGGAAACACCCGGCACAATCATGTCCCGGAATATCCCGGACTTGCCGGAAATCACCCGGCCTGCCGGTCACACGCAGGATAGCATGCAGGACTTCCGGCATTGCAGCGTTCAAAACGAGTCTGCCGCCCGTCGCTATTCGCTTATTACCCGTAAACAGCCTTGCTCCGGAAGAAAAAGCCCCTCTTGCGACGGTTGTGGCGTCTGCCCCCCTGACAAAACCATTCCGGCACAACTACTCCCGGTTCCGGCTGGGTATGCAGGCGGTAGCGGGTTTGCCCCAGTCCCAAAACAAGGGAATTTCTGCAATAACGGGTTCGGGCATTGCGGCTGAATATGAGGTTCTTCCCCACCTCCGGGTGGCCGCTTCGGCGGATTGGCTGCATTATGAGGTCAAATCGAACCGCTACCTGGAAAATTGCCATTTGCCTTCGATTCCTGTCAACCCCAACCACGAACTGACCCGCATAGAAGGCAGCCAGCGCAGCCAGCACCTGAGTTTGGGGATCGGTTACACCTTGCCAGTGCAATGGTGGATCCGCCCCGGTTTTCGGGCTTATCATACCTGGATGAGAATGTCCCCGGCGGTTTATTACGCCCGAATCAAGGATAATGATCCCGGCGGCGGTGGTCCCGGCGGTGGCGGTCCGGGTGGCGGTGGCGGCCCCGGTGGCGGCGGTCCGGGCAATCAATCCAATGATGTTTTCGCTAAAAAACTGGATACCAAGTGGTTCGATAATATATGGCGACTGGGAATCGGCCTGGAACATGAAACGCCAAGGTGGGTTTTTTCGGTTTCGGCGGACTATTCCAAAAGCCTGGGCTTAGGCGCCGATGATTCCATTTTCGACGCGGTGGTGCTGAGAGGAGGTATCCAGTACAAGTTCGACTGAGCCGAAAAATCTGCTAATATTGGCAATTTACGGCCCGTTCCGGTTTTTTAACTTTTGGCAACGCAACCTGTTCGGAAGGAAACTCGTGAGGTCAAACAACAAGGCAATGTCGCTTTGTATGTCACCTTTAATTACAGTTTTCTAATGAAGAATTTTTTGTTTTTATCCACCTTACTGTTACTGGTTGTGTATTCCTGCCAGAAAGATGCTTCCTCTTTTTCCGATTTAACCGCTTATGAATCAGCCGTTTCGGATCGCGGCGGTGATCATCACGGTTTTCACCACCACGGCGATTCCCTGCATGTTGATTCTCTGGGCCATCATCACTGGGACTCGCTTTTCCACCATCACCTGGATTCTTTGGGGCATCATCACTGGGACTCGCTTTTCCATCATCACCTGGATTCTTTGGGGCACCCGCACCCGGATAGTTTGCATCACCCGCATCCGGACTCCACGGGTGGTCATCATGGCGGCGGCGGCGGACACGGCGGCGGACACGGCGGCGGCGGCGGTCATCACGGGCACGGCGGATAAATCGCGCCCGGCGTTTTTGAGTTTTTTTTACCATAAGCATAGTATACGTCTCCCGGTCAGAAATGGTCGGGAGGCGCTTTTTAAAAACAAATTCCTCACCTGCTTAATCAATTCACTGTGAAAAGAAATTTTTTAAAATTCAGCCTGATAATAACGCTGATTGCTTTGCTGGGCAATTGCGCAAAAGACAATTCGACGGACTACCCGGAACAAGCCGATTGTACCGGAATCGATGCTTCGGCGAATACCTACACCAACAGCATTAAAGCCATTCTGGACGCACAATGCGCCACTTCCGGCTGTCACGATGCCCTGACCCAGTCTGAAAATATCAATCTGACCACCTTCGCGTCATCCAAATCCGCCTTTCAAAACACCAATTGCCTGTGCAGTATTCACCACGGATCGGGTTGCAAACCCATGCCGGATGGCAGCGCCCAGTTGAGTGACGCGATCATTCAAAAAATCGATTGTTGGGCCAAAAACGGGTATCAGCAATAGGGATTATTTACAGACAAAACAAAATAATTCAATGAAAATCAAATCTTTAAGCGTTTCTTTTTCACTTTTTGTCATCTGGTACGTATTAACCGGCTCCATGCGGGATCCCAATAACCCGCCCACCGCCCGCACAGGCGCTCCCGGTGAAACAACCTGCGGCGCTTCGGGCTGCCACAGCGGAGGCACATACACGGGCTCCGTAACGATCAGCGGCGTGCCGGATACCATCGTTGCCAACCAATCCTATACCGTAAACCTGACCAATACGAGCAATGCGATCCGCGCGGGATTTGAACTGACCTGTTTAGACAACAGCAACGCCAAGTGTGGAACCCTGAGTACCGGCTCCGGCACCTCTCTGGGCACTGCCGGCGGCCGGCAGTATGTTCGGCAATCAACGCCCAAAAACCTGAGCAACGGCAGCATATCCTGGTCTTTTACCTGGAAAGCGCCCGCCTCGATTACCGGCAACACGGCCACCTTTTATTTTGTGAGCCTCGCAGCCAACGGCAATGGAAAAAATACCGGCGACAACGTATTGATCGCCACCAAAAGTGTTGTTTTGTTGCCCACAGTCGCCTCGCACGAACCCGGCGACGCCGGCCTGGCCAACGTGTATCCGAGTGCGGTGAAAGATTTTTTGCATATCGACCTGTTGAAAGGCGCCGCCGGCCGGCTTACGGTGTTCGACCCGCAAGGGAAAGTGATTGTTCAAACCACACTTGTTCAAAACAACCAACTCGATATCAGCGGATTGGGAAAAGGAATACTCTTCGCGCGAATAGAATCGGACGGCAAATTGCTGGTGAAAAAATTCATAGTTGAATAATTTTCTTCGGAACATCCTGAGCATGAAACATCCGGACGGAAAAGATTTCCGTTCAACTACACAGAGTATATTAATCCAAACCTTTGCTTGTTGAGCCTCCCCGTTTTTCGAAACGCGGGAGGTTTTTTTACGCCGCCGCCGCCTCTACGTGTTACCTTTGCCGCACAACAAAACATCAAAATGGCCGAAATACTCCCCCCTCCAGCCCACCCCGCGCTTTTTTTACGCGCCGCCGCCGGCTTAGAGACCGAACGCCCTCCTGTCTGGCTGATGCGCCAGGCCGGGCGAATATTGCCCCAATACCGGGCTTTACGCGCCGGTTTTCCCGATTTTAAAACATTTGTCAAAACGCCGGAAGCCGCAGCAGAAGCCACCTTGCAACCGGTAGATGAACTCGGCGTGGATGCAGCCATCATATTTTCCGATATTCTGGTGATCCCGGAAGCGATGGGGCTGGATTATGAAATGATCGAATCAAAAGGCCCGAGATTCCCAAAAGTTATTGAAAATCAGGCCGATGTAACGAGTTTGGCGGCAGGTGCAGAAGCCGCCGCCCGCTTAGAATACGTGTATGAGGCGCTTCGGATCACACGGCGTGAACTGGCGGGCCGTGTGCCGCTGATCGGCTTTGCAGGCGCTCCCTGGACGATCTTTGCGTACATGCTGGAAGGTGGCGGAAGCAAAACGTTCTCCAAAGCCCGGCGCATGTTGTACACACAACCCGCCCTGGCGCACAACCTGTTGCAAAAAATTACGGATACCACCATTGCCTACCTGCGCCAACAGGTTGCGTCGGGCGCAGACCTGTTGCAGTTGTTCGATTCGTGGGCGGGTGAATTGCCGCCGGCGCAATATCGAACCTTTGCCGTGCCTTATCTTCGTCAAATCTGCGAGGCCTTGCCGGAGGCGCCGAAAACGGTGTTTGCCAAAGGCGCCTGGTTTGCCCTCGAAGATATCGGCGAACTGCCTTGCGAGGTGGTCGGGCTCGACTGGAACACCCCGCCTGCTTTTGCCCGCGCCCGCGCGGGCGAGGCCAAAGTATTGCAGGGCAATCTCGACCCCTGCTGCCTGTACGCTCCCCCGGCGCTTATCGAAGCGGAAACCCGGGAAATGATCCGGCAATTTGGCCGGCGGCATATAGCCAACCTCGGCCACGGGGTATACCCCGATACTCCGCTGGACGGTGTGCGGGTTTTTGTTGAAACGGTGAAAAGCTTTCAATGGACATAAAAAAAGCCCTCTGCCGGGTGGCAGGCGGGCTTTAGTTGTGTTTGTTTTGTGTCGTGTACAGGATTTACCGAATAGGCAGACCCTCCTGTTCCCAGGCTTTCATGCCGCCGTCGACGTTTGCGACGTCGGTATAGCCGTGTTCGAGTAAAAAACGGGCGGCTTGTTTTCCCTTGTTGCCAACATTGGACACCAGCACCACCGGGCAGTTGGCCGGCAATTCTCCAAAACGTTGGTCCAGCTCGCTGAACGGAAGGGTAATTACCTGCCGTACGTCCACTTTTTTGGCATCCGTCCCGACATTATCGCGGACATCGACGAATACGCTACCCAGAATGTAGGCTGCGTAGGCTTCGCGGGGGAGAAATTCTTGAGCGTAGTCATGTTTAATAAATTATAAATTAACAAATAATAATCGCAATTTTCGATTGTAAAGTTATACTAAATTTTACAATAACAACAAACAGAAGAACAACTAAAAAATCATTTTTTTTAAATCAAGAGCAAAAACAATCAAGTGGCCGTTTTTAAAAAATTATTTCAAGTTACAACCTTCCTTTGCCAAACATGGTTCTGAATCTGAATTGGCAAAAAATGGATGTAATTTTGCCGCGCTTTTGTTCTAACTAAATTTTTACCATGCAAGAAGTGTATATTATCTCTGCCGTACGTACGCCGATCGGCAGTTTCGGGGGAGTGCTGGCCGGCGTTTCCGCCACCCAGCTCGGCGCAACGGCCATCAAGGGAGCGCTTGAAAAAGCGGGTGTGCCACCCGACCAGGTCAATGAAGTACTGATGGGCAACGTCGTCAGTGCCAACCTCGGCCAGGCGCCGGCGCGTCAGGCCGCCCGTTTTGCGGGTTTACCCGATAACGTGCCCTGCACCACGATCAATAAAGTGTGCGCTTCCGGCATGAAAGCCATTACCCTGGGCGCCCAAAGTATTATGCTGGGTATCAATGACATCGTGGTGGCCGGCGGTATGGAGAATATGTCGCAAATCCCGTATTACCTGCCCAACGCGCGCTGGGGCTACAAGTACGGCAACGCCGAAATGGTGGACGGCTTAGCCAAAGACGGCCTGACGGACGTGTACAACCAAAAAGCGATGGGTTTTTGCGCCGACGCCACCGCCGCGAAATACCACATCAGCCGGGAAGCGCAGGATGCCTTCGCCATCGATTCCTACAAACGCGCCGCTGCAGCCACCGAAGCCGGTTTTTTTGGATCGGAAATTGTGCCCGTACATATCGCACAAAAAAAAGGCGACCCCTTGCAAATACTGGAAGACGAGGAATTTAAAAAGGTTATGTTCGATAAAATTCCCGGACTTCGCCCTGCATTTTCACCCGACGGCACCGTGACCGCCGCCAACGCCAGCACCATCAACGACGGCGCCGCAGCGCTCATCCTTGCCAGCGAAGCCGCGGTCAAACGCCTTGGCCTCCAACCCGTCGCCAAAATCCGCGGTTTTGCCGACGCCGAACAAGAACCCGAGTGGTTCACCACCACCCCGACCATAGCGGCCCCCAAGGCGCTGAAAATGGCGGGTGTTTCCAAAAACGACATCGATTTTTTTGAAGTCAACGAAGCCTTCGCTGTCGTGACGCTGGCCTTCGAACAGGTCATGGAGATCAATCACGAACAAACCAACGCCTTCGGCGGCGCCGTATCACTCGGCCACCCGCTCGGCGCCTCGGGCGCCCGTATCGTGACTACGCTGAACAACGTCTTACACCACAAAGGTGGAAAATTAGGCCTTGCCGCGATCTGTAACGGCGGCGGCGGCGCAACGGCGATTGTGATCGAGCGGGTTTAAGGGGTTCAGGGTTCAGGGTTTTAAAGGTTTCGGGGGTTTAAGGGTTTCAGGGTTTGTGTCCGACTTAAAGTTCTGCGGACAGATTACGACGGAAAGATTGGAAAAATAGTAATTGTTCCTGTCGACTGACCTGATTAACCCAGGTTGTGACCCGCAGTATAAACAGGATGGGAAAACGGATGCAACGGATTGCACGGATTGGAACGGATTTTTAAAACATCATGGCGCCCCATAAATGGCGTGAATACTAAAACACCCAAACACTAAAACACTAAAACACTCCCCTCCAACGGCCGCTTTCCCGACCCAAACGATTACGTTGTTTTGAGATGTTTTTAGGTTCCGGACCCAAAGTTTTAGGCCTGGAACCTAAAGTTTTAGGTCGTGGACGTAAAATTTTACGTCTGCTCACCTAAACGCTCGGATTCAAGACCTAAAAATTGTGATAAATGACCCAAACGGGTGGGTAAACAACGTAAACGGATGGAAGCGGGACGTAAAAACGGGATGCGCTATAGTGATGGGCTGACTGGCAGTCAGCCCATCACTTGCGAGTTATCACTTGCGAGTTAAGTCAGCCCATCACTGGCGAGTTAAGTCAGCACACCACCGGCTGTTTATTGTCGTGTATTGGGAGAAATTTTATTCGGATGATGCGCAGACATTCCAGGTTTTCAAAACCTGGAATGTCTGGTTCGGCCGCGATTCAAAATTATATTCCCCGTTTAAAACCAAAATAAAGTACCTCTGACTTTTGACTCTACCCCTGTTCGCTGCAAACAGGCGCCCTGAACCTGTAAATCATGTTTATCCTGTCAAAACCAGGTCCACCGGGGCGGCGCGAACTGAAGTTCGCATTACCTTTGGCGCCATGCCGGAGATCGCAACTGCCCATCACCCGCCGTCCTCTATCGACCACCGCGCCGTTTTCCGGCTCGGGACGGCGGTTTACGCTGCACTTGCGGTGCTGGCCGGCGTATTTTACCAGGAGCGTATGACTTTTATGGACATGTCGTTCCAGACGTTCCACATCCTTCGGGAAGGCACTTTACAAATTCAAAGCGGGCGGTTCGGGGCGGCTTGTACGCAGGTTTTCCCTGGATGGCTCAAGGCACTGGGTCTGCCGCTGAAGGGGTTTTGTTGAGTTATTCGCTGGGGCATGTTATCTACTATTATGTTGTATTTCTGCTGGTTACGCGTTGGTTGCAACAGTGGCAATGGGGTTTGGTGCTCCTGTTGCTGTCTACTTTGATGACCACCCACACGTTTTACTGGTTGTCGGAAATGCCGCAGGCCTCGCTTTCCTGGTGCTGGTGCTGGCCTGGTTGCACGCCAAAGGCGACATTCACGCGCTGCGCTGGTGGGAATTTCCGCTGCTGGCCGGCGCATTAGTGACGGCGTTTTATTTCCACCCGCTGGTATTGTATGCCATGCTTTTTTGCAGTGTGTTCTTCTGGCTGGGAAACACTGCTCCACGAGGGTTCCGGGCGCTGTACCTGCTGGCCCTGGGTATTTTATGGCAATCCTGTTTGTCAAATACAAGGTATTAAAACCGGACTGGTACGATACGATGTCGCTCGAACGGGCGAAGGCATTCGGCGAAATGTGGCCACATTGGTTTGATATTCAAAGTAATAGGGACTTTTTGCGCTGGTGTGTACACGATTATTACCTGCTGCCGGCCGTCGTGCTGCTGAATACCGTTTTTTATCTCCGAAAGAAAAACTACTGGAAAACCGGGCTTTGTATGTTGTTCCCGGCGGGTTTTGTGCTGCTGGTGAACGTGCCGTTTCACCGGGGTGACAACCAGTTTTACTTAGAAAACCTTTATCTGCCGCTGTCGGTGTTTGCAGCCGTGCCGCTGGTGTTTGAGGTGCTGCCGGCAGTAGCGCGAACTTCAGTTCGCGCCGACAAGTCCATGCGAACTGAAGTTCGCGCCGACAAGTCCATGCGAACTGAAGTTCGCGCCGACAAGTCCATGCGAACTGAAGTTCGCGCCGACAAGTCCATGCGAACTGAAGTTCGCGCTACGGGATGGATGATCGCCATCCTGGGAGCCATGATTTTCCTCCGGATCGGCCATATTTATACCACACATCGTTCCTGGACGGAGCGGATGGCGTGGGAGCGTTCTTTCCTGAAAAAAACGGCGAACCTGCCGCACCGGAAACTCATTTTGTCGGAAAAACAGGTTCTGATGGACAAGTTGATCCTTTCCTGGGGCACCCCCACCGAATTTTTGATGCTTTCCGCGCTGGAGCACCCCGACAGCGCGCGTTGTATCGTGGTCGACGAGGCGCCCGAACGTTTTGACAGCCTGTTTACCCGCCCGCGGTTGTTTTTGGGTGAATTCCGGAATTATACCTTTGACGAATTACCGGCCCGTTATTTTCATTTAACGGATACGAGCGCGTATGTTCGATACCAATAAACGGGTTACTTTTTTCCCAGTAGGGCAAACATGTTCTTTTTATACGCCTCCACACCCGGCTGATCGAAAGGATTGACTCCCAGCAGGTAACCGCTCACCGCGCAGGCTTTTTCAAAAAAGAAAAACAACTGCCCGAGATAATAAGGCGTCGCTTCCGGAATACGGATCACGAGGTTGGGGACGCCGCCGTCCGTGTGCGCCATCCGGGTGCCTTCTGCGGCTTTTTTATTGATAAAATCGAGCGATTTGCCGGCTAAGTAGTTCAGCCCGTCGAGGTCGTCGGAGGTTTTGAACAGGTTGAAATCCGTTTCGGGACTTTCAATTTCCAGCACCGTCTCGAACAAGCTGCGGCGACCATCCTGAATATATTGCCCCATCGAGTGCAGGTCGGAGGTGAAATCGACGGATGCCGGAAAAATACCTTTGCCGTCTTTGCCTTCACTTTCTCCGTACAGTTGTTTCCACCATTCGGCGACGTAGTGACAGCGCGGCTCGTAATTGACCATGAGTTCGATGTCTTTTCCCTTGCGATTCAGCACGTTGCGAATGGCTGCGTACTGGTAACAGTCGTTGGAAGCAAACGGTTTTTTGTACGCTTTTGCACGGTCTGCCGCGCCGCGCATCAGGGCGTCGATGTCGATTCCGGCGGCGGCGACGGGCAGCAGGCCCACGGCGGTCAGCACGGAAAAACGGCCGCCCACGTCGTCCGGCACCACAAATGTTTCATAACCTTCCTGTGTGGCAAGGGTTTTTAAAGCGCCACGGGCGGGATCGGTAGTGGCGTAGATGCGTTCACGGGCGCCTTGCCGGCCGTATTTTTCTTCCAGTTGCTGGCGGAACAGGCGAAAAGCCACGGCGGGTTCGGTGGTGGTGCCCGATTTGGAAATGACGTTGATGGAAAAATCGCGGTCGCCGATGGCCTGCAGGATCCGTGCGTGATAAGGCGCGCTGAGGTTGGTGCCGGCAAATACGACGTCGAAGTGTTTTTTCCGGCCACCGCGTTGGGGCAGGGGAGGGGTTGGGGTGCAAAATTCAATGGCGGCTTTGGCGCCGAGGTAGGAGCCTCCGATGCCGATCACGACCAATACTTCACTTTGTTTCCGGATTTTTTTTGCCGCAGCTTTGATCCGTTTGAATTCCGCGCGGTCGTATTTCAGCGGCAGGTCGAGCCAGCCCAAATAATCGCTGCCCGGGCCGCTGCGGTTTTCCAGCAATCTGGCGGCAGCGGCAACCTGGGGTTCCATGGCGGCTATTTCGTGATCCCCGATGAATTTTTTAGCGGGGGTGTGATCGAATTGTATTGTCATAATTTTTTGAAAATCAAATAATTGTATGTTTTTTCTCCCCCTGTCTCCCTTTCGAGGGGGCAGGGGGAGAAAAACCCTCCGCCTGTTCAAAAAACGGCCTAAACCTTTGCCAACTCTCCCTTCAAATAATCGATGACCTTGATTTCCACCGGGTCCACGTCGCGGATTTCGGCCAGGAAATAAGACATCCAGTCGCCGAGGTAGACGAGGTAGAAGGCTTTTTCAAGGGGAGATTTGCCTTTCGACCAGACCTCGATGGAACTGCCGGTGAAGTGTTCCACGATCTCTTTGTTGATGTCCATACGCACGGCGGTGCGCTGAAAGTCGTCGCGGTTGCGCAGCCACACCACTGCCACATCGGGGCGGTTGTTGCGCCAGCCGACCAGTTCGTTGTGGTTCATTTCCGGCACCACGTGGTGCCAGGCGAGCATTTTGGCATTTTCATTGATTTGTTGCCGCCAGCGCACCGCAACAGCCTCCATATGGTCGGCGATGTAGAGCACGGGGGTTTTTTCAGCGAGGAATCCCGCAATTTTTTTCGCCCGCTTCTGGATGTCGGCATCTTCCTTCAGGATCAGTTTTTGCGCGTTTTTTACCGAGGTAAACAGTTTCAGCGGGATGAGCCCTGCGGCACGCAGCACGCCGAGTTGCGCTACCACCGAATAACCTAAGCAAGCGCGCGGACTGCTCCAGCCGGTCGGAAGTTGCACATAATCAAGCCCTTGTGCTTTTGCTAATTCGATCAGTTTGCCGCCGGAGGCAATACACACCACTTTGGCGCCTGTGGCGAGCAGTTGTTCGAAAGTGCTCAGGGTTTCTTCCGTATTTCCACTGTACGAGGAGCAAATGGCCAGGGTGTGTTTGTTGACCCAGTTGGGTGCGTGATAACCTTTGCTGACCACAACCGGGAGTTTGCACAAGGGGCGGACGAATTCCGAGACAAAGTTGCCCCCGATGCCGCTGCCGCCAAGTCCGGAAATAAAAACCGAGCGATATGGGGCCGTATGTTTATGTAAGGAAACACGTTCTGCAATTTTCAACGCTTCCTCCAATTGTTCGGGGAAGCGGGCGATCATTTTATTCATGTGATGTGTCGGTTAAACAGCTGCTAAGAGGCGGCAAAACTAAGGCTCCTGCCTTCCAATACACAATTACCCATCTCAAATTTCTACAAGCCGCTGCGCAAATTTACTTTTATCCCGTTGGCGGCAGCTTGTTCGAACATGGTCAGGCGTGCCCAGAGCGCCATCCGGTCGCGGTCGTTCAGGCAGGAAAAAGCTTGGGTCAATATTTCTTCCAGTTCATTGATAATCAACGGCTCAGGTTGCCAGTAAACCGTTTTTTTATCCAAAATGTCTTCCAGCAGGGCCTCTTTAAACCGCAAAATTTCCGACTGGTAAAGTGTTCCCGATTCCGACGCCGTTTGAATGGATTGCAACATGGCGAGGTGTTTTTTCAATCCGAGTTGGCTCGCGGCGTCCTGTTCGGACACCTGAAACGCCCAGCAAGGAAAAAACGATTCGATGCTGTCGGTGGCAAAGGCCGTGAGGCAGGTATTAAAAAAGGCCATACTTTCGGCGCCTCCGATTTGTGCGGCCCGGTTTTGCCAGTAGCGGTAGTCGGCAAACAGGTAAGGCCGGGAACCGTTTGCCGTAGTTTGATACACAAAGTGGGGCAAAACCTCCGTCAGCCAGGAAAAATCGGGGCGAAAACCGGCTTCATCCGGCTCCGTGCGATGCGCCAGCAGGTACATCAGTGTATCACGCAGGGCCGTCACTTCGCGATAGGCAGCGGCGAGTTCCGCGTCGTTTCGGGCGGGTGGGTTGTTTAAAAACAGGTTGCGGCGCCCGGCCAGTGCCGCGCCGAAATAACAGGTCAGGCGTTTTTGCAACATCCAGCCGGTGTCTTTTTGCAGGGGCCTGAGCGCCTCGGCGAAAACCCATCCCGTTTGATGATCTGCGGTTTTTACCTTTATCCAGGGCGACTGGAAACGTTGATCATTAAAATAAACGGCTGATTCGAAGTGGCTCACTTCATTCAGGTCGGTCAGGTGTTCGCCGTCGGCGAGTATTCGCATTGCCGCGGCGTTTTCACCGGGAGTATCGTGTAAGGATATTTTTGGAAAAATTACAACTAACTGATTTTGAGTGGGTTCATTGTTGCAACAGGTAAATATCAGGCCCGGAAGAAAGAGTAAATACCGCATTTGAACTAAGTTTACGCACAAAATAATATAACGACCAAATGCTTCTTTACGCATGAACTACCTACGTTTCTCTTTGACCGTTTTATGGATCGGCCTTTGCCTGCCCGGTGTTTTTTCCCAAATCTCGGACGATTTTTCCGACGGCGATTTTACCCAAAACCCGGCCTGGCAGGGCGATGCGGCAAATTTTATCGTCAACGCTGCGGGTGAACTGCAACTTGCCGCCGCCGCTGCGGGATCGTCCGTGCTGGTGGTACCGGGCAACATACCCGACAGCGCGATCTGGACCCTGCATTTTAAACTCACGTTTGCCCCTTCCGACAATAATTTGTTGCGAATCTACCTGCTTGCCGACCAGCAGAATCTGTCGGCTTCGAACGCCTATTTTCTCGAAATCGGCGAAGCGGGCAGCTTCGACGCACTCCGTTTGTTTCGCCAGGACGCCGGAGCCAAAACCTGCTTGCCGCCGGCCAACCCGGCCTTGTCGCCGCCAATCCGGATATCCGGCTGCGGGTAAAACGCAGCGCCACCGGAACCTGGGAAGTTGAAGCCGCCGCCGGCGCCGGCGCGTTGCAGCCCCAATGCAGCGTCGTCGACGCCACGTTCGGCGGCGGCGCGAACCGCTGGTTTGGTTTTCAATGCGTGTATTCGATCTCCAACATCAGCAAATTTTACTTCGACGATGTTTCCGTGGCGCCGGATGTGCCCGATACACAACCACCGGCACTGCTCTCGGCCAGCGCCGGCGATGCCACAACGGTTACGGCTGTTTTTGATGAATTCCTCGACTCCCTTTCCGCCGTGGACCCGGCCCATTTCAGCATCGATGCCGGGGTAGGAGCGCCGGCGTCGGCCGTGCTGCTTTCCGACCGGCGAAGTGTACAACTGAACCTGCAAACGCCGCTTGCAACGGGCAATTACAGCCTCCAAACTAATGGCGTTCAGGACCTTGCCGGAAATGAAAGCCTTGTACAAACGGCTGATTTTCAGTTTTTAAAAATAGATGCAGCCGAAGAATTCGATATCCTGATCAATGAGATCATGGCCGACCCCAACCCTTCCGCCGGATTGCCCGACGTCGAATGGCTGGAGCTGTACAACCGTTCCGGAAAAACCATCGAACTTTCGACATTGCGGATACAGGATGGGACAGGGGCGCCGGTTGCCCTGCCTGCCCTGCTTTTTCCACCCGGCGCTTACCTTGCGCTGACGGCGATAGCCAACCAGGATATGCTGCAACAGGCCACTTCAGGCCCTGTTGCCGGTGTTCCGATCAGCGCCACAATCCTCAACAACGATGGAGACCTGCTGACCCTCAGCGACCAGAGCGGCAAGGTGATCGACCGGGTTTCCTACAGCGTCGACTGGCACACCGACCTCAGCAAAGACGACGGCGGGTGGTCGCTCGAACGGGTCAACCCCGGATTGCCGTGTTTGGGCCGGCCCAACTGGAAATCGTGCCCCTTGTTGCCCGGCGGAACACCTGCGGCTAAAAATGCGGCTTTTCAAAATACGCCGGACACCACTTTGCCCCGGCTGCTTTCCGCTTTCCCGGAATCGTCGTCGTCCCTGTTGCTGACCTTCACCGAGGGCGTGGAGAAAAACGCCGCACAAAACGTGTCGGCCTACCAACTTGAACCGCCCCGCTCCATCACCTCGGCCATACAACTGCCCGACGACCGGGCCATCGTCCGGCTGATCCTTAACGAACCGATTCAACCCGCGACGGTGTATGCCATAACGGTGACGTCGTCGCTGACGGATTGTGCGGGCAATGCCGTGCCGGCGACCGATACCGCCTTTACCGGATTGCCGGAAAAGCCTGATCTTCAGGATATTGTCGTCAACGAAATCATGTTCAACCCCGCTACCGGAAACGGCCGTTACGTGGAATTTTACAACCGGAGCAGTAAAATTTTTAACTGGCCGGATTTTTATATCGCCAACTTTTCCGGCGGAACCAACCTCGCACAGGTTACTTCCAAAAGACTGTTTTTGCCGGGCAAATACCACGTTTTTACGGAATTTCCTTTTAATATTCGCAGCACCTTTGCCAACATTCACCCGGAAAATGTGCTGGAAAACGACCTGCCGTCGATCGACGACAGCGAAGGCAATATTGCCCTTTACTGGTCAAAAAACGGACAATCGGTGGTCGTGGATTCTTTTAATTATGCCGCAGACCTGCACAATGCTTTGTTGTCGTCCGGCGACCGCGAGGGCGTGGCGCTCGAACGTATCGACGTGGAAGCGCCCACCAATCTCGCATTTAACTGGACGTCCGCTTCCTCCCTGGTGACGGGCGCGCCGGGAACGCCAACCTTGCCCAACTCTCAACGCCAAATCGCGGGCGCTCCCTTAAGCGACGATCTGATCACCCTGCCCGTGGGCCGCCTTTCCCCGGACGACGACGGATATGAAGATTATTTGGATATCCGTTATTCGCTGCCCGATGAAGGTTTTTCGGCGGTGTTTACCATATTTGATTCGGACGGTATTCCCGTAAAAAAATTGCTGCGGCAGGAATTGCTCGGTACAGAAGGCGCCCTCCGCTGGGATGGCGACCTCGGAGACGGCACACGGGCAAAACCCGGCATTTATATCCTTTTCGCGGAATTATTTGGCCCGACGGGTGATACACGACGGGAAAAAAAGGCGTTTGCGGTGGTGAGGCGGTGGTAGGGGGGTATCATCCAAACATGAACTAAACATCGTCTGCTGCAATGTATTCACCGAAATATTTTTTCCTATTATTCCTCCTCCTCTCCTCCTGCTCCCGCAAGGGCCTGCTGCTCAATTCTGCCGACCTCGGCAACAATTACTTTTACGAGGTCAACCTGAACGAAATAAAAGAGGACAGGCTGGCGGTAAAATTGACGGTGTTCGGTATCAAGACGGAAGAAGCGGTATTCAATTTTCCCCGCATCGTTCCGGGTATATACGGCGCCATGGATTTCGGGCGCAACATTGAACATTTTCAGGCCCTGTCGGGAACCGATACGCTGCCGGTGGAAAGAATTGGCACAAACAGCTGGAAAATCCGCAACGCACAAAAGATCAGCGAGATCAGGTACGACGTCAACGACGGTTGGGAAGAATTCGGCAGCGGGGTCACGGAAGGGTTTTACCGCTCGGCTGAAAGCTCTTTTTCTAAAGATAAAGTGTTCGTTATCAACAACAACACGCTATTCGGTTATTTTACGGGCGGGGAAAAATGGCCGGTATTTGTCACCATCGAGCGGCCGGAAAATTTTTATGCGGCCACTTCCCTCAACCGGCGTTCGCAAGCACCGGGTAAGGACGAATTTTCGGCCGGTACTTACCGCGAACTGGTGGATAACCCGATCCTCTACGCCCGGCCCGATACCGTGAATTTGCAGATCGGAAATACGTTAGTCACCGTGGCCTGTTACGCCGGTAGCGGAACAAAACTTGCTCCCGATATCGCCCGCAAGATCCGCCCCCTGATGGAAAAACAACGTGAATACCTGGGCGGCACTTTGCCGGTGGACCGCTACACGTTTTTGTTCTACCACAGCTTGCACAACCGGAAGGGCGAATACACCGGCGATGGCCTGGAGCACGCAACTTCCACGCTCTGCCTGCTGAATTCAACACTCGATTCCACCTTGCTACAGGGGTTTGTATACGGTATCGCAAGCCACGAGTTTTTCCACATCCTGACCCCGCTGACCGTACACTCGGAGGAAATTGAAAATTACGACTTTCTGGCGCCTACGATGTCCCAGCACCTGTGGCTGTATGAAGGCATGACGGAATATTTTATGCTGCATATGCCCGTCAAACAGGGTATCGAGTCCCTCGAAGATTTCCTGTCGAAGGTGCAGCGCAAAACGAACGACATGATGCACTTCGACAACAACATTCCGCTGACCGAACTCAGCCGCTCGACGATGGAGCGCCAGGATCAATACTATAACTTTTACCTGAAAGGCGCCCTGGTAAACCTCTGCCTCGACATCCGATTGCGCGAATTGTCGGAAGGCGTTTACTGAACGCAGGAATTGATGCGTGATCTTTCCAAAAGGTATGGTAAAGATAAGCCCTTCAAAGACAATGAATTATTCGATACGATCGCAGCGATGACCTACCCGGAGATCCGCGTGTTTTTCCAGAATTATGTGGAAGGCGCCGAACCTTTACCCCTGAAAAATTACTTAGAGAAAGCCGGTATTACATTTGATGAAAAAAAACGCACACTCCGGCCTGCACAGGATGCAACACCCGGGCAACTGCAACTCAGGAAATGGTGGGCCGGTCAATAACCCTCCAAAAACGTTTATTACGGGAATGATTCATTGTCAGGATGTTGTATAAAAAACAGATTGCACTAATTTTGGCTCGATTTTTTAAACTTCAAATGTCCAACCGGGCATTTTGCCGTTTCGAACACCAATGGTTATTGCCATGATATACAAACCGATTATTTTCTTTTGTCTGTTGCTGCTGTCTCCCGCAGGGGCTTATTGTGGCGTCCGCCCCGATTCGGTGCCCGTTCCGCCTCAAAACCGCTTGCTGGGATTTACGGAAACAAACGGCGACGACCCCAATAAGGCCATCCTGAATGTTTTTCTGCACGACGACCTCGACGAGTCGGTACTCGGAGCGACGGTGTTGCTTCAGCGCAAGGCGCCGTCCCAGGTGCACGGCAGGATATCACAATGGGACGGGCGCTGCCTGTTCAAAGTGTCGCCGGGCAAATACGACCTGCGTATCCAGCTGACCGGCATGGTGACCTACGAGCAACAGAATATCGAACTGTTTTCCGGAAAACAATACCAACTGGAACTGGAAATGGCGCGTATGAAACCTCCTGTGCCGAGTGCAAAATCGCAGGCCGGGAAAAATTGAAGAAACACAACATGATGAAACATTATATGGCCATTTTGCTGCTTTTGCCGGCGGCGGGATTAATGTCGCAGGCGCCTTCCGGTTACTGGCAGCAACGTGTTGAATATCAAATTGATGTAAGACTCGACGACCAGACGCATGCGGTGCAGGGGCGTGTCAAGGTCAAATATTTTAATCAATCTCCGGACACCTTGCGACGGGTGTTTTTTCACCTGTACTGGAATGCATTTCAGCCGAACAGCGCCTACGCCAAATGGGCCAAACACAGCAACGATTTTCTGACGAACAAAAAACTGTTCGATCTGAAACCGGAGGAAACGGGTAAACAGGATATTTTCTCCGTACAACAAAACGGCAGCGCAGTTTCCTACAAAGTCAACGAAACCATCCTGGAAGTGGAACTGAGCCGCCCGCTCAAGCCGGGCGATTACGATGTTTTCGACGTTGCATGGCAGGGGCAGGTGCCCGAAACCATCAAACGCGGCGGGCGCAACAGTACGGATGGCGTGGCGTACACCTTCACCCAATGGTACCCGAAAATGTGCGCATACGACCGCTCGGGCTGGCACGCCGATCCGTATTACAGCCGCGAGTTTTTTGGCGAATTCGGTTCCTATAAAGTCAATATTACCCTGCCGAAAAAATACATGGTAGCCGCCACCGGCCTCCTGAAAAACGGCAATAACCTGGGGTTCGGCTATGAAGACGAAGGTGTGAAGCCGCCGCCCAACTACGGGTTTGTCAATGTCTGGAAATTCGAGGCCGACAACGTGCACGACTTTGCCTGGTCGGCCGACGCGGAATACACCCATGAAAAAATCAGGGCCCGGGATGGCCTGACGCTCCATTTTTTTTACCAGCCGTCGCCGCGCATCACACCTTTGTTCGCCGAAATAAAGGACTTCGCCGTAAAAAACCTGCCCTTCATCGAGGCTACCTACGGCCCTTACCTCTACCCACAGTTTTCCTTTATCCAGGGAGGAGAGTGGGCGATGGAATACCCGATGATTACCCTCATGGAGACCCCGGAAGAGGATTTGAGCTTAGTCGGAATCGCCGTTCATGAATGGATGCACAACTGGTACTACGGCATGCTGGGCAACAACGAAAACGAATACCCCTGGCTCGACGAAGGGTTCGCCAGTTATGCCGCCTCGGAAATTCAGGGCCATGCCAACCCGGAAAAGGTGGAGACCTATAGCCGGACTGCTACGGAATACGTCGGCGCAAACAAAACGGTTGTTGTGGAACCACTTTCCACCCCCGCCAACCAGTTCAAAAGCAGCGAAACCTACTTCTTTTGCGCTTACGCCAAAGGGGAGACCTTTCTTTGGCAGTTGCGCTATATTATTGGTGATGAGGCATTTGCGCAAGGTATGTTGCGTTATCACGCCGACTGGCAATTCAAACACCCGACCGGCGAAGACTTTATCCGGATCATGGAACGCAGTTCCGGAATGGAACTCGACTGGTACTATTCCGCCTGGATCAAAACCTTAAAAACGATTGACTACGGCGTGGAAAATGTCACTCCGGACGGCGGATCGGCTACCCTGGTTTCCTTCAAAAACCACGGCGATCTGCCGATGCCCGCCGAGATACTGGTGGAATATAAAGACGGTACTTCCGAACTGCACTATATCCCGGTCGATGTGCAATACGGCAACAAACGTTTTCCCGCTGAAAAAAATGTTGTTCTTCACGATCCCTGGCCGTTGTTGACGGATACTTATGATATCCGCCTGGAAAAACCCCTTACTGCGCTCCAATCGGTCACCATTGACCCGGAAAAAAGGCTGGCGGATACGAAGCGGAACAACAACCGGAAGGAAGTGAACTGAAGTTCGGCTCACCGTAATACGAACTTCAGTTCGTCTCACCGTAATACGAACTTCAGTTCGTTCCATCGTAATACGAACTTCAGTTCGTTCCATCGTAATACGAACTTCAGTTCGTTCCATCGTAATGTGCGAACTAAAGTTCGCGCTACTCCAGTTCCACATCCACCCGGTTATCCTCCGGCACCCTGTCAATCAGTTTGTTATACGGGTCGATACCCGCTTTTACCGGTTTGCCCTTCACGGTGACCGTAATACGGTGTTCGCCGTTTGCCAGCCGGTGTTTTTGGAGGTAAAGCGGCTGGGTGATTTTTTTGCCGTTGCCTTCCACTTTTTCGTCGGTGAAAACGCCGATATCAACATAGTCGTTGGTGCCGGGCGCTTCCGTTTCGTTGCCTTTTTCGTCGGCATACATCTTCCGGGCTTTCACCTGGAGGGTTACCTCATATTGGTCGTCCGCCGTTTTTTTCGCTTTGGCGCTCAGGATGCGGTTTTCGTACAGAGAAATTTTCAACCACGAGTCGTCTAAGTAATAATGCAATGAATCGGGTACCGCTTTTTTTACAAAATCATAGAGGTCGTAACTGCCCGGGAAGGGTGGCGTTTCCTTCAACCCGAAACTGTCGCGGAAGGAGCGGATGGCGCCGTTTAGTTTGGCTTCACCGACGTAATCCTGCAAGGCGTAAAGGATAATACTTCCTTTCCGGTACCACTGATACGGCCGGTTACAATTGATGAACACGTTTTCTTTTTTGTCCTCACCCGCGCGCCCGCGCAGGTAAGCGTCGAGGTCGTATTTCAAGAATTGCTGCACGTTGTCGGGGCCGTATTTTTGTTTGGCGATCATGAGCGCGGAATATTCGGCTAAGGACTCGGAGATCAGGTTGGCGCCGCGGGTGGCATTGGGCGATACCTGGTGCCCCCACCACTGGTGCGCCAGTTCGTGGGCTGTTACGTAGTAAGCGTAGTCATAATCATTGGGATCGCTGAAATCGGCAAACCAGCCGAAATCTTCCGAGTAGGGGATTGTATTGGGAAAGGATTGGGCGAATACCGCATAACGCGGGAATTCGAGAATACGCACCTGCCGGAATTGATAGGGCCCGAAGTTTTTATGGAAATAGCCGAGCCCGTCTTTCAGCGAAGCCACAAAGCGGTCGAGGTTGAACGCGTGTTCGGGGTGGTAGAATATTTCAATGTTTACCTCTTTGCCGTCGGGTGAGGTCCATTTGTCGCGAAGCACTTCGTAACGGGCCGACACCACGTTGAAAAAATAATCGATTTTGCTGTCCTGTTTGTAGTGGAAGTAGCGGCGGTTGCCCTCCGTCCATTCCCGTTGCAGGTAACCGGGCGCTACGGCGATCTGGTCGGGCACGGTGCTGACGATACATTCGAAGGTGATGAAGTCCGCATCGTCGCTGAACAACAGGGTACGCTCGCCGTAGGGGTCGCGGTGGGGCGGCAGGTCGTCGGGTTTTTCCGGCAAGCCGTATTTTTTCCGGTCTTCGTCGCTTTCCATCTCCAGATTCTGGTCATAACCGATGGAAGGAATACTTCCGCCGGTGAAGGTGCCGTTGTGCAGCACCTCGCGGCGGTAGCCGTCGTTGACAAAGCCGGGGTTTTCAATTTTGGTGCGCACTTCGAGTGTGGCCGTGTCGCCGGGCATCAGGGGACGGGGCAGTGCAAAAATGCGGTAACCGCCCGTATCGGGTTTGGAATAAAAAAACGTCATGGCCGGACGCGGCATCAGATCGAATTTTGACGCTGCAAGTGCTTGATTATCAAAAAGTAAACTGTATCGCTGCCCGTCGCTCGAAAGCAGGTGCAGCGAGTCGATGCGCCGGTCGGTTTTGTTTTTTATCTTCAATACCGCCCGCATATTGATGCTTCGGGTTTCCGGGAAAACATCGGCGTACAACATCACGTCAGTTACTTTCGGCTGCGGAATACGCTCGTATTTTTTGTACCGTTTTTCGTACTCCGACTGAATTTTTTTCTGTTCGTCGCTGCTGCGGTGTTTGTTTAACACACTGACATTGTAGTAAATAAAACTGCCGCTGCCGAGCCAGACGATCGCCAGGGCCGCCAGCCCAATGCTGAAACGCGGGTTCCAGCGCTGCCGGAAAGCCCGCCACCTCGTTTTCAGGCTTTGTTCGGTTCCACGCGTCCAAAGCAGGGCGGCGAGGAAGAGGAGCATAAACCCGAAAGCGGTCCAGTACAAATTGAACCAGAACAAGGGCTGCCCGAAGTGCCCGAATCCGTTCATATCGGAAATCAGATAACCGGGTTTAAAACTGAAAAACGCGAGGTTGTAATTGTATTCCAGGAACCCGCGCAAAACAAACATCACGATCCATATCGCCAACCCGACAAAATGGCCGATGAATTTGTTGTTGACGAGTGCGTGCACAAAAAACGCCAGCAAGGCCATTTGCAAATAATCCCAGAACGTAATCAGGTATAAATCAATCAGATAGAATTCAAACTTAAAGTGAAAATACCCATGTAGTATCTGCACCAGCATACCCACGACCATCGGCAGGGTAGCCATCATCAGGCACACACCCGTGATGGCGAGGAATTTGGAACCCAACTGCACCCAGTTCGGCACGGGCAATGCGTCGCCGATGCTGGCAAAGTTGGTGGCGCGGTCGCGGTGCACCGTTTCGCCGGCATAAAACATCAGCAGGATAAACACGAACATGCTGTAATTATAGGTCTTGAACAGCAGCATGTTCATGGTAAGGGGCCGGTCGGGCACACTGTACTGGAGATTGCCGATCCAGTCGTCGAGAAACAGGAAAATAAGCGCGCCCAGAATAATGGAAATGAAATACGTATCCCGGAGAATATTTCGGAATTCCAGTTTGCCCAGGTTCCAGAGGTTCGACCAGTCGAGGCGTCTGGAAAACGACCTGATCACGGCGGGCAGCGGCGCCCGCTCCGGAGCGCCACCCGCATCTTCTTTTTTGATTTTTTTGCCGCGGCTCCGCTCGGCTACAAAACCCTGAATGCTGAACCGGAAGTATATGCCCAGTATGATCAACAAACCCACGCCGGTCCATAAAATCCTGTTCCACAACAAGTTGCCGCTTATCGGGACGAGTTGTGTATTTTGCTCGGCGGGAGTGAGGTATTTGGTTGCATTCTGGTGGGTGTTAAAAGCGAAGGGGTCCAGCAAATCCACCAGGTCGCGTTTTTCCAGGTCGCTGACCATAAAATTGGCCAGCAAATACAGGATAAAAAGCAGGATGGATGCAGAATATAGCACCCGGTTGTTGCGCGTCTGGGCAACAAGACCGAAAAAAATACAACTTGTAAACAGCAGACTGGGCAGGAAAATGGTGACAAACGGCCAGAGGTAATAACCCAAAACGTTGGGGCCGAAACGTTCGGGTTTCGACCAGTCGAATATCGGGCCGAGCCAGCTACCCAGGATATAACCCACAATAGCGCCCGTACTGATGAGTACCAAAATGGAAAAAGAACCCCAAAAACGCCCCCAAAAATAAGCGCCCCGGGAAACGGGTGTGGAAAGCAGGTATTCTTTTGTCTGGTGTTCGATGTCGCGGTACAAGGGTACACCCATCACGGCCGAACTGATCAGCACGCAATAAATACCCAGCAGCGACATATACCAGCTGATGGTGGCCGGCGCGTTGTGAAATACCTTTTCACTGGCCGCTGTGCCGCCGTTGGCAATTATTAAAGCCGTAAGTAACAGTAAAACAAGGAAATATATATAAGTGGCCGGACGGCGAAGCCGGTATTGAAGTTCGAACAAAAATACGGACCAAAACATAGGACGGTGGACGGTGGACGGTTGACGGTGGACGGTAGACGGTGGACGGTAGACGGTGGACGGTAGACGGTTGACGGTTGACGGTGGAGCGTCTTCAGGATAAAGGGTATTCCTTATTGCAACCTGCGTACCTGCTGACGTATGGACAAAATGACCCAATGACGTTATGCCTTTTTTACAAGGTCACGAGGTCCATTTTTTCTGAAATCGCGTTGAAATACACGTCTTCCAGCGAGGGATCCATTGCTTCAAAACCGTTGCCCGGATTGCTGTCTGCCACAATCCGGATAAAAAGTCGTCCCTCGTTCAGGTTGGTTGCAATCACCCGGTAGTTGGCCCGGTATTCCTCCACCTCATTTTTGGGGATGGATTTGGCCCATATTTTCCCGTTCAACATGTTTACGGCGTCGTGCGGGGTGCCCACGTACAACACTTCGCCGCCACAGATAATGGCAAATCGTTTGCACAGCGTCTGCACGTCTTCCACAATGTGGGTGCTGAGTATTACGATGGTGCTTTCTCCGATCTCGCTCAACAGGTTGTAAAAGCGGTTGCGCTCGGCGGGGTCGAGGCCGGCGGTTGGTTCGTCCACGATCAGGAGTTTGGGGTTGCCGAGCAGGGCCTGGGCGATGCCGAAACGTTGCTTCATGCCGCCGGAATAAGTGCCGAGGTTGCGTTTTCGCGCCGGCCACAAATTGACTTTTTGCAGCAGTGCCTCCACCACCTCTTTTCGTTCCCGGCTGTTGGCGAGCCCCTTGAGCCGGGCGATGTGGTCAAGCATGACCTCGGCGCTCACCCGCGGATAAACGCCGAATTCCTGGGGCAGGTAGCCGAGCAGCCGGCGCAGTTGTTCGTGTTGTTTTACGTCCAGGTCGCCGAGGCGGATACTGCCGCTGCTGGCGTCCTGGAGGGTGGCGACAGTGCGCATGAGGGTTGATTTGCCTGCCCCGTTGGGCCCGAGTAAACCGAACATACCCTGGGGAATCGTCAGTGAAACGCCGTTGAGCGCCTGAACGCCATTGGCATATGTTTTCGTAAGGTTTTCAATAATGAGTTCCATGCTGAATAATTGTTACACCTGGTTTAAAAATGCAAATACTGTGATGTGCAGGTTTGGCAAAAGTATTGTTTGAATTTTGTTTGTATGGAAAATAGGATAAAACCTTTTTGGCGACCGACAAAAATATCCTGTATTGCAGACTATTGGTGATGACACCGGCGCCATTATCGACAAAAAAGCGCCCGGTCGTTACGACGGGCGCTCTTTCTGCTTTCATAGACTCAACGATCAAATCAAAATTTCACTATTTGTTTGGTGGCCAAAGCCCCGTTGTCAAAACGAACCCGGAGAAAATAGACCCCGGCCGGCGGATTGCCGTACAACCAGACCCGCCAGGAATCCACCAGTTGGGTGGTTTGCAGCGGGATCAGTTTGCCGTGGGCATCAAAGATCTCCACCCCCTCAATTTTTTCCTCCGTTTTGATCACAAACTCCCGGAAAACCGGATTCGGCGCTATGGCAATATTGATTGCCGAAGGTTCAACGGTTGGTATAATCCCCTGTCCTTCAACGATTTTGTAAAAATTTCTGACGGCCAATCCACTAAACGATTCGGTTAAACCCGATGGCCAGCGGATTTCCAGCGAATCAATGGCATCCGCGTCGCCCAGGCCGAAATGCTGGCGCAGGTCGTTTTGGCTTTGAAAGGAATTGTGTGCCGTGACCTGCCTGATCTGCCAGATATCATTTCCGCCGATATTGGCTTTGAGCCGCAGGGTGGTACCGATGGCTGAACGGTTGCTTTGGGTGCCTTCCAGCGTGAACTGGGCCCAGGCGCGGGTGCCGGCCAGGGTATTGTTGCGAAACAGGGCCCGGGCGTCGGTCGGGCCGTTGGTATAAAAATCGAGGTCGCCGTCGTTGTCGTAATCGGCCATTGCGATGCCGGTAACCTTGACGCCTGCCGTGCCGGCAACGGCTGCGGCGCCAAAACCGCCACTGCCGTTGTTGCGATAAAGTTTAACGGCCGTATTGCCGTCTTCCGTCATCAGAACATCGGGATAACCGTCGTTATCCACGTCGCCCCAACAATTGGCCAGGTGACTTGCAATGATGGTAAACGGCGTCGTTTCGTTTTGGTACACATTGTTTTGGTTGCGGTAAAACCGCGTTGGCGCCAGCGCAAAATTGGTCAGGCACACGTCCAGGTCACCGTCATTATCCACATCCACAAAATTGTACGTCTGGCCGTCCTGGGGCGCCAGAAATGGAAAAGAAGTAAGCCGTTCGAGGCTGAACGTCCCGGTTTCCTGCAACATATTGCGGTAGTTAAAATCGGGCAGGGCCCCGGGTGGGTTGGACACGGGTCCGCTGCCGATAAACAGATCCATATCGCCGTCGAGGTCGTAATCCGCCCAAACCGGAACGGTGTAAGCGCCCAGGGAATCAGGTGAAGGCGTGTCCCGTGACCTTGTTAAAAACGCCGTCGGTGCCTTGCAGGTAAAAACGGCAGGGGAAAGGCCCGGTCGTGTGGAATCCGTTGGCATGAACGTAGGTGAGGTCGAGCCGGCCGTTGTTGTCGGCGTCCGCCAAAGCGCAATCCCAGGCGGAGTAATCGGTAAAATCCGGCAGGGAAGTGGTCATGGGCGTGAAGGTGTTGTCGCCGTTGTTGTGGTGCAGACCGGAGATCAGGCTGGCCGTGATACAATCGGGGTGCCCGTCGTTGTCGATATCACCCCAACTGGACCCCGCTGCGCCCTGCCCGGTGGTGGCCCCGCTTACATTGGCGAGTTGGGTAAAATTGCCGTTGCCGTCGTTGTGAAACAAAAACCGCTGGCTGGCAAAAAGGTCGGGCAGGTTGTCGTGGTCAAGGTCGATCCATACGACGCCTTTATACGTGGCTGCCGTATTGATAAAAGTGACAACGGGGTTGCCGGTATCGGTTACTTTGGTGAACAAACCTTGCGCCTTCAGGCACCAGGGAAAGAGCAGAAGGATGAGAAAAACGTACTTCATGTGTTTTTGTGTTTGGTGAATACGATGCTCAAATCTGCCTTTGCCAGCCTGCAAAAACGTCAATTCCGATAAAGTTTACCTTTTCCATCCTTCTGAAACAGGGTAGTCCTGCGGTTGATTTATACTTTTGGGTGAAACAAAAACTACTATGCCACCGGTACCTTCTTTTAATACCTGGACGATCGTATTTTTGATCGCCGCCGTACAGGGATATTTTATCGCCTTTGTATTGTTCCGATGGCGCCGCGGCAACCGGCAAGCCAACCGTATTTTGGCCAGCCTGCTGCTTTTATTCGCAATTACCCTGAGCGAGTATGTTCTGTACTGGACGAATTATTTGTTCCGGTTTGTTCATGCTGCCGACCTGAGCGCACAGTTTCCTTTTTTGTTCGGCCCGCTGGTATGGCTTTACCTGCGCTCCATTTACGAGCAAAAAGCGCTGAAGTGGCAAGACGGCTTGCATTTTATTCCGTTTCTGGCGGCTGTTTTGGCCTATATGCCCTGGTATACGATGAGCGGGGTGGAAAAAACAGCGGCGATGCTGGGCAAAGGGCCGTTTCCGTTCAGTAAAGAAACCTACCAGATCATATTGTGGGGGAGAATAGCGTTCATGGTAGGGTATGCCGCCTGGAATTTCCGGTATATCCGTCGTCAGCCTCGTGTGGCGGCCACAACACGTTGGGCGGTCACGCTCAATGCCTTTTTTTCGGGGTTTGTACTGGCATACATATCCTATTTTATTTTGGCGCGTTTCCCTTTTTTCAACCTGAGCCGGGATTACCACATCTCCGCCGCCATGACGGCTTTTATCTACCTGATCGCGTACTCGGGATATACCCAGCAATCGGTATTTGAGGGTTATCAATGGCTGGAACCTTCCGCTCCGGTCAAGTATCGCAACTCGGGACTGACCCCCGAAGCAAGCCGTTCGTTGTTGCAGCACCTGAACAGCCTGATGTTTGAAGAAAAATATTACCACGACCCGGAGATCAGCCTGGAAAAATTGGCCAATGCCCTGAACGCCGGCAAACACCACGTTTCACAGGTCATCAACGAACATCTGGGCGCTTCTTTTTTCGAATATGTCAACCAGCTTCGTGTCGAGGAAGCCAAACAATTACTGGCCGAAACCACCCGCAGCGATCTGCACGTCATCGAGGTGGCCTATACCGTGGGGTTTAACAACAAGGTCTCTTTTAATACGGCCTTTAAAAAAGCGACCGGAATGACTCCCACCGAATTTCGCCGGAATCATGCAAAAAGCGACGGTACGGAAGAAAGACCGGGAGCCGTAGGCAGCGCGTAACACGAACTTTAGTTCGTCACGTAACACGAACTTTAGTTCGTCACGTAACACGAACTTTAGTTCGTCATGTAACACGAACTTTAGTTCGTCACGTTATGCGAACTGAAGTTCGCACTACGGCACCTGCCCCATGAATTATTCAGGTATCTTTGTATTTACACTCCGAAGTTTTCAACGAATAAAACATGGGAAATCAAGCAGTTAAAGAAGTGTCGGTTCGGCGCTACAAGGGTAGTGAGGCCGGCGATGCGCCGGATATTCTTGCCGTGGAAGAACCCCTGGAAATTCGGCTGGAATACGGCCCGGAAGGAGCGCGTGTTGTAAAAAACCTCTCCGTCACCATGCGCACACCCGGCGCTGACGACGACCTTGCCGCGGGTTTTTTATTTACCGAAGGCATCGTGCAGCAGCCGTCCGATATTGCGGGCATACGGGGTGGCGAAAATATCATCACGGTATCGCTCGACGCCGGGTTGAAGGTTGACCTCCAAAAATTAGAGCGCCATTTTTACACGACGTCCAGCTGTGGCGTGTGTGGAAAAACCTCGATCGATGCGGTAAAAACCGTTGCAAATTGTTCATTACCAGGCAAAAAGGCGGACTGGACCATCGACCCGGAAATCATATACTCCTTGCCCGATAGCCTGCGTCGCGAGCAGGCGACATTTGACGCTACGGGCGGCCTGCACGCATCCGCCTTGTTCAGCCGCGAGGGCCGGCTGCTTGCCATTCGGGAAGACGTGGGGCGCCATAATGCCCTGGACAAACTCATCGGCCATTATTTCCGCCGGGGCGTCGTACCACTCGACGACTACATTCTGTTGCTGAGTGGCAGGGCCAGTTTTGAATTGTTGCAAAAAGCGGCCATGGCAGGTATTCGTTTCGTTTGCGCCGTTGGAGCGCCATCCAGTTTAGCCGTTGAAACCGCAACGGCTTTCGGTATTACACTGGTGGGTTTTTTACGCGACAATCGGTTCAATATGTATACCGGAAACCGGTAGTGAAACCCTATTTTTGCCCTGAAACCAGGCTGTTTGCCGCAGCGGGAATAGTGTGCTGGTAAAATTTTTTTAGTTGAAAATCAAATATTTGTAACCAAAAACATCTGGTTTGAAATGCTTCGTCAGACTGCCAACCAGAGGTTGGCGTTACTTCGTCATATATGAAAATCCGCATCAAAGGTAATTTTATCCGCTATCGCCTTACACAAACCGAGGTGAAGACCCTCGGCGAGGCGGGTTATCTGGCTGAGGAAACCAGATTTGGCCCTGCCGCCGAACAAACCTTCGTTTACGCCATTGCGTCAAAAAGTGGGATCGACGGCCTGCAAGCGACGTTTGAGGGCCACAAAATCACCCTGTTCATCCCCGCGGATGCAGCCAAAAACTGGTTCGAAGAAGACCGGGTGGGTTTTAAAAACGACGTGCAGGTGGCGCCGGGTGTAACGCTGGGTTTGCTCCTGGAAAAAGACTTCGCCTGCCTGGATGCTACGCAGGAGGATCAGTCGGACAATTACCCGAATCCCAATGCTGTTTGTTAACGGATGTGCCGATATGGAAAGTATACGGATTCTCCTCCTCCTGCCCGCGTTTTTTGCCACCCTGTTGCCGGCCCCGGCGCAGCCAAAAACGTACTGCAACCCCGTCAATCTCGACTACGGCTACACGCCCATTCCTAATTTTTCGGAAATGGGCCGGCATCGCGCTACAGCCGATCCCGTAATCACCCTGTTTAAAGGCAAATACTACCTTTTCTCCACCAACCAGTGGGGGTATTGGTGGAGCGACGACATGTCGTCGTGGACTTTTGTTCCCCGCAGGTTCCTGAAACCCTGGCATAAGGTCTACGACGAGTTGTGTGCACCCGCGGTATTTGCCCTGGGCGATACCTTGTTGGTGATCGGCTCCACGTATGCGAAAAATTTTCCGCTCTGGATGAGTACCGACCCGCAGCGCGACAGCTGGACCGAAGCGGTGGATTCCTTTCAGGCGGGCGCCTGGGACCCGGCTTTTTTTCCGGACGACGACGGGCGCTTGTACCTGTATTTCGGCTCCAGCAACCTGTACCCGATCTACGGACAGGAAGTGGATCGCCATAGCCTGCAACCGATCGGGGAACGCCGGGAACTGATCCGCCTGCACGACGACCAGCACGGCTGGGAGCGATTTGGCGAACACCAGGACAATACTTTTCTCGATCCCTTTATCGAAGGAGCCTGGATGAACAAACACAACGGAAAATATTATTTGCAGTACGGCGCACCCGGCACCGAATTCAGCGGTTATGGCGACGGAGTTTATATCGGAAAATCACCCTTGGGACCCTTTGAATATCAACGACATAATCCATTTGCCTACAAACCCGGCGGCTTTGCACGCGGCGCGGGCCACGGCGCCACGTATCAGGATCATTCGGGCAACTGGTGGCACGTATCCACGATCGCCATTTCGGTAAAAAACAACTTCGAACGGCGCCTGGGCATCTGGCCGGCGGGTTTTGACCACGACGACGTACTGTACTGCAATACGGCCTACGGCGATTATCCGCACTATTTACCCTCGGGCAAAGCCGATCACTTGCAAAGCCGTTTTTCGGGCTGGATGTTGCTCAATTACAACAAACCCGTGCAGGTTTCTTCCGTTCTGGGCGGCTATTCGCCCAATTTTGCAGTAGACGAAGACATCAAAACGTACTGGAGTGCCGCTACCGGCAATTCCGGCGAATGGCTGCAAACCGACCTCGGCGGCGCCTGCACGGTTTCGGCCCTGCAGGTCAATTACGCCGATCAGGACGCCGTGTTTTTGGGCAAACAAGCGGGATTGTATCACCAGTACAAAATTTACCACTCTCACGACGGCAAAAAATGGAAACTGCTGGTGGACAAATCGCGCAACCAAACCGACGTGCCCCATGATTACGTGGAACTGCCCAAACCCGTCGTAACCCGTTTTTTAAAATTGGAAAACCTCCACATGCCTTCGGGCAAATTCGCCATCAGCGGATTCCGCGTCTTTGGCAATGGCGCCGGTATGCCGCCGGATACCGTGCAGCATTTTGTGGTGTTGCGCGGCAAAAGTGAACCCCGCAACGCCTGGCTGAAATGGCAATGGAATGACCAGGCGACCGGGTACACCATCTACTTCGGCGTGGAACCGGATAAACTGTACAGCAGTATTATGGTATACGGCAAAAATGAATACTACTTCAACGGCATGGATAAAAACCTGCCGTATTATTTTCAGATAGAAGCGTTTAATGAAAACGGGATAAGTGCAAGGTCGCAGGTGCTGAAAGCCTTTTGACAGAGGGCGCTTCATAAGTCCAATGACCAATGAAACGCCCTCATAATTTGGCTCTGCTTTCGTGATAAACCACTGCGTTTCGGCTCAATTCGCCTTCACAAACCGTTTTTGCGCCACCTGTTTTTCTCCATTCGTGACCGACAAAATGTAAAGCCCCGCCTGTAAACGCGACACATCGAGCACCTGATTTTCCTGCGTACAGTTTTGCCGGAGTACCATACGGCCGGTTATGTCCTGCACCCGTATTTCGGTGTTTGTCGTAATGTCGCCGGTATATTCCAGGTTCAGGTGATCTGCTGCGGGGTTGGGATACAATTGCAGGTAACTGACGACCGGCACACTGATTTCTTCGGCCTCCTCCCCGATCAGTGAAGCGGGAGTGGTGAGCAGTTTGGCGGCAGAGTAAACCGTGGAACAACTGGGTCTAACCCGCCAGTGATACGAAGTCGATGCCTGTAACCCACTGATTGTCACTTGTGTTGCGGATACTGTGCCGAGTGTGTACCAGGTACTTGAAGAAGCGTATTTGATCTGAAGGGTATAGTTGCTTGCCCCGCTCACCGGCGACCAGGAGATCGCTGCGGTTTTGGCAGTCACGGTATTGTTGTTGAGCGCGGAAGGTGGATTACAGGCCGAACCGCCGCCCCCGCCGCTGCTCAGGGTGCTGAAACTTGCCACCCCGGAGTAGCCCGAACAATTGGCTTTTACCTGCCAGTTGTAACCCGTCGCGGCGCTCAGCCCGCTGAGGGCATAACTGCTGCCGGAGGTGGTGCCTGCGGTCGACCATGTCGCTGACGTGTTTTTTTTGTATTGAACGGTATAGTTGGCGGCGTCGCTCACCGGCGTCCAGGACAGGGTGGCTGAACTGGCCGTGATATTCGTGTTGGCCAGCCCGGTCGGCGGGTTGCAAGCGGTTCCGCCGCCTCCGCCGCTGACTGTCGTAAAACTGGCGGTTGCGGAGTAGTTGGAACAATCGGTTTTTACCTGCCAGTTGTAGGTGGTGGTGGCGGCTAATCCGGTTAAATTGAAGGAGGCTGAGGTGCTCGTTCCGGCAGTCGTCCAGGTGGAAGCGGCGGAGGTTTTGTATTGAACGGTGTAAGTGGTCGCCCCCGCGACAGCGCCCCATGAAAGTTTGGCCGACGAACCGGTGATGTTAGAAGCCGTGAGGCCGGCCGGCACGGTGCCGGACGAGGTCAGGCAGGATGCATTTTGAACCTGCGTCCGGATTCGGTTTCCCGGAACACTTCCGAAACCATTGTTAAAGTTGATGCCGTAACTGGTCAGGTGGCAATAACTCATGATGGTCCCCCCGTTGGAGGGCGCAGGGCCCGAAGCGCAGCCACCTTCGGGGGTGTAACAGTTATCGAGTGCTCCGCCCGGCCAGTTGCAGGAATGAGTGTGCCACGACCCGAGGTTGTGCCCCAGTTCGTGTGTCACCACTTCCACCGTCCAGGAAAATGTCGGCACATTTTGATAGGAATTATTGATAGCGCTTACCCCGTGCGCATAGTTTTTAAAACAAATGACGTCGAGATAGGCGATACCACCTCCAAGGTTGCGGGTAGAGAGGAAATGCGCCAGATTCCCGGTGAAATTGGTGCCCCGGGTGGCGCGGAAAGCGTTTAACACGGAACTGGTGCTGCCGTATGAAGCATAGGGGTCCGATGATGTCCAGACGTATATTTGAGAAATGGCAATACCTACATTTTCGTTTGCGTACAGTGTCGCAACCTGATTAAAAAAACCGGTAACATAATTGGTGACGTTGGTGGTACTTGAACCCTTGTCGACGTACATCTTGTAGTCGCATTCAAAATACACCTGCACGGTTTTGCAGCCCACCCCGCGGTCGTCCGCCACGGATTCTTCACCCGGAACGGCGCTTTCATCTTCGGTAAAACAAGTGAACGGCGAAGCGGCCTTCAGGTCGCGGACCCGGTACAAAATGTACCTTCCCGGGTCGTCTTCCAACTGGCCGAGTTGAAATACGTCATTGCCGTCATTAATCATGGCCATGACGCCTGTTTCAAAAAAACTCACCGATGCCAGCGAACCCGAGCGGCCTTTCACCAAGCCGCGGTAGTGAAGTCCGGGTTGATAGGGCAGATTTTCGGCGGCATTCGCGCCCAGGCTGCCCAATGTAAAACCGGGGGCCAGTATTTCTGTTTTTACAAGTTCGAGTTCAAATGTTTCTCCATAAGCATTTGGAATAGTGTAAGTTATGGTTAAAGGTGCGGTTTGAAGAAGCTGGTTTAACACAGCGGGGTCGGGTTCAAGGATGGTGGCCTGGTCAACCACCGTTTGCAGATCGGTCCGCTCCTGCGCAATACTCAGCATCTGTACCTGTTGAAAACTTCCCGACAGGTGGTAACTTTCCAGCCATTCCGCAACGTAACCCGTAGTTTGAGCGGGCAAAATTGTGGCGGATAAAAGGCTCAAAACCGAGGCAAGGCCGAAGGAACGAACGATGATTAAAGAAAATCTGGTCATAATCAAACAAAACTAAAAGGGTGAAAAAATCAGTGTTTTGGAAGGGATTAAAAAAAGGCTGAAACGATGTTCAATCTGAATTCCAATCTGTTCAAAGAACTGCCCGACGGCCTGGCGCTCGCACAACGTGGACTCTACTACGGAGACGGGTTGGTCGAGACGATCCGGGTTTTTGAAGGCCGTGTGCCGCTGATGGCATACCACTGGGCGCGGCTTTCAAGGGGTTTGCGGTTGTTGGGATTTGAGGCGCCGCCGGATTGGTCCGGAGCATTTTTTGAACATGAAATCCGCCGGATTGCAGGGGCAAATGCCCGGGCCCGGCTGACGGTTTGGCGCAGCTCCGGCGGACTTTACACCCCGGAAAACAATACCCCTCAATTCCTCATCGCTGCACAGATGTTGGAGTCGGGCCACTACGAATGGCTTTCAGAGGGCCTGCGATTGGGGCTTTGCGGGTCTGTGCGGCTTCCTGTGGATCAGTTTTCCGGGTTAAAAACCCTCCATGCAACCCGTTATGTGGCCGCATCGATGGAAGTCGTTCGCAGGGGTTTTGACGACGCGATCCTGCTGAACGCGTATGACCGCGTTTGTGAAACGACCAACAGCAACCTGTTCTGGATAAAAAACGATACGTTGTATACCCCGCCGCTGACCGACGGTTGTGTAACCGGCGTGATGCGGGAATTATTGCTCACCTTAACAAAAGCGGCGGGATACGGGGTTCGTGAAAAATCCATTACTTTCGCCGACCTATTAACCGCAAACGAGGTGTTTCTGACCAATGCAGTACGGGGTATCCGTTGGGTGCGGGAATGTGAGGGAAAGGTGTACGAATCCGGACGAACGGAGGCTGTTTATAAGTTATTGGTGGACTATTTTTCCCGGTATTCCCCCTGATTGTTGTTGAAAGTAAACCCTGTTTGCAACCCTTAATAGAAGGTTTAGCGCCGAATAATTTTAACACTTTACGATTGTTAAATTTTTTCAGTCCCCCACAAAAACGAAACGGACACGCCCAAACAGCATCGTATGTCGCTCCATCGCCCGGCCGCCGTCGGTTTTATCTTTGTCACCCTTCTGATCGATGTTATCGGATTCGGCATTATCATTCCGGTTTTGCCCAAACTGATCATGCACCTGACAGGCGAGACCCTCAGTCACGCTTCCCAGATCGGCGGCTGGCTGATGTTTGCGTATGCCCTGATGCAGTTTCTTTGTGCGCCTGTGCTCGGCGGACTGAGTGATCGTTACGGACGAAGACCCATCTTGTTGTTTTCCCTGTTCGGTTTCGGCATCGATTATATTTTTCAGGCATTTGCACCAACCATCGGTTGGCTGTTTGTGGGGCGTTTGCTGGCGGGGGTGATGGGCAGCAGTTTCACCACCGGTGCGGCATATATTGCCGACATAAGCACGCCGGAAAAACGCGCACAGAATTTTGGCATGGTAGGCGCGGCCTTCGGCCTGGGTTTTATCATTGGCCCGGCCATCGGCGGTCTGTTGGGACAATACGGCCCGCGGGCGCCCTTCCTTGCGGCGGCGGCCCTGGCCCTGATCAACTGGTTGTACGGTTTGTTTGTGCTGCCCGAGTCCCTCAAACCGGAAAACCGCCGGCCTTTCGACTGGAAACGGGCCAACCCCGTTGGCACCCTGCTTCAACTCCGCAAATATCCCGTCATCAGCGGCCTGGTGGCATCACTGGTGCTGCTGTATATCGCCTCCCAGGCTGTGCAGGGCGCCTGGTCGTACTACACCATGGAAAAATTCAAATGGGACGAACGTATGGTGGGTATTTCACTCAGTGTGGTCGGACTGATTACCGCCATCGTGCAGGCCGGACTGATTCGGGTACTGATTCCGGCATTGGGACAAAAACGCGGCGTATACGCCGGTCTGGCGATGTATTGTATCGGTTTTACCCTGTTTGCATTTGCTTCCTCGGGTTGGATGATGTTTGTTTTTCTCATCCCCTATTGCCTCGGCGGCATCGCAGGACCCTCGTTGCAGGGCATTATCTCCACACAGGTCCCATCCAACGAACAGGGCGAGTTGCAGGGCGGACTGACCAGCCTGATGAGCCTCACAACCATTATCGGACCACCCCTGATGACCGGAATTTTTGCGTATTTCACCGGCCCCGACGCTCCCGTTTATTTTCCGGGGTCGGCGATGCTTACAGGCGCCTTTCTTGCATTAATCAGCACCTTGCTCGCGTATCGAACCTTAAAAATGCGGCTGAAGGATTAAATACTCATGTTAAATATGAAAAAGATACTTGTTGCCAACAGGGGCGAAATTGCCCTCCGGATCATGCGGACCGCGCGCCGGATGGGTATACAAACAGTAGCCGTTTATTCGGAAGCCGACCGCCACGCGCCGCATGTGCGTTTTGCCGACGAAGCCGTGCTGCTTGGCCCGCCTCCTTCCGCACAGAGTTACCTGCGCGGCGATAAAATCATCGACGCCGCCCGCAAACTGGGTGTGGAAGGCATTCACCCCGGCTACGGGTTTTTAAGTGAAAATGCGGGTTTTGCACAGATGGTGGCCGACGCAGGTATTGCCTTTATCGGCCCGGAACCCCACAGCATCGAAATGATGGGCAGTAAACTGGCGGCTAAAGAAGCGGCTAAAAAATTCGATGTACCCATGGTGCCGGGTATCGAGGAAGCCATCACCGACGTGGAAATGGCCAAAGAGATCGGCCGCCGCGTCGGGTATCCCATTCTGATCAAAGCGTCGGCCGGCGGCGGCGGCAAGGGTATGCGTATCGTGGAACGGGAGGGTGAGTTGAAGGAACAAATGGAACGCGCGATCTCCGAAGCGGTTTCCGCCTTCGGCGACGGCTCCGTTTTTATCGAAAAATACGTAACCGGCCCCCGCCACGTGGAGGTGCAGGTAATGGGAGACACACACGGCAATATCGTTTATCTCTTCGAAAGGGAATGTTCGATCCAGCGCAGGCATCAGAAAGTAGTGGAAGAAGCGCCCAGCGCCATACTGACCCCGGAGCTGCGCCAGGCTATGGGTGAAGCCGCCATTCGTGTTGCCCGGGCCTGCCGGTACGTCGGCGCCGGTACGGTCGAATTTCTGGTAGACGAGCAGCGCCGGTTTTACTTCCTGGAAATGAACACACGCCTCCAGGTGGAGCACCCCGTCACGGAGATGATCACCGGGCTCGACCTCGTGGAGCTGCAAATCCGGGTAGCCCGCGGCGAAAAACTGCCTTTTACCCAGGAAGACCTGCAAATCAACGGCCATGCCCTCGAATTGCGCGTTTACGCCGAAGATCCGCTGAACAATTTCCTGCCTTCCGTGGGTACCTTGACCAAATACCGCCTGCCACATGGACCCGGCATTCGGGTCGACGGCGGCTACGACGAAGGCATGGAAGTGCCGATTTATTACGACCCGATGCTGGCCAAACTCGTTGTACACGGCGCCACCCGCGACGAGGCCATTCAAAAAATGAAGGAAGCCATAGCCGGTTACGAGGTGGAAGGGGTGGCAACCACCCTGCCCTTCGGCCGGTTCGTACTCGATCACCCGGCTTTTGCGTCGGCCGATTTCGACACCCACTTTGTGCAACATTATTACACCCCTGAAAAACTCATCGACAGCCACCGCGACGAAGCGGAAGTGGCGGCTCTCCTGGCGCTGCGGCTTCACCTCGACCACAAACGGCAGTTGAAGGTGGTGGAACCTGCCGGATCGGATTGGAAAAACAGGGTGTAGCAACTTCCTTACACAACCCGGGCGCCTTTAGCGTTATTGCGGCAACCGCTTCCGCAACAACCCGTATACATACGTACCGGTCATTGCCATGACGAGGTAAACGACAAATACGGTATACCCGCTTCCAAGCAAAATAAACATGGGTGCCGGGCAGGCGCCGGCCAGGGCCCAGCCCATACCAAAAATAAACCCGCCCAGCAGATACCGGGGAACCGATTTGTTTTTGTCTTTAATAACAATCTCTTCTCCCTCCAGATTTTTCAGGTGACGCTGCCGGATCAATTGCACCAGTACAATTCCGGTGAGCACCGCAGAACCGATGATACCGTACATGTGGAAGGATTGAAAATGGAACATCTCGTAAATCCGAAACCACGAAACGGCTTCACTTTTATACAGGACCATTCCCAGCAAAATACCGATCAAAATATACCGCGACTGTTTCATAGTGGACAATGATTCAAAAAATGAAAGGAAACAGGAGGTGTGTCATGAACAAACCGCCCAAAAAGAAACCGACTACGGCGATCAGCGATGGCAACTGGAGCGCCGACAATCCGCTGATGGCATGGCCTGACGTACACCCGCCTGCGTAACGCGCACCAAAACCGACCAGAAAACCGCCTCCTGCGATAATCAGCAAGCCGCGCCAGGTGAATAAATACTCCCAACTGTAAAAATGCGGCACCAGCGGCACCTTCCCTTCGCTGAATTGAAAGTTTGCATCCTGCAGACAAGTCATTGTCGCTGCCGATACATGGGCCACATTGCCGTCCGGCGACAGGAAATAGTGCGAAGCCAAATACCCCCCGAATACGGCGCCCAGCGCTACAAGCAGGTTCCAAATGCCTGATTGCCAGTTAATTTTGAAAAACTCGTTGAGTTCGTCCGCGCCGTCGGCAGCACACATTAACCGGAAATTTTCCGATATCCCGAACTCGTGCCCGAACCAGAGCAAAACAAACATGATCAGGGATAACAATGGCCCCGCAACCCACCATGGCCAGGGCTGACTGATAAAATCTTTGAAGTCGATTAAGAACTGTGGCGTCATATGTAAACGTTTGTTTTTCAAGTAATTAATGCATGCCCGTAACCCGCTTTTATCGCACGGATTTTCCTGCTTCAATGTCTGTACAAAGGTATAATGGAGCAAATCGGCTCCTGAAAAACAAAAGTCACCGGGTACTGTGATTTTTGTCACAAACCTGCGATGGAATACCCGCTACCTATGCAGTAGAAAAAAATGGAGTAATTAACATTTGAATATGAAACACCAGATCGTCATCGTCGGCGGAGGCAACGCGGGTATTTCGGTAGCCGCCAAATTGTTACATGCAAACCGCCAGTTGGATATTGCCATTATCGAACCGTCGGATAAACACTACTACCAACCTGCCTGGACGCTGGTGGGTGGAGGCGTATATGATATCCGTGATACGGTTCGGCCCGAAGCGGATTATATACCTCAGGGGGCGCACTGGATACAGGACGCCGTAGCGACCTTTCAGCCGGAACAAAACAACGTGGTCACTCGTGCCGGACTTACTGTTGCATACGACTACTTAGTGGTTTGCCCCGGTATTCAACTCAACTGGGCGCAGGTCGAAGGGCTCCCTGAAACACTGGGAAAAAACAAGGTCTGCAGCAATTATTTATTTGATACGGCGCCCTATACGTTCGAATGTATCAAAAACCTGAAAAAAGGCCGGGCCTTGTTCACGGCCCCGGCCGGAGCGGTAAAATGCGGCGGCGCGCCACAAAAAATCATGTATCTCGCAGGTGATTATTTCAGGCGCAACAGGCCGGCCGGCGATGTTCAGGTTGATTTTTTCTCTGCGGGTTCGGTCATTTTCGGGATCGAAAAATACGCCAAAACGCTTCGGGAAGTGGTAAAACGTTACGGTATCGGGACGTATTTTAAACATGACCTGGTCAAAGTGGACGGCCCCAACAAACGCGCTTTTTTTAAAGTCACTGATGCACAGGGCAATGTGACAACCGAAGAACAACATTTTGATGTGTTACACGTCACGCCGCCACAAAGCGCCCCTGATTTTGTACGCAACAGCCCCCTGGCCAATACCAACGGCTGGGTGGATGTGGACAAATTCACGCTGCAACACGTGAAATACCCGAATATTTTCTCCCTCGGCGACGCTTCCGGGATGCCCAATTCCAAAACCGGCGCCGCCGTGCGCAAACAAGCGCCGGTGCTCGTACAAAACCTGCTCGCCGCCATGAAGGGCCAAACTTTGGCCGGTAAATACACCGGCTACAGTTCCTGCCCGATCGTAACCGGGTACGGCAAACTGATGCTTGCAGAGTTCGATTACGACAACAAACCGACGGAAACCTTTCCTTTCGACCAGTCGAAAGAACGGTTCAGCATGTGGATGCTCAAACGATACGTTTTACCCTGGCTGTATTGGAACCAGATTTTAAAGGGGAATATGTAGGGCGGATCTATTACTTTTTTTCCGGGCTCAGGAATTTGTTCAGGTACTCCACACTTTTCGGCACCTGCTCTATGGAACGCGACGATTCGTCTTCGATGAAATAATACCGGATGCCGATCTTTTTGGCTTCCCGCATCACGGCGGGCATGTCCTGGTTGCCGGTGCCAACCACCACGTTCCATTCCACGTCCGAATGGCCGTTCTGGTCGCCGGGTGTGTCTTTTTTCTGGTCTTTCATGTGCATGGTTTTCCAGCGCTTCGGGTATTTGCGCAGCCAGGCGGCCGGGTCCTGCCCCGGGCTTTTGATCCAGTAAATATCCATCTCGAAGTTGAAATATCTGGAGCGTGTATTTTGCACGAGATAATCGAACAAAACGCCGTCTCCATAGGGGCGAAATTCGAAACCGTGGGGGTGATACAGTAGTTTTAACTTGTTCTTTTTCAATGTTTTACCGGCGGCGTTAAACACTGTGACCGCCTTTTTTACGTCTTCGATCGTAAAATCGTCGCCCTGGTGGGGGATCCAGTAACAAACCACGAACTCCGATCCCAGGGCCTTCGCATTTTGGATCACGGCGGCCAGTTTTTCCGGGTCAGACAATTCGTTAAAATCGGCGCCGGTGCTTACGGCTTTTAATCCGTACTGATCGAGCAGTTTTTTTGCGCCGGCTGCGCTCATATCTTTAAAAACGGAGGTTTCCACCGTCCGGAAACCCATGTTTTTTACTTTTTGCAGGGTGCCGGGTACGTCGGTTTTCAGTTGTTCCCGGAAGGAATACAATTGTACGCCGAGTGCATCGGGCAATTGGGCGGAAAGGCCGGCGGCTACCGAAGTGGAAAGCAGCAGGGCAAAAATTGCTTTTTTCATGGCGATTGTTGAATAGGCCTGTAATTTGTATTCGTTGATAAAGCAATCAAAATGTTGATTTACAACGCTTTAACTATGGTGATCACTCCGGATTCTCCACCTCCGCCCAGGCAATTTTCCGAATACTGTACATCAAACCTCCCAGAATGAGCAAGGAAATGAACAAAAATACACCTACCGCCAGGGCGTTTTGATAAATTAAATAATGAACTCCGCCAGTCAGCATGCTGATAAAAACCATAGCAAAACCCCGGACGAATTGCCCCGATTTTTGCGCCACACCCAGCGGCTGAGAAAATGGAAGGCGTTTAAAACCGATCAATGCAATGGCATAGGTGATCAGCAACTGGTTGCAAAACGCCAGCAATAAATTGGGCAAAACGGCGGGCCCGGCCAGCCACAAACCGGCAATCAGCGAAAAAACCATCAGCCAGAAAGCGAATTGAAACAGCGTGGCTTTCAACGCGCCGCTGATGATTTGTCCGGGTTGCCGCACCGGCGCGATCAGAAAAACCCAGGAAGCATTGTATTTGTCGGAATAAACCATTTGCGACATCGCCGTGGTCACGATCATGCTGCTGAGGTAAATGGCGATCATGGGTTTGAAAGAAAAGATGAACCCGTCCGGACCGGCATCCATATTCCCCTTGTTTCTGAAAAAAATCATAAACAGGATCACGACAAAATAACCCACACTCGGGTAAACCCGTACTTTAAAATCGCGACTGCGCGCCATCATTTTCCAGGTAAATAAAAACCCGGTGTATTCCACTTTATTGGTTGTCAGCCAGCCGGCCAGCCGCTCTGCAACCCCTTTTTGCCATTCCGTTCCCGATGACCGGGAAGGAGAGGCCGTTTCTCCGCCGGAGATCATCGCCAGTTTCTGGTTGAAGGCCGGCGCGAGGTACTTGATTACCACGTAGATGCTCGCCACCGGAACTACAAATGCCATAAAAGCAGCCACCCATTCCACCGGACTGCCCTGCCAGGTCAGCAGGGTGTTGAACGAGCACGCGAACCAGAAAGGTGGCGCGATCATCAGCCATTGGTTGTCCGATACGTCGAGGCCTTTCACCGTGATCTCGTCCATCATTCTCGGCAAAACCTGGTAACTGGCATAAATAAGAATGGCAAAAACGATCTGGAAATAACTGATGATGTTTTTAAACTTTTCCGGCGTGGTAATGCGCAAAATGAAGATATAGACCGCATTAATCAGGAAAATCGCCAGTAAAACGGCAAAAAATGCAATAATCAGCAGTAAAAGTCCGGCGACTATACCCGCAGTTACCACTAAGTAAACGAATCCCGGCAGGCACATCGGGATCGTGATTTTACAAATATGGATAAAGATGTGCAGGAGCCTTGCCACCACCACCGTCCGGTCGTTTACGGGTTTGGGCAGAATAATATTGGTGTCCCGGATGTCGATCAGCACCGAAGTGAAATCACTCACCAGCGACATACATAACAGGGTGATAAACAGGGTAAAATACACCGTGAGTTGTGTGACGTAATTGTCTCCCAGCGAAAAAGCCAGCAAAAAAGACAGGCCCATCAACAGGCTCATCAACATCGTCCCCAACGTCGCGTTGCTGATCTCCTTGTTTTTGTCGCGGTGTTGTTTGGTGGCCTGAATTGTATTGGGCCGCCGGTCGTCCATGATCAGTTTGGTCGTCAGGATGGACGTGAGGTGTGGCACACGTGAATGCCCCCATTGGCTGTACAGTTTTTTCGGCGCCAGTACAAAAGCCAGGAATATTTTGTTGAAGATATTCATGGTTTAGTTTCCAAATGCGTTGATGAGATCGTCTGCCGCCTGTCCGAGGTTGTCTTTGGCCGTAAGCCGGGCGAATATCTGCTCCAGGCTCCGGTTGCCTTCCTGTTGTTTCAATGCTTCGAAACTGCCGTCGGCTACCACGCTGCCGTTGTCGATCAGAATGATCCGGTCGCTGACTTTTTCCACCACATCCATCATGTGGCTGCAGTAAAAAATCGTTTTGCCGTCTTTGGCCAACTTGCTGATCAAGTCCTTGACAATGATCACACTATTGGCGTCGAGGCCGCTCAGGGGCTCGTCGAGGATGATGATGTCCGGATTGTGAATCAGGCCGCTGGCCAGCAGCACCTTTTGTTTCATACCCTTGCTGAACGTATCCATACGCTGATGGATGTTCGGAAACAATCCGAAAGCCGTCATCATTTTGCCGATCCGGCTTTCACACACGTCCGCTTCCAGTCCGTACAGGCTGCCCATAAAATGCAGGAATTCGGATGGCGTCAAAACGTCGTACAACTCAGCCAGTTCGGGGATATACCCGATGCGGCGTTTGGCCTCCACCGGGTCGTTTTTTACGTCGATACCCTGCACCCTGACTTCTCCGCTGTAATCGCTGATCAGGCCGCATAATATTTTACGGTGGTGCTTTTGCCGGCCCCGTTCGGACCGATGTAGCCGAGCACCTGACCGGGAAATACTTCCAGGTTGATGCCCTGTAATACCTGCTTGCTGCCGTAGTTTTTGCGCAGGTTTTTGATACTGATGGTGGGTTGGGTCATGTGCGTGTTTGGAAGATCGAAAGTGAGCGGAATTTGAGCGGTTTTATACCTGCGGGGTCAAATAATTGTGTCTGATATCCTCTTCGATCTCTATCCAGGGGTTGATCGCCTTGATCACCACATCCCGTTTCAGGTAATAATCTGTGGCTTTGAAGACAGTGACCAAATGGCCTTGTTTTAACGGGGCAAAATCACGGTACTGCCCGCCCAGTTTTTGCTTTAGAGAATCCTCCAGGTCATCAATGGTCATCACCGGTTTGCTCTTGCCGGGAGAAGGGAGTTTTTGTTGCAGAATTTTCCTTACCTCGTCGCCTATTTCTTTAAAAGCGCCTGTATTTTCGGGCGACTGTATCGGACTGCCGTCTTTGGGTAAATGGTTTCTCAATTCCAGATAGAACGCCCTGTCTTTTTCAGCAAAAGCGTATACAAATTGAACGGGCGAAGGCATGGTGTTAAAAGTTTAAGGCGTTTATTAAAAGGGCTCTGTGTTCCGGTGCAGTGGCCCGTGGAAACCGGAGGCAGGATTATCGCCGGAAAGCGGTTCGAACAAAAGTATAAAATCCGGATATAAATTTTTCGGTTGATCCGGAACAATGCAGAATTCTTTTTGCCGACCGGTTCATAAACCGGCGGGATTTCGGTCATGCCAATACCAATACTTGATGATATTGCTATTTTGCAAACTTTGGTCATTATGTGATTCCTGATTTGATTTACGTACGCTTCTTTGGTTCTTGGATCTTTATATATATTTTGATACAAAAGATCCCATCGTGACAGCTTATAAGAGTGACTCTGTAAATTTACCAAAAGGTTATAATGTAAAAAAGCAATCGCAACAGGTGTTATTATAGCAAACCACAATACATTAACATTGATATTTAATACTGCAACCTGAAACCGAAAAACCTCAGGCATAAAAAGCATCAGGTCAGTGGTCGATATGGTAATGAATAGGCATACGATACACAGTAACATGAGTTCAATACCCAGTATTCTGTTAAATGAAGAAGATTCGGAACCAACGCGCGCCCCCGCCGGGGGTTCAGTTTTTCGCCCCGATACGATTTCTCATCCCTAAATTTAGAGGTAACCCGTTCTTGCTCCATATGTGCGTGTTTTTAAAAAAAACTGGATTATTCATTGATGATAACCTGATTTGGTTTTATTAAAATGGTTGGTCAAATGCAAATATAGGAAGTGCCGCGACTATTTTATCGTTTTCGCATTGGGTTTTTCAAGACAATTTATTTGGTTGAATAAAATCTCCCCGTCAACACGGGCTTCTCCTCCCTTTTTTTCAATCAGTTCCCTGGGTTCTATCTCATGCATTTGATAAGAATAAAAATTGACGTTTGAATGTAGTGGAATACGAGGGAAATGCATTGGCGGACGGCAATTCCATGCTGATTATCAAAGAATTAAAAGTAAAAGGTTTCTCCATGCTGCTAAAAAGGGGCACGCTGCTAAAAAAAACTGCTCACCGAAAATAAAGATTAAGTCGACTACCGTATCAACGGCTCGAATATCGCACTAAAACCTGTTTGTTGAGAAAAAAGGATCTTCCCTTTCCTGTCGCGGCTCCGCCTCACCTGCCTCTGTTTATTTATTCGGAACGTTATTCGGGTTTAACAAATCATAAAACTGGTCCAGCTTGGGCAAAATGATGATCCGGGTGCGGCGGTTCATGGCGCGGCCCGCTTCGGTGTCGTTGCCGGCCAGGGTGTTGTATTCCCCGCGCCCTGCCGCGATCAGGCGGTTGGGATTGATTTTGAAACTGGTTTGCAAGGCGCGGACGACCGAAGTGGCGCGTTTTACACTCAGATCCCAGTTGTCTTCGATACAGGCGTTTTTAATGGGGTTGTTATCGGTATAACCTTCCACCATCACTTCCAGGTCGGGCCTGGATTCGATGATTCTGGCGATTTTGCCCAGCACTTCGTTGGCGCGTGGCGTCAGGGTAGCGCTTCCACTTTGGTACAACATTTTATCGGACAGGTTGACAAACACAACGGTTTTGTCCACTTTTACATCCACGTCCCGGTCGTCGATACCGTCTTTCAGTACACCTTTCAGGTTGACCGCCAAAGCCAGGTTGATGGAATCGGCTTTTGTTTTGGCTGCCTGCAACAGGTGAATGTATTTGTCTTTTCGTTCCAGTTGCGACAGGGTTTCCTTGATGTTGTCGTTGGCTGATTGCGACAATACGGTCAGGTTGCCGACCTGGTCGATTTGTTTGTCGCGTTGCGCTTTAAAATCAGCCACTTGTGTGCGCAGGTCCTGGATTTGTTCTTCCCGCAGCAATAGTGCATTTTTTGCCGTGTTCAATTCACTGCGGAGGTTTTCTTTCTCTTTTTCACAGGTTGTGATTTTGGCTAAAGCGGCATTCAGGCTTTCTCCGCATTTACCCAGGTCTTTGTTGGCGGTGTCTAATTGGGTTTGCAGCGATATGTATTTTTTCTTGGCCACACACGACGTCATGGTCAGGCCGGCGAACAGGATAAAAATAAAGGTTGTAGTCCTCATAAAAAGTATGATTGAAGTGATGATTGGCACTGGTGATTCTGCTGCGAAGATAGGCGTTTCGGCAAAACAAGGGAGGTGAAACAGCGGGTTGTTGTACTGCAAATGCCCCGAACCCCGGCCATTTATGGAACAAAAAAACCGCAGATTTTCGCCGATCCAAAAAGATCATACAGCGAAAACCTGCGGAAAACATCTTTATTACCTGGTTGCCGGAATTTTTACGGCACTATTGAGAAACTAAACCCTCGGCATCAACACCACCTTCCGGGTGCTTACCTTATCGCCCTGCCGGATGGTCAGCACATACGTTCCGGGCGTATTGCCGTTGAGGTTGATCCGTTCGTTGAAAGAACCGCCGAACTGGTTGAGCACGTTGGTATAAACGGCTTTTCCGGATGCGTCCATGATGTTGATCGTCGTTGGAACGGCTTCCGCTTCAAAACGAACATTCAGGGGCCCCGAAGTCGGGTTCGGGAATACTTCCAGGGCTTCCAGCGAAAGCGTGTTGTTTACATCTTCCCGTTGTTGTGCGGGCTGGTCTTTGGCAACCAGTTCCACCACTTCCTCCTGAGGCAATGCGGGTTCGCCGGGTTTCGGGCAGGAAGTAAAGGTTGCGTCGATGTTCAGTGGTGCGCCGTCACGAACGACCGTCAACCGGAACGGGTCGCCCGGCCGGTGTTTGTTGCGTTCGCGGAGCAAATCCAGGTGATTATTTACCGGCTGGCCGTCGAGGGAAAGGATAATGTCGCCCGGTAATACGCCGCTTTTTTGGGCGGGTGTATTTTCTACAATACCGGTTACCTGTATGCCGCCATGTTCGAGGCCTTTATCGGCTGTGTACACTCCGATAAATACGGCACAGGGATCGCGTTCCGATTTATAGGAATAAAATTCGCGGTTTTTGCTGAGGGTAACTTCGGTTTGCAGGGTTTGGCCGTCGCGTTGGTAAATCACAGCCACCACGTCGCCCGGTTGGTGGCCGGCAAGCGCGCCGCGCAAGGTGGCCGTGCCGGATATTTTTTTGCCGTCGACAAAGGTAATAACATCACCTCCCAGCAAACCGGCCAATTCGGCGCCTTTGCCGGGCACCACTTCACTAATGGCCAGGCCCTGTACATCGGCGCCCTCCGCTTCATAAACGCCCAGTATCGGGCGTTCGTCCATTTTCATCAAACCAATCAGGCTTTCTTCATGGAATTGGAAGGGGGCGGTCACCGAAGGCATATTTTTCATCTGTTCCATGGCCATTTCCATAGCCAAAGCAATTTCTTCCTGCTGCTGTTCATATTTTACTTTCTCTTCCTCGCTGCACGCCTTAAAACGCGCGTTTATTGTCATCTCGCGGCCCTCGCGCAGGATTGCCAGGCTAAATGCCTCGCCTTGCCGGTGCTTGTCGCGTTCGCGGATCAGTTCGGATTGTGTGCCCACGGCCACGCCGTCTAAGGAAAGAATGATGTCGCCGGGTTGTACGCCGGAAGCCCTGGCGGGTGTGTCGTCTATGGTATAATCCACTTTCAAACCGCCCGGTACGGAACTGGTGCCCACACCGATGAATACCCTGCAGGGATTGCGGCGGTCCGAAACACGATGTAAATTAAAGTCCGCAACATCGCCATTGATGTTTATTACGGTAGCCTCCCGGGTTTGTTGCATGAGGTCAATGAGTGCAACCTCGTCAATCCGTTTTTCGGCCTTGTCGTTTTCAAATCCGCTTTTTTTAACGATGATTACGCGGTGTTGTTCTTGTGCATGGAGTGTTGCGCCGCAAAAGAGCATAAGTATGGCCAACACACCCAATCTTTGTATGGAAAGTATTTTCATAACATATATAAATTTGGTGAAAGATTGCCAAGATAGACCATGCTTAGGCAAAGACGTTGCACCAAAAGATAAAATGTGCCAGGATATTTTGACTTTCCGGCGCCGACTCCGTTTACCGCTCAAAAACAAACCGCAAAGCTTGCCTGCTCCCGCCCGCTGATGTCGCTTCGAAGATGTATAAACCTCCGCTCAGATTGTCGGGCAAAGGAATCAGATAAGGTTCTCCGACGGCCAGAACCGATGTGTTTTCTATTTGCCCGCCCTGTGCATTAAATATACGGATCGACACCTGCTCCCCCAACCAGTCCGAAAGATCGGCGTACAAAACGCCCCCGGTCGGGTTGGGGAATATCCGCAGACCCGGATGTTCACCGGTGGCGGAATCCGTTATACGCTCGGCCGGTTTATCTCCATCCGGCGTAACCCCGACCGGGCAGTAAAACGTGTTGAGGTGGGCTTCATAAAACACCTGTGGCGACAGTCGCGACGTGATGTGGATGTAAAGCGGCTGTGCCTGCGCCGGCAGGGTGTACTGTAAAATATCCGATTGGCCGCCTGAAATGCTGTCGGCATCGGATTTGTACCGCACGGACCAGAAGGGCGAAAGATTCGGGTTCCGGATATGGTATTTCCGGCCACTTTCGGCGGTAAAAATGGAGAGGTCGCCCGGCGAAAGGGCTGTAACGCCGTCGGGTATCTGGATGGCCGTGTAAATCAGTTTATTAGCACAAAAATTCGTCACACGGATGCGGTAAGTGTATTGCTGGGCCGGGTTTGCCGTGATACCCAGCAATTCGTACTTCATACAACCGATCTCTTTGATGTCGCAAGCCGATTCTTCCCGGATATACACGTCAAAACAACACGACGCCGTGTTCCCGCAACTGTCTTTGGCAGTGTAACAAACCACCGTATTTCCCAGTGGGAATTCGCTTCCCGAAACCAGCCCGGAGGTCAGCGTCAGCGCTATTCCCGGACAGATACAATCGGTCCCGGCAACCGGAAGATTATAATGAACAACGGTCGGTCCCGCGCCGGGTTGTATGCCGATGCTGATGGCATCCGGACAGTCGATGCTGACATCGGAGGGGGCGGGCGTCAGGTATTGCAAGGTATAAGTGACCACCGTGTCGCAACCCGACGCTGCCGGCAGGGTATCAATTACGGTTCCGGGTTGGTTATAGGTGTTGCCACCGATCATTACGGATTCACCCGGACAAAACGTTATCGTTTCCGACCGGGTAGACTTTGGCAGGATGCTCAGGTTGGTGGTGACCACGCTGTCGCAGCCATTGATATTGACCAGTGTATCGAGGTAAATGCCACTTGTAGTGTACACGTGCCCGTTAAAAAAAAACGGCTGGTTATCACAACGGACGATATTTTGTGCGGAGGCTCCGGGCTGCGTCACAATGACAGAGATACTGTCCAGGTTTGTGCAGCCGTCGGCGGTGGATGCCGCAAGGTAAAACACCGTTGTGATTGCAGGTTTTGCCACTGGCGCCGGGCAAAGGGTACAATTCAGCCCGTTTGAAGGCGACCAGTTAAATGTATTAAATACGCCGCTGCTGGCATATGAGAGTTGTACGCTGTCGCCGGCGCAAATTGTTTTATCGGCCCCCAAATCGAGCTCGGGCGCGGGCGCCCCGATCACCAGCACCGTATCGTGCTGCATACCGCCGCAACTATCCTGCACCGACACCCGGTAGGTGCCCGGCCCGAATGCGGTGAACGTGCTTTCGGTACTTCCATCCTGCCAGAGATAAGCGGCAAACCCGATTCCTGCGTCGAAAGTATGTACGGCATTGGCACAGGCGGCGATATCCGGCCCGAGGTCCAGCGTTTGGTTACTGATATTGTTTATTGACACCGTAATGCTGTCGCTGTACTGACAAATGGTGCGCAAACTAATATCGTCGAGGGCAAAATCGTTGCCCAGTGACTGTGTGTTCAGGTTCCGCATGCTGATGGTAAACTGGGTTGCAGTTCCCGAATTGATATTCAGGGTGTAGGGTTGCCAGACACTTACCCAGGGGGCCCCGCCCTGTAGCGTAAAGACGTCCTGTACCACCCCGTTTATACGTATTTCTATGTTTGGCGGAGCGGCAAAATAAGCCATTGCGCTCCAGAATTCGAACACATAATCCGTACCGGGCTGCACCAAAATCGTTTGCCGCCAGACATCCGGTAAATTGCCGGTCACGTCGCCGTCAAACAACAACATCAGGTTATCGGAAGTCGGGGAATGGTCAAGTGGTATTTGCCATTGCGGGTTGTATATCAATGGATTTGCCGTGACCCAATAATGCCCGTAACCCATGTTATCGTAAATATATTCGCTGATAAAACCTGTATTGCCCAGGCTGAAATCACTGTTGACCACCAGTTCCGTTCCCAATTTCAAGACGTTTACTGTGTAAGTTGTTGTTACGAGGGGCGTCGCCAGCGGCGTCTGGATATTTGGATGGTCCAGCGTGGCGGCCGGCGTCCAGGAATAGCTGTCGAATCCAGGGGCAGCTTGCAAAAGCACCGATTCGCCTTTGCAGATCAATGTGTCTGAACCCGCCAGTACGGGCAGCGCGGGGCATTCGCAGGGGGTATTGCAGTGGAATTCCCACACCAGGGGGGTAGCGGCGGGTTGTGTACTTTGTGGAGTGGAGGTTTTGCCGGAAGTTGTTACGTTGTAGTTTCGTACGTTTTGAACGTTTGCCAGGTCGATCGTCGTCACGGAAACCGGGTTCAGGAAATTACAATCGGCGCCGGCTTCCCCGTTCTGATCCAGTTTTACCAGCAGGTATTCATTGGGCGCATAACTGTTGGAGGTCATGGTCAGGTATAAAAAGCCGTTTCGCTCCATGATGTTTCTGGCGATATTTACACCTGAGATGCCGAGGCGTTTTGCCCATTGAACGTTGCCGTTTTTATCCGTTTTGATCAGCGCGCTGAAGCCGTAGTTGCTTACGGACGGGAGGTACAGGTTACAAACGATGTAATATCCTGTTGCTGTGGGCACTATGGCCGTTGCCACCGGGCGGTTGTAACCCGCTATTACATATTGTTTGGTCCAGATGACATCGCCCGTCAGGCTTGTTTTGGCGACCACCATTTCCAGGGGGCCGTTGGAGGCCACGTCAAATCCGACTAAATCCCCCGAAGTCAGCACCACCAGTTGGTTATTATCCACCACGGGTTTTACCGGATACATCCGCGTTTGGTTTGCGCCACTTGTGTTGCCCTCCGAAATAATGGCGTTTTGCCATTGGAACGCGCCGGTATTCAGGTTATGTGCAAAAACGGACGCCCGGAAATCTCCGAAAGCGTTGTAATATCTCCGGCATGCACCGTAAATACTTCCGTTGTAAACGGTGGAAAAAAAGTCGCCTTTTTCTCCCTCCAGGTTATAACCGTTCACGGCGCCGGTGTTTTTCAGGATTCGGGTGAACAGCGTATAACCTTCGTCTGAGGTGCCCGTTATGACACAATGCGTGGCATTCAGGGAATGAATATTCTGAAAATACACATTGTCAAAGTGTTGTATCCAGGCAAAGGAGTTGCTCGTAATATTATACCTGAACGCGGTTGATTTAACCTGGCTTAACACCCCTGTTTCAAAATGGGCGATGCCGATGAGGTCTCCCGAAGCATCTACGAACATATCCGTGACCTGAAGCACCAGGTTGCCGAACCTGAACGCCCTGGCCCAGAGCGGCGCGCCGCTTTGGTCGAATCGAACGAGTACAATACTGTCGTTGCGCAGGCCCGTGGCAAAAAAATCGCCGTTGGGGTGCGGGAAAATATTCGGTGCAGAGCCCCCCATACCTGCCAGGGCTTCAATAAAGGTATTATCGCAACCCGTGGAATCGCTGCCGTTTGGTTGAACGTATACCGTTGCACAAAGCGTATCCGAACACATGTTGCCGGCGGCGATTAAGCACAATTGATATACCCCTGTATTGACAAAAGTATAATCCAGACCGGCATTTGTACTCACCGGGGAATTGTCCAGAAACCATTGATAACCAACCGCATTGACACTATTATTCACAAATGTCGCTGCAAGGCCGTTTACCAGGACCGGAGGCACGGAAAACACCGCCTGCACGTCGCACAACACGTTCACCTGAACAGAATCCGCAGCATCGGCACACTCCGCCGGGTTACCGCTGACTGCCTTGAAAGTAACCCAAAACACCCCTGTTGTATTAAACGTGTAACTGGCGCCGAGGCTCGTGGAAATTACGGGCCCGGAACCAACCATCCAGGCGTATCCCGCGGCATTCGACGCAGTTGCCGAAAAGCTCAGCGTGCCTCCGACCGCGATCGTTTGTGGCGTTGAAGGCAGGGTAATATGAGCCGTGAGTGGCGCGGGGCATGGCGTTTGACAGGAAAGGCAGTTTAACAAACTGCTGCGCACGTTTGTAATATGCCAGTTCATCCGTTCGCTTTGCCCCTGTGTAAATTTAGAAAAACATTGCAGGGAGGAATAATCCATGTAATCTTCGCCCAAATCCGGTACATCGCTCGTAAACGGGTTGTTTGAAGAGAGGTCGTCGGTATCCGTATTGCAGGAATTGGCATTCGGGTTACACGACGAAAATGTCGTCTGGTCGGGAGGGGTGTCGCATACCCGGTCGCCGTCGAGCAGACAATCGCCGTTGCCGCAGCCTCCCTGAAAGGTATGGTACAATCCCAGGTAGTGCCCCATTTCGTGCACCAATACACTCGTGTTGCTTTGGCTGGAGCCGAAATAACCGGCTTCCATGACGATGCCATCCACCGCAGTACCATGTGCCGACGGAAAGTACGCATATCCGGCGACGCCGCTTCCGGCGCTCGCGCTGCTGATTTCCGCCACCAGCCAGATATTGATATAACAGGTTGGCGACCAGCGGTTCAGGTCTTTGAGTGCGAGGTCCTGCGACTCCAGTTCCATGACGGCAAGGGCCGACTGGTTGCGCGTGATACCCGTCGACAACTGGCCCAGCGGGTCGCGTTGTGCCAGGCAAAACTGTACCTCGGTGTTTACCCCCGTGCCGAAACTGGCGTTGAAAGCCGCGTTCAAATGCGCGATGCCCTGCTGTACCTGGGCGTCCGAAATATTTTCCGGTCCGCCATTGTGCACGATGTGCACCACCACAGGCAGGGTACGCAAGGCCTGTGCAACACCCCTGAGCCCGGCAGCTTGCCCGGCGGCATGATAAATCGCCTGATCGTTTTGTTCCTGTACCCCGTTTAATTCGGGGTGCAGTTTGTGGACCAGATCGGCGCCGCAACCCGTAAAGGAATTGTTGTCAGTGTGCTGGGCTGCGAGCGGGGATGCAAACAAACAGCATAACAGGGGAAGGATTCGGGTTACTTTCATGACTCGGAAGTTGGTGAAATGGTTTTAAAAATACGGCAGGGGAGGCCTGCAAATTTGTTCAGGGGGGACTGGCGATATGACTCGTTATCGTTCCGAAACGCTGTCTGCCAGTGATTGGAAGGATGTTGCATTGGGATAAGGACAAAAAAAGGATCGGGTACGTGTTTTGGAGATACCCACTGATAAAAAAGGCGGTGCAAGGTAGGGGAAACCCGCATCGCCGCTATACCCGGAATTTTGTAAGTTTAGGGACGGACCACTACTTTGTCGTAGCATATTGTCGGTTATGGGTGAACCCAAACTGAAGTTCGGGCTACCGGCAGGTCAGCGTCCGTTTCTCCCGACTGCTTTGCAACGCCAATTCGATGATCCGGATCGTATCCCGGGCCTGTTCCGGGGTGACCAACAGCGCCGATTCCCCCCAAATGGCTTGTTGTACGTTAATGAAAAAATCCTGAAAACTTCCCCGTTCGCTTGGAATGATCCCGTTGATTTGCAGCCCTTTGTATTCTGCGAACAATTGCCCCCACAGGTGCTCGGGTTCAAGGCCCCAATCGCGTGTGTTCGCGGGGGTGCCACCGGCCTTCAGCGCTTCTTCCTGCACATCCATACCGGATTTGATGAACGAGCCACAATCGCCGTGCAGACAAAAAAACGGCCCCGGCTTTTTCACCAGCATTCCGGCGTGCAGGGAAACGCGCAGACCGGGGTACTGTAAAACCAGGTCGAAATAGTCGTCGGCCCGGCCTCCGGGGCGCTGGATTTGCACATCCGCAGTGATTTCCCCGGGCTGGCCGAAAAGTTGCAGCACCTGGTCGATGAGGTGAGCGCCCAGGTCGTACAATATACCTGCGCCCGGTGTCATTTCTTCCCGCCAGGCTTGTGGCCGCAGTGCGGGCCTGAACCGATCGTAGCGGGCTTCATAGGTCGCCAGGCTGCCCAGCAACTGACTGGCGATCACTTTTTGAACCGTTTTGTAGTCGGCCGCCCAGCGCCGGTTGTGGTGTATGCTGAGTATACGTTTTTGTTGCCGGGCCAGTGCCACCAGGGTATCCGCTTCCACAGAAGTCACGGTAAAGGGCTTTTCCACGATCACGTGTTTGCCCCGCAGCAAGGCATCCTGCGCCAGGGGGAAATGTTCCGTATTGGGTGTACAAATGATGACCAGGTCAATATCCGGATCTTCCAGAATCGACCGGGCGTCTTCCACAACGGCGGTATCCGGGTAAATTGCCCGGGTTTCGCGGGCTGTCGCAACCTTTGAGGTGCTGATTTTGCGGAGTTGGAATCCGGGCAGGGTATGAATAAAAGGGGCGTGGAATACTTTTCCGGCCATGCCGAAGCCGATAATGCCGGTGCGAATGGGTGGATGCATGTCGGTAGATGTCAATGGTTATTTAAACGTCTGCAAATACAGGTCTTCCACCTCTTTTCGCGCCCAGGGGGTTTTGCGCAAAAACGTCAGGCTGGATGATATGCTGGGATTATCGCGAAAACACCGGATTTTGACCCGGTCACCCAGTACTTCCCAGCCGTAGTGCGCCAGCAACCTTTCGAGGATCGTTTGCAGGGTAAGGCCGTGCAGGGGATTGTTGGGTTGTTGCAACATACGTTTTGTTTTTGCAAAGGTATATAATTGCGCTCGCGCCAGGCTTTGCCTGGTGCGGCCGATCTATCAGGCTTCGCCAGGCACGGCCGATCCACCGGACTTCGCTTGGCGCGTCCGATCCACCACGCTTCACCCGGCAAATACGAAAATCCAGATTCCACCACATTTTGTAAAACAAATTATAAAATATATAAATTTGCCACGCGCAATAAGTAAACCCGCCAGCAACCTTGACTTCTCCAAACGATATTTTATTATCCCTGCGGAATGAGATTAAAGACCTCGTGGCTGCGACAGACTTCGAACCGGCCATTAAGCGACTTATTGATTTCGTACGCGATTTTACGCCGGAAATGGAAGATGAAGTAGTTTTGTTTAGTGTGGATTATTACCGACTGAAAAGGGATGGTTCACTAAATTCCGAAGAAATAGCCAAAAGTATTCTGGATATTTTAAAACGTACGGAAGGGTGCAAGCCGGTTAAATCGTCACCTTTCAACCAGGTTGTTCTTTCGGGCGACCATATCGTTAAAAGATATCCGAACAGCCAATTTGTGCTTGAAACAGGGCAATTGGAATTGCGTCTTGGCGAAATAACCAGTTTGCATTTGTGCCTCAGGAATTGCCCGAGTGGAAGGGTTCACTGCTGGACAACCTGCGTTTTGAAGCGGCTATTCATGGCCTGAAAGGTGATGCCAACCGAAAAGCGGTTGATTACATTGTACAACGCCTCGGTCTGGCAGATTACCTGGACAGAAGTTGGAAAGAACTGTCCGGGGGATATAAACTCAGGTTTGCATTGGCCAAAGCGCTGGTCTGGAATGCCCGGTTATTGATCATTGACGAACCTTTGGCGTCACTGGATATTAAAACCCAGTTAATTGTACTGAACGATTTGAAAAACCTCGCATCCAGACTGCTTCATCCAATCTCCATACTTGTTAGTTCACAACAAATACATGAAGTAGAAGCTGTCGCCAAACAGATGTGGTTTATGCGGGATGGGAAATTGGAAAATTTGGGCCGGACTAACGATTATGGCGAAGCGCGGGCTCTCAACGTGTATGAAGTAGCCTGCCAGCTCACTTTTGAGGATTTATTTGCCCGGCTGAAGGATTTTCAATATTGCGAAGTCTGGAACAACAGCATGAGTTATATCATATCCACACCACGTGAAGTTACCGGCGCCGAATTACTTGATTTTTTTATCAGGCAACAAATTACGATACATTATTTCCGTGATATCAGTTGTTCCGTAAAAACCAAATTTTATGAAAAACATATTTGATTGGATAGACCCGGGTTTTATGAGTCGGGTTGATGACTATTTAATTGAGCATTGGCCGGTGGTGTGGTGTACGAAGGCGCATTATATCATATTTTATTCTTTGTGTGGGGCACTTTTGCTATTTACTCTCGGGTTCATAATTCCAATAATTAATGTAATTGCAGGTAACGTTCCTGCGGAATTTCATTTAGAAGGCGTAAACTATGCGTCATATATTTTTTTTATGATGACAATCGCCTTTATTTGCGGTTACGTAAGATTTAACCCGGAAAATTTGTTTTTAAAACCTGCATATACCGCACTGAATTTATTAATTTACTTGTTTTGCATAGTTATTTTTATGGTTATTACGGAACCGGCTTTCAGATTTGGAATGTATACCTCCGGATCGCTTTTATTACAAAAAGAGGCGACTCCGGAGTTTCAATTGCTAATCCCGTTTTCCGATCAGATACACAGCATATTATTTCTATATGCACTATCCCTGCTTAATTATCTACCATATTCATATTTTAATAAAAACAGAATTGATAATAGTTTGCAATCAATTATGATAATTATGATACCTTCATTGTTAACGTTAATGATTTTTGCGGCTTTTAAAATTGACTCGACAAGATCGGTTAATAATGATTTAATCTGTTTAATTGTGCCGGCGTTATTTGTAGGGTATATGGCGTATCTGGCCTGCCAAAAAAAATACTCCGATATAATTGAAGGGATCATTTATGGAATATTTATTATGCTTGTATTTATCCCTTTTGTATCAATGGCCGAGTGGATTACCAGGGAAAAAACTGATAAAGTTCTTTTCAGCCGCGTGGAACTCACCGGTTTAATAACAATCGGCCTGGCTTCGGCTTTTTTGTCGCCCTATGTTCAAATTTTACCCCGGAATAAATAATGCTGCTCGCGCCAGGCTTCGCCTGGTGCGGCTGATCCACCGGGCTTCGCCCGAATGACGCACACAGTCTGTATCAGAATTTTCAAAACGTAAATCCAGACAGCCCCAACATGTTTAGAACCTGTCCGCAAACCTCCTTTTCGGCCGAAAAGGAGGTTTGCGGACAGGTTCTAAACACCCCGATCCTTTCACAACGACACCACCACCCTGACCCAGGTTCGCCGCCCCCTTGCATCCCGCACACACACCACATACAAGCCGCTTTCGGCAAATGACAGGTCAAACCCGGAGGTCTCGCCGGGATGAAGGTGTACAAACTGCCGGCTGAGGTTTCCTACTGTATTATAAACACTGACCCAATATTCTCCGGCGCCGGGCGCCGCAAGGGTGAGGCGGGCATTTTCACCCGCCCGGACGGGATTGGGGATTGCGGTCAACCGGACAGCGTCGTCACCCGGCGCATTTGTGCCGACACTTAACGGCACCATAAAACTGAACACTGCGGTACATCCGTTTCCATCCGTCAGGGTCAGCACATATTCCCCTTCGGCCAGCCCCGAAATGGTTGCTGTGCTGTCGCCACTGCTCCAGGCAAACAGGAAGGGCGGCGTTCCTCCCTGCGGGATAATGGAGATGGACCCTTCATGCATACCGTGGTCTGCCTGTATGACGGAGTCAACAACTTGTTGCGGCAACACAGTGAGATCGATTACCCGGCTGCTGTCGCAACCGAATTGATTGGAAAACAGGTCGGTATACACGCCGGTGCTGTTGTATCCTTCAAACATCCCGCCCGCGCAAATGGAAGTTGCAATCAGCGTATCGGAACCCGGCAACAAGGCAACGGTGCTGGTAACCACGCTGTCGCAACCGGTTGATGCGGCGTACGTAGTTGAAAAAACGCCGGCCTGCGCCGGATCGCAGGTACTGGAATACAGGTTGTCGGTCAAAACGGGCAACACCGTAAGATCAATCGTCCGGCTGCTGTCGCAACCGAATTGATTGGAAAACAGGTCGGTGTACATGCCGGTATTGCCGTACCCTTCAAATACCTCGCCCGCGCAAATAGTGGCTTTGATCAGGGTATCGGAACCCGGCAATAAAGCAACCGTGCTGGTAACCACGCTGTCGCAACCATTTATTGCGGTGTAGGTGAATAAAAAAACGCCGGCCAAAGCCGGGTCGCAGGTAGCAGAAGATATGCTGCCGGTGAAAACGGGCAGAACGGTGAGATGGAGTACCCGGATACTGTCGCAACCGCTGACCGCTGAGAACGTATCGCGGTAGATACCACTGGCGTTGTAACCTTCCACACTTGTACCCGCACAGGTGGTGCCCACGACGGTATCGCGCAGGGGTTGAAGTACCGTGAGGTGCAGCACCCGGAAACTATCGCAAGCCGTGCCGGTTTCGAATTTATCGTAAAAATGTCCGCTCTGGGTATAGCCCAGCAAGGCGTCGCCCTGGCAGATAGTGTCCGTGATCTGGGTATTCGGAAACGATGGCAGGTAAGGGTAACACACCACGGTATCGCGGTTCGAACAACCCGTCGAACTGTTTACAGCGGTCAACACATAAGTGCCGGGTTCGTCGACTGGAGTAACCGGATCCGTAACCGGCCCGACGAAATGACCGTTGGAAGTCGACCAAAAAGCGGTATTGCCGGGACCGGTGATATAAGCGCCGACCAAATAATTGATATTTCCGCAAACAATGCTGAAATCGGTGCCGGCGCTGACATTTGGCCCGGTGTTAACCTGAAAAAATACCGTAACCGTATCGGCGCAGGTTGCGTCGCTGTACATATACGTGACGTATTGCGCACCGAAAAGGTTGGAAAGATTCACCAGTCCGCCTGGTGATACCTGGTTGCCCGACCAAACGCCGCCTGCCGGCGTGGCGTTGAGTTGATCCGTCTGGGCGTCGGCGCACAGGAAGGGGATCGGGGCGATAGAGACAGGAGGGTTGCATTGAGCAGAGAGCAACCGGGAGAGAAAAACAAAAGTGGCGGTCAGAATGAAGCGTGTGAACATGGCGATTTTGTGTTTGTCTGGCCAGATACCCTGAAAAATAAAATCGCTGACTGTTTCGGAAAATTTTTCCGATTAAATCATTTGTATGTTTGCCTGATCACTTTTTGCGCCCGGGTTTCTCCTGATAAAAAACACCCGGTTTGCCTGAACTATGGACGATAACCAAACACCCGGCAGTACCGGCGAATTAGAAGAATCGCCGGACGAAACACGCCCGAATTGCCTGAACTGCGACCGAAAACTGCCTAAAAAGGCAAAATTCTGCCCGCGTTGCGGACAACGCAACAACCAGGGCAAGGTCTCCATGCGGGAGTTGCTCCAACGGTTTTGGGCCAATTTTTCCCACTTGGACAGCAAATTTGTCAAAATCTGCTGGCAATTGTTTATCCCGGCGCGCGTAACGCTGGAGTATTTCCGCGGACGGCAAAAACGTTATCCGAACCCTGTACAATTTTTTCTGGTGGTGATGTTTTTTTTCCTGCTGGCGGTCAATATGGACTCCGGTAAAATCAGGAGGACGAATTCGGACGCCCCTATTGTGATCAGTGTGGACTCTTCCGGCGCGGATCAAAAGGTGGACATCAACATCAAACCACAATTGTTGTACCCGGTGATCGAAAAATACGTGAACGGAAAGGAATTCCGCAGGAGCCTTGATTCGTTGTCACCCGAACTGAATACACCTGCCATACAAAAAGCCCTCGACAGTTTATTGTATATCACCAATACCCAATGGAACGAACTCGGCCAGATCTGGCTGCGCGACAGTATGAATAACGCCCAAACAGGTATGGTGGACTCGATACCCCTCACCCTGGGTTTTTTTGTGATGAAAGTGGCTGTAGACGACCTCGTCAAACTTGAACCCGAACAAATCGCCCGGAAATACGGCGTAAAAAGTTGGCTGCGCAGGTACCTGCTCATTCAGGGCATCAAGTCTTTCAAAAACCCCGAAGAACTGGTGCGGCTTTACCTGGGCAGCCTGACCTGGACCCTGCTGGCCCTGGTCAGTTGTATGTCGTTCGTCTTGTCCGGTTTGTATTTTCGGCAGAAGCGGTTCTTCGTGGAGCATTTCGTTTTTTTACTGCACCTGCATTCGGCGGTACTGCTGCTGCTCGCCGTCGTACTCGTGTTGGTAAAACTGACCGGTATTCAGTGGCTTTTAGGGCCGCCGGTAATTTTCACCATGGGGTATTTGTTTGCCGCCATGAAGCGATTTTACGGGCAAAATATCTGGCGGACCACCCTTAAATGGCTGTTATTCAGTGTGATCTATGGAATCGGATTTGTGCTGTTTTTCCTGGGTGGGTTAATGGTAGTGGTCATGCTCCTTTAAGAAACCTTCTGCCTCCCCCTGCTTACAACTGGTTCTTCACCACCAACAGTTCCAGCGCTTTCCAAGCAGTGTCGTCGTCTACCTTAAACTTTCCTTTCAGGTATTGGAACACCTTGTGTTCCTGCGGCGTCACCACGCCGTCGGCCAGGATAACATCGAGGCAGTGATAAAACAAGGGCAGGCGGGTTTGTTCCCGGATGGCGCCGATAGCCGCATCGATAAGCGCTACCGGGCTGCCGGCCTGCCGGTAATACTGCCCGGCCGTTTCGATGAGCGCCGCCCCGTCACGGCCTTTAAAAATATTCCTGCTTTTGATCGCCGTATAAAAAGTGGCATTCTCTTCGTCGCCGTCGAGTTCATTGGCGCGCAGGCAGGCCATCAGTACGGCCGCACAAGATTCTGCCTCATCGGTAATCCGCAAGGGGCTGCTGTCGGCGGCCACGCTGCTGCGGAAAAAATCAACGGTGCTTTTCATCGGAGGATGTTTTGAGTATGTGGCGCGCAAAGTTGGCACTTTTTCCAGAAACGGCAGGTTAGCAAGCCGGAAATAACCAGTCGCCGGCTCACCGTGAAAAAATTTTTGCAATTGTCAAACCTGCTATTTGCAAAAGAATATTATTATTGTGGCCGGATTGCCAATGGTAATTTTGAATATCAATATTGTACTGAAACAATTCAACTGTCCGAACGATGGAATCAACACACAACCAGACACCCTTCCAGGCCTCCGTTGACGCCTCCCAGGCGCCTGAAATTCCCGTTTTAGATGCCATAGACAAAGAAAAACACCGCCGTCTCCTGCAACGCGGGCAAATGTGGCTGTGTGCGGGTCTGGCGTTGATGGCCCTCAGTTTTGCCGTCAATTTCCTGCTTTTTCATTCGGAAACGTCCTTTTCCACGGTGATGTACATCATGACTTCCGTGGGCGCCGCCTGTATGGTAAAAGGTTTGGTGGACATTCTGGGTTTTTAAACAGCCGGACAAGTGAAACTTCCCTGTATGGTTTGATTCACCGGGCGACTCAAAATCCGCCCGGTGAATCAAACCGGTACCTTATTTTTTCAGGTATTGTTTATCCAAAAACTCGTACCGCGCGTCGTTTTTTGCGTTTTCCAGGCGGCTTTCCACGTCAAGGATCATCACCGGCGGGTTGGCATCGCCGGCGGCTGCCGCTTTCCATTCGGGTTGGCCGTCGCCGTTCGGGTTTCCGGTTTTGATGAACCGCGCAAAATAGCCCAGCATCATTTCCGACACCTTGTAGTCATCGGGCGTCCAGGCATATTCCTTGATCCGGTGCAGGTTTCCCATACAATATTCGATCTCGCAGGCGTGGGGCGCTCCCACGGGCTCCGGCGGTTTGGGGGCATTCGGATCGCGTGGCGCCGTGCCGCCGGCCAGTCCGGGCGCCAGGTTTTGATCCACCAATGCGGGGCGCAGTTTGCTGTATAAATACCGGTACACCGGCTGCGTGCTGTTTTTGCGGTGCAAATCGAACCACTTCCAGGTACTGTAAGCGATAAAACGATCGGAAGCCAGGGCGGTGGCGGACAGTTCCACTTCCTTTTCCGAAGTATGCGGGTAGAGATCGAGCACCTGCTGAAAATCCGCGGGATATTCCGCTTTTACCCGTTCCCTGAATTTTTCCGGCAGGTAGGGTTGTCCCTGCATAAACGCCATGCCGGGAATTTCCGCCGAGTTCCAGCCCAGCAAAAGCGGCACCTGTGCCTGTTCACGCGCTGCAAAAACTTCGGATAGTGTTTTGGTTAAAAAATAACCGTCGATCGCCACCGGAAATCCGAACCGGTTGGACTCATTGTAGATCTCGTAAATATCACGCGCCGGCAGTGCGCGCAGTTGCCGAATGGTTGGGAATCCGGCGTTTTTGGCAAAATCAGCCCCGGTTTTTTCGGCTTCCGCCATCGGCACGGGCGCCAGTGTCGGTTTGATCCCGGCGCCGCTTTCGCCGATGGCGCCGGCAAAAAGGCCTTTTGCTAAGGGAGACGCCATTTGGTAACTGACGGAAATTGAACCGGCCGACTCGCCGGCGATGGTCACTTTGGCCGGGTCGCCGCCGAACACCGCGATATTTTGCCGTACCCATTGCAGGGCAGCCACCTGGTCGAGCAGGCCGTAGTTGCCGGAACCTTTGTAAGGCGCTTCGGCGCTCAGTTCCGGGTGTGCAAAAAAGCCGAAGATATTCAGCCGGTAGTTGCAGGTGACGACTACGATGCCTTTTTTAGCCATACTTTCACCGTCGTAGCGGGGCTCCGAGCCATCGCCGGCCACAAAACCGCCGCCGTAGAAATAGAGCAACACCGGCAAGCCGCTCGTTTTGCGGGTGGCGGGTGTCCAGACGTTCAGGTACAGGCAATCCTCACTGACGCCGGCGGACCGCGAATTCATATCGCCCCAGATCAGTTTTTGCATGGCCCGCGGGCCGAATTTTTTGGTTTCTTTTACCCCTTTCCACGGATCAGGCGCCTGCGGCGCTTTCCAGCGCAGATCGCCGACGGGTGGTTTGGCAAACGGAACACCCAAATAGGTCTGGATGCCGGTTTTGGTGTCGTAATTTCCCTCGATAACCCCCGATCCGATCGTTGCCTGCACGGGAAAGGCGTCGTTGTTTTGCGCTGCGGCGGACAAACAGCAGCAGAGGCAAAAAATAGCCGGAGCCGATAATTTTTTCATTTTCCTGTTGATTAAGTTGTTGGATGACTTGGTTGTCAATCTCCGGTAAAAATAGTGCCCGGATCAGAATTTTCAGGATTTTAGAATTTACGGAATATTCGGCCCGCACAGCATTCAGCCGTGTTATACTATACCTCACGCCGCCAGGTTTTGCGCATTGAGTGGGGATCGAGTAATAGTCTCATTTCGATTGAGACTATTACTACGCGCGAATGAGCAATGACTTGCCTCACTTCTCCGAAAACCCCACCCGTTTGTACTCCGACTCATCGGGCGGTCCTGAGGTGATCTGGAGAAATGGCGTACCCGACAGCGTCATGATGACCGAGCCAAAGGTCACCCCCCATTGATTTGGGGCAAGGCAGACGGGGTTTTTTGCATCGTCTTTGGAGCGCAGCGTTTCTTTGATCACGGCGTCGCTGATGATTCCACCCGGCGTTACCCTGCGCTGAACGGCCGCCAGACGTACAAAACTGTTGGCGTTTACGGGTTTTTCTTCCTCAGGAAGGGCCGGGTTGTATTTTTTGAACCACTCTTTTACGTCGTCGTTCACCAGCGGGTGGTTGGTGTGATACACCGTGCCGTTTTCATTGTTAGGGTCGAACCGCACCACCTTATTGGCGGAAGCCTCAAAATCAAATACCTCATCTTTGATACCAATGATATAGTTCTGGCCGGAGGCGTGGGGCACATTTTGCAGGAAATTCAGCAGGTCTTCCTTATCGGAGGAGCCGGTGATGCGCCGCACGATAAATGCCACGGGCAGCCCCCGGGTGTTGGCTTTCAACTGCATCAGTGTATTCATGCAGGCGCCGATGCCGGCTTCGTTCATGCCTGTAAAACCAATGCAGCCAGGGTGTGTCAGGATGAGTTGTTCGGGGCGGTTGGCGGTGCGGGCGATGCGCAGTAGCACCTGGTAGCCGTCGGTATAGGCCTCGATGTCCATGTTTTGGGCGATATACGCGGGTTGCCCGTCGCGGGCAGGCACACCCATGCCGCTGCAATGGTGGTTTCTGAGGTCGTCGAGATAGACCCAATACTCATCCACCAGATTGAACAACATAACATCCCCGAACGACTGTCCGGCGCCGTCAGCAATACCCCTGACCTCTTCGTAAAGATCGGGGGTCCAGTGTTTTATGGTGTCATCAAAATTTGTTTTTTGGTAAAAATCAGCCAGCACCTCGTTGGCGTCCCTGCCCTGTTCCCGGGTTGTTTTTTCCTTGAACCTGGCGATCAGTTCAGCAATTTCCTTTTTCAATATCCGACCATGCTGCAAACCCAGTTCGTAACCGGTACCCGTAAGGGCAACTTCCCGGATGGGTTGGCGGCGGCTTTGGGTTTCGGGAACAGGCTGTGTAAATGCTTGATTTGTAAGGAGTAAGCACAGCATGAGGGCTGTAAGGAGATGAAAATGAGATTTCATTCGGATTGAATTATTTGCGAAAGATAAAAACCTCGATGGTCATGTTTATTTCAGGGCATCCCACTCCTCTTTGGTAGCTACAGATTTTTGGTATTCCATCAAGCATACCCACTTGCCGCCTTGCTTCACCAGCAATTCCTCCAAATGTATAAAAGTCTCTGAAAGGAGCCTGCCCGTGGCATCATGGGAAGTGAAATAGAAAATCCCGGTTTCATGCGCCGTGTTTTCGCCGCCTATTCTTTGTGAAAAGCGGAACGAAACGTTATCCAGTTGCTTTCCTTGTCTGGTATCCATAAAGCCCTGCTTCCAACGGTCAAGGGCAACGGTCATGGGTTCCGAACGTTTGTTTTTCCCGGCAGTAGCGACCAGCACGGCATTTTCGTGGCAAGTGGCTTTGTAGCCTTCAAAATCACCTTCTTTTACCGTTCGGGATATCTCCGCCCAATAGGTGCTATCTATTTCAGCAATTCGCTGCAAGTCGGCTGGTGTTTGTGCCGGTGTTTGCAGGGCAAACAGGAGTGACACGACGCAAAAAGGGAGAATTTTTTTCATGTTAGGCGATGATTTTGATTGAAAATAGCAATAAAACGCCCTGGGCACAGTAACTTCCAAACCTCAAACTCGGCTGAAAAGGCTTATCGTTTTATTGGGCCTCAAGCACCAAAGGTAAGAGGCTCGGAGAAAAATATTTGGTCAGGGGGAAATGCATGAGGAAGTGCCGGCGTGACGCTCGCAGCCACGCCGGCACTAAACTGATTATTTCTCTTTCGCCTTGTGTGTTTGTTGGCTACAACTTGAGTTAATTACTTAACTCGGACTTGACGATTTTCCAGGCGCCGTCTTGTTTGGACATGATGTTGGAATAGGTGCCGGAAAGGTTTATTTTGTCTCCTTTCGCAGTAGCGCCCGTCACCTGATAGGTTCCTTTGGCGACGTAGGCATAGTTGGCATCGCTCCACGACACGAGGGTTTGGGTCAGACTAAGAGTCAGGTCGGCATCTTTAAATTGTGCGGCCCAAAACGCCCCGATGTTCCCGGCGCCTGTGATGCTTGTCCCGTCACTTGCCACACGCACGGCATCGGCAGTGTAATAAGTTTGGAGCGTGGCGTGATCTTCTTTGTTGTAGGCATCCTGAAACTGTTGGGCAAAGGTCGCCATTTCTTTGTCCACGTCCTGTGCTTGCAGTGGCCAGGTGAAAGCAGCGCTTAAAAAGGCCGCAAAAAAGAGTTTGAAACGAATGTACTTTATCATGCAGTGGTGTTTTTTAAGTGGATTTACGAATCCACCCGTTTAATAAGAGGATTTGATAAGCTTTTGTCGGAAATTCTTGCAAACGGAGGGGCCGTACCATTTGGAATAACCATTGGTGGAATAGCGGGTGTTAAAAACAGGACCCGTCTGGCTGCTGTAATGATGGTTAATCTGGCAAGATCGATTTTCCGCCGTCCGGTATTGCGCCGCCATCGCCTGTTGCTCTACACTGCAACTGCTGCAAAAAGAACTCAGCCCAATCACTAGTATCAGCAGGTTACGGACATTTTTTTGTGGCCGGTTCAAATCGGCGCAGGCTTTCGATATGTGACCGATATAAATGATACCCATCAGCACAACAATGCCTAAAAGGCCAAAAAGCGCGTTGTATTCAAGTTGCCCGACGAGGCCGGCTATGTCAGCGCCTCCCTGGTCATGGGGCCGTCCGGCGCTGGTGGTTGCATACGTTCCCTGCGCTATTCCTGTAACTGGGTTAATAAACAGGGCGAACAGCAGTACTGTCAGGGTCAGCAGCACCGGTCCATTTTGTCTGAAATTGATCTGGATTTTCATGTTGGTTTACATTTTTCATTTGGAACCGGAATTTCACGGTTAGTCGGGGTGGATTCCTTGAATCGGGTTTGTTTGATGCGGTAAATATGCGCTTGCCTGTGGGGGACGGGCAATCATTTATCAGTAAAAGCGAACTGGA
>JADJOD010000006.1 GCA_016713985.1 Lewinellaceae bacterium | reverse complement strand
AAAACTGCCGGTCAACATCTTAACAAAAGTTACTTTTCTTTCAGGAACACGTAACTGTTAAAGGATTGCAGTTTTTTTGTTGGGGCGCCCTGGTGTATTACGGCTTCCACCAAAAAAATGCGGAGATTGGCTTTTCGCCCGTTCAGGTCGAAATAATTGTCTTGCAGCATCAGTTCCTGGTCGTCGGTTTTTTTCAGGGCGAGCCATTTCTGAATTACAGGGTTCAGGTCGAATGATTCCAGGGTGTTGATCCGTCCCGATTTCGCCTGTTTCCAGTCGAGGTGCTGGCCGTCGTCGGAGAGGTTAAAAAAATAACCGGTCCTTTTTCTCCCGGGAATGCGCCAGGCTGATTTGTAAAATCCGGAAAACCTTTGGTATCGATTCCTTCAAAAGGCTCGTTGGCACCGACCGGTGGGTATTCATTTTCCCCAAACCGGCCTTTCGGTTCAATTCCGCCCAGATGGCAGCACCTGGGGGCGTCGTCGTACACGCCGTTGATTTTTGGGAAACTTTCCAGGGGCATCGGCAACCAGGTCATACGCCGGAGCGCGTTGCGCTGCTCCAGAAACCGGAGCGCGGAGCGGATTTGCTCCACTTCATCCGCTTTGATGGCGGAGGTATCCTGTTTCAACCGCCCGTTTTCCCAGCGCCCGTTTTTTTCCAGCAGGGTTTGCAACATACCCGTCTGGCTTCGTTCGGACACGGTGAACGCGTTCAGCGGCCCGAAGGCGAATGCCAGGGCAAAAACAACCCCAGCGAGATCGGGATGTACTTGATATTGTCGTGTTTGGAAAACAAAAAATACAGGCAGGTGAGGGCCAGCCAAACGCCGAGGTGGGCCACCAGAAAACGCATTTCCGTAACGCCGTAGTCGCCGATACGGCGGGCCACGGCGACAAAAAGCAGGGCCGTCAGCGGCAGTTGTATCCACCAGAACCAGCGTTTGAACGCGCGCGCCCAGGCGCTGTCGTCGTGTTCGGGCAGGTAAAAATTCAGCAGGTAGGTAAAAATGCCGGCCACCGAAAATCCCAGCACCAGCGACGATACCCAGCCGCGCGGCAGACTCCAGGTGGCGATGATTTTGCCGCCGTAGGTGTACAAAATCAGGAAATACAACCCGACGATCGGGATCAGGATATACTTGCAGAGGTTTTTAAAAACGGCGTTGTAGCCCGCGTCGGCGTCGCTGAATTCATATTTTTGGGGAAAATGGAAAAGAAAGTACGACGTGTTAAAAACGCCGGCCAGCAAGACGAACAACCTGGGATAAACCCGCTCCGACCGGATGTGCAGGTCGAACAATTGATCCACTGCGAGGATGGCCAGGGCCAAACCCGCAAACAGGATCATCGTAAACACCCCGCCAATGACGATGTTGGCGAACAATTCCCGGTTGTATTCCCAAAAATCGGCCACCGAACGTTTGTTCAGGTAGGGCGCCACGGCGGTGAACAGGTGCGCCGTGAGCAGCAATACCATAAAACGCGGGATACCCACGTATTCGAAGGCCTCCGATTTCGGGTCGAGTACAAACCAGTAAACGGCGAGCGCGATCAAACCCGCTGCCTGCAACAGCCACCCGCGTTTTTCGCCCCAATCCGCCGATTCGGCGAAGGCAACCAGCCCGGTGAGCAACGGGAGCCCGGAGTTGGCACATCATCCATGTTTTTTGCAAACCCGTCTCGCTAAAACTCCCGTTACCAATCAGCAGAAAAAGCACGGCAACACCCGAGACGGCGCATAACATCGCAGCCGGAAAACGGCGACAGGCATCGGAAAAGGCGGCAAACAAAAAGCCGGGAGAGGGTAGATTCATACTTCGGAAATTTTGTTATTTTGTCCTTGTCGTCATTGGGTTATGCCCCGTCATATCGTCGTTGGTCGATTGAATCGGCGAAAAGTAGTCATTTTTATCAGTGGAGAAGATTGTTGGCTACTTTTGCCGCTCTTTTCAACCGGGTTAAAGCCCGCTGACCCGACCCGGTATCCAATCAAAATTTTCCGGAATGATACGCCTTTTGTTTTTTTACTGTTTAATGATTTGTTGTTTCGGCCTTGCAGCCCAGACCCCCGATACGTTTCCCCTTACCTGGCAAGGCAACTGGAGCGGCACCCTCGACATTTTTAACGCGAAAGGCAAGGCCCAATCGGTGGCCATGACCGTCGAAATCCATCAAATCGACACGTCCAAAGAGGGGCGCTACACCTTCGGCCTCATCTACGGCTCCAAAGACCAGGACTGGCGTCCCTACGAACTGGTGCCCGTCAGGCCCGAACTGGGCTTCTGGAAAGTGGATGAAAAGAACTCCATCGCCATGGAAAGTTACCTCCTGGGACCCAAATTTCTGTGCTGGTTTGTGGTGCAGGGCAGCCGTATTTTGTGCACCTATGAAAAAAAGGACGAACAAACCATGATTTTTGAAGTGATGGCAGGGCCGGAAAAGGAAGCCAGCAGCACCGGCAATACCAAACAAGGCGAAGAAGACATTCCCGAGGTAAAAACCTATCCGTTCAACGTGTTCCAGCGGGCGGAATTGAAACGACAATAACGACGAAATAACAGATCATGGATTCGTTAACTCAAATTGTACTTGGAGCGGCCTGCGGCGAGGTGGTGGCCGGCAAAAGGCTCGGGAACCGGGCCATGTTGTGGGGCGCCGTGGGGGGCACGATCCCGGACTTAGACGTTTTTGCCACGTTTTTCACCGACGAAATCGCGAGTACATCCTTTCACCGGGGATTTATGCACTCCTTTCTGTTTGCGGTCACGGCGCCCTGGGTGCTGGCCCAACTGACCCGGTGGTTTTATCACAACGGCATTTACCGGCTCCGGGGTTATAAGTTGTGGGCCATGATCATCTGGCTGGTGTTTTTTTTCGGCGCGGCGGCGGCTATCAATTTTGTACCCGTATTGATGGGCGGGGAGCTGAATTGGTACGTACTTGCCCCGACGCTGGTGCTGGGCGTTTTGTTCGCCGGGAAACTCTGGAAAGAATACTGGCGCCGCGATTTGTCGCAGGTGGAAGCGCCTTACCGTACCTGGGTTTTGTTGTTCTTCCTCAGCATTTTTACCCATCCGATACTCGATTGTTTTACCAGTTTCGGCACGCAGGTGTGGCAGCCGTTCAGCGATTACCGGGTACAATGGAACACCATTTCCGTCGTGGATTTTCTGGCTACCTTGCCATTCGGTTTATTCCTGCTGGCGGCTTCTTTTTTCCAACGAACGGCGCGCCCGAGAGCCTGGCTCAACTGGGCGGGTATTGTCTGGTTCTGCGCCTATATCGGTATTTACGCGGGATACCACAAAGTGAATGCAAACCGGATTTTTGAACAAACCCTGCGCGATAAAGGTATTCATTATCAGCGTTATATGACCAATCCATCGATCTTCAACAACATCGTGTGGTATGGCGTTGCGGAAACGGATACGGCCTTTTATTTCGGCATGTACGGGTTCAACGACCGGCGGGAGCAATTTGCCCCCTTGTCGGTTATTCCCAAACGCCACGAACTGCTGAAGGGTATTCCCGAAAACAACCGCGCCTTCCATTTCCTGCGCTGGTTTTCCAACGGCTACTACAGCGTACATCCCTACAACGGCGATACCTTGCAGGTGAATGACCTGCGTTTCGGACTGATGGGCGACTCCCTGCGCGGCAACAACTACGTGTTCCCTTTTTTACTGTTCAAAAATGAAAAAGGCGAGTGGGATACCGCGCAAAACAACCGGAACCGCAGCAGTGTAAAAACCAGCGAACGGTCTTTTGGAGAATTGTGGGAACGGGTGAAGGGGGGTTATCATTGCGTCGCGAATCCAGTCCGTCGAAGCATCAAAACCATTAAAATGCGTCAACGCATCATTACCGCAGTTTTTTTTGCCGCCGCTATGCTGGCGGGGGTGTATGGAGGGAAAGGCCCGTTTATGATCCTGTGCGGCGTTATTATTGCCGGCTGCCTGTGGGAATTCCTGGGGCTGTTACTTCCGGAAGAACCCGGGAAAAAATTCCGGAGAATCTGGGGCATCGTCGTGGCCATGTTACCGCTGCTCCCGATTGTTGAAAACGTGTTTTACTTTCAGCCGGGCATGGTTTATCTGCTCGTTTTGCTGACGTTCGGAAGTTTTGTTATTGAATTGTTTTTCTCATCAAAAAGCCCGTTTCAAAACATAGCATACTACCTGGCCGGTTTTTTTTACGTCTGTTTTCCTTTTGTTTTTCTGGACTGGATCGCTTCCGGCGTCGAGAGCGGCTATGCGCCCAACCGCGTATTCGGCCTGCTGCTGCTCGTGTGGACCAACGATACGATGGCCTATTTTGTGGGTTCTCAATTGGGCAAAACCAAATTGTTCGAACGTATTTCACCCAAAAAAACCTGGGAAGGCACCATCGGCGGAGGAATATGTACCGTGCTGATTGCGTGGGGTTTATCTTTTTGGATTAAAGATTTTTCCACCCCGCAATGGCTGGCGCTGGGCGGCGTGGCCGCCGTTTTCGGCACACTCGGCGACCTCGTGGAAAGTATGCTCAAACGCAGTTTCGGAGTGAAAGACTCCGGCAACCTGCTGCCCGGCCACGGCGGTATGCTCGACCGCTTCGATGCGTTTGTTTTTGCCCTGCCGTTCTATTGGCTGGCCCTTCAAATGCTGTAGCGTCTTCAATTGATGACTTCAGAGAGATAATTCTTTCTCTATTCCGTCGCCACAACAAATCATGTACTTATTTCCTGAACCAAAACGTCTCCGGGTTCACTTTCACCAGTTCGTGCCGCACGGCGTAAATCACCAGCCCCGCCGTGTTTTTACAGCCCAATTTTTCCAGCAAATGGTTGCGGTGGCCTTCCACCGTGCGCGGACTGATGAACAGTTTGTCAGCAATTTCGCCGTTGGTGTATTCTTCGCAGATGAGTTGCAGGATTTCCGTTTCGCGGGCGGTGAGTTCGACGCGGAAAGAAGACGGTGTTTTAGGTTTTGTTTTCAACATCATGTTGTCGCGGATGACTTCCAGTACTTTTTGGTTGTAACTGAATCCATTTTGCAACACCTCCACGATGCTGCGCCGCACCTCTTCAGGGTCGGAATTTTTTGGCAAATAAGCCGCCGCGCCGAGTTCAATCATGTTGATGATGAACGCGCTGCTGAAATAAGTGGACAGCACGATGATTTTCAAATCGGGGAATTCCTCGCGGATGATTTTGGCGGCTTCGATGCCGTTGGTGTTCGGCATGTTCAGGTCGAGCAGCAACACGTCGGGCAGCGGTTCGGAGGCTCGTAACTGATGCAAGAGTTCGCCGCCGTCGCCGGCCTCAAGCGTGACCTGCATTTCGGCGCTTTCGTTTTCGAGCAGGAGTTTCATGCCTTTTCGGAACAAGGCTTCGTCGTCGGCAATGGCGATTTTTATCATGGCGGATGATGTTTGAAAAATAAAACCGCAGAGACGCGGAGACGCAGAGTAGTTCCCTGCAGGCGACAAAAAACAAACTCCGCGTCTCTGCGGTGAATCTTTACTGCGCCGGATAAACATACCGAACATCGGCCCGAAAACCCTTTCCCGGTTCGGAATCGAGGGTGTAGGCGGCGCCAATCATTTTCAGGCGGCTTTCGATGTTCATCATGCCCAGCCCGGGTTTGAAGTCCTCGTTTTTCAAATTGAAACCCTTCCCGTTGCCCTGATATTCCATCCGGATTTCAGACGGTGTGAGCCACAGGCGAATGTCAATGCGCGTGGCCTGGCCGTGCCGGAGGGAGTTGCTTACGAGTTCCTGCAAGACGCGGAAGAGGTTGAGTTCCACGATTTTTTCCGTCGGGCGCTCGTCGTTTTGCATGGTTTCAAAAATCAGTTCGACCGCGCCGGTGTGGCGGAATTGGTCGCAGAGTTCGACGATGGCGGCTTTCAACCCAAAATTTTCCAGCGTGGGCGGCAGCAAATCGTGCGAAATGCGCCGCGCAGTGCCGATGGTCTCGTGGATGACGCCGAATAAATCGCCGACCACCTCGCCCAGCGCGGATACTTCAGGCGCCAGTTTTTGCAGGCGGTGCAGGTTGAGGTGGATGACGTTGAGTTTCGAACCGACCTCGTCATGCAAATCTTTTGCGATGCGCCGCCGCTCTTCTTCCTGTGTCTCGATGGTGCTGAAGAGCAATTGTTCCTGATGTCGCAGTTGTTGTTCCTGCGCTTTTTGTTGCTCGGTGCGCAGTTTTCGCTGCGACAGCAGAAAAAAGAGAACAAAAGCCAATGCCAGTAACACCATGACCATGATGCCCACCGTCATCAGGAGGAGGACTTCGTTTGCCTGAAAGCTGCTTTCCATATTGCGATGAACACCAATAGTTGAAAAATCAGGAACAACAAGGCGTTGAACATCCAAAAGCCATGTTGCGCTTTCAGGCCCACCTTGTTCAATTGCAAAATTTTGGCAAACATAAAAATAAACAAACTGCCCGCATTGTACAACAGTACCGCCGTGTTCACCAACCCTTGCGCCAGATGGCGCGGTTTTGAAAAATCCGTTTTGCCGTAGGCATTGAAAAAATAATAAACGGCGTATCCCATCAGGGTGATTTGCACCAGCGTCTTGGCGTTGCTGTTGAACCCAGTAGGCGGCTCCAGAAAAATGGAATTGGCGACAACTAATGCGGAAACCACCCCAACGAAGAACCAGAAATACCGCTGAAACCCAACCTGCGACGCGAACACTGCCCGATAAAACAACGATAGCGAAACAAACTCCAGCAGGGTGTAGATGTGAAGCAGGGGCAGGTTGTTGGTATGCCTTGCATGCAACCATCCAGCGAGCAACTCTGTGAGCAAATCAACAACGAGAAATACACCAAGTACTTTAGACTCCACAGGAAGATGTCGAAACCGGATGACATACATCAATACGCTTGCTCCAAGAACAACCTGGGCAGTATCTGCAAACAGCAATAATATTTCTTTGACGGACAGCATAAAGCGAATGATGATTCCGTATGAATGAATTGTCAATGGGTCAACTCATTGGTATCACATGTGGGCGGACACGGTTTTGAAAAATCGAAAGCCCGGATGGTATGAGTGCCTTTGAGTTTCGGGTTGTGATCCCAGAAAATCAGGTCAATCAGTGAATCCTTATTTACCGACAAAACGGCCCATACTTTTCCATGGTGTGCATAGGTCACCATTTCGGCCAGTTCGCAGGAATCCAGTTCAAATAACATCACATCGGGGTTTTTAACCTGGTAGTGCCGGGCGGTGTCTTTGTGTTGGGCCAGGTAGCCCGCCCACGCCGTATGCCTTATCATGTACTTTTCTGCGGTATCCAACGGTATGGAGTCGGGCTGGCAGTTGCTAACAGGGCTGGGCAAGGGCAGAGAGTTTTTGTGGCCGCAGGTATTCAGGTAAACCAGCGTCGCGAGGGAGAGGGCGAAGAGCAGGGTCCAGGTATTCAATTTCCAGTTCATGTCAGTTGAAGAGTTGAGGAAGTGAACGAAAGATTGTATTCAAAAATGCCACAATTTATCCTTTCCCCAAAATATTCTGCGCCATCAGGCGCAAAAACAGGTATTTTCTACGCGGTCTTTCCCGCAGAAACACGCGATTTGCAAAAACGGGGTGTTTCCGCGCTTACACGCCGTTTTCGGGCGGCTGACCTTTGCAACAGGTTTTCAGGTTGAAAGACCTGCTTACCTTCTTTGCGCTCCGCTTCATTGCGCTTGAATCCCGACCGCCCACATCATCATGTGGTTGAAGCCCCTTCGGATTCCCCGAACCTTTGCACTGTCAGGAGTAACAAACAGCCTGTACACACAGAACCAAATGGCTTCCCCCATCAACTATTTCTGTGGAACACCTGAACGCTTTTCTTTCACCTTGAAATTTTAAAACAATGGCCAAACCAAGCACCTCAGCCAGCGCTAATGTAGATTTTAACATTGCTGACCTTACCAACATTATTGCCGGCTTTGCCACCAACGACCGCAACGACCTGGTATTCGTCATCGAAAACGGGACCGAATTTGATTTTGATGTCAATTTCAGGGCCGACCATGGACATTTTCATGATGATTCCAACCACGGCAGCAGACTGAGTGGATTGAAGTTTGAGGAGGGCGGGCACCCCAAAGCCTCCGACTACGAACTGAGTTTCCAAGCAGCCGGGGCGGGTTGCAATGTGGTGCTGACACTTTTTTGCACGGCAAAAAACAGGTTTTACTTCATTACGGGTGTCACACCTGTCAATAAGGAAAATTATTTCAAGTTCAGCGCCATGGTCCCTTTGGTGGGAGATAATAACTATTCGAGCAACGGGTTCAAAACCTTTACCGACGACCATTTTGAATTTGAAATATCCATCACTGGAACCAGCCCGTCAGTATGCAAGGTGCTGATCAGGGAAATTTAGGTCATGGCTCAGGCCTTCCGGATTTCTTGCCATTTTTCCATCATCAAAAAAAATACACCACCATGGTAAATGTCCTGATATACAATACCCATCTGTTCGATGGGATCGGTACAACTCTGTTGCCGGCTCTTCAGAGGTTTTTGGGCAATCCCCTTGTGTTCGAAGACCAGGCACGCCTCGATGCCATTATCGGTCACATCAACAGCAGGTCTATAGATGCCGACGTAATCGGCCTCACGGAAGTCTGGGCGGATGCTTCCAAGAAAAAAATCATTGACAAAGTCAAAGCCAAATACCCCTTTTCATTTTTTAACAAAACCAGTTCCCTGCAAATGGGCGACGGCCTGCTGTTGTTGAGCAAAGTTGCCTTAGAGCAACCATCTTTTGAAGCATTCAACAGCCTGAACGGCTTCGACGACCTGAGCCAAAAAGGTATCCTCAGTGCGGTAATTCAGCCGGCAGACCAGCCAAAAAGGGTGTTGGTGATATTGGCGCATACCCAATCGGGAGAGGCGCCGAACGACAAGGCCGCACGCGCAGACAACATCCAACAACTGGCCCGGCGGGTCAGCAACCTGAAAACTGGCAGTAGCGACAGCATCATTTTGATGGGAGATTTGAACGTGATCGCAGAAGACAGCGATGCCAAACCCACTGCGGAATACCAGCAGCTGCTGTTGCCAGCCATGAGAAGCGCGGGACTTACCGACATCTACCGGAAACTCCATGCTGCGGCGGCTACAGACCCCGGTTTTACCTACGACGGCACGAAAAATCCCCTCATCAAAACGTTTGCCGCCGGTGATGCCGCTCTCCGCCAGCGACTCGATTATATTTTCACTTCAGCGTTGCCCGTTGCGACGGGCGTCGTACCGGTTTTCACCTATCAGTCTGCCAGGCCGAGGGCGGTCATTCCGACCTCGGACCATTTTCCGGTTGCAGGCCATATCGATGTTGCTGTCACCGTTTCAAATGAGGAAAATACCCGCGACGAGGTTGTTTTCGGGAAAACAAACCTGAACCAACTGGCAAAAGACGACGGCAAAACCGACCGAAACGATTTGTTGGTCAGCATCGAAAACGGCACGGAAACCACGTTTGACGTAAACTTCAATGTGGAACACGGCGCTTTCGACAAGGCGCATGGCAGCAAGTTGCTGCCCTCTCCCGATTTCAAACGGCAAAACCCCGAAGCGACCCATTACGAAATGGGATTCGAAGCGGTCGGAGCAGGCTGCGATGTCACCATCAGTCTCAAACACGATGGCATAACCCGGCGCTTCCGGATCGTCACCCCGCCGAATCAGTCCAATTATTTCAAATTCGACAACGGTCAGGACGGGTTTGGCAAAAGTGAAAAAAACTATTCCGAAGATGGTTTCAAGACATTTTTTGACGGCAATTTCCAATACGAGGTGTCCTTGGGCGGAACGAGCGACGCCATTTGCAGGATTCGAATCAGGAAGGTCAATTGAAAATATCCGGCAGTGTGGGCCATACCACTTCTCCGGGATTTGAAATTCATGGCCATTGACGTGGCTACACAACAAAATCACCGCCATGAAAAATCATCGCGATTTGAAAAATATTGATGAGCAGGCATGGGACAAACAATTGGACGCCGGAGCCTTCAAGCGATTGTTCAAAACCAATCCCTTTCGCCATGCCGGCGCCATACTGCTCAATTGGGGGCTTGTTTTCGCCGGAATTTTCGCTGCCGAATACTTCCAGTCGCCCTTTTTTTATGTCGGAGCAGTAATTCAATCAGCGCCAGAATGCGGCTTGGCCTTTGGTCCAGACACCGGTTTTTAAAAACCGAAACTGGAACGACCTGTTGACCAATCTGCGGCCACTTACTTCATTCCCACGGTGGATACCTACCGGAGAAATCGCACCTGAATTCGGACAACGACCCCGACTGGGTGGCCAAACTGGGGAAAGGAGCCTACACTTTTCCAAAATCCAAGTTGGAATTTCTGCTCAGGGTGCTTTCCTACCTGTTTTTATACCAGGGTATTATGGATGCCTTTTGGTTTTTGAAACGGTTCGGCGGCAAGAAAAAAGCGACTGATCCCGCGAAGGACAACAAATGGATTCAGTTGGGTTTCAATGCAATGTTATTCACTGCGCTCACCGTGTTCGGCGGATGGAAATATTACCTGTTGTATTGGATCGTGCCCTATCTATCCACTTTTTTTATGTTTCAATACATACGCAGCGTTGCCGAGCATTTCGGAGACCTGGCGTATGAGCATGCCCTGAATTCAACCCGTAGCGTAAAACCGAACTGGCTGGAATCCTTTTTTATCGCTCCGCACAACGTGGGCTATCACCTGGAGCATCACCTCTACCCGGGAGTGCCTTTTTATCATTTGCCCGAATTGCACCGCCTGCTGATGGAATTGCCCGACTATTCGAGCGCGGCACATATCACACAGGGGCATACCACGGGCTATTAAACGAATTGGGTGCTCGGAAACCGGCTTAACAGAAACCATTGATAAATGCACAGTCTTTACGACCATCCAACGGCCAATGCATTAAAAAACAAAACCATGAAAATCGTAAATGCAAAACAGCAAACCGCCAATCAACCCTTTGTGCAACGAAATGCGGACAGGCTCCTGCGGTTTTTCGAGACCCTGACCAACCGTCTGGCGCTGCTGGGGAAGCGGCGATGGTCAATATTTTTCCATCGTTTTATTGATCATTGTGTATTTGTTTTATTGGACCTTCCCGCAGGCGAAAGACCTGCTGCTGACCATCAACCAGGAGAGCCATATTCAGATCATTTTGTTTTTTGCCAGCCTGGTGACGTTGGCCGGCCTCTGTTGGTATTTGCCCCGGTATTTTTATACGGACCAACGCCGGATGGCGAGAGAAGCCAAAGCATGGGGATCGTTTTTTAAAGGCTCCCAAAACAGCGCGTCCCTGAAAGCCCTGTTAAAACAAAAAAACGAAACACTGGATGCCTTGTTGAAGGACGACGACGATGCGCTAAAGGTGCTGTTAAAAGGTGACGACCAAACCCTGGCATGGCTGAAAGGCGAAAAAAGAACCCTGCAAGCCTTGTTGAAATACAACAACAATGCCCGCGATGCCTGGGAAAAAGGGTTCGACGAAATTCTGGACACCCTGATACAAGATGAAGACGAAACCCTCGAAGCCCTGCTGAAAGAAAACCCGCATGCGCTGGAAGTCTGGAAAAAGGGCGACGACGAAACGCTGGAAGAGCTGTTAAAGGAAGACGGGCTCCTGAGTAAAAAACTCGAATACTGGCGCCTCAAATATTTTGAAAAAAGGATACCACGCATCCTGTCCACAGCCATGTTGCTGCTGGTAACACTGGGCATACTCAATGTCGGCAATGAAGTGTCCTCGAAGTTTCCCTGGAATATTCCCGCCAACTGGGTAGCGGCAATCCTGGGATCGCTCTATTTACTCAATTTATTGGTGGGGAACCAGACTACCGCCTTCCGGTTCAACAGCTGGGTCCACAACCGCCTTGGCAAGCGGGTGCTGTACTACTTCGCCGCCGTCGGGCTTGTACTCGCCGCGCTGATGTTGACGATGAAAGGGGGAATGGACGACCTGGCTTATCTGCTGCTCGGCTCTTTTCTGATCAGCATATCCTTTCTGGTATTTGCCATCTGCCGGAAAAGTATTCCTTACCTCCGATTCGACAGCAACATCCGGTTCCCGCTGGGCATATTGGCCGCCCTTTTGTCGCTGGTGTTCGTCCTGCTCAACCTGGCGCCCAGTATTTCGCAAGAAATGAACCCGCTGGTGTGTGCTAACCTCTCTTTTGTTTTCTATTTGACCATACTCTATATCATCCGTTTTTGGGGCATGCGCCGGGGCATTTACGCCGTGTTATTCCTGTTCGTAGCGATTTTTGCCGTCTCCAGCCTTACCAACAGCGCCCGCCACCACGAGATCAGGTATTTGGAAAATACGTACAACCCCGATAAGCGCCTGTCGCTCGAAGCGTATTTCAAAGCCTGGGTCATGCAGCGGGAAGATTCGATTCGGGCCTGGTTGGCCGCGCATCCGGATGATTCTTTTCCCGTGCTGATTGTGTCGGCGGAAGGCGGCGGTTCGAGGGCAGCCTTTTGGACCTCGCGCGTACATGGGTATTTAGAGAACCAAATTCCCGGTTATTACAGCCAACACTTGTTTGCCCTGACGGGGGCCTCGGGCGGTACCACCGGCAATTCCACTTTTTTTGCCATGAAACAAGGCGGCGTGGCTTCGGGCGACATGGAGGATGTGTCGAGGAATATGTTTTTGGAAAATTATCTCTCCTCTTCCCTGACCCTGTTGCTGGGTGCCGACCTGGTGCAGGATGTGTTGGGGCTCCGTCTGAGCCACGACAGGGGCAAACAATTAGAACAGGAGTGGGGCAACAAACTGGGCAGTATGCTTGCACCCGGCCGGACAAATGCGTTTAAAGAGCCCTTTTTGAAGTTTTGGTACGACGACAATACCCGCCTGAAGCCGGATGTGCAACCCTTGCTCATGATCAATGCGACTCAGGTACAGGGCGCCGGCCATGCGTTGGTTTCACCGGTTCGTATAAAAATGACCTGCTACCTGGGAATGGATTTGCTGGACACCCTTTATAAAACCGATCCGAAAAATACGATTCCGCTGGTCACCGCCAACCTGCTGAACGCGAGTTTTCCGTACATCAACCCGGCCGGCCATATCGAAGGCGTGGGCAGCTTTGTCGACGCCGGTTATTTCGACAATTACGGCGCCCGGGTGGCTGCCGGCATGTTGAAAGAACTGACCGGAATCAGAAACGCCGCAGCCGGCAACGGCGATTCTGTTTTTCAAAAAATCAAATTCATCTCCGTGCTGGTTCAAAACAGCACGGTCGATCCCGATCCAACGCAATTTACAACTAACCTCAAAATTAAACTGAGCAGCCAGCTGTTGGCCCCGGCCAATACGATCGGCAATATCCGCTCGGCCGTCAACGACCATAATTTTTGGGATCTGCAACATGCAGCCGACGCTTTTTTTCAGATCAATCTCGAACGGGTACCCGTTGAAGTTGAAGTGGAAGGCAGAACCGAACGGGTGACGCCGGTTATCCCCCTGGCGCGTTACCTGTCGCCATTGGCTGTTCAAGCCATGGAAGCTTCGCTGGATAGTTTGGCGGCAGACGGAGCATCCGACCTGGCAAGGCTGTTGCGGACGTTTAAATGAAATCCATCTGCCCATTTTTAAAATAAACTGACATGAAAGAGTTAACGATTAAATTTTTTCCAACAATGAAAACAATGATCAAAACCATCCTTTTGGCGGTCATGTGCTGCCTTTCCAACAACTTCCTTATGGCCCAGGAGCCACAGGGCTACTATGCCTTCGACTACATGAAAGTGAAGCCGGGCATGCACGACGAGTACCTGAAATTGGAAAAGGTCTGGAAAAAATCCATCAGGCGAAGACATAAAGCCGGCAAGTCAATTTTGGGAGCCACCCAGGTGGCATATCCTTCCGGAGGCAACGTGGAGTACAACTTACGTTACCCGCATCAACTTCTGGGAGAAAAGCAGCTCGCCGCCTATATCGAAAATTGGATGCCGATCTCGCTCTCGCCCTCACCGCCGAGGAACGGGCACTGGTGGACCGCACCCCGGAAATCAGAACACTCGTGAAATCGGAGGTCTGGGCGCACGAAGACATGGCCGCAGGTAAGGAAATTAGCAAGTCCAAAGTGGTGGTTTTTAACTACTTCGACATCCCGGAAGGGGCTACCCGGAGCGACCACTTGCGGACGGAACGCGAACTCTGGAAACCCGCCCATGAAGCCCGCTGCCAGGACGGTAAAATGAGCGGTTGGGTATTGGCGCAAAATGCTGCCCTACGGTAGTGCTGATGTTTATTTCAATGCCACCGTGGACTTGTATGCCGACATGGAGCAGTACATTACCAATATGAATCCAACATCGTATTTTGAAAAAGTACACGCCGGCAAGGACCTGGAAAAATTATACGCTGAGTCAGGCGCCGCTGGCGACCTGATACAGGCATCCGTGCGTATGGTGGTAGATTATTCGGATAAACCCGACGAAGATGCGGCTGTAAAGAAATAACCCCACCGGTAGCAGTACTCCCACATTTTCATGTGGTTTTCCCGCGGTCAACTCGCCCCGACCTTTGTACGGCAATAAAAATATTATCAAATGAAACTTTTAAAATTAACCGAAATGTTGCCGTTTCTTTCTTTTTCGACCCTCTCCGACCCGCAAGACATCGATACTTTTTCGCGGGAATATGTCCGGTGCTCCGGCTTCGTCGTCCAGCGGGATTATTACGAAACCAACCGGGTTTTTGCCGTGCGCCGAAACGGGCGGATGGTCGGCGGGTTCGTGCTTGGCAGCGGCGCCGTGCTGCGCACCCTGGAGGTGTTTGCCGGCAACGAAGCCCGCCAACGTTTGTACGAACAAGTCAGGCAAGCAAACAACGCGACAGAGATGTGTTGTTTCTGGATAGACCCGGTAGTCCGCAATAAATTTTGGCAGAATCTGTATGTTTGGCTCTGTGTAGCGTTTGCATTGCAGGTTTATGGTCGCCAACGGCTGATATTCGGCACCAACTCGGCCCGCCTGGCTGCCCTGTATAACTCCTCGCGGAAAAGTGAATTGCTCCATTCCGACCGCATCCGTGAAAAACAGACCTTTATTTTCACCGGTCGGCGCAGCGATTGCCTGATCGGGATTGTCAATATTCTGGGCTACAAAATCAGCAGGTTGATGCAAGTTAAAAACTTTGGCCGGCAGCAATTAGTCTGAGTTTGAGTTTGCCGGGGTAGGCCCAAAACAACTGTATGGCCACCCAACGACAGCCCTGATTCACTCCAAATCAATTGAAAATGATATTCTTGCTCATTCTTTTAGTAGCGGCTGCTCTCGGTATCAAACATGGCATTGCCGGTGTGTTTTTCAAAACCGGCAATCCGCTTTAACCGGACAGCCCACAGTTACCATCATGGAAAACATTCATCTCGCCATCATCGAAGACGACCCGGTCATCCGGGAAAGCCTAGAAAGTTATCTCGGCACACACCCTGCCCTGCAATTCGCAGTAGTGGCGGGCAGCGTCGAGGATTTCTTCGAACAAATGGGAAAAGCGACCCGTTTGCCAAAAATTGACCTGCTCCTGCTCGACATCGGGCTGCCGGGCATGTCAGGCATCGAAGGCATCCGGCATATTCGCCAGAAATTTCCGGATACGGACATTGTGATGCTCACGACCTTTGAAGAAGACGACAAAATTTTTAAATCCTTGTGTTCGGGCGCCTGCTCCTACATTTCCAAACGCACACCGCTGAATACCATTCAGGAAGCGGTTTTCACCATCCATCGCGGCGGCTCATTTATGTCGCCGTCCATTGCCCGCAGAGTGGTGCAGCATTTTATGCCCAAAGAGCGCAAAGAGGAAGACCTGCTTTCGCCCCGGCAGCAACAAATCGTGCAGGGGCTGGTGGACGGACTGAGTTACAAACTGATTGCCGACAAACTGAGCATTTCCATTGACACGGTGCGCGACCATATCAAAAACATTTATCGCCTCCTCGAAGTAAACAGCAAGGCGGAGGTAATCCGCAAGGCGTTGGAAGGCGAGATTTAGCGCTTACCCAAACATCTGTTGTTCAGAACAAAAACACTATTGCCGCCAATCTTTAAATCGCTTCATAAGACATCTGTTCACCTATCAACAGCTTACACCATGCCCTTTACAGGTTTAGAGCCCGGCACTCCGGTCGGGTTTCCCGGCACGCATTTTTTTGATTTTAACGCTGGCATCGTTCGCCAACTGCTCGCCCGCCCCGATGCTGTTGGCATCCGGTTTCACTTCGACCAGGCCCGGCCCAATTTCCCCACCGAACTCTATGCCGCCGCCTGCGGTCCCAAGAACGACATCATGGATCCTGCCAACAACGGCGCGGATTTCTTTCGCAGCACGAACCAAGCAGTTGCTTTTGGCGACCTGCCCACAGTGGCGGCGGCCAATTTTGAAAGTGGCGCAAAAGCCGGGAGCTGCGTTTTCGTCAGCCGGGCAGTGTTGGAAGGCAATATTTTAGGCACCGAGCTCAACCCGACAGGAGCGAACACAGTCCGGTTGTTTGTGCAGAATTTTGGTGTGCCGGACAGATTGGGCACCCCAACATTCACCCTTGTGGCGATAGGCCTCGACAACGGCATCATGAGCGGTACATTCCTGAAAAGCGAACAACCTTGCCCGCCCAATTGCCCCGACGACGACCCATACGGCCGGCAGGTTTTTGGGTGATGAGATGTGCAGCAAGAGATAAAGCGAGTCCAGTTGCTCGGTTTTGTAACACCACTTTTCGGCGCATTGCTGAAAAAACTGTATTGTTGCGCCCGTTACTCACTGGCGTTTTGTGACTGAAAAAGTAAAACAAAAGCACCTTGCCCGATGGTCTGTCATGGTCGCAATGAACATGATAGGGTGCTTGTCTTTATCGTCCGCGCAACAACTCAACCTCGCCTTTCAGCGGCTCGACCGCGACAAAGGTCTTTCGCAAGGCACCTGCCCCTTCGTCTCCCGCGACAGCAAAGGTTTTGTGTGGGTTGCTACTGTGGACGGCCTCAACCGCTTCGACGGGAAAAACGTCAAAGTTTACCGCCCAGACCCTTCTGTACCTCATAGTTTGGTCGGCAACATCCTCACTAGTGCTTGTTATGAAGATGTTCAAACCGGCGATTTGTGGTTCACGACCTACAACGCTGTGCACCGCTATGTGCGCGATTACGACCATTTCGACACTTTTCAGTTGAAAGACCCGGCACGCAAAATGCTGGTGGAAGACTATTACGCTTTTCACCTCGATCAGCGGGGGCGATTGTGGCTGCGGGTCGGAGAAGGCGACAACGGTTTTTTGCATTTGTTCGACACGCGCACCGGGCGCGACAGCATCGTGTGTCCGCTGGGCGGCTACCGCAGTGTGATAATTCCCGACGAAAATGGCGAGGTCGCACAAGTGTTGAGTTCCGTCTTTAGCACTCCCGGTATGGAAATCGTTGATTTAAAAAACGGTTTTGCCAAACAAACCTATTTTCAGGAAGGCCCGGAGGCCAGTACTGTGAAAGAAGCTTTTGTCGAAAACGACACCCTCGTTTGGTTGGGTTTGTCTGGCGGCATCGCAGCTTTCAACCCGCAAACCGGAATGTCAAAAGTCTATACTGAAATGAATGGCCTGCCTGCCGATGATGTTTGGTCGGTGTGTCCCTACGGCCAACATTTGCTGTTTGTGGCCACCCAAAAAAAAGGGCTTTGGCTGTTCGACCGCCGGGCGAGGCGTTTTACACAACAGTTGGTGCATGAGCCGAACAACCCACACAGCTTGCTCGACAACGAAGCGAAAAATCTCTTTATTGACCGGGAAGAAAACCTGTGGGTGGCACATTGGCGGTACGGCCTGAGTTATGTCAATTTGCGGAAAAACAAATTTTTTATCCCGCCTGCGGCCAAGGGAAATACATTTTGGCAGTTTATGAATGGCCCGGATGAAAATATCTGGTGCAGTGTGTCGCAGCGGGGATTTTTCGTGTTCAGTCCGGACGGTCAATTGTTGGACACGGTCAGCAATTATTTTCCCGAGCTCCGCCGCCGCATCAATTTTACGGACCCTATGTACTTTCCGAAAGGAGACGGTTGGGGCATTTTCAGGAATCTCCTCTTCGAGTGGGAGCGCGGCCAGCACCGGCTGAAAATGATTGGGCAATTGCCCCAAAAAATAGTGGAAATATGCGTCACGCCCGGCGGGAAAACAGTGGCTGCAACGGCTCAAGGGCTTTCCCGATTGGCCCGCGACGGCGACAAAGGGTATACGCTTGCTCCTTTCGACCTCGACGTTCCTTTTCAAGCCAAACAACATCTCGGGCATCTTCTGCGATAGCCGCGGCTACCTCTACGTCACCGAAAATTCGGAACGTTTGCTTATTTTTAAAGAAACGGCGGACGGGCTGCATTTTGAAAAAAGCATCGGCGGCACGGGGGCTTGCAAAGATTTTTTTGAAACAGCGGGCGGGCAAGGCATTTGGGTGGCTTGCACGGCTGGCTTGTTGCGCATTGACCCCGACCTGGAGTCCCGAATGTTGCACGAAACCGCCGACGGGTTGCCCAATGCGACGTATTACGGGGTAATCGCCGACCGGCGCGGGCGGCTGTGGCTGAGCAGCAATCAAGGCTTGTTGTGCTACGACCCGGCGCAGCGCAGCAGCCGGCGCTACTTGCCGGTGGACGGCTTGTTTGGCAACGAATTCAACACGGGCGCTTTTTACCAGGCAGCGGACGGGAAAATATGGGCTGGCGGGCTGGGCGGGCTGGTCGTTTTTCATCCCGACAGCATTCAGAATGTGCCTTTTGAACCACAGGTACAGTTCATAAAAATCTTTGCCAACGACATTCCGCTCGAAACAGAAAAACAGGTGGAGGTGCTCGAATCGCTCGATTTGCCCTATTCGCAAAATACCCTGTCGTTCGAGTTTGTCGCCCTTGAGTTCAGCAACCCGACGGCCAACGAATTCAAATACCGCCTCGCTGGTTACGACGACAATTGGGTGCATAGCGGTACACATGGCTTTGCCCGCTACGCCAACCTCCCGCCGGGTCAATACACCTTCGAGGTGCTGGCAGCCAATTCCGACGGCTTGTGGTCAATTGTGCCAAAAACATTGAAAATCAACATCCAAACGCCGTTTTACAAAAGCTGGTGGTTCTACCTGTTGTGTACGCTCGTCGTCGCTGGGCTTATTTACGCATGGTTCCAATACCGCCTCCGGCAAGCCCTGAAAATCGAGCGGATGCGCGTCCAGATTTCCAGCGACCTGCACGACGACGTGGGCACCTTGCTCTCCGGCCTCGCCATGCAATCCGAAGTGTTGGAAATGACCGCCCCGGAAAAAGACAAAAACAAACTCCGGCGCATCAGCGAAATCAGCCGCGACGCCATGTCTCGTATGCGCGACACGGTGTGGGCCATTGACGCCCGGAAAGACAAACTCGAAAACCTGCTCGACCAGATGCGCGAACACGCCGAAGAAACGCTCACGCCGCGCGGTATGCGCTATCAATGGCAGGTGGACAACCTGAACCTGAAGAAAAACTTGCCAACCAACATCCGCCAGAATCTCTATCTCATTTACAAAGAAGCCGTGACCAATGCAGCCAAACATTCCAACGGCGACACGCTCTACGTCAGCTTGAAAAAATCGGGCGCAGGCCTTGAAATGCGCATTTGCGACAACGGGACGGCGACAAAAAAAAGTTACAAAACCACCGGCTCCGGCACCTCCAATATGCAAATGCGGGCGGAAAAAATCGGCGGCATATTGGATATTAATCGGGAAAATGGATTTTGTGTGGTACTGTGGCTGCCAACTTTGGGGTGATTTGTCTTTTCCAAAACAGGTATTTCTACGCGGTCTTTCCCGCAGAAACACGCGATTTGAAAAACCGGGCGTTTCCGCGCTTACCTGCCGTTTCCGGGCGGCTGACCTTTGCAACAGGTTTTCAGAGCCACCCAACTCGCCGAAAACCCAATCCGCGTTGCATTTGAAACCTGCTTATATCAACTGACATCAAAACCAAATGAAAACACAATCCCCGCCTTTTGAAAATGTACTGCGCGAACCCGGCGCCAGGAAGAACTCATCGGCTGAAAACCCGGTCCTTGTTTCTGCTTCCGTACAAAACCTGTATGGCGTTCCGGAGCATTCTTTACGGTTAGCCCTGCAAAAGTTTACCAATGAGCCATTTCTGAAAACGGTCAGGGAAATGGTCGAGCAACAGATGCCCGATGGAATCAGCGTGGAAGATCTTGCAAAATCAGTCTACTACAGCCGCATTCATTTTTTCCGAAAGATCAAAAAACTTACCGGACAATCGCCCAGCTGTTTTGTGCGGTACATCCGGCTTAATAAAGCACTCGAATTGCTTTGTACTACTGAATTCAGCATCTCGGAGATTGCCTATTCCGTAGGCTTTACCGATCCCAAGTATTTCACACGGGTTTTTGTTTGGGAATTTAAAAAAAACCTTCTGAACTAAGAAAAAAATATATAAATAAAGCAACATAAGTCCACCCGTCAAAAAAATACTATTTAGTCATTTGCATCACAGATTTGATAAAAGAACATGTTGAATGGTTGTGAAAATATCTTGCGGTTATTGCCCGATTTGGCTCAAATATGGGAACGAACCAAAGGCGTACCGGAGGTAAAGATAGCTGTATTAGACGGAGTGGTGGAGTTGGGACATACCTGTTTCGGCGGAGCCGGATTGGAACAATTTCCGGATGGAGATCAAGGGGTATCTGGGCATGGAACACATGTGGCCAGTATTATTTTCGGTCAGCATGGCAGCGAGGTTTGCGGTATTTCTCCAAACTGCAGCGGCTTGTTCATTCCGATTTTTAAAGAGGCCCCGGATGGAAACATAGCCTGTTCACAACTGGATCTTGCCAGGGCCATTACCAAGGCCGTCGAAGCAGGAGCACATATCATCAATATCAGTGGAGGTGAGCATTCGAAAAACCCCGAAGCGGAAGATTTTTTAAACCAGGCGCTTCGATTATGTAACGAAAAGAGCGTACTGGTAGTGGCTGCTGCGGGCAATGACGGTTGTGCATGTATCCATATTCCCGCTGCTTCCCCCATTGTATTGGCCGTTGGTGCGATGGATAGCTCCGGAACACCGCTCGATTTTAGCAACTGGGGTAGCGCTTATATGGAAAACGGAATCCTTGCCCCCGGATACGGCATCACGGGCGCAAAAACCGGAGGGGGTGTTCAAATAAGAAGCGGGACGAGCTATGCGGCGCCCATTATTTCAGGTATTGCGGGGCTGTTGTTAAGTGAACAGATCCGATTTGGCCAAACGCCCGACCCCATTGCCATAAAGGAGTTGTTGTTACGGACAACAGTTCCATGCCCTCATGGTGATGAAAATGCCTGTTTACGGTATCTGAAAGGCAAAATCAACCTGTCGGCAGCATTCAAAGCATTTTATAAAAACCAACCTACAACATCAGATCATAACAGTCAAAAATCACAGCATATGGACGACAACCAGATCAACAACCCGCCAACAAACGAGGCACTCTTAGAAGTCGGTGCCGCTGTGGTTCCATCTGAAGAAATACCGGCAGTGGAACAGACCGCGCCCGCAAGCATTACAACGAGCCAGCCTGATATGACGGCCGCCTCATCCGAACACATTGCTTCTCCATCGGGAAACAATGAAAATGATAAACAATTCCCTACCATCAGGTCAACAGCCCCGGTCCGCGAAAAAACATTCAATATGAATTCTTTACCTCCGCTGAACATGCGATTTTCAAACAATTACGGCATTTTGCAATCCGATCTCGTCGACCCTTCCGAGTGTTCCTGCCAAAAGGAAAAACACCAGCACGCAGAAACCCATCCACAGTTGGTTTATGCGCTCGGCACTTTGAATTATGAATTTATCAATGAAGCGCGAAGAGATTCATTTATTCAAAATATGCCTTTGCCTACCTCGAGTCCCAATATCCCGCCCAACCCGGATGACCCGCTTCAAATGATAGCCTACCTGACCTCGCACAAATACGAGGCAGCCAGCCTGATCTGGACGCTGAATATCAATACAACTCCCATATACTCCGTATATCCTACAGGGCCGTACAGTAGTGATGTTTACGATATCCTGATTGGATTTCTTCGCGACCAGCATGACGCTAATATCAATGCAGAGCGGATTTCTATTCCAGGCGTCGTGGTTGGGAAAGTCGTCTTGATGTCCGGCCAGGAGGTCCCGGCCGTTTCGCCGGAACCGAGAGGGATGTATAATTGGAGGAAATCCGACATAATCAGCCAATTGGGCGGCACAAGCGTCAATATTCCGGAACTGACCAATTTCCTCAACCGCTTGTATTATGAAATTCGCAACCTCGGCATCAGTTCACAGGATCGGGCAATAAATTATTCGGCAACGAATGCGTTTCAGGCTGCCCAGGCATTACAAATTGCTTTTCAAAACGATTATGTGATGGATACCATACGGGTTGAAAGAAGTCCGGTATGTCGACCGGGTTCCGATTGCTGGGATGTCGTGCTCACTTTTTTCAAACCGCAGGAACGGCTGACGGCCGCAAGGAGGGTATTTCGTTATACCATAGACGTGAGCGATGTGGTTCCGGTATCTGTCGGCGAAATGAGCGACTGGTATGTTTATTAAGGAATTGTTCGAAGTCCCCCTATGGGGCCAAAAAACTACTTTTCGCGCTATGTTTTATCACATGAAAATTCATCATCGTATTCATTAACATACATACATGAAATGAAAAATCCAGTTCAATGCCAACCCACACCCCGGCAGTTGCGTGTAAAACAGGTGAAACGGGAAAAGACCAATCTGGTCAATCCCTCTGATTGCAGTTGTTGCCAAACTTGCAGAAATAACACCGGCCCGAACCGGGATATGTGTTTTGATCTTTGTATACAACAGGGGTGCCGCTGTTGAACACCCCCGTCAGGATATCAGATTGAAAATATTACAGGAAAGGTGATTACTGCTATCTCCTCAATTGATTCAAATCTCCAGCTTTTATGAAAAATCCACATCAGGTAGAGCCGGTTCGGCGGGGCCTTCTACACACCAGTACGTTGCTTGAAAGTATAGAAACCGCCGTCGTGATCGAGTTTCCCGGTTCATCCCGCACTGCAGGGGATGAGATGCTCGTCGTGCCGGTAAGCGGGGGCGAGATGTGGACCGGGTTGGTTACAGCACCCGCCAAAACAATGGGTGAAACAATTGATCCGGTTGAATCATTCAAACGGGCGCTCGCCGAAGAAATCAAGGAGCTGGAGATACAAATGAAAGCTTTATCATCCAGTAATAAGGGTGAAGATACACCAAGTGAAGTTGATTACCTGAATGAACTTGAAAGCAAAAGAAACCGGAAGTATGAGCGATTCAACCAACTGATTTCCGGGGAATTGCGTATAGACCCCGACGCCGTTAATGAATACAGAAAATGGAGGACCGGCCCGAGAAATTATTCCTCGCAATTTTTCAGTTACGAGGAAACAACCTTGACGCCTGTTCCCGGTGAGTCCTTTTCATTCATCTATGGGATCGAATGGGCTACCGAACTTGCTATTATCCCGGCTGTTCCCTTTACATCCCTTGGTTCCTCAATACCATTATTAGAGAATTATTACGGGGTATGGAAGGATGGAAATTCGAGAAAAGTATTATCCACAGCGTTCCATGCCCCTTTGAGAAATTATTTTTCATTTATTTTCGACGAGCAGGAAAAGATGGCTTCGTTGTTCCACCTTGATCATTTTGATTGCAATTATTATAATACACTCATACATTCCTGCTTTTCTATGGAAATACACGATGGGTACCTGTTTTTCCAAATACTTGTATTGAGCGACGAGGGACCCAGCGTACGTTTTGCCAGGTTTGACGGAAACGAAACCACTGCATTCGATTACAACAAGTTTGAAAATGGCCGGTCATACTGGAAGCATCTATTGGTACCTCAATCCAGAGAAGGAAACGGAGTTGCCGACAAAATGGAACCCGGTTTTGTGGAGACGACCAATATGAAGTCCTTCGGAGGCAAGTTGTTCCTTATTCTTCATGATGAAGAAGTAAATCGGGATTCGAATCACTTGTCCTATTTTGAAACATACCGTAACAGGGGGAGAGATGAACACAGATTTGAAAAAGTGAAAATGCATCCGTATAAAACCGAGCCGGGGACTGAGTTGGAAGGCGTTTTCTTTTGCAAAATGGAAGTTTTCAGGGAAAAACTTTATTTCGTATATCAGTATCCAAGCAGACCGGAATACCGTTACCAGTTGGGATATTGTGAAGACCCGTTAGGCGCCGAACCCGATCTTATTTCCGTCTACCCTCCTGCCGGCTATTTACTTTCCAGCCACCACATTGCCGTAAGCGAATCCTTAATGTATTTGATACTGACAAACCAAACGGGGGAGAAATATTTCCTGTATTCATACGACGGTGAACAATTTACGGACCTGACACCCAAATTCAAAAATATTATCATTGGAAGCCGGTCCAGGGTGTGGACGACAGCAAAGGGCGAATTGCTTGTCTGGGCAAAAGAAAAGCAGGATGAAAGCGCGACGTACAGAGCATATTCTATTCGGGATGTTTTACCACGGACTTCCATTGAGTTCAGCAACGGCATATTACCGCCGGCAGCTCCATATCGGCCCATTCTATTCATGCCGGGTAGTTTTGCGCCTAACAGGATAAGCATGCGGAGACCGTTTATCGACAATTGTCCGCCGGGATACGCATTCGCCTGTCACGAACAATACGAAATCCACGAAGGCGGAAGCCGGGGCTTCAGTACCCGGACAGCCCTGAAACGCACTTCCGACCTTGCCCTCCGCTCGGCTCAAGGTCCGACACCCGCGCCGGCGCCGGTCGCCGGACTGGAATCTACGAGCAGGGATGCCGCGCCGCCGCCGGAAACGCCTGCAGAAATCAATGCGCAATGGATCGCTACCATATTGTACACCGACCAACTGCTGCCGGAAGCAACTGTAGAACTGGTACCGAAGTTGGACAAACTGATTGGTTTATTGAAGGCTAATTCGGGGCAGATCATATTGACCGTTTACACGGACAACGCCGGGAGCAGTCAAAGCAACCTGGAATTTTGCGACGCCCTTGCTGCCGCCCTGTTGGCACATCTGGCCGAAAAAGGCATCTCGAAGGGCCGCGTCGTAACAAAATCGATGGGCGGGTCCGACACTTTTAGCAACCAGGCCTTAAACCGGCGGTTGGAAATCAATCTGTTGCCATGATTGAAATCAGACTTGCCCTCTTTCTCGCTCCGACACTGAATATAAACTCGCTCTAAATCAAATTATGAATGCGGTTCAATTACGCTATTTGCACCGTTTCATGTATTTCTTAACATTCAAAATTTCAATGAACATGAAAGTTCCACAACAGGCTATGCCAACCAGACGCGCCGCAAGTAACCGCCCCATGTTAAATTCTGTAACAAATTCAGGTTTGGGCCAAGCCCTCAGCGGTATCGGTTGCCTGCCTTGCCAGTTTTTAAAAGGCCGGGACAAGCAGGATTGTATGGCTACTTGTTCCGCTATCGTATCCCCGGTTGGCGATTTAGTAGGCGATTTTGCGCCGCTTATGTTGAGCCTTATTTGAGAAGCTCTGCATCGTTTTTTACTTTTTATAAAACTTCTTACCATGCGATCACCTGTCCAGTCTTTCCCTGCCAAAAGGCAAAACCGCGCAGTAGCTGTATTCCATGCCAGATTGAAGCCCCTGGATAGATGCAGAGGCATCGGAGATTATAGCAACGTGGTTATAGATTGTCCACCAGGCAAATGCCGGGTAGATAGTGTGAGCGGTAAACCATTTTGTATGCCGCCCACACCACGCACCAGACAATATGATTCCGTTAATTCACCATTGGTGGATTAAAAATAAGTACCGAAACGCTACGGTAGGGGGCGTCTCATAAGTCGTTGAAAACTGAACATTGGGCATTGAAAATTAAACCATTGTATTTAATTTTTAAATACTTGATTTTCAATATTAAAACTATCAAATCAATGTGGAATTTTTAATGGCCAATTATGTATGGGGCGCCCCCTCAGCAAATGTAACTGCACACACTCTTATCCACTTTTTTACCTTTCTGACCATGCGGACACCCGTTCAGTCTTTACCGGTTAAAAGCCGAAACTGCGTACTCGCCACTTTTCATGCCGGATTGATGCCCTCCTTATTGCAATGTAAAAATGATCGCGACTGCCGGAGCAATGAAGTGTGCGTATTTAACCCACTAACGGGTACCTCTACGTGCCAACTGCGTCAGGTTAATCATGAGTATGGCCCCTTGCCGCCTCTTGACAACAGGCGGTGCCCCGGATGCGCTATATTATAGTCGGCCGTTTTTCAAGCCCTGCTTTCCTTTTCCATTCCACGTATCCCATCACCGCCAGCACGAGAAATACTAAGTATTGAAAACTGGTGAAAACAAATCCTTTGATAAAATAAAGCGGGATGGAGGCGATATTGGTAACGATCCACCACAGCCAGTTTTCTAATTTTTTTCGCGCCATGAGCCACATACCCGTGTACGCTGCTGCGGACGCGAATCCGTCGGCCAGGGGCACCGTGCTGTTGGTATAACTTTTTAATATCCACCATAATACGAACCAGCACGAGCTGAAAAAAAACGCCGCGATCAGCCATTCCCGGCTGCTGGAACGTGTGATTTGCAACACCTGTTTACCCGCTCTTTTTTGCGTCCACAATACCCAGCCGACGATGCTCATCACCGTGTAATAAAAATTGACCCCCGCTTCGGCATACAAACCGGCGATGATACTCAGGTAAATATAGATCGTGGTATTGACGATACCGGTGGGGTACACCCAGGTGTTTTCAAGCCGGGAAAATATGACGCTGGCGATACCGAAAAAAACGGCGAGGTATTCGAGCCAGGTGGTGGCGAACAAACCTTCCACTAATTGCTGCCAAAGTTGATGTATGTCCATGCGGCAAATGTAAAAGCCTTCTGCCGCCCATGGCGACAGAAGGCTTCCGAAGTATGGGGAAGTATCGATTATAAGGGAATCGTGCCGCCGAGGCTCTCGCGCAAGTCGCTCAGGCTGCCAAACGAGTTGGAACTCGTCTTGCCGCCTTCCACTTTGTTCATCTCATCCTTGTCAAGGACGGTGAGATCAGCCTCAATGTCGTCGAGTTTGCTTTTTTTATTGTCTTGCTCGTCGTCGGCGTGGTGGTCTCTTTTTTTACCAAATGGAAAAATCATGGGACGGAAGCCTGGTTTAAGGTGTGCGAAAGATAGTGTCAAAGGTACGTGAAATTTCATAACGGACAAGGAAACGGCGGGTTTTTTGAAGAAAACGGTCGAATATACGAGTTTTACTATGGTTAAATCTTTCTTTTTCTGTGCAGTAACCACTCCGGGCGGACTTGTGAAGGATTTCGCCAACTCCGGGAATTGGCCAAAAATACTTCGTCATTTTCCCGTTTTGCCCGATCAACCGCACTTTTCCAAACGTATTCCGGTAGAAGAATGTATCGGAATCCGAGCGGAATTATCCGTGCTTCATACTCCGGGCCGGCAAAATAACGCATGGAAGGCAGGGGAACATCCGCCGCGATCCGCCAAAGCCGGGTGGAATCGATGGGGTATTCCGGCAGCCAGGGCATGGCGTCCGTACCACTTGTAAACGTATAAAACTCGGCCAGCGCATTATGGGCGATGACCAATTCGGGGGCTTGACCGGCAAGATAATGCCGGGCGTTTGAAGTGGCTGAAGCAAACAACGTATAATCGGGATCGTGTCGTGCCGGGTGGTAACTTTTCCAGGAAAAAAAAGAACTCAGGAATAAAATTGCCGCAAAAATCACGCCGGTTCGGCCCGAGTTAAAAAATTGAATATCAATTACCAAAAGTGGTGTAAATAACACAAACACCAAAAACAAACGAAAGGATATACCGGTCAGCGACCATTCCAGAAACGGGAAAAGCAGCAGGGCGCACAGGCACCACACCGGGCCGGTCAAATACACGCGGGCGGACCGTGTTTTCAGACGGTTTTTAAACGCCAAACCGCTGCCGGCCAGCCAGGCCCACACCGCCGTGGCGAATACAATTTCCGCCATCCACCATCCCGAAATCCGCCCGGCTCCGAAAAGTTGCACAAAAGACCAGGGAGCAAAATGTGGAACGGCTGACCAGGTGCCTTTTAAACGCCCGAGGTCGACTACGTGAAACAGGCCGGGAAAAAACAGACCTGCCGCCAGAAAAATCCCCGCGCCGGCCAGGGCGGCAAACCCCAATACCCGGAGCGACAAGGCCTTTTTCCATTCGCCGCCAAACCTGAAAAGAAGCCAGAAAACCAGGTAAAAAACGGCAAGTACAAAGGTTAATCTGTGTCCGAAGTAGTTGATTGTCAATAGTATAAACGGCAGGACCCATATTTTGGCCGAAGTGTTCCGTGCGGACTTCTTCGGCAGGCTCCCGATAAAAGCCAGCAACAACACCATACCCAGCAGGTTTTTGGGAAACTGGGCGCTGAAGTAAGCGAGCTGCGGGCTGAAAACGGACAACAGGGCTCCAGACAAAGCTCCGGCCAAACGTTTGCCGCCCTGCGGCATATCGTCACTGCGGGGAATGCCCAGCGATATACAAAATACCAGCGCGGTAAACAAACCCGCTAAAACGGCCGATCCTGTTTTAAGTGCGCTTACGTAATCGTTTGTAAACCAATAAAAAAGGCGCAGATATGGATAAATAAGCGAAGCCTCCGGGGTGTGCATGATCCCGGTTTCCTGCAAAGATTTGAGTTGAACGAGGTAAAAATATCCGTCCCAGCCATTGGCAAAGTCCGTTTGATAAAGGGCGCAGTAACGCAAGGCGGCCGACAAGGCGAACAGCGCAACACCCGATAGCCCGATGATCCATGTCCGGTCCCCGATACTCAATTGGCGCATGCCTTACCGGATGTAAAACGTTTCGATATTTTTTTTGCCTTTGATCGTATTGGCCTCGATCGTGAGTTCGTCGCTGAAAATCCGGGTAACGTCCTGCGTGCTTCTGCCCTGGTACAACTCCGCAAAATCGGAGACGTTGTTCCATTTTCCAAACACTTTTAATACGGCGCCCGCGCCGTCCGCCCGGAGCAGTTCCCAGTTGCCGTCCGCGAGGGTCTGGCTTTCGGAATCATTGGGCAGGATACTCGAACTTGTACAGGACAAAAGTGCCGTCGGAACGCAGGATCAGCGATTGCCGGGTGATGACATCCGCTTCTTTCACGACGTTGCTGATCCGCCGGTCGAGAATTTGCGCCAGCGGTGAAACGGTCGCCCTGCGGTGCAGTTCGCCGACGTATTGTTTCGACAACTCCGAAGCCAGCACAAAGGTTTGTCGCCGTCAAAAAACAACAGGTCGGCGATCGCCAGGTCTTTGTAATTTCTTCCGGGATAGGCGTTTTTGATCCGGAGTTCGAAGTGCTGGCCTTTGACCGGGGTTTGAAGTTCGATTTTTTGTCCCGCTTTGGTATCCCGCAGCGTGTACGTCGTTTTCGGGCCGCCTGCGGCGCCGAACTCAAAATCGCGCAGGCGGGCGTTGGCGGCAAAATGTTCGTCGGAGCGTTGGTAGCCGTTCCAGACCTGAACGGCCGTAATATTTACTTCTTCCATAAAATTAAACACGAGGGTGTCGCCTTCGCCGGAAGTTTTTTTGTTGCCTTCCACCCAGACGAATTCCTTGCGGGCGTCGAACAGGTTGGCCGAGCTGTAGGCGGATTCGGGGGCAAGCGTGGACGAGACTTTTACCATGCCGTGAACCCGCCGGGGGGGCGCCAGGCGCAGGGGATTTCCCTTGTCGTCGAACACCGTCAGTTCCCGGATGGAGATGGATGCGTCCTGGGGGAATGTTTCAAATTCCACTTCCGTACCGCCTTTTTGTCGTTTGAGGATCTGCTCCAGCCCGGTTTGAACAAACCGGAGATAGAGGGCTTTTACGGGTTTGTCGCCGAGCGGGATCGTATCGCCGGGTTTGCCTCCGGCGCCCGGCGAACCGTTTACATAGGTCAGAACAAAATCGCCGTCGCCGTGATAAGCGGCGTCGCCGGTGCTGACCCTGACGCCGCCGAGTGGCAGTGCGTTGGCGAAATAAAGCATAATGCCTTCGTCCGGCCCGGCGCCGGTTTTGGTTTGCCAACCCGTGCCCGGGTCGTTATCGAACAAATCAAATACGTCTTTTCCCAGGGTACTGGAGCTGGCGTATATACCTTCGAGATATACCGGAGGCCGGTCGGCGGTCTGGCCGGGTGCTGCGGGGTTGGCGGGTGTTGCCGGGGCGCCGGCGTTTTTGGGTGTTTCACTGCCGCAGGAAGCCAACAAGAGCAGGAACAGGAAGAGTGTAAAATCGGTCTTCATCATGAATAGCTTTGTTCTACAAAGGTATATCGGTGCAATACAGCATTTTCACATAATTTTAAAACTGATTATTTCAAAAGTACACATCCGGGAAGCATTTTTTGTAACACTTTCATTTTCAACGCTTGATATTTGTCTTTTTCCTGCCAAAACAGCAGTGGAATTGTGAAAAATGTTGGGTAAAAAATTTTGTCGAATACAAAATGCGCTACTTTTGGCGTTCGCTAAAGCACAAAAAGAAAACAATCGGTTTCACCAACTAACAGCATCGTTTTTATGACACTTAACGCCTTTCTGACCTCTTTTTTCTTCCTTCAAATGGTTACGTCTAAAGAGGGCACGACGACGACTACCGAATCCAAAAGTCTTTTCGACATCATCATGGGTAGTAGCGTGTCGGGTTTGGTTGTGATCACTATTCTGTTCACCCTGTCTATTGTGGCGGTTTATATCATCATCGAGCGTTATTCCACGCTCAGCCGCGCCGGACAAGTCGACCAAAACTTCATGAACAGCATCCGGAACAGCGTGGAGAACGGCAACCTGCAGGCCGCCAAAGCCCTGTGTCAGAGTGTGGACGCCCCGATGGCGCGTATGGTTGAAAAAGGTCTCGACCGCATCGGCAAACCGCTGGATGATATCAACAAGTCCATCGAAAATGTGGGCAACCTCGAGTTGCTGAAGTTGGAGAAAAACCTCTCCACCCTGGCCTCCATCTCGGGTATCGCCCCGATGATCGGTCTTCTGGGCACCGTTATCGGTCTGATCATTTCGTTTCAGGACATGGCCAACGAAAAAGGCACCATCACGGCGCAGACCCTTTCCAGCGGTATTTACCACGCCCTGACGGCCACGGCATTCGGTTTGTTCGTATCCATTATCGCGATGGCGGGTTACAACGTACTGGTCAACAAACTCGACGAGGTGATCTTTAAAATGGAGAATACGGCCATGCAGTTTATGGACCTGCTCCAGGAGCCCTCCCGTTGATTGCAGGAGCAAAGGCGCCGGTTTTTTTTTGAAACCGTACGGCCACACTACTGCGACCAGTTCAACCACTTCCATTCATTCAACCAATACCACGATAAATGGGACTCAAACGAAGAATGCACGTTAAACCGGAGTTCAGCCTGGCAGCGATGATCGACGTCATCTTCCTGTTGCTGATGTTTTTTATGCTGACCTCCAACTTCGTCACCACCAATTCACTCAACCTGCAACTGCCTTCAAGCAGTTCGTCTTCCCCGAAAGCATCCACGGCTTTGTCCATTTCCATCAACAAAACGGGCCAATATTTTGTTGGTAAAGACCGTGTTTCGGCCCCCGGACTGGAACCCGTGCTAAAATCGAGGATCGCGCTGGAAAAGAAAGACCCGAAAGAGGTTACGGTCACAATCGCCGCCGAACAGGGGGTTCCGATCGAAGACGTCGTATTTGTACTCGATATTGCCAACCGCCTGAAAGTCAAAACGATTCTGGCGACCAGCCCGAAAGAAGAAGGCAAATAGTTTTTACCGGAATTTTGTGTAATTTGGATTTCAAAATCATCCCCAATCATAAACTGTTTTGATATGAAAGCCATTGTCCACCGCGAAGAAGACCGCACGAAGGCGATCATTACCAGCCTGATATTCCACGCCCTCCTGCTGGCGCTGATATTCCTGTACCGGTTTGCGGCGCCGGCCGTGATCGAAGAGGAAATACCCCCGATCGCCATTGAACTCGGCGGCGGCGGCGACGATGCGGCTGCCGGCGAACCCGACCGAGGCCAGGGGGATAACCCCGCTCCGCAGGGCCAGCAGATGGAGGACCCCAGCAGTCAGGAAGTGGCCGACGAGCCGGTGGCAAAACCAACGCCCACGCCACCCAGCACCCCTCCGCCCACACAAAGCAAACCCAATGCGCCCAATATCCCGACTACGGAAGACCCCAACGTAGCCGCCATCAAAAAAGCAAAGGAAGAAGCCAACCGCAAACAACAGCAGGAGCAGGAGCGTATTCGCCAGCAGCAGGAAGAGCAACGCCGCGTTGCGGAAGCCGCCGAACGCGCCAAACAGGCCGCTGCCGCCAAAGCGCAGAAGGAAAAAGAGGAACGGGACGCCAAAAAAGGCAAATTCGGCAGCACCTTCGGCAGCGGCACGGGCGGCGGCCAGGGAAATACCGGAAAACCCGGCAATCAGGGCACACCCACCGGCACGGGAAGTAACCCGTTCGGACAAAGTCCCGGCACGGGTGGCGGCACGGGTGGTGGTAGTGGCACCGGTGCAGGCGGCTCGGTAGGCGGCGGTTTGGGCGACCGGCGGGTTACACAAAAAGTAGCCGCCGTTGACAATTCTCAAAAACAAGGCACCGTACGGGTGAAGGTCTGTGTCAACAGTTCCGGCTCGGTCACCAGCGCCGAAGCGACACAGTCCGGCTCCACCACGGCAGACGGCCAATTGCGCAGCGCCGCCGTAACCGCCGCGCGAAAATGGAAATTCGAAGCTTCTCCCGGGGCCGATACTCAATGCGGCTGGATCGACTTTAACTTTATTTTGAAGTAGCAGGACGGAAATCTTTTCCGTCCTGCTACTCATTCTCAGAATGTTCCGAAGAAAATTAGTAGTTAATTTTGTCCACGTACTTAATTCAAATTGCGGCCAGCCATGTAACAGGATGGGGAAACGGATTCATGGACATACTACCAGACGTATTTTCTCACAGATTTGGCACGGGTTAGTTTTCGCAGATTCTGCACAGAATTTCTTTTCCACCTACTCATTCATCTTCCGCAAATCCGCTTCCGTCAGTTGGATACCCATTTGCTGGGCCGCTGATAGTCCTGCCGGGCGGCCATTTTATTGTTGGCCTGGATATAGGCGCGGGCGCGTTCCACAAATGCGATACCCATACCCGGGTCTAATTGAATTGCGCGGGAAAGCCGCTCGATGGCTTCGTCATTTTTGCCTTTGGCGCGCAGGATCATGCCGCTTTCGTACCAGACGTTGGCGTTGTTGGGCGCGTATTTGAGGTATTCGTTGTAATCGGCAAGCGCATTGTCGATTTGCCCCACGGTATAATAGGCGATGGACCGGTTGAAGTAACCGTTTTCGTTTTTCGGGTCTATTTTTAAACCCTCCGTAATGTCGTTGATCGACTGCTGGAAACTTTGCTGCGAACCGTACGCGGCGCCGCGGTTGATCAGGATTTCCGCTTTTGACTTGGGTTTTACATTGGGTATTTTCAGGGCATCGGAGTAGTCTTTGATGGCTTTTTGGGCCAGTTCTTTCGACTGAGCATTGAATTTGCCCGACATCGCCATGTCGAAGTACGTTTTCCCGCGACTGTTGTACAATTCCGGGTTGTCCGGAGCAATCACCATTGCCTGCGAATAATCCGCCAGCGCCATGTCGTAATTTCCCTTCGAGCGGTGGAATTGTCCCCGGTTCCAATACGGCAGGGAGTTGCTTTTGCCCTCGTATTTGATGACGTGTGTCCACAATGTTTCGCCGTTTTTCCAAACTCCGATTTGCCGGACGGTCATGATGGCAAACGCGAGAAATACCACGGCGGCGATACCCTGTAACAGGCCGCGACTTTGCTCTTTGCGGTAATAATGCTCAAAATACCAGGCTGCAACGGCAAAAAAGCCGAAATAAGGCACATACGTGAACCGGTCGGCCTTGTAGCCTTGCCCGGCGCCCAATACCTGCAACAAAAACATCACGTTAAAGAAAAAGAACAACATCCCGAACACCCATACGCGGCGGTCCTTCATCCACAACCAGATGATACCCGCCCAGACAACGACGAATAACACAGGTGTGATATACACTTCCATCGGCAGCGGTTTGGGATAAGGATACAGCGGCGACATGGGGTAGGGAATGAACAACTTGTACAGGTACACGCAAAAGGAGTACATACCGATACAAAGGCGGTCGAACAAGGTAAAATTCGTCAGGTCATCTTCCGTAGAGCCCTGTTGTTTCAGGGTGTACAGGTTGATCAAACCGAATGCGACCGAAAGTATCCAGAACGGCGCTTTTTCCACCACCACTGTTTTCAGACTGAACGGCCGCCGGAACCAATAATCCAGTGCCAGCATGGAAAGCGGCAACGTCACCGCCTGCACTTTCGACAGGCAGGACAACAAGGCCAGCAATAGCATGACAAGGTAAGTTCCAGTGCGGTTTTCTCCCCGTTCCTCCTGTTTTAGCCACCTGACGTAATACACCAGGGCGGCAAAAAAGAACACGGCAAACAACACGTCTTTGCGCTCGGTGGCCCAGGCGACCGATTCCACCCGCATCGGATGGATGCCGAACAGCAGCCCGCCCGCAAAAACACCCCAGTTTCCGACGCCCATACGCGCCAGCAGTTTCATGGCAAAAATACCGTGAGCAGGTGAAGCAGCAGGTTGGTAAAATGGATCAGCGTTGTGTTAAAATCGCCGGCGATCATTTTTTCGATCGCAAAAGTGAAAATGGGCAGGGGGTTGTAGTTGCCGATAACCGATCCTTTTTCGATATCAAAAATATTCGGGATGGCATGGAACAGCCCGTCTTCATTGATCCGCTGCAGGTTGGGGTTTTCAGTGATGTTTGGGTCGTCGTCCCAGTTGACTAATTCGTTGGAGAGTGACGGCAGGTAACAAAGCGCCGTAATGGCCACTGCAACGAGGGCAAATTTGAACCAGCCCGACGGTTCGTTGCTGTCCTGTCTGGCAACGACCGGTCGCGGTTTTTTTTCCGGCTGACGGGATTGTACTATTCTGGGTTTTGGTTTTTTCGCCATGATTGTTCTGTAATAAAAGTTGTGTCGACCCGCAAAAGTAAAAATTCACCGCTGCAAACGCAGCACTGCATCCGCCAAAGCTTGTTCGGATGGTTTTGCGGCGATCGTGATTTCCGAAACGCCCAGCGTTTTTAAGGCCCTGGCGGTGCTTGGGCCGATGGCGACCACCTGCTGATACTCCTGTAACGTATGTCTGGAAAAATAAACTTCCGCATTCATGGGGCTTGTAAAAACCAACACGCCGGCGTTTGAAAAAGGGGGATCGGCTACGGGCCGGTTGTTGTAAATTTCAAACATAAAACATTGAAAATCATAATTTAATGCGGATTGTAAGTCTTGTTTGGCGTGACGGGCGGCGGGGAACAGCACCCTCCTTTTTTCCGGGGGATGGGGCAGGCGCCGGAATACTTCCGCCGTGGCGAGCGGATCGCCGGAGCCGGTAAAATCAACTTTGCCGACGTATTCTGCCAGCACTTTCGCCGTGGCTTCGCCGAGGGCCGCCCATTGCACGTCGGGCCGGCAGGTTATCAAGCGATCTGATGACTCCGAGTCATCGGATCGCCCTCCGGGCGCATTTTCGAAGAAAAAACGCACCGCATTCCGGCTGGTAAAAAAAATCCAGTCGGCTGCGGGAAGGTCCCGGAAAGGCAGGGAAGAGAACTCGACTAAGGATTCGCCGGAAACTGTCCAGCCGGCGCCGGCAAGTATCGCCCGGAATACGGAATCGTCGGCCAGGGTACGGGTGATGAAGGTGGTCATCGGGCGAAGGTAGCGGTTTTGGAAACCTGACTTTTAAATTAAACAGCCCTGAATTAGCAACACCAGGGAGGTAATTTTGCCTGAAAAACTTATGAAGCGTTTATTTTTTCTCCTGATAGTAACTATTCCATTCTTGTCTATATCACAGGCTCCTGACCATGCCTGGCTGGTAACCAATCAAATCCGCGCCCGGATTAACGCTGACGGGCGACTATTTTGCGATGATACGACGGGTGCATTTTTTGTACCGCGCGGCGATTCGATGGCGACGATTATACGCGCAGCCGGTCTATGGCTTGGGGGGGGCGACGTTGCAGGTAATATATTGATGTCTGCTCAAATGTATTCGCCCGATTCATCTGATTTTACCGCCGGTTTTCGGGGTATTCCAAATTCCGGAAGGGTTTGGAAAGTAACAAGAATGGAAATTGAAGCGCACCGAAAAGATTACCTGGAAGACGGAGTTGTAGATAACCCCATTCCCGCGATTTTCGGCTGGCCGGGCAAGGGCAATGATTTTTTTGTGGAATACAATGATTTCAGACTTCCCGATTCTATGGCATTCGCGGGATTTGAAGAACCTGATTTTCAATTTTTTAACGATGAATATGAGCCCTGGCGGGGCGAATACCCAACATTGACCCAAAGCACGAACGCTATCGATATTCCATGGCTTGTTCCGGATGAATTGATCTTTTTCGCCTTTCATTCCGGCGGACAACAAAATTTAATAAAAACCGAGCCTTTCCCCGTACAGGTATGGGGTGAGGCCTATGTATTTCACTGCACTGAAAATGACCTGCTGGAAAACTCCGTCTTTGTGACTTACCGATGGCGTTATGAAGGAACTGAAAGAAGTGATACGGTAAGCGCTGCCATTTTTGCCGATGTGGATTTGGGAAATCCCCGAGACGACTATCAAGGTTATCTTCCTGATCGACAACTGTATTTCGTATATAATTCCGACAGCACCGACGCTGCCGGGTGGGATAACGGCGCCCCCTTACTTTTCGTCAAACCTTTTTATTTTCCGATTACAAATATGGGGACGAGACAGGATTCCATTTAATGCCTTTGGGCTGTGGAGAAGCTTGTAATTGGTTGGGCGGTACCTCCCTGCCTGAACATTTCTTGGAATACTTCAACTACCTGACGGGAAGGTGGCGCGATGGCTCACCTTTGCAGGCAGGCGAATTGGGGTATCATACGGGAGGTATGGAAATGCCGGGCGCTTTTCCCGGCCTGCCCGATGCATCCGGCGCGTGGACAGAATGGAACGAACATAATCCGAAAGGCGACAGACGCGCTTTGCTGCGGTTTTACCTCCATAGCACACTTCCCAAACGAATAAACGGTTTGACCCAGATTTTTAGTTATGCTCCTCCCGATTCCACGCCGGCTTCCCAAAAAATATTAAATTGGTTGTCCGAATACGATAAAGTGTGGTATGAGTTCGTCTGCTGTATTAACTTTGATGTTCCACCTCCGTTCCCGGATTGTTATTATAAAGACCCGGTTTTTCCTTCGTTTTTACCGTTAACCGTATTTCCGAATCCTGCAAACGATGTATTAAAAGCGTGGCATAAAGATTTGATATTGAACAGTTTGTGTTTGTACGACGCCTCAGGGGGTAAAAGTGGCTATTGGAAACCATATCGGTTTCATTTCGGAAGTGCCCGTACAACATTTACCGATGGGTATATATTTTCTTGAAATAATTGATGAGACGGGAACACGAACGGTGAAAAAGGTCATGGTGGCTCATTGACCTGTACCTGACTGAAAATTTCGCATTGCCGGCAAATTTCCAAATCAAAAACCTCAAATCCGAAATCCGTTCTATCTTTCCCGCCGAAAACAACATTTTTCTAAAAACGATCCATCAACTTATGGCTAATTATTGGGTGAAAAAACCCTTATCACAATTGTTATCGTCGGCCGGCGATTCTGAAAAAGGTTTGAAACGAACCCTGGGCGCATACAACTTAGTCGCGCTGGGTATCGGGGCCATTATCGGCGCGGGTTTGTTTGTACGTACGGCTGCCGCAGCGGCTGAGGCCGCCGGACCATCGGTGACACTTTCCTTTATCGTCGCTGCAATCGGTTGTGCATTCGCCGGTTTGTGTTATGCGGAGTTTGCCGCGATGATTCCCATTGCCGGCAGCGCGTATACGTATTCTTATGCCACGATGGGGGAATTGGTCGCCTGGATCATCGGCTGGGCGCTGATTATGGAATACGCCCTTGGCGCGGCCACGGTATCCATTGCCTGGAGTGAGTACCTCAACAACTTGCTGGGGGGGGCAATACCCTATGAATGGTGTCACTCGCCACTTGAACACGTCAACCGCATCGTGGTGGCTACGGCGACGAACCTGCCGCCCGAACTCGCCGCCAAAGCCAACAACGGCGTGGTGCTGCTGAGCGACGAAGGTGTGGCCGCTTTGCCCGAATCGGTAAAATCTTCGGTAGAAAGTATCACCGGCGTTATGAATGCTCCGGCCCTGCTGATCCTGCTGGCCCTGACCCTGCTGCTGATCCGCGGCACCAAAGGTTCGGCCGCAGTGAATGCCGTGATCGTGTTTATCAAAGTATCTATTGTATTGATATTCATTGCAGTAGGTTGGGGTTTTATGAAAGCCGGCAACCACGTCCCTTATTTTATTCCGGAAGGTGTGGCGGGCCACGAAGGCCTGTTTAAACACGGCTGGGGTGGCGTACTCGGCGGCGCGGCCATCGTGTTTTTCGCGTTTATCGGCTTCGACGCGGTATCGACGGCAGCGCAGGAATCCAAAAATCCGGCGAAAGATATGCCCATTGGCATTCTGGGATCGCTGGCCGTCTGCACCATTTTGTACATCCTTTTTTCACACGTTCTGACGGGTGTGGCCAACTGGCAGGAATTCAAACTGGCGGGTAAAGAAGCTTCGGTGGTGTACGCCATCCAAAATTATATGCCGGGATTCGAATGGCTGGCCACCCTCGTGACCGTGGCTATTCTGGCTGGTTTTTCATCGGTGATCCTGGTGATGTTGCTGGGGCAAAGCCGCGTTTTTTACTCGATGAGCAACGACGGTTTGTTGCCGAAAGTGTTTTCCGATCTGCACCCGCGTTTCCGCACGCCGCATAAATCCAACTGGATCCTTTTTGTTTTCGTGGGTTTGTTTGCAGCGTTTGTTCCGGGTAGCCTGGCCGGCGACCTGACCTCCTTCGGCACCTTGTTCGCTTTTGTGCTGGTGAGTATCGGGGTCTGGCTCATGCGCCGCTCCGACCCGGATACGCCGCGGCCCTTCCGCACCCCCTTAGTACCGCTGGTGCCGATTTTGGGCGCCCTGGTATGCGGAGGTATGATCGTGGCCCTCGACGGGGATACGTTAAAAACGGCATTTGCGTGGATGGCTGTCGGATTGGTGATTTACTTCGTGTACAGCCGCCACCACAGCAAATTGCAGAAACCATAACTCATTTATTATCAAACAGATCAAGCGGAGATTTTCGGCTACGGCGCGGAAGTCTCCGCTTTTTCAAACAGGGAGTAAACATGAAAGACAGCCAACCCGACGCCGGGTTTCAACGTTCTCTTGGCCTGATCGACGGCACAATGCTTGTAGCGGGCGGCATGATCGGCTCCGGCATCTTCATCGTCAGCGCCGATTGCGCCCGCGTCGTCGGGTCTTCCGGCTGGATGCTGCTGCTGTGGCTCGTGGCCGGAGCGGTCACCATCACTGCCGCATTGAGTTACGGCGAACTGGCCGGTATGATGCCCAAGGCGGGCGGACAGTTTGTGTATATCGAACGGGCTTACGGCCAGTTGCCCGCTTTTTTATACGGCTGGACGGTGTTTACGGTCATTCAAACGGGTACCATAGCTGCGGTGGCCGTGGCTTTTGCCAAATTTACGGGTTATTTTTTCCCGGTGTTAAGCCCGGATAACGTGTTGTTCTCGGTGGGGAAATTTTCCATTGCGGCGAGCCAGGTATTTGCCATTGCCATGATTGTGCTGCTCACCATCGTCAACAGCCGGGGCATTCAGAACGGGAAAATCATCCAGTTGGTGTTTACCTCGGCCAAATTGCTGGCCCTGCTGGCCCTCGTGGTGCTGGGACTGGCGATCGGGCTCCGGGGTGATGTTTTTGCACAAAACTGGCAAAATGCCTGGCAAGCCACCCAAACAACACTCGTCAACGGCGAATGGATCACCAGTTCCATCACCGGTTTCGCGCTGATGATGGCGTTTGGAACGGCGATCATAGGCCCCCTGTTTTCCAGCGACGCCTGGAACAACGTCACGTTTATCGCCGGAGAAATGAAAAATCCGCGCCGCAACATCCCGCTCAGTCTGCTGCTGGGGACCTGCATCGTGACGGGCCTGTACATCCTGGCCAACCTGGCGTACCTCGCTTTATTGCCCCTGCATGGCGACCCGGCCGCGACGGATGCCGTGGGGCAGGGTATACAATTTGCCGGCGGCGGCACCGACCGCGTGGGTACGGCGGCGGCCTCCATGATTTTTGGTCAGGGGGCGGCGGCGCTGATGGCCGGACTCATTATGGTGTCTACGTTCGGCTGCAACAACGGCCTCATTCTCGCCGGAGCACGGGTGTATTACGCTATGGCGCAGGATGGTTTGTTTTTTAAAAAAGCCGCTACCCTGAATGAGAAAGGGGTGCCTGGTTTTGCCCTCATGACCCAGGCGGTATGGGCCAGTGTGCTTTGTCTGTCAGGCACTTACGGCGATCTGCTCGATTATGCCACCTTTGCTTCCCTGATGTTCTACATCGTCACCATCGCCGGGATATTTATCCTGAGGCGTAAGGAACCGGATGCCGAACGGCCGTACCGGGTCTTCGCCTATCCCCTGTTGCCGATCCTGTATATTCTGGTCGCGGGCGCCATTTGTGTCATTTTGCTGATCACCAAACCACAAAATACCTGGTCGGGCGTCCTGATCGTTTTGCTGGGCATCCCGGTATATTTTTGGCAGAAACGAGGTAAATAGGAATAATTTTTGCCGGGATGTTTGAATCTTCCGAAAACCTCCTTTTCAGGCCAATGGAGGTTTTCGGATAGGCTCTAAAGTCGCTTTAAGGGCAGTTTTCACCAAAATTACAATCCATGAACCGATTCCTACTCCTTGTTTTTCTTTTTTCCGCAGGGCGCTTATCCGGACAAGCCATTACCTGGATCACCGATTGTTCGGCCGATACCTTTTGCCTCAACCAGAATAGTTGTTCGGAAGGCAACGTGGTATTGGTGGAAAAAGCCGTAACTACCTGTGCGACAGGCTCCATTATCAGTTATTCCATCAAAATTGACCTGTTCAACAACGGCGGCGTCGACATGCAATCCGGAGAAGACACCCTTTCCGGCGCTTTCCCGGTCGGCACCCACAAGGTCACGTGGCGCGCTTCGGACAACTGCGGAAACGTAAGCCAATGCACCTACCTGTTTACCATCAGGGACTGTTTTTCACCCAGCATGCTGTGTATTGCCAGTTTGTCACAAAATCTCGAAAACATCTGTCTTACAACGGCTTATGTGGAGAATTTTATCGTAAACATGGCAGACAACTGCACCCCCGACAGCATGCTGGTGCTCGGCATACGGGAAGTGGGCGACGGCACGGGTTTCCCGTCGGAAACTTCCCTTGTGTTTAACGCCTGCGACCTGGGCCCCCACAGCCTCGAAATTTGGGTGAAGGACGAAAACGGCCTGAGCAACAAATGCCTCAGCAACGTTGTCGTACAGGACAACTCCAACAATTGTGATTGTTTCGGCGGGGTGGGGGATTTGAATATCGACCTGCAGGGCTGTGCACAAACGGCCGGCAGTCAAAAACTGGAGCAATTCACCATACAGGCAGATCTGGTGGCGACACCGGTACAGGGAGGGGGACTTCCTGCCACGACCCTGTCCCTGAGCGGCAATGCGGATTCCTGTTTTAACGAAGCGTTTACGACCTTGCCCCCTGATTTTGATTATCAGGTGGTGGTGCGCGCCAAACGCAACGACGACCACCTCGCCGGGGTATCCACCCTCGATCTGCTCCAGATCACCAAACATATCCTGAACGTACAGCCCTTTCAATCATACTATCAATGGCTCGCGTCCGACGTAAATGCCAGCGGAAGTGTGACGACCTTTGATATCGTGGAGACCCGGAAACTGATTCTTGGCATTTACGATACCTTCTCGGTGGTCAAATCCTGGCGATTTATCCGTCCGCTGGCCAATCCCGGCAATTTTATGAGCGCGGTGAAAGACACTTACCAGATCGTGCTCCCGAATCTGGCCGCCGACACCCTGATCACGGGCCTTCATTTTACGGGAATCAAAATGGGCGACGCCAACTTGTCCGCCACTTTTTCCGGCGACCCGGACGAGCGCGCAACCCTCACCCTGGCCATGGACGAGCGGTTGCTGGAGGCCGGAGAAGAGATCGATGTTCCTGTCCGCTGGGCTTCCGGCGCCGGCCTGGAGGGCTGGCAACTGGCGCTTGTGCTTGACCCGGCGCGGGTGGAAGTGACGGCAGTGGAAGGCCTGCCCGCTGAATATTATTACCTGAAAAACAATGAGTTACGCTTGTTGTGGCTGGACCCCGCCGGGCGCTGGTTCGCCGAAGGCGATATCGCGTTTCAATTAAAAATCAGGGCATTACAAGCGGGTTACCTGTCCAACATGATATCCGGAGCGCCGGCGGCGCCCGCTTCGGAAGGATATTTAGTGCAAAGCTCCGGCGGCCCGGCGCGGCATCCCCTGGAATTGCGGTTTAATGAACTTCCGGAAAAAGACGTGGTGTTTTTCCCACCCAAACCGAATCCGTTCCACCATGAAACGGCGTTCGGCATCGGACTCGAAGAACCCGGTACTGTCAGCCTGGAGATATCCGATCTCTCGGGTAAAAAGATCATCGGAAAAAGTATGGAAGCGGACTCCGGCCATCATACTCTTATCATCACGGCCGGCGACTTGCCCGGGAGAGGCATGTATTTTTATCGGGTGGAAGCGAATGGGAAGGTATTTGCCGGGAAAATGGTGAGGGAATGAACGTGCTAATCGCCGCCGACGAGTTTATTTAGACAGGATTTTTAGACGGGATTTTTAGACAGGATTTTTAGACAGGATTTACATGATCTACAGGTTAAATGCGTCTGTTTTTTTACCTGTAGATCATGTAAATCCTGTCTAAAAATCCTGTCTAAAAACAAACGAGTCCGAAGCCTTCAGCCTCGAACCCGTTTTTATTTGATCGTCCTGAAAATCAGGGACTTACTTCACGTCGGCGAAAAAATCTTTCACTTTGTCTTTGTGAACGATCATTTGCTTGTAGGTGTATTTGCCCGTAACCGGGTCTTTCACGGCTTTGATCACTTTTACGTGGTCTTTGCCGGAACCCGCGTTGGCAGCACGTTGGGCAACACGGGCGTTTTTGGAAACTTTCTTAGCCATAACCCTTGCGGTTTACGAGTGAGTGGATACTGGTTTATTTAATTTCACGGTGAACCGTGTATTTGCGCATGATGGGGTTGTATTTTTTCAACTCCATACGATCCGGCGTGTTTTTGCGGTTTTTCTGCGTTACGTAACGCGAAGTACCCGGCAAGCCGCTGGTTTTATGCTCCGTACATTCCAGGATCACCTGGATGCGATTGCCTTTACTTTTCTTTGCCATTGTAATAAACTGTTACAAGTTGATGGTTGCAGGTGCCTGGTTTTGAATTAAAACGGCTCCTGCAACGGAGAATTTTAAATTTGGTTAGCAGCCCTGCGAGTCGGTGCCGTGGTAAATGATCTCACCTTTTTTTTCCAGTTTTTTAATGTACTGGTACAAACCGAGTTTGGAGATCGTGCGCATGGCCGCGGTGCTTACTTTCAACGTTACCCATTCACCCGTTTCCGGAATAAAAAACTTCTTCGTTTGAAGATTGGGGTAAAAACGCCGTTTCGTTTTGCGGTTGGAGTGTGAAACGTGGTTGCCGGTAATCGGCTTCTTTCCCGTCAAATCACAAATTCTGGACATAAAATTTCAAATTTGAGTGTTCTAGATGAAAAATTTCAAAAAATGAACACGTTTATAAAGGTTTAAGGGTTTCAAGGTTTAAGGGTTTCATGGTTTCAAGGTTTAAGGGTTTCAGGGTTGCGAATACAGTTAAACGACCAACCATGAAACCCTTAAACCATGAAACCCTTAAACCTTTGAACCCTAATCTGCACGCGTTCAAACACTTCTAACTGTAGTGACTCCGAGAGGACTCGAACCTCTAACCTTCTGATCCGTAGTCAGATGCTCTATCCATTAAGCTACGGAGCCATACCGTTTCCGGTTTCGGGGTGCAAAGATAGCGTTGGGCAACCCAGAAAACCAAACCCGGTTTTAAATTTTTGGAAATTTTCTGGATACGATCACTTTATTGCGGCTCAGGCTGGCTACATAAACCGCCCGCGGCAGGTGTAGCGTCAAAAGTGAAATAATTGACGCCGAATTGGACGGGTTGTACGGTTTCTTCATGCAGCAGTTGTCCGAGCATGTTGAACACCCTGAATTGATAGGGTTCAAAATTGGGCGTCTGATAATACACGGTGATCTGGTTGTAGTCGGCCGAAGTCCTGAACTCCAGGATACTCAACGGGCCTACCACACCGTTGCACAGCTCGCGTACGGCATCCACGGAATTGGCCACTTGCAGGTATCCGCCGGTTTTGGTGAGGCCTTGCAGGGTCGGCTCCGGCTCCACGTTGTCTAAGATAAGGTCGCGCACCCGGCGGGCGCAGCCCGCGGGATTGGTGAGTGCATCGCTGCTCAACTGGTCGCACGACATGCTGTACAACAAGGCGATCGCTCCGGTCACGTGTGGTGTGGCGAGCGAGGTGCCGCCGAGGGTACCGTAGTTGGGCGTGGTGGTGCCGCCGGTGGTATAGGTGTCGTTGCCGGGAGCGCCGAGGTCGATTGAGACGGCTCCGGTGCCCGTGGAGGGCATTTTGGCGCCGAGTTGGTTGGTATTGTTGACGGAAAGCAGGAATTCACTCCGGCAGGAGGTCGGCATGTCGCCATCCATGTCGACGTTGATATTGGAGTTGGTGGTGGCGCCCACACCCAGGATACCGACCTGTCCCAAAGAGTCGTAGGTAGCGCACCAAAGCGGGTGGTCGTCGGCAAATTCACGATCGAGCCCGAAAGAAGCGTTGGTGGCGACCACAAAAGCGCCTTTGGCGCCGTTGGTTTCGTTGTACAAACGCCTCATTTTGCCGACATAATAATAGGCGGCGACGATTTCGGACTCCAGCTCGCTGTTGGAGATATTTAATAACTGGACGGCCCAATTGATGCCGGCGATACCCGCAGCGTTGTTGCCACGCGCGCCGATAACCCCGTTGACGGCCGTTCCGTGGTTGCTGATACCGGGGTCGTCGCCGTCGTCGCGGGCATTCCAGCCGCCAAAGTCGTCGATGTAACCGTTGTTGTCGTCGTCGATGTTGTTTCCGGGGATTTCCGCCCAGTTGTGCCAGCGATTGGGCGCAATTTCGGGGTGGGTGAGCAGGGCGCCTTTTTCCAGCACCGCTACCACGATGGTGTCGCCTGCGGGTGTAAGGCCGCCGGTGGAGACATCCCAGGCCTCCGGGATGCCGATGAGGTTCATGTCGCCTTGCCGCCACCATTCGGGGTCGTTGGGTTCGGTGCTGCGGTCCGGAACCAGGTGGTTCCACTGGGCTGCCTGCACGCCGTCCGTCCGGCGGGCCGCCGATAAAAACTGCGCCGGATCAACGCGGCTTTCATCAAAAGTCAGGAGGTGAATATGCCAGTCGGGCGCCAGCGTTTTTTGGAGGGTAACGGTGCCGGCGCCGGCCTTGTTCAGCCGGGCGATGGTTGGCAAAAGGTCGGCATTGGGCGCCAGTTGAACCAGCAATTCGCCGGTGCGGCGCTCCGGGGCGGAGGCGCTGGTTCTTTCGGAGGGGGTCTGCCCCAGGGAAGCATACGTGGAAAGCAGCAGAAGCGTGTATAAGAGGTATTTCATGCAGGGAAAAAATTTGAATGGGCGGAGAAATGGTGTTGCGGATGGAGCGCTCAAAAGTAAAGTTGAAAATGAAGAAAAAGTTGATGTTCGGGGGTATGAAAATTGTTAAAATCAGACCAGATTTAAAGATTCCCGCAGTTGTTGCACGTATTTGCCGGCATGAAGCAGGCGGCTGCCGTACCAGGAGAACATTGCTCCGTCAACGAGTTGGACCCGCGCGCCGGGGCAGGTTTCGCGAAAGGTATCGAGGTGTTTGGGGGCAAAAGGATAAGGTTCAGACGATAATAAAATTACTTCGGGTTGGGTTCGGGACAATTCTTCCAGCGAAATTTCCGGGTACCGGCCGGCGGAAGCAAATACATTGTCAAAACCGGCGATCCGGAGCATATCGTGGATAAAGGTATCTCCACCCGCCACCATATAGGGTTTTCGCCAGATAAAATAAGCGACCGACGGCCGGCGGCTGTCGCTGCGAAGTGCCGGAATCCGTTCTGCAAATTCAGCCCGAATCCGCCCGATGAGTTGTTGCGCCTCCTTTTCTTTTCCGGTCAGTTGGCCGATCCGCCCGATCATATCGTATGCTTCCTCCAGGTTATGTACGTCGCTCATCCAGACGGGGTACCGGGTGGCCAGCGCTTCTACCTGGTTTTGATCGTTTTCTTCCTTGTTCCCGATGACCAGGTCGGGATGTAAGGCCTCAATTTTGGGCCCGTTCAGCGTTTTGGTGCCGCCGACCCGTGTTTTTTTCTGAAACCAGTCGGCCGGGTGGATGCAAAATTTTGTAATTCCAACCACTTCGGCATCCAGGCCCAAATCATACAACAACTCCGTTTGTGAAGGCACCAGTGACACGATCCGCCGTGGCGGCCAGGCCGGCAGGGTGATCGTTTTGTTGAGTTGGTCTGTTATGGTCATTGGGTCAACCTTTGCCGCATTACTTCATACAACACGATCCCGGTGGCTACACTGACGTTGAAAGAGTCGAAATCGGTTGCCTGGGGGATTTTGACGACCGCATCGGCCATTTTCAGCAGTTTGGTATGTACACCTTCTCCTTCCGAACCCATCAAAATAGCCGTTGGAAGGGTATAGTCCGCCTGAAAAACCGGTATGGAACGTTCACTCAATGCCGTGGCCACCACCTGAACACCCGATTCCTGCAACCATTCCACGGCGCTGAACAAACTGCGCACGCGGCAGACACGTATCCGCGCCAGGGCGCCGGCGGACGCTTTCATGGCTTCTTCGTTGGCGGGGCGGAGCCGGATTGGGCGATAACGACGGCATGTGCACCCGCACATTCCGCAGAACGGCAAATAGCGCCGAAATTGCGCACGTCGGTGATTCCGTCGAGCAGCACCAGTAAGGGCGTCTCACCCTGTTCATATACAAACGGCAGCACGTCTTCCAGCGATAGAAATTCCACCAGTGCAAGGTAGGCGATCACCCCCTGGTGGGCGCCTTTGGTCATTTTATTGAGTTTTTCACGCGGCACCACTTGCAGCGGAATGCCGTATTCCCTGGTCAGGTGGCGCACTTCTTTTTCCAGCTCGCCGCGAATGCCCTGCTGGAAATACACTTTTTCCACCGCTTTTCCGGCGCGAATGGCCTCCGTAACCGGATGGTGGCCGTAAATAAGGTTGATATCTGCCATGTTTGCGCTTTTCGGACCGGTTTGACAAGTTTTTTTTGACAGGGTTTGCAGAGTTGACAGGGTTGACATGATTTACAGGGTTGACAGGGTTGACAGGGTTGACAGGATAGACAGGATTTATTGTCATATAGCCCGTTACAACGCAAAATTAATTTTTCCCGGCGGCTTGGAGTTTCGGAATTTGAAAATAACTTTGCATTTCAAAGTGCTTTTACCATGACTGAGACCAACAAACACCTCGAGCATCTTTCCGAAATCCGCGCGCTGATGGAGCGCAGCACCCGTTTTTTGAGTTTGAGCGGCCTGTCAGGCGTATGGGCGGGCCTGTGCGCGCTGGCCGGCGTGGCGGTGGTGTACATTTTTTTGGAAATGACTCCTTTTTCGCTGGAAGGCAAGTATTTATACTATGACAAAGCGATTAATACGAATAAATGGGGAATGGACTACAAAAGTGTATTCATCCTCATCGCTATTATGGTGTTAGCAGCGGCGCTTGCGGGCGGGTGGTATTTCACTGCCCGTAAAGCCCGCCGGCGCGGCGAGCAGATCTGGGACGCCACGTCCCGGCGCCTGCTGATCGCGCTGGCGATTCCCTTGCTGACCGGTGGCGTTTTTTGTCTGGCCCTGTTATTTCGCGGATACGTAAGTTTGCTCGCGCCTTGTACCCTGATTTTTTACGGCCTGGCGCTGGTGAACGGCAGCAAATACACCCTTCGCGACGTGGAATACTTGGGCATTTCACAGGTTGCACTCGGGTTGCTCGGTATTTTTTATCCCGGTTACGGCCTGGAAATCTGGGCGCTGGGTTTTGGCGTGTTGCACATTTTGTACGGCCTATGGATGTACAACAAATACGATAGACGGTAGAAAAATGAAAGAAATTCTCACTCAACTCAATCCTGTTTTCGACCACCGCAACCGGCTGGGCATCATGTCTGTTCTGGCGGTGAATGACTGGGTGGAATACAATACGCTCAAGGAATTGCTCGATTTGACCGACGGCAACTTAGCCAGCCACATCAAACCCCTGGAAGCCAACGAATACGTTATTGTCCGCAAACAGTTTATCGGAAAAAGGCCACAAACGACCTATGCGGTGACCGAAGCGGGTAAAGCGGCTTTTAAAGCACACCTCGATGCCCTGGAAACATTATTAAAAATGGGGCGCGACGACGATCAACCCTGATCAACTCTTATCAACCTTTTAAACTCATCACACCGATGATTTCGATCATACAATCCCGCTTCCGCGACCGGCAGCAGTTCAGGCAGTTTGGCATGCTGGCTATCGCTTCCTTCTTTTGCGGCCTGATGGTGCTGGGTCGCTCTTATCTGAACCGCCACCATCTGCCCGATATCGATTCGCTGCGCGAACTGGCGATATTCCGCGCGCCGACGTTCCTTTTTTTGATCTGGAACCTGTTCCTCGCCTGGATACCCTACCTCATGGCATTAAAAGCCGGGCGGTTGCATCGCTTGCGCGCCGGAAAATTCCGGCTGGCCCTCTGCCTGCTCGTATGGCTGGCCTTTTTGCCGAATGCGCCGTATATCCTCACCGATTTTGTACATTTCCGGCACATGCCGCCCGTGCCGTTCTGGTACGACCTGGCGCTGTTTTTCACCACGGCCAGTTTGGGTATGACCCTTGGATTACTTTCCCTTTATGAAGTTCATCAGTTGCTAAAACGCTGGTTTTCAAAATCTTTTGCGGCGTTGATGATCCTGTTTTGTATAGGACTCTGTGGCTTCGGCGTTTGGCTCGGCCGTTTTCAGCGCTGGAATTCCTGGGATATCGTGACCCGCCCGGAGGCTTTGTTCCGCGACATTGTGCAGACCCTGACAACCCGGCACGAACTCATCCACGCGATGGGTATTTCGGTTTTGTTATCCTGCGTGTTGCTGGTGGGGTATGGCTTGCTGGTGGTGCTGCTGGATGAGCGAAAAGTGTAATCCATGAGGGGGCCTCGTAAGTCATTGTACCTTGTAAATTGCACATTGATCATTGTACATTTTTTAAATTTTTAATTGAATATCAATGATTTAAAAATTTAAAAAATTACTAATGTACAATTTTTAATGTGCAATTTACAAGGTACAATGGCTTGCGAGACGCCCTCTGCGCTTGGTTTAAGGTACTCTCCACCAATCTTTTACCGGCAAAGGCGCTTCCACAAGGATCATTTCCAATCGCACCGGGTGTACCAATTCCATTTGAAGGCAATGCAGCCCGATCGACGCGTCGGGCAGGGCTGCCGGCGCTCCGTATTTCAGGTCGCCGGCAATCGGGCAACCCATCGCTGCCAGCTGCACCCGGATCTGGTGCGGGCGCCCCGTGAGCGGCGACACCCGGAGCAGGAAATAATCGCCGGCGAGGCCCACCGTTTCGTAGCGGGTAATACTTTCTTTTGCATCCGAAAAAGGGTGGGCATGTGCCGTTACGACGTTCTTTTTTTCATCTTTCCGGAGAAAATGGCGCAATTCCCCGGCGGGTTTTTCGGGGCGGCGAAGCACCAGCGCGAGGTAGGTTTTTATCACTTTTTTTTCCCGGAACAGGGTCGTCAGGCGCCCCAGGGCTTTGTCCGTGCGGGCAAAAAGCACGGCTCCACTCACCGGGCGGTCGATCCGGTGTGCCGGGTGCAAAAAAACCGCGCCGGGTTTGGCGTATTTATTTTTCAGGTAATCTTTGCCCCAGTCCGTCAACGTGGCATCACCCGTCCGGTCGCCCTGAACCAGCCACCCTGCCGGTTTGTTTATCGCCAGGAGGTGGTTGTCTTCGAAGATGATGGAGGGTGTCATTGCGTTGCTGATCGTCGTTGGGTCATTGTCGTCATTGCGATCATTGGGTCATTGTGGTTCGTATCGCCATTTGTCGTTCATCGTTTATGGGTGGTCACTGGCAGATGGCAAATGTAGATAAACGTATACCGAGTGGTGGCACGGGAAAGTGAAAGAAGAAACACAAAAAGGTGTAAGATTTTGATTTTCAGTGTTTTGCAACTTTGCGAAACCTTTGGGATTTTACGTGAAAAAAACCATTCAACAATGCCAGCAATGACCAAACTCAGCCTCGGCTTTTCTCCCTGCCCCAACGACACCTTTATTTTCGATGCCATGCTGCACGGCAAAGTGGATACGGAAGGGCTTGAATTTGAGGCATTTATGGAGGATGTGGAAGCCCTGAACCGGCGCGCTTTTGCCGGCGGTATTGCCGTTACAAAACTCAGTTATCATGCCTTTGCGTACCTGACGGAACAGTATGTGTTGCTTGATGCGGGCAGCGCTTTGGGCAACAACTGCGGCCCCTTGCTTGTTGCCCGCGCACCGATGGATGAAGCGGCGATCACCTCGGCGCGGATCGCTATTCCGGGAAAAATGACCACCGCCAATTTTTTACTCAGTCTTGCCTACCCGGATGCGCAAAACAAACAGGAATTCCTGTTTTCCGACATCGAAGACGCGGTATTGGACGGCAGGGCCGGAGCGGGGCTGATCATCCACGAAAACCGCTTTACCTATGCGCAAAAAGGGCTGGTAAAACTGCGCGACCTGGGCGAATACTGGGAAACGGCCACCGGTTTGCCGATTCCACTCGGCGGGATCGTGGTCAGCCGCATGCTTCCGGCGGACATTCAGCAAAAAGTGAACCGGGTAATGCGCCGGAGTGTGGCCTACGCTTTTGCCCATCCGGGCGACGTGATGCCCTTTGTACGCCAACACGCGCAGGCGATGGACGATGCCGTGATGAAAGCCCACATTGCGTTGTACGTGAACGATTTTACCGGGGATTTGGGTGAAAAAGGCCGTTCGGCTGTGGCGCAAATGTTCCGGATTGCGCGGGAAAAAAATGTTATCCCGGCCTACGCAGAAAATATTTTCATAAATTAAAAACTTCTGTCATTTCTGGCACGGTTTTCGAAACATATTAATTCGTGTGTAAGTATTGTTTTTAGAATTGAAGAAATTCGGGGGACGCGAAAAGTCGCGTCCCTTTTTTTATGCCCTACCACCTGCGTTTTTTAAGCATCTGTTCTAATTTTCCCGCAGCCAGTACAATTCCGCGATCAGCGGGTCGTCGTCTAATTCCTGCAACAACTTTTGAATACGCTCCGGGTTGACGGCGGTTTGGGGGCGGATGAGGCGGCGCATGAAGTCGGCGAAGCGGCAGCACCTGTATTTTTTATCTTCCGAAATTTGCTTTTCCCGGTAAAAAAAGATTTTTGCCGCGTCGACCCTCGCCGGCAATATATCCGAATCAACTTCGTATAAAATTTTGATTTCCAATATTTTAGCAGAAATTTTGTACTGCATCTCTTCATAGTCGGTCGTTAGAAGTACCTCCAATGCTTTATCCAGTTCACCCGTGTAAAACCAATAAGTGGCCAGATGGAAGAGGAAATAGGCTTCAGAGTGCTGATTGCCGGCGATATTGTGGCGATTCGCCTGCAAAAACTGCCATACCCAATCGTATTCTCCCTGAAGCAGGCCTACTTTGACGACGTTTTGAAATTCGCTGGCGCTGATTTTCCCTTCCACAAAATTTCGTCCTTCTTCCACGCGATTTTTGAGCAAACCAAACAGTATTGCCTGGAATCGGGGCGTTGAAGTATGCCGGACGCAGTGATTGATCGCGAAAGATTCAAAATGGCTGTACAGATCGTCCGGCAGAATATTCTGATGCTTATTCAGGTAGAAATAAAATGATTCAAATTCTTCTTCGGACGGTTCGTTCCGGGTCAGGATACGAATAGCAAGGCGGTATAAAATGCCCATCGGAGAATGAAAAAATTTACTATTTCGGGGATATTCCGTTTCTGAAATCAGACTTGCAAGGTCTTCGTGGGAGAGCACGGGCGCGAATCGATTGATATTTAGCAGCATGCAGGTATAAAAAAGCCGTTCCGATAAATACAGTTCTTCTAAGGCTTCCAACGTGCGGAAAAGGTTTTGATCGTCTTTTTTGTTATAAACTTCACTTTTATAATCGTACCTGCCGTGTTCGATCAACCAGTTCAGATTGAATTCTCTGTGACTCCATTTGTTTTTCTTTTGCTGCCACGTTCCGAGTTTTTCAAATATCCGTTCGCATTCATCCGAATCCCCTTTTTCCCTGAAAAATTCAGCTTGTAATAAATACGCCTGCGCGGGCTGGCATTGTCTTGTAAACATTTCATAATGAATAAATTGGCGAACGGATTTTAAGGTTGTAGAAAACAGTTTTTCCAGTTTGTTAAAAACGGGCGGCATTCCCGGAAAGACGTGCCCGTATAAAATTGCCCGGTCCAGGTCCGTAATACGCCGATGGTTCAGGCTGTCAAAAATATGAGCGACCAGGCGGAGCGGTTCCGGTGATTGCCAGTTGGGTGTACACCAGGGCGACCGGAAAAAATCGATGAGCCGCCGCTGCTCATCCTCGTTGAAAGTACGGAGTATTTCAACCAAAGTGGATTTTATCATACCGGTGAAAAAGCAGGTAGTTAAACTTTCCGGTAAAATTCGCAGAATTTGTAACAACTTTCCAACGCGTTACCCGTGCATATTTGTGGCATATTGTTTATTAAACCTCGTTCAACATGACAACTTTGAGAAAATTTGGATTGCCCTTACTGGCCCTGGCACTGCTCGCTTTTGTACTATTCGACAAATGCAGGCCGACCGTAAACCCCTGCTCCGATTGCACGACGGTGACACCCGCTTTTAAAAAAACCGACAGCGGGCTGATCGTGCAGCCCCCGGCGCTCCCGGATATTACCGGGACTATCATGACCGTTAAGAATCTGGCCGCCAATACCGTTTTTATTGTCGATACGATCGAACCCGGCGGCACTCGGCTGATTCCCGTAAATGTGGATTCAACCGGGATAAACGTCCAGTTGGAATACCTGACTCCGGCGCCACTGCCTGAAAGAAACAACGGCAAATACTGCAAAACCTCGGTCGATTTTCCAACCACCCTGGGGATAATTATTATGGATGTTGTGATGGATCATACATCGAATATGGGAGATAAGGGGAGCTTATGTACGCTTATTTGCTCCGGCACATGGCATCAGGAAACCGACGATCCATCTTATACCATTACAATTCCATATGGGGAATATACGCCGGAAAAGGAAAATTCTTCTCCGTCAACAATCAGAGATTCTACCTGGAATTCTTTACAGATACACTGGATGGGGATAAGACTAAAATAAAAGTTTATGAATGCCTTGGGCAGGGGTGGACAACTTCATTGGCAAGTCCAACAAGCCGTTGGTCTGTTCCGTAGCACTCAACAATTCTCCATCACAAACAGTAAAGCATACGGAAACAACCCATTATATATTATGATTGATGCAACTTCGATGGGTGGCTCAAGTACTTTTGGCCATTGTACGCCACTTGCTCAATAACTCAATCGTATAGTTTTCTGACAAAAACAAGTCAAGTTTTCTTCTTCCCCGGCGCAGTGCTTCACTGCACCGCGCCGGGGTTCCTGTGCCCGTACCGCAACCGCATCCCCGTATCCATACCTGATATTTTCACCCAAAAATACACATCCATTTCCGGGCAGTGTACCCACAAAGGTGGAATCTGAAAAGCCTGAACAGGGAAGAACGCTACCTGTACGATGAATCGGATGAAGATAATTCATAGCCTGATTTCTTTTTAAGGGCCATAAAAAGCTGCACCTGACAAAGAATCCAACGGGAATTCCGGCACGATTGGTATGGCTAAAAGATACCATGTTGTGCCGGTTTCCCTTTTGCCTCCCCATAACCGCAACACTACATCACATCCTTTTTTTCACCAAAAAAATGCACCACTATGCACAATTTTGATCGATTCCTGCCCAACCAGGAAAACTTCTCGCCGGAATACGGCAACAACGAAATGGGCGACGAATTCACACAATCCGAAAGCCCTTTGCACGAAATGCACGAACTCGAACTGGCCACCGAATTTCAGGAGATCGGCAATGAAGCCGAATTCGGAAAATGGCTCGGCAAAGTGTTCAGCAAAGTTAAAGGCGTCGGCCGAAACCTTATCCAATCGCCTGAAGGTCAGCGACTTCGCAACGACGTCCGGCAAACCGGGCGGCGACTGTTCAAGTCCGGAACCCAAAATATCTCGCAATACCTCGGGCGGAACGCACAGGATTATATTCCCGACCCCGATACGGGCTACAACCTGAACCAGACCATTCAGTCGGCCGGCAACTGGGCGAACAACCTTGGCGTCGACGGCATGGGCCTCGACGCCGGTTACGACAACCCCGACGCCGGCTACACGGATGGCGATGAAGTCGCCCGCCAGTACACCCGCTTCGCAGCCGAAACCGCCAACCGATACCTCAACAACCCGTACCGCAACCAATACCCCGACGCCGCCCGCCGTATGGCTATGGTGCAAGCCGCCCGCCGCCACATGCCGCAATTGCTCGGCGGTGGCCAAAACCAGGGCCGCTGGTACCGCACGCGCGGATACATTGTGGTGAAATTGGGACAATAAACGAATGATGAATGATGAATGATGAATGATGAATGATGAATAGAGTGTTGGTTATCAGTTGTTTATTGGGTTGTTATTGACCCGTTTTTCTTCTTTTAAGATTGTCTGGAAATTCCCGTTGCGTCGCCGATGGCAGGCGCGACCCTCCACCTCATTTTTTAACCATTTAACGTATAACATCATGCATAATACAGATAGAGTCGTCCAGGAACTGGGTTATGAAAACGGTTTCGAACTCGACGAATTTGGCCATGAAAATGGTTTTGAATTCGGCAATGAATTCGAATCCGACCCGGAATTTGCCGGCGAATACAACGAATCGCCGCTCAACGAATTGAACGAACTGGAACTCGCCACCGAGCTGCTGAGTGTCACCAACGAAGCCCAGATGGACGAATTCATGCGCAACCTCTTTAAAAAAGTGGGCGCCGTCGCCAAAAAAGCCTGGAACTCGCCGGTGGGTGGTTTCCTGCGCAAAGGCCTCGCAAAACTGGCCCCGATTGCCGGTACCGTGGTCGGCGGCATGGTCGGCGGTCCGCTCGGCGCCAAACTCGGCGGCAAAATCGGGAGCGGCGCGGCCAAATTGTTCCGCCTCGAACTCGAAGGGCTGAGCGCTGAAGACCAGGAATTCGAAATTGCACGCGCCTACGTGCGTTTCGCGGGAGAAGCCACCAAAAACGCCGCGTTGAACCACCAAAAAGGGATGGACCCCCGCAGAGCCGTCCAGACCGCCATGGCGGAAGCGGCGCGGCAATACGCCCCCGGTCTGCTGGAAATGAGCCAGGAAACCGGCATGGATCACTCCGGTGCGCAGGTAAGCGCACCACGTATTCCGGCCAGCGGATCGTGGTTTCGCAAAGGCAACCGGATCTACATAAAACTCTGGTCATGAACGCCTTCGGCTTCCTGCGCACCGAAGCGCTGTCGCTGCTGACCCGGCTCCGGCAATTGTCGCCTTTTTCACTGGTGATGCCCATGACGCCGGCCGCCACCCTCGGCCACGCCGCCATGGAAAGTATCGACCGGCACCTCGAAAAAGCAAAAACCGATCTTCAACAATCGGTGCGGCAATTTGTGTTTTGGTTGGAAAAGGCTGGAAAACAAGGTGTTACGGCAGAAGATGCCCAGGCGCGGTTTGCCCTGCTGAAAATCCGCTTCAACCAGATACTGGACCAGTTGGACATATTCGCCGATGTGCTGGCACAACGCGCCGAACACCACACCGGCGTCTGGGTGGCGGGTCTCGATGCGCTGGCGGAAGAATCGCTGCGTCTTCCGCTGAAGCTGTACGATCCGCCGCCGGTGATCTGTTTTCTCGATCGCGGGCACGGAGCCGCCATTCGAAGGGCGCGCACCCGGCTTCCCGGCGGCGATTCCAACCCGGTGGCTGTGATTCAGGTTCCGCGCGAACGTATGGTGGGAAGTGGTATCGGGGCCTCGTTGATCCATGAAGTGGGGCACCAGGGCGCAAGTTTGCTGTCGCTGGTGGAAACCCTGGGGCCCGAACTCAAAAAAGCCGCCAAACGCGACCCCGCTCACGCCAGGGCCTGGGATTTGTACAACCGCTGGATTTCGGAGATCGTGGCCGACGTATGGGCGATGGGGCACCTCGGCATCGGCGCCACGGTGGGTTTGATGGGTGTGTTGAGCCTTCCCCGGTACTTTGTGTTCCGGATGCTCGACGACGACCCGCACCCTTTTCCCTGGATACGGGTGATGCTCAGCCTTTCGTTCGGCCGTTTTTTTACCCGCATCCGCAGTGGGCCGACCTGGAAAAACCTGGTTGTCGATGTATCCGCCAAAAGGATTGCCACCCGAAGGCGCGGCGCTGATCCGGCAATTGCAGGAAACCATGCCCGCTTTTGTGCGCCTCGTGGCCGGCCACCGGACCAAACAAACCGACAACCGGCGTTTTGCGGACATTTTGCCGCAGCGCCCCCGGCAACCCGCTCGTTTGCTGGCGCTGTTCAAACACTGGCAGGCGGAGCCCGATACCTGGCTTCTGCAAGCCCCTTCTTTGGTTTTTGCCGTGGTCGGGCAGGCCCGCTTTGCCGGACTGCTCACGCCGCAGGCCGAAAACCAACTCTTAGTCCGGTGCCTCACGCACTGGGCCAAACGACAACGCGCGCCGCTCCCGAAGAGCGATCCGAGGAAGGCGCGCACATTGGTTCACCAATAAAAATCATGTTATGCAACCTTTTATTTTTTATGCCGAACTGGTGGAACAAGACGTTCTCCAGGGCACGCCGGCCCGGGTCCGTGTGAAGGTGGTACCCAACTCTGATTATGTGGATGTAGGCGGCAATACTGTTTTTGATATCCGTTTTACGATTGACGGGAACCAGGTGTTTCCGGATGGCATGACCGCCCCCGGAGGTGCCAATCCCGTCCCGCAACTCACACAAGGCGGCATTTTCTACTATAATTTTGGCGGTTTGGCGGTTCAAACGCCTCCTTATATATTAGGAATATCCATTTTAGACAACACCGGTATTTCGAACCTGTTGACGCCGCCCGTTTCGTTTACATTTTCGGTAGTGTTGCCTCCACCGCCGCCAACACCCAGCACTCCGGTTTCCTTGTCCCGTTACACACCGCCCGATACGGATGATGAACCGTTCTGGGATAATCTGAAAGCGAGCCAGATCAAATTCAAACCGCTCTATGATTTTGTAATCAATTCGGGACTTTGCAACTTCGACGCCAATAGCCCCGGCAGCCCTATGCCGCGCCGTTTGCCGTTTGTAGGGGTTGGCGATTACGCCATTCTGAAGTTTTCCATAGAAGCGTATATGGCAACGGCGATCAGCCCGGGCAACGATCCTGCCCTGGATTCTTACCTCATTACGCAGGCCAATTATGGAGGCGCCAAAGTGCTGCCGTATTATGATTTGATCCTGCAAAACCTGCAACAAGCCCATTTACGGACCTAAATGACGCATGCAAAAAAAACTGTTTGATAAATTACAGAATTTCAATGCTTTAGAATTGATCTACGACTACTGGATGGACCAGGGTGGCCTGGTGCAGGCGATGAACCTGATCTGCCTGCGTTTCCAAAACAGGCGCGAAATTCCCGAACTGACCGCCTTGTACCGCCTGGATACCAGCCCGCTGCTGCCTTTGTCGGACCTGTTGTGGGGGTATATCCAGGACGAACAACACACGGTTTCCCTGCATCGCCGGGTACATGAATACGACCATGAATACGGCCTGACCCTGATCGGAAAAGCGGTGCCGAACGTGCGGGCTATCGACAGCCGCTCCGGTTTCCTCGAAGCATTTCACACCTTGCTGCACAAATGCGCGCTGTACTACGTAAAATCAGACGACACTACCTACATCGCGGACGGCCTGCCGGTATTAAATGCCCTGAAAGAAGTAAACATCCTGCTTGCGCAAGGCAATCACAATGCATACCGCAACCTGACCTTTACGGCCCGGCACGAAAACATCGTGCAGCAATTCCTCCTGGCACAACCGGAGATGGATCGATTCCTGGGCGGCCGTGCTATGGTGCCGTACGCCGAACCCTGGCAGGGGGCCGTCGAAACGATTCGTGGTATAATGGGCTGGGGTAACGTGAGCATTCGCCATTTCCACAATTTAGCCACTTTCGGAGAACTGATCCTGCTTTCCGTCCGCTATGGCAACTGGAGCGTGGTGATCGATCCCAACCAGGCGGCCAACTGGGCCAATGCATTCCGCAACGAGATCATGCAGTACATCCACTCCTACCGCGCCGTCACCGGCGTCGACCTCTCCGCCGACACGGTGGGTCTGCGGGAAGAGCATTTTATGCAACCGTCCGTGCTCATTCAACGCCGCATGACTAATGCCCGCAGCAACGGCAATGGCAGAACGACGGCCGGGAGCCGGGTGTCTTTGGCCAACTGAACGTTTACCCGGAGGTTTGGCGCTTTTTATTAAACCCCGAAAATCAGCGTCGAACCTCCATTTTTTCACCTTAAAAACACATCGTTATGTGCTTGTTATGCAAACGCCGCCGGTCGGGCGAAACATCCGTCCTGCAGGAGGTTTTCCACGAGATCGGACTGGAAAATACGCCGCAAAAAACGCAGCAGGTGCCTGCCAACCGCCTTCCCTGGCGCGAACGGCGGGCCCTGCAAACCCGCTCCGCAGGCAAAAACTCCCTGCTGAAGGAAGTGCTTGAAAACCTTTGACCCTGTATACTGCTCAAAACCACTCTTATGATCATCGACGCCCATTGCCACGCCGGTAAAGGGGACGGATTGTCCGGCCCCTGGGATACCGAAGCGCCGCTTGATTTGTACCTGCGGCACGCTGCGGACGGTAAAATTGACCGGACCATCGTGTTTCCGGCATTTCACACCGACTATGCGGTGGCCAACCGGGAGGTAGCCTCCTGGGTGGCCCGGTATCCCCGGCGGCTTTGGGGGTTCGCCTTCGTACACGCCGAACGCGACAAAGGCCGGGTGTTCGACATGGTGCAAACGGCTGTGAAACAATACGGTTTTCGCGGCATCAAGGTGCACCGCCGCGACGCCCCGCTCAGCCGCGAGATCTGTGAAACGGCGGCGCATTTCGGCTTGCCCGTATTGTACGACGTGGTGGACGAAGTGGCGACGATCGAATTGTTTGCCCGGCAATACCCGAAAGTCAATTTTATCATCCCGCACCTCGGCAGTTTTGCCGACGACTGGAAAGCGCAATTAGCCATCACCGATCATTTGGTGCGGCACAACAACGTGTTCACCGATACCTCGGACGTACGCCGATTCGACCTGCTCCTGCTCTGTTACAAACGGGCGGGCGCTTCCAAAATCATTTTTGGCTCCGACGGGCCCTGGCTGCATCCCGGCGTGGAAGTATCCAAAATTTTCTACCTCAAAGCGCCTGCTTCCGACACCGAACGTATGTTGTCCGGCAATATACTTTCGCTGATCGGGGCCAAATCCCGGGTTGCCTGAAAAGTGGGTGGCCGTGTTGGTAAAAAAAGTATGGAGCAAACGCCTTTTTCTATCTTTGCCCACCTTTTTGACAACACTATCTACCAACTAAATTCAACCAGAGATATGATTATCGGTGTACCAAAGGAAATCAAAAGCAATGAAAATCGCGTAGCGCCACCCCCGCCGGGGCACTCGGCTTCGCCCGCCGGGGGCATACCGTTTATGTGCAAAGCACTGCGGGTGTAGGCAGCGGTTTTGAAGACGAAGAATATAAAGGCGCCGGAGCCAACATACTGGCTACTGCCGACGAGGTGTGGAAAATTGCGGAAATGATCATGAAAGTGAAGGAACCCATCGCGGAAGAATATCCACGTTGCCGACCTAATCAATTGATTTTCACCTACTTCCACTTTGCTTCCAGCGAAGAACTCACCCGCGCCATGATCTCCAGCGGCTCGGTTTGTTTAGCTTACGAGACGGTGGAAACCAAAGACCGCCAACTGCCGCTCCTGATCCCGATGTCGGAAGTAGCCGGCCGTATGGCCATCCAGGAAGGCGCCAAGTACTTAGAAAAACCCGCCAAAGGCCGCGGCGTATTGCTCGGCGGTGTGCCGGGTGTTCCGCCCGGAAAAGTGATGGTGATCGGCGGCGGTGTGGTGGGTACGCAGGCCGCCAAAATGGCCGCCGGCCTCGGCGCCCAGGTGATCATCCTCGATACCAACCTCAACCGCCTGCGTTACCTCAACGACGTGATGCCCGCCAACGTGGTCACCATGTTTTCCAATGAATACACCATCCGGCGCCTGATCAAAGACACCGACCTGATCGTGGGCGCGGTACTGATCCCCGGCGCCAAAGCCCCGAAACTCATCACCCGCGACATGCTCAAAAGTATGAATGCCGGCACGGTGATGGTCGACGTCGCCGTTGACCAGGGCGGATGTTTTGAAACCACCAGGGCGACCACCCACGCCGACCCGACCTATATCATCGACGACGTGGTGCATTACTGCGTTGCCAATATGCCGGGCGCCGTGCCCTTCACGTCTACGGTGGCTTTGACCAATGCCACCCTGCCTTACGCGATCCAGCTGGCCAACAAAGGCTGGCAAAAGCGTGCGCCGACAGCAACGAATTGCGCCTCGGCCTCAATGTGGTCGGTGGCAAAGTGGTGTACGAAGGTGTGGCCACCGCGTTCGATCTTCCGCTGCACAGCGTGGAGTCGACGATGTGATTGGATTATCTGACAGGATTTACAGGATCGACAGGCCTAAAACATGTAAATCCTTTAAATCCTGTCAAACAATTTCCTCGTCGTAGAGACGATATCTGACAGGATTTACAGGATCGACAGGCCTAAACATGTAAATCCTGTAAATCCTGTCAAACAATTTCCTCGTCGTAGAGACGATGTCTCTGACAGGATTTACAGGATCGACAGGCCTAATAACATGTAAATCCTGTAAATCCTGTCAAACAATTTCCTCGTCGTAGAGACGATGTATCGAACAGGATTTACAGGATCGACAGGCCTAAAACATGTAAATCCTGTAAATCCTGTCAAACAATTTCCTCGTCGTAGAGACGATGTATCTGACAGGATTTACAGGATCGACAGGCCTAATAACATGTAAATCCTGTAAATCCTGTCAAACAATTTCCTCGTCGTAGAGACGATGTATCAGACAGGATTTACAGGATCGACAGGCCTAATAACATGTAAATCCTGTAAATCCTGTCAAACAATTTCCTCGTCGTAGAGACGATGTATCAGACAGGATTTACAGGATCGACAGGCCTAAAACATGTAAATCCTGTAAATCCTGTCAAACAATTTCCTCGTCGTAGAGACGATGTATCAGACAGGATTTACAGGATCGACAGGCCTAATAACATGTAAATCCTGTAAATCCTGTCAAACAATTTCCTCGTCGTAGAGACGATGTATCAGACAGGATTTACAGGATCGACAGGCCTAATAACATGTAAATCCTGTAAATCCTGTCAAACAATTTCCTCGTCGTAGAGACGATGTATCAGACAGGATTTACAGGATCGACAGGCCAAAACATGTAAATCCTGTAAATCCTGTCAAACATTTCCGTCGTAGAGACGATGTATCAGACAGGATTTACAGGATCGACAGGCCTAATAACATGTAAATCCTGTAAATCCTGTCAAACAATTTCCTCGTCGTAGAGACGATGTATCGGACAGGATTTACAGGATCGACAGGCCTAATAACATGCAAATCTGTAAATCCTATCAAACCAATTTCCTCGTCGTAGAGACGATGTATCAGACAGGATTTACAGGATCGACAGGCCTAATAACATGTAAATCCTGTAAATCCTGTCAAACAATTTCCTCGTCGTAGAGACGATGTATCTGACAGGATTTACAGGATCGACAGGCCTAATAACATGTAAATCCTGTAAATCCTGTCAAACAATCTACTTGTCGGACGGCTTCTTTAAGTTGCCTGTACTTCATAACCGAATCCACACCTTGCGAATCGCTGTCCGCCCATTTTTGCCACGGCTACTACCCCTGCCACTGCTACTGCCACTGCTACCCGCTCATGGCCAGCAGGATACGACCCGAATATTGCCCGCCGCAACCATTCGTGATGCCCGGTTCGACCGGACCGGCCTGACTGCCTGGAAAGCTGATTCGTTGCCTTTGGGCGGGGTTATAAGCCTGGCAGACAGGCTGTTGTGGGAAAATCCCATAACCTTGCGTATCAACGGCCCCGGCCTGCTCGCTACCGTTTCGGCACGAGGCGCCGGCCCCACGCGAACCCCTGTCTTCTGGAACGGATTAAACCTGCAAAGCCCCCAACACGGCGTGGTGGATGTTTCATTGCTGCCCTTGTGGCCCGGCGACCGGCTCGAAGTGCGCTACGGCGGGCAAAGTGCCGCACAAAGCAGCGGCGCCATGGGCGGTACGATCCTGGTTGAACCCGCTTTTTCCGGCGGACAAGGTTTTTCAGGAATTGCCGGCGGCTCCTGGGAAGTTTTGGCTCCCGGGATGTGCAGGCCGAACTGGGGTTTTCGAACGCTGCCATCCACTCCACAATCAGGGCGAGCCGGCAACAGGCCGACAATAATTTTCCTTTTACCAATACGGCGCGTATCGGCCGCCCGGATGTCCGTCAGGACAACAACCGAGTGGAAAAAACCGATATTCAGCAATTCAACAGGCTGATTATCAATGAAAAATGTACTCAAAACGGCTGTTTGGCACCAGCGCGTTTTCCGGGAAATTCCGCCTGCCATGACGGAAAACGCGGCGGAAACCTGGCAACGCGACCGGTCGACACGCGCCGTTTTTACCTGGGGTCACAGTCCGGGCACCCGCTCCCTGTGGCAGACCCGCGCAGCGTTTTCAGACGAAGCCATCGTCTTTCGTTACACTGCCGATACCGATTCGAGCCGGGCGTATACGGCCATTATCGGGTCTGAATATTCAAAAATGGCGGGCAAACGGCTGAGTTGGAAAACCGGCGGCAACGTACTTCGGCAATGGGCAAGAGCCGACGGCTATTCGGACGGCGCCCGCTGGTTCGGCCAGACCCGCCTGGCCGCTTATGCCATGAGTGAATGGACCTGGAACGGCGGCCGGATTTCGGGTCTGCTTCGGCAGGAATGGGTGCAGGATCAGGCGGCGCCTTTCACCTGGTCGCTCGGCGGCCACACGGAGGCCGGCAGGGTGGGGGCATTTCGTTTTCACATTTCGCGCAATTTCAACCTGCCCACCTTCAACGACCGGTACTGGAGATCTTTTGGAAAACCGGAACTACAACCCGAAAAAGGGTATGGCGCCGATGTGGGGTGGGTATTTAACCGGTCCTCGTTTTCGACAAAACTAACTGTTTTTCAATTACTTATCGACGATTGGATTTTATGGCAGCCGGGCCCCGACGGGATTTTTAAACCCGATAACCTGCGAAAAGTGTGGAGCCGGGGTTTGGAAACTTCCGTATGCTGGAACTGGGCAAAAGGCGCCTGGAAAGGGAAGGTTTCCGGCCGTTATCAGTACGTAAAGGCCACTAATACAGCCGTTTACGGCGGACTGGAGGATGTATTGCACAAACAACTGTTGTATACGCCGAACCACAACGCCGGCCTGGTGATCCAGGTGGCGAATGGAGCGTTTTCAGGTGTTTACCTGCACCAGTTGACGGGAAAACGCTTCACCACCACCGATAATTCGGGCCGCCCTGCCGGCTTTTTACACGGGAAACCTGCTGCTCCGCTATACATTTTTCCTCCAACCCTCGCGGGAAAGAACCGGGCGGGCGGACGCCGGTCCGCAACGCAGGAGTTCGGTCGCCCTGGACTTTCGTTTGGAAAATATCTGGAATACCCCGTACCAGGTGATCGAATTCCGGCCGATGCCCGGCCGGAACTGGCGACTGGGGTGTGTATTTGTTTGGTAGGGTTGTTTACTTTTGCCGGCATGGAACGCAAAACAGAAACATTGATTTATACGGTGTTATCGGCGGCATTCGGCGTCTATATTATCCTGCGCGCCGAGATGTTGCCGATCACGGTGGATGAAAGCACTACGGCCGTCATCCACGTGCAGCGGACGGTACTGGATACCCTCACCTATTCCACCGAGGCCAATCCCAACAACCACATCCTGAATACCCTGTTGATCAAGTTGTTTACCGGCCTTTTCGGCTGGTGGCCCGTCGTGGTGCGGCTGCCGGTGCTGATCGGCGGATTTTTATACCTGTGGGCCGCGAACATGTTGTCGAAGCGCTTTTCCGAACAGTCCAGGGTGCGGCTGTTTGCTTTTGTTGCCCTGCTCGGCAACCCGTATGTACTTGAATTTTTTGCCCTTGCACGCGGCTACGGACTGGGCGCCGGTCTTATGCTGGTTGCCTTGTGGCAGACCTGGCTTTTTTTGGAAGAAAACAGCGACCGGCGGATGCGCAACGCAGTGCTGGCGGCCGGACTGGCGGTGTATGCCAATTTTACACTTGTTTTATTTTTTGCGCCGTTTATGGCCTTGCTGTTGATTGCCAATTGGCAGTTAAACCCTTCAGGTACAGAGTTTTGGAGAAGGAGCCGGTCCACCATTCCCGTACTTGCCGCTTTTTTCGGGCTGTGGTACCTGCCCCTCTCGCGTCTCAGCCAGCACCCGGAAATGAACTTTTTTACCAATATTGGAACCTTGGTGGAAGCTGTGCAGGATTCCGTGAAAGCGGCCACACACAGTAGCCCTTATTTCGGCGACGATACCGTGCAAATACTGACCTGGGCGACGATCCTGTTTTCCATTTTGTCTGGCGGGCAGCGGTATGGCGCTGGATACGGGCGGGTTTTCAATTCACTTCCGACCCTCGGGTGTTTCTGGTTGCCCTGCTTCCGGGAGCGATCATCACCAATATTATCGTCGTGCAACTGGCTGATACCCACTACCTTCAGGCGCGCCTGGCGATTTTTTACTACCCGCTTTTTGCCCTTCAACTGGGTGTGGCGGCTGCCTGGTTCCTCGAGCGATGGCAGAAAGCGGTGTGGGCCTCGATGGCTTCCGTTGTGTTGCTTATTTCGATCAATATGCAGCGCAATGTCAACCTCTGGATCGCTTCGGAATGGTGGTTCGACCCCGGGACTTATCTCGTGATCGATTACCTGAAAAAGACCTGTGAAGCCGAAAATTGCAAGGAACCCTACTCGATAGACACCCACCACGTCATGCAGAACTCGCTGGATTTTCACCTGACCCTCGACCCGCGCGGCTACGGCCGTTATGCCAAATTAGTCCAGTGGCACGGGCTGCAGGAGCCGAAAGGGGATACGGAGTTTTATTATGCGGTCAGTACCAACGAAGTGGAAAATATCATGGACACCTACGAAATCGTGCTCTGGATTCCCAATTCCAGTTTTGTGCTCCTGCGCAAAAAAAAGTAGCCTTTTCAACTCAACTCCCCCGTTTCCCGCAGCACTCGTTGTGTTTCCTCGTAATTGTTTTCGAGCAAGCGTTTAAAATCGAACCGTTCAAATTTGTATTCGAAGCCGAAAAAGCGGTTTTCAAAGTGATTTTCCGTAAGCGGGAAAAAACCCAGCAGCAGTGCGTGCCAGCGAATACGCCCCCTGCCAGTGAGTTCGCGCAAGGGCAGTTCGAGAAACTCCTGTTTGGGAAAATACCGGTAAATGCCTTTGATTTTGCAGAGAATATCGATGGCAATTTCGCGTTCGGGGCGGCGGTTTTCCTTGCGGAACTCGCTGATTTCCATGAAATAACGCTCCAACTGGTTGACATGCCGGCGCCCGGCAATACGTTCGCGGGCCTGGTAGAGCCGATACCGTTGGGTGTTGATGTCGTGTAAGCCGCGCAGGACGGACGACGGGTCGAAACCATTCGTAGTGGTGAAGGCTTTTTCCCGGCCTTCTTCCGTAATGTCGATCCAGCAAAATTTTACTTCCTCCGTCAATTCGTGGAAGATAAAATCGAGGTATTGTTCGTCGGCGTGCAACCGGTAATTGGCCAGGGCCATCCGGAGCAGGCGCACGGCATCGGGGCGTTGCTTTTCATCGCCGGCTTTAATTTTTTGGTATTCGGGTAAGATGCTCTTATTGAATAAGTTGGAAGCAATGTTTCTGCGAAGGGGTTCTTCATCGCCCGTTTCAGAATGGATCGCCAGGTGGTAAATATTCCGCAGTTCCGTTTGGGCATCGTATCCCAGTGCGTGGCTGTCCGGGTGGGTTGCCAGTTTGTCGGGTGTATGCCAGAGCCAGAGATAGCGGCCATTGCCGGTGAGTTCGTGCACGCAGCGATCCAGAAAAACCTGTCCGCGTTCGGGGAATGCGTGGTAAGAGATGATCCAGCGCCGAAAACAGCCGATCAGCCGGCGCCGGGCATCCATATCGTCCATGCGGCGGATGTCAGTCCAGCGAAGCCCGTTTTCCACTTCTTCATAAGCGGTTTCCGTATCCGCAATATATTGAAGATAAACACTTTCCTTGATGTTGGGACTTACCTGGAGCCAGCCTGCGCGACCGGCCTGGTCTCCGATGATTTTTTCCACAATGGCTAATACGTCGAAATGGTATCCGGCACATCCGGGATGTACGCATACATTTCCCCCGGCGTCAAAATCAAACCAGCGCAGCGAAAGCGCGGCGGAGGGGTCGGGCGCCACGAGCAGTCCGGGCAACAGGTATTCGAGTGCGAGGCGATAAAACGAATGCCCCCTTCCGCGGGTATCGACGTCGCTGAATACCTCCGCGCCGAGCAGACAAGCTTGCACGAATCGGATCACCGACGCGTGTTGGTCGGTATACGGCCGGCCCCGTTTTTGGTCCTCGGCAATTTGCTGGAAAAGAGCCTGCCGTTTGGCTAACAGGCTGAAATACAGGTCTTCCCGCAACAAATCACCTTGTTTGACAATTTTCCCCGCTTCATTGGCTTCCATACCCTGCAACAGGTCGAGCAGCTCCTGTATCTCGCCCAGCAGGTCGAAATGGCCGTCGGGGATAAATTGAAAAAAGCCCCGGACCACCTCCACTTTTTGAAGCCAGTGGCATTTTCCGCCCCCGCAACTTTCAATAACGGCGGCTTCCAGCAATTCTTCGGAGGGGTGTACTAAGCGGCCGACTTTCAGGGTATTGTCCAGTATAATACGCAGGGCGCGGCGGTTGTCGGGCACCGATGTTTCGTGTTTTCCGGTATGGCGCACCGAATCGTTGGGAAACTGGTGGTACATGCGCAGGGCTGCGTCGGAAAGCGCTTCCGAAGCGATGGCAAGGTTGTGCGGGCCGGTGGTGGAGGGGCATTTCCCGTCGCGCTGGTAGTCGCGGTATCGCCCGGCAAACAGCAGGACGTGGTTGAGCATACGTTCGTTGCCTTTGGTGGCTTCGTGCAGAATCCGTTCGGAGGTTTCTTTTTGTATAAAGGTAATCAGCAGATACTCATAGAGTTGTGCGGATTGTGGATCTATTTTTGTACGAACGTGGTCGCAATATTGATACGCCAGGGCAAAATTGTTGACCGCCAGGGCGTCTTTGGCTAAGAGCAGGTTGCGGCGGAAATCGTTTTTGTTCGGGGGAAAGCAGGCCGCCCGGTTCGGAGGCTTCCGTATCCTGCGGGCCGGCGTCCAGGTTGTAGGTGGCGGGAATGGCGATTTCGTCGACCGGCACAAAAAAAGGCGGCACGGTGCTGAGTTCGCGGCTGCTCGTGACAAAATGGAAATAATCGCGGATAAAAACCTGTTTCCAGTTGGCCACGAGGCTGCTTTCCTGCAAGTCGCGGATCAGGTATTGCAGGTTGATTTGCACGGGAGTCGCTTTTTCTTCCAGTTCGGCGAAGCTGATCTGCGAAAGCCTCGTCTGGTCGCGCAGTTGTTTGAACTTTTCCTCCGTATCGAGCACCACCCGTTTGACCTGTACCTGTTCGATGAGCCGTTTGAGGATAAAAAGCAGGGGGGCGTGGTTGATGCGGTCCGTTTGTGCGAGCAGGCGTTCGCGCACGTCGCCGATGTGCAGTGGCAGGTCAATTTTTGCTTCCGGCAGGTGGTTGCTCCGGGGTGCGGAGGCGACCATGGCCCGCGCCAGTTCGGCCACCCGTTTCAGTTGGCGGTCGCGGCTGATCGCTTGTGTTTCAATGGTTTCTCCGGCGGGAAGTGCGGATTTGAAGGCGTCAAAAAGGCGCGGTGCGGGGGCTTCCCGGGCTTGGACGGTTATGATCTGAAGTCCCGCCCGGCTTGTTTGTGTGGCGATGGCGGTAGCCGCTTCCCAACGTACATCCGGCGCATCTTCATAATTCATGGAAAGAACGGCGACGAACAAATCCGTTTTTTCCAAAAATGCGGCGGCCTTTACCCGGTATTCTTCCGAGGGCAGGGCGTTTTTGCTCCAGAACACCACAGGGAGTGGCTGAAAAACCAGGGTTAGCTGCCGCTGCAGGTCGGCAGCCGTTTGGGAATCTGCTGCATCGTAAGAAATAAAAATGTGGAGTGGACCGGGCATGGTGCGGGTTTGGGGGCAAATTTTGTAAATCCTGACGGTTTATTTTTTAAAAACTGTTATCTTTGGCAAAGTAATTGACTTATATGTTTTGCGGGGGTAGCTCAGTTGGTAGAGCATCAGCTTCCCAAGCTGAGGGTCGCGAGTTCGAGTCTCGTTTCCCGCTCGCAGCGAAAGCCGTTCGGATTCATTTCCGGGCGGCTTTTTTGATGCCCGGCGCCTTCAGGCATGGGCGGGATGTAAATTCTCAACTGTATGTGGCCGCCGCCTTTGGCCCCGGAAGTTAAAAATCCATAGAAAAAAGAAATTATTCATAATGTTAAACCACTATACGGCCTTGATTAATAGTGTTTTAGTTAAAAAAAAGAAATTGCCCTTTTCACTTGCGGCAACATTTTTGTGGTGATATTTGCAAATGACTAATCAATCCTCCCTCTTACCCGCTTTTCAGGTCGATGTTTCATGGAAAAAAACGACAATGACCACGGGCTCTTTCACGGAATAGGCAAAGGTGTCTTCCTGGCGCTGATACTGTTTGCCCTGCCGGGTTTCCTGATCCTGAATTATTACGACCGCATCGAAGCGTCGCTGACCGATATTTCCGACCTGCCCGTTTACGACCGGATGCAGGACAATTTTGAAACCGGCGCCCAGGTAGTCGGCGCTTTGTTTGAAACCGGCTCCGGGGAATTTTACGACATAGACAGCACTTTTTTTTCAACCGGCCATCGTGGTGATGAAACCGGTGAACCGATGGCTGCATCTCCTGCGCGCTACTGGAACCGGGAAGAACTCGAACAACAACTTGGCCGGCGGCTTTCGGCCGGCAAACAACAAAGTGTACGCGCTTATCTCCAATACATCGAGCAGTACAAATCGCTGGCGCTTGATGAAATGCGCCGCACCAAGATTCCGGCCTCCGTCACCCTTGCCCAGGGTTTGTTTGAAGGCAATGCAGGCCGGGGCTACCTCGCTTCGGAAGCCAACAATCATTTCGGGATCAAATGCCAGTTGCAATCGGGTTACCGGCGCGACGGCCGCATCGGCGACAACGATTTTGGCCACCATTCCTTAGCCATCGGCTGTGTGCAACGCACGGACGATTACGTGTGGGACCGGTTTGAAGTGTACCCTTCCGCCCGCGAAAGTTTCCGCAGGCACAGCCTGTTGCTGCTCGGCGACCGGTATCGCTGGATGATCCGGGAATACGAAATCGGAAAAATGTACCCCATACCGGTCAGCCTGTACGGCCACGATCGGGTGCCATATTACGCTGCATGGGGCGTGGGTTTGAAAAAATCCGGGTACGCCACAGCAAAGGATTATGCAGAAAAAATCACCTTGATTATTGAAACATATCAACTCTGGAAGATTGATTATGAGTTACTTATGATTTAATAGGGTTTAAGGGTTTAAAGGTTTGAGGGTTTCAGGGTTCGTCGTTGGTTTATCCCTGAAACCCTGAAACCTCTGAAACACTTAAACCCCTGAAAACTTCATTCCCTTTGTTCCTCCACACTATTTAAATTGTTATCTCATGAAAAGTTTCTTCGAATTTCTCGGATTTGTATCCACCGCCCTCATCTCCGGTTTTCTCGTATTCAGTTATGTCGGGCACAAAAAAAACACCGACAAACCCGCATCTGACGAATTAGTCACTGCGTACAACAAAAACGGTGCTGCCACACTGCCTGAATTGGCCCCGGTTTCTTCTTCCCGCAAATCCGCTTCCAAAGAAAAAAAGACGTCTGCCAAAGGTTCCCCCGCCGAATACCAGGTCAGCCGTTATGTTGCCCAGGCGCCGTCCGAAGCTGTTGCCGAAAAACTGAAAGGCCTTTTTGAAGACGAAGGTTTTGTACGGGCGGCCGTTTCGAAGTGGAAAAAGCAGGTGGCGAATGCCAGTGAGGCGTATTCGGTAAAGCCGCAACTGCTGTTGAGCAATGCCATCGTAAAATCGTATCTCGGCGCCTATTCTTCCGGTGATTTTAACCGCGACGTATCCGAACACGCCGGCGACCTCGCATTGCCGACAAGTACGGCTGCCAAAAGTTACGACTACGCCTGGAGCGTCGCCAAAATTGCACAGCAATACGACCTGGCAAAGTATTTCCCCGCAGCGACGCCGACCGTATCCGCAAAGGTGAGCACTTCCATGAAATCATCTCCGGTGGCCGGAAAAAAATCGGCGGCAGTTGTACCGGAAAAAGCGAAACCCGCCGCTTCCACGTCGCCGGCCGAAGGTGGGTTCCGCGAAATGGTGGCTAAGGAAGAAGGGTTTTCTTCCTGGCAGGGCCTTCAGCGGCTGGGTGATCCGGATACAAAAAAACGCGCAGAAAAACGCGTAAAAATGCTGTTAAGCGCAGCAAGGGTGCGGTAATACCCCCTTTTGCTTTTTACAAACGGCGAAAATAAATACGCCATTTTCTATCTTTCTGAAAAGGCAACGTTTCCGGAAACGGGCTCGTGTTTTTTCAAAACAGGATAGGGAATGGCGTATTTTTTTTGGGAGTTTTTGTGCTCCGATACAAATTAATCCGGGCACTGCCCGGAAAATGCTCTCCCCGGCAGCGATTCGTGTCAAATTTTGACAATTATTTTTTACACCGATACGGCATATAGGTAAATTACTTTACTTTTCCGCAATTCCAACGCATAGTTCTGCAATTATTGTTGTGAACGAGCAGAAGTTTTGAGAAAAACATGGACCTTGGCCCCTGAATTCCATTCTTTCTCTTTAATCCTGGTATGAACAATTTTTCTTAACCAAATTAATTTTTCTGCGAAGTATGAAGAAAGTCCTACTTGGGCTGGCACTTCTTTTATGGAGTGCTTCGCTGGCTATTGCACAGCGCACCATTTCTGGTAAAGTTTCTGATGACCAGGGTGAGCCACTGATTGGCGCTACCGTCACATCTCCCGGCACATCGGCCGGTGCGTCTACCGATGTCAATGGAACATTCCGGCTGGAAGTGCCTGGCAATGCGAGTGTTCTGAAATTTACTTACACCGGTTTCCTTACAAAAGAAGTAACCCTGGATGCCTCCAGCACCTATGAAGTGGTGATGGAAACCGATAATTCGACCCTTCGTGAAGTGGTTGTGGTCGGCTACGGCACCCAGCAAAAACGCGCGATCACGGGCAGCATTTCCACCGTTAAAGGGGACGAAATTGCCAGTCTGCCGGCGCAGAGTTTCGATCAGCTCCTGCAGGGCGCGCAGCAGGGGTTAACGTCAGTATCCCGAACGGCGTTTTGAACAACCCGCCGGTATTCCGCGTGCGGGGTATCAACTCGATCAACCTGAGTTCCTTCCCGCTCATCGTGATCGACGGGGTGCCGACCTTTACAGGCGACCTGGGAAACTCCGCTGCCAATAACGTGCTTTCCAACCTCAACCCGAACGACATCGAAAGTATCGATATTTTGAAAGATGCGTCGGCTACGGCTATTTATGGTTCGCGCGCCAGCGCAGGGGTGGTGCTTATCACGACCAAACGTGGTCAGAAAGGCAAAACCCGCGTCAGCTACGACGCCTGGGCCGGATGGGCTTCGGCCACACGGGTGCCGGAAGTGTTGAATGCGCAACAGTATGTGGAAATCAAAAACGAAGCGGCTGCCAATGCAGGCCTCTCCGGTCCGCAGTACTTCCTCGACTCCATCAACGGCCAGTTGATCGACACCAAATGGGAAGACTACATCTACCAGACCGGATTTTCGCACAACCACGGCCTGAGTTTTTCAGGCGGTGGCGACCAGACGACCTATTACCTGTCGCTCGGCTACACCGAGCAGGAAGGTATGATCGTGACCAACACCTTCAAACGTTTGTCGGGCCGACTCAACCTCGACCACAAACTGACCAAACGGATCAAAATTGGCGGCGCTTTGGGTTACTCCAACAACGACAACGTAGGTCCGAACTCCGGTTCTTTGCCCGGTCAGGCTTTCAGCACGGCGGGTATCGGCCGTCTGGCCTTTGTCACGGCTCCCGTTGTAGACCCTTATCTGTACGACAGTCGCGGCGAACGCCTTCCAGGCACTGCCGGCTACAACATCGGCACCAACAACCAGGTAGGCCGGGGTAAAAACAAACAACAAACCGGTTTCTACAACCCGATGCCGCTGATCGACCTGAACAAACAGACTTCGGAAGCCAACCAGATCCAATCCTCCGTATACGGACAATTAGAGATCGTAAAAGGCCTTTCCATCAAGTCTCAGTACGGTATCGACAACATCCGGGTGGAAAATGTCACGTTCTGGACGCCGATACACGGTGACGGCTTAGGCCAAAGCGGCCTGGCTGCCAACACCAGCATCGACTACAAACGCTGGAACTGGCAGAACCTGCTCAACTACGACGTTACACTCGCCGAAAAACACACGATCGGCGCCTTGGTGGGTACCGAACAACAGCGTACGATCACTGAAGGCTGGGGCGCTCAACGCACCGTTATCGCCGATCCGTTCTTCACCACGTACCAGGGCAACTTTACCACCATCGTTCCAACCGGTAACTTCCAGGGTGAAAACTACCTGTTGTCGTACTTCGGTCGCCTGAACTACGAATTTAACCGCCGCTATTACCTGACGTTCAACGTTCGTCAGGACGAATATTCCGCTTTTGCTTCCGGAGAAAAGAAAGGAACGTTCTGGGGCGCTTCTGCCGGCTGGACGCTTTCGGAAGAAGCATTCTGGCAGAATACAATCGGAAAAACGGTCAATTTCTTCAAACTTCGCGGCAGCTACGGCACGGTTGGCAACAACCAGGGCATCGGTGATTTTGCTTCCCAGAGTTTGTACGGTTCCGGCCTCTACGGCGCTTCACCCACCATTGTATACACCCAGGCCGGTAACCCCGACCTTACGTGGGAAACCAGTAAAAAAACGGATATCGGCATCGTTTTCGGTCTGTTCAACGACCGCCTGCAGGGAGAATACACGTATTTTAAAAACGTGATCGACGGCCTCGTGCAAAATGCCCCGCAGGCGCCGTCCAAAGGTATCCCCGGCAACAGCATCGCCATCAACATCGGCGCCATGGAAAATACGGGCCACGAATTCAGCCTCTCTGCCACGGTGTTCCGCAGCGGCAAATTCTCCTGGACCTCCAGTGCCAACCTGACGCTCATGAAAAACGAGATCACGGAACTGTACGAAGACAGCGATATTTTCTCCGCTACTTCCGGCCTCGAATCCACAAACATCCACCGCGTAGGTGAATCAGTCGGCAGCATCTTTGCCGTTGAAACCCAAGGCGTTAATCCGGCTAACGGACAACGCCTCTATGTTAAGGCCGACGGCACGGTAGTACAATACAACCACGTGGTTCCTGCCGGGCAGTCACGCTGGACGACCCTCGACGGCGCTGCCGCCACGGCTGCCTCGCTGCTTGCCGACGGTAAAGTATACGGACCGGCTATTCCGAAATGGTTCGGCGGCTGGGACAACACCTTTACCTATGGAAGTGTGGATTTGAACGTTCAACTCAACTATGCCGGCGGTAACTATATTTACAACGGCAGCAAGGCGGGTCTGCGCGACCAGCGCGGCTGGAATAACCATACGGATGTACTTGACCGCTGGTCGGAAAACAATACCGGCGGCAAAATCCCGCGTGTGGTATTCGGCGACAACGTATCCAACGGTTCGGCCCTGCCGATCTCTGAAAACGTGGAAAAAGGCGATTTCCTGCGTATCCGCAACATCACGATCGGCTACAGATTGCCGGCCAACCTGCTGGAACGCGCTAATATCGCCAGCCTGCGTATTTACGGAAACGTGAACAACGCCTTCCTGTTTACGGGGTATTCCGGAACGGACCCGGAAGTATCTGCAAATGGCAACTCCAACTCCACACCGGGTGTCGACCGCAACACGGTGCCGATGGCTCAAACTTTTACCGTAGGTGTTAACCTGGGTTTCTAAACCACTCCCATTCTTTCAAAATTAGAAAAATACCATGCGTAAATATAACAAAAACATTGTTCTGCTCCTTGCGTTGGTGGCCCTGCTGATACCCAACGCCTGTCAGAAGGACCTGCTGGACCCGGTTCCACAGAACAGCCTTTCCGACGCGACCATTTTTGCTACTCCCGACCGTTTTCTCAGCCTGATCAACGGCATCTACTCACAGATGAAAAGTGGCCAGTTTTATGGAGGCCGTTATCTGGTGTATGGCGATGTGGCAGCCGAAGAGTTTCTGAACGAAACGGGTAACGGCGTAACTGCCCTGCAGGTCTGGAACCACACCCTCGGCGAATCTGCCAACGAGGTAAACAACCTCTGGAACGCCGTTTATACCACCATCAACAGCTGCAACATTTTCATCGACGGTGCCGACAGAAACCGGGCTGTGCTCAACAACGACGCCCTGGCCAATCAGTACATCGGTGAAGCACGTTTTGTACGCGCCTTGTGCTACCACAGCCTTGTGCTGACCTACTGCCGCCCGTATGCCGACGGCAACGGCTCGAACCTGGGTGTGCCGCTTCGTGTACAACCGGAAATCGGCCCGACCAACAACAACCTGGCCCGCGCCACAGTAGCGGAAGTATATGACCTCATCCTCGGCGATTTGAACTTCGCGGAGCAAAACCTGGCTGCTTCCAACGGCAGTGCTTTGCTGAACGTAACCCGCGCGCACAAAAACGCGGCCATCGCGCTGAAAGCACGGGTATTGCTCGCTATGGGACGTTACAGCGATGTGGTCACGGAAACCAACAAACTCGTTCCCGCCGCAGCGCCGTATAAAGCGCCTTCCGGCGTGGCCCACGAACTGCAGGCCGACGTGAAAAAAGTATTTGCAACACCTTATACCACAACGGAAAGTATTTTATCCATGCCGTTTACCAGCACCAACCTTCCCGGCGTGCAAAACGGCCTGGGCAGCTACTACAACCCCGGCCCCCGCGGTATCGGCGACTATTCGCTGAACCCTAAAGGCATCATCGGCGACACCCTGAATTTTTCGCTTGCCGATGCCCGCCGTTCATTCGTGCTGAACCATACGAACAACAAGCCGTATCTGAACAAATTCCCGGCCGGCCCCGAGCACCTCGACTACGCTCCCGTGCTTCGTTATGCTGAAGTGTTGCTGAACCTCGCCGAAGCGGAAGCGCGTACCGGTGGCGTCACCCAACGCGCCGTGGATATGCTCAACGCCGTGCGTGGGCGTTCGGATGCTTCCGTTCAGTTTACCACCGCCAGTTTCGCTACGGCCGACGAGCTCATCACCGCTATCCTGCGCGAACGCCGCATCGAGTTGCTCGGTGAAGGGTTCCGCGATTTTGACTGCCTGCGTTTGCTGCAGCCGCTGCCCGGCAAAGCCAACGTGGCCGCCATTCTTCCGAGTGTTTCCGAATACATCTGGCCGATCCCTTCGGGCGAACTGGCCGTGAATAAAGATTGCGTTCCGAATCCCTGATCCGGACGCAGAACAACAGATTTGTGACTTATTGATGCGGGTTCCCGGCTTGAAGTGCCGGGGACCCGCCTTTTTTTCTGCCCGCGCCAAACAGATCGGCAGATTTGGCTACCCGCCAAACACTTAAACCTCCGTTTTTTCGTTTACTACCTTATTTTGCCCGGGCCGCCTCCTACCTTTGCCGGCTCTTTCAACAGATATTTACCTGAATTTAACAATGCCAAACTTGTTGCTCCGCCGCTACACGGCGCTGATCCTAAGCCTTATATCCAGTATTTTTACCGGTTTATTCGCCCAAAAAGCAGGACTTGAAGTCACCCGCACCAGCGCCATCGAACGCGAACTGCCCGTTATGAATGTTGCGGTGGATGCCTCGGGCCGTACCTGGGCATCCAATCGAAACGGCGTTTATCACGTCAAAGCCACGGATTTTTCCAATAAAAAAAACCTGGCTGCCGGCGAGATGTGTGTACTTTCCTATAAAGGCGGCAATGCGGATTTTGTATGGTCGGAAGAAACGTTTAAAAATTCTGTCAAAACGGAGTGCAGCGTCACTGCCGCCTGGTACGACGAAAAAAATACCATCCTCTGGGTTGGTACCGATGAAGCCGGTTTGTTCCAGTTCAAAACGGTTCCCCAGTTGCAACTGGTGGAACATTTTACCAGCAGCAACTCAAAACTCAAGTCGGACAACGTCACCGTTATTTTTCAGGACAAATCCGGACGCCTGTGGATCGGTACCGACCGCGGACTCACCTACGGCATGCCCGGCAAGTGGAAGGCTGATTTTACCGGTTACGAAATTCTGCGTATAAGAGAGTATGGATCAGTTATTTATGTGCTTGCAGACGGCGAAATTTCTTTGGCGCCCAATGGCGAAAAATGGTCAGACCTTCCGGTAAATACCAAACAACTCGAAGGCCAGGTCGCAGATTTCGACATCGACAAAAACGGCAAAATGTGGATTGTTTCCGGGGTGCTCACCCGTTTCGACCTGCTCGCCGAAACCTACGACATATTCAGCGGCCCGGAATATTATACCAGCCAGTACGGCTCCTGCATCGCTGTGGACCAGGACGCTGCCGTGTGGATCGGAACGGAAGACAAAGGGCTTTTCCAGGTTGATAAAGCCTCCACGATTACGCTGAATGCCTACGTCGAGCAACCGATCAGCTGTAGCGGTAACGGGAAAGATGCCATGCTGCGGGCCAAAATTACGGGCGGTGTACCGCCATATACCTACCAGTGGACCGGCGGATTGACGGGAGAAAACCCGCAAAATGTTGGCCCCGGCACCTACGGCGTGACGGTGACCGACAGCAAAGGAAAGTTTCGCAATTCCGAGGTGCCGGTGCCGGATTCGCGGCTCAAGATAAAAACAAGGCAAAAAAAGCCCGTCAGCGCACCGGGTCAAAGCGACGCCGTCGCGGAAGTAGACATAGAAAGCAATGCCTCCGGTTTGCTCATCCGCTGGGACAACGGCGAGACGATGGCTGTTGCTACCAAACTTGGCGCGGGCACCCACAACGTGACCGTAACCGATCCGAAAGGTTGCAGCGCTTCGGCGTCCATCACCATTGCCGATAAAATACTGCCGCTTGAGGCGACAATTTCCGAAAAAACGGGAATCAAGTGCGCCGGCGACAAATCGGCTGCACTCACGGTGAAAGTGAACGGTGGCAAGGAGCCCTACAAATACACCTGGAGCAACCCCGCCCTCGTCGACGCACAACCGGAAAATATACGGGCCGGCAATTACCAGCTCACCGTTACCGACGCTTCCGGCGCAAAAACAACCGTCGGAGTCGCCGTCAAAGAACCCGAAGTCCTGAGTATGAGCGCCCAGGTGCAGTCGCCGGCCGGCATCGGCGCTGCCGATGGCAAGGCGATCGCCCAGGCCAAAGGCGGCAGCGGCGTGTACCTGTTCAAGTGGGATAACGGCGAAACGGCATTTGGCGCGGTTAAACTGGCCGCGGGCCGGCATACCGTGGTGGTTACGGATGCCAACGGCTGCACGGCGAGTGCAACGGTGGATATTACGGAGAACATTCTTCCGCTGGCCGTGGGTATTTCGGAAAAAAACAAAATCAAATGTGCAGGTGAACAATCGGCCTCCCTCGTTGCACAGGTCACGGGTGGAAAAGGACCGTTTAAATACACCTGGAGCAACCCGGCGCTGCGCGACGATCAACCCGCCAACGTGCCGGCCGGCGATTTCCAACTCACAGTGACCGATGCAACCGGAGCCAGCAGCACAGCCGGCATCAGCATCCGGCAGCCCGAACCGCTGACGGTCTCAATTACGCCCACAGCGCCCGCTTCCACCGGCAATTCCGACGGCAAAGCGCTGGCGCAAACCAAAGGGGGCAGCGGTTCGATCGCGTTCAAATGGGATAATGCCGAAACGGCGGCATCGGCGGCAAAACTTGCCCCGGGGCAACATACCCTCACGGTGACGGATGCAAATGGCTGCACGGCGACGGCAAGTGTGAATATTTCGGAAAATATACTGCCGCTGTCGGTCAACATCACCGAAAGCAGCAAAATCAAATGCGCCGGCGAACGTTCGGCTGCACTTGCCGTTCAGGTAGCCGGCGGCAAAAGCCCCTTCCGCTTCAACTGGAGCGCCCCCGCGCTTTCCGGCGAGCAACCCGCCAATGTGCCGGCCGGCGATTTTCAACTGACGGTAACGGACGCCGCAGGAGCGAGCAGCACCGCAAGCATTAGTGTAGGCCAGCCCCAACCGCTTGACCTGACCGCTGAAGTACAGGCGCCCGCATCCACGGGTAATTCAGACGGCAAGGCCGGCGCCAAAGCCTCCGGAGGCGCGGGAGCATTTCAATACAAATGGGACAACGGCGAAACAGGCGCCGCCGCCGCCAAACTGCCGCCCGGTAAAAGAACGGTCACCGTAACCGATGCAAACGGCTGTACAGCAAGCACTTCCGTCGAGATCGTGGAAAACATTCAACCCCTGACGGCGAGTATTTCGGAAAAAAACAAAATCAAATGTGCCGGCGAAAAGTCGTCCGTCATAGTTAAGGTGAGTGGCGGCAAACCACCGTATTCCTATAACTGGAACAACCCGGCACTGCACGATGCACAAGCCGATAATCTGGACGCCGGCAATTATTCCGCAACGGTGACCGATGCGTTGGGCACCACCCAAACGGTGTCCCTGAGTGTCAGTGCACCCGAGCCGCTGAGCGCCGAACTGGTGCGGAACATGGGCGCCACAACCGACCGGAGTAACGACGGCAAAGCCCAGGTATCCGTAAAAGGCGGCACCGGCGCCTACCAAATTGTATGGGATACCAAACAAACGGGTACCGCCGTTTCAAAACTGGCGATGGGCAAACACGCGGTCACCGTTACGGATGCCAACGGCTGTTCACAAAAGATTGATTTTGAGACGGAAAAGCGGATTTTGCCGGAGCTCACCGGCTCCCTCGAAAGCGGGCAGGTGATCCGGATGCGATTGTTGAACTTCGACACCGACCAGTCCGGCCTGAAACCCGATGCCTTGCCGATGCTCGACGAGCTGTATGATTTTATGATGGAAAACGGTTCGGCGGCGATCGAGGTGGGCGGCCATACCAACAACCTGCCGTCCGATGCATTTGCAGACGAATTGTCGGCGGCGCGTGCCAAGTCGGTGGCGGATTACCTGTTCGGAAAGGGGATCGATCCCAAACGGGTCATTCATAAAGGGTATGGAAAACGTTTCCCACTGGTGCCCAATACTTCGGCGGAGGGGCGTAAAACCAACCAGCGGGTGGAGATTAAGATATTAAAAATCAAGGACTGACGACCGGCCGGGTTGCTATGATCAGGTAGTAACTGAAAATTGCTTCCTGTTTGATTAATACCGCCCGTTCGATGTGGAAACCACGACGGGTGAGCATACTTTTATATTCCGCCAAATCGTATTGATGCGGATGCAGGATATCCAGCGGAAGCAGGCGGAAAAGGTGTTTCAGCAGGGAATAATTGTGCGCGTCGACCGACAGAAGCAACTTGCCACCCGCCTGCGTGAGTTGAAAAAGTTTGCCCGCACAGGCCTGCAGATCGGCGACGTGGTTGATTGCGTTGAGGCAAAACACCATATCGTATTGATTTTCAGGGAGATATTTCTCCAGCGGAAGGTCCGAAAAACGCGCGTAGGGATAGTTGGAACGGCGGAAATGGGGCAGCGAGCGCTCGTATGACAACAACAGGGGGTCCAGAGCGTCCACGGTATTGTTTTCGAGAATAATAAAAATCCCGGCCGGGCCGCAGCCGGCATCCAGTACCGATTTTTTAACCGGAACCGGTATTTCCGCTTTTTCCAGAAACGCCTTCCAATAGCGCCGTTTCCAATCCAGGTAGCCGGTTTTTTCACGACGCCGCAAATATCGCCGCCACCAGTTTATTTCAATAAATTGGGCGATCTGCCAGCGCAGCTTCATATATTGGCCATGTTAAAGTTAGATTGAACGAAGATAATTTTTCTACCTTCGGGTTCTGTAAAATCACTTCTCCGTGTTTTTCAGCCGCGTCAAACTGCTCTGCCATAATGCTTCGCCTTCGTTGTTTATTGCTTTTACTGGCGATTGCCCGTTTTAATACCTTTGTTGTAGGTCAGAACGACAAACAGGTATTGGGCGACCCGGTGCTCACGCCCGCAGAAATTGCAGCGGGCACATCCATCCTCTATCTCATTCGCTTTCAGAATGTTGGAAACGACACCGCACACCAGGTTGTTGTTTCAGACACCCTCGATCCAAGACTTGATCCGGAAACGTTTGACGTGATCAGCGCAAGCCACGATTACCAGTTGCTGGGCGACGGCGGCAGTTTTATCCGATGGTATTTTGAGGACATTCAACTTCCGGACAGCCTCTCCGGCGGCAGCAATTCCATTGGATATATTCTTTTTTCCATAAACCCGCGGCCGTTTTTGGCGCCCGGACAAACGATCCTCAACCACGCGTGTATTTCGTTCGACCAAAACCCGGTCATTTGCACCAATAATACGGTTGTTTTGATTGATGACAACGCCGGAACGGAAAATTATGAAGAAAAGAAGAATACGTTTCAAATCGTCCCGAATCCCAATTACGGACAATTCGAAGTGCGGGCCGATGCCGGGCAATCAACCACCACATCCACCCCGACGAACTGGTGGATCACCGATATGAACGGCAAAACCGTGTGGAACGGCACGGCGGACGCCGTTACCGATGTGGGAAAACAAGTTATGCTGGAAAAACCCTCTCCCGGCTTTTACCTGCTCTGGATGAAATCCAAAAACCTCATCCAGGTAGAACGTTTTACCGTAATTCATTAATTATCAGGCCCATGCAACGCCATTGCCTTGCCCTCGACCTGAAGGACGACCCCGCCCTGATCGCGGAATACGAAGCCCGTCACCGCGCTGTATGGCCTGAAATTCTGAGCAGCATTCGCGAGTCAGGCATTCAGCAACTGGAAATCTTCCGCACCGGAGCGCGTTTATTCATGATCCTGGAAGCCGACGATTCATTTTCCTTTGAAAAAAAATCGGCATCGGATGCCTCCAATCCCAAAGTGCAGGAATGGGAAACGCTGATGTGGAAATACCAACAGGCGCTCCCACAGACCCGGCCCGGCGAGAAATGGGTACGGATGGAGAAGATTTTTGAATTATAAATACCGGTCAACCGGCCATTACGCTACTTTTTTGATGATGTGTTCGTACAAACGGGTTGTCTCCGGCGACGGTTTCGACTGAAACTCCTGTTCCATCATTTTGCAGCAAAGATTGTATTGCGCCTCCACTTTATGCGCCATGCCGAGACTTGCGTAGCATTGCATGGCACGCCGGTGAATAACCTCCATACGCGCATCCCGCGAGAGGATTTCGTTGCACACGGCAATGGCTTTCCAGTAGTCGAATTTGGCGCACAATTGCTCGCTGTACAAGTCCGCAATCTGCTCAAAAACGGCGCTCAGGTGTTGCTGCTCGATCTCCACCCAACTGAAGGTGTCGGTGGGAAAATCGTCGAGGAAATTGCCCCGGTAGGTTTTGATCGCATTTTGAAGTATTTCGTCGGGGATCTCTTCGTCGCGACGCCTGTAGTCCTGAATTTTTTGGTGCAACTCTTTGAATGTCAATACATCCGAGAGGAGCGGCCGGTCGAGTTTCAAGCGGTAGGCATTTTTTGCAAATACGATCAGATCTTGCTCGAAACCGGCCTGGTTGCGAAAAGTTTTCCGGATGTGGGTCAGCTCCACATTGAGGCTTTTACGCGCGAATTCGGGCGTGTTTTCAAACTTGTCCGCCCAAAAAGTGCGGGCCAGGTGGTCGCGCGAGAGGGTGCGCGGATAATGATAGGCCAGGTAAGCAAACAGGTATTTGGCCTGGTTGGTCAGTTCGATTTTCCGGCCGTTGATATGCACGGTAAAGGGGCCGAAAAAGGAGATTTCCAGGCCGCGGTAAGCTTCTTCGTTCCCTTGTTCGAGCAAGGGAAGCATGGTTGGCGGCATAGGTGGCGGGACAGTTTGTGAAAATTGTACCCCTGCGGCCATCATGCCGGGAGTGACGGCAGCCAGCAGGGCTTTACCGCCGATGCCGCGGGAGCGGTACCGGGTAGCGGCAGCCGGTTTAAGTTTGAATCCCGGCAGATACGCTTCAAAACAGGACAAAATATCGTCGCTGTTGGCCGGGAATCCCAATACGTCTTCCGCGCCCGATTTGAGCAGCAGCCGTGTCGTCGGTCCGGTGTAGTCGCTCGTGACCACGATGGCCGGCACAGTCGGGTTTTTTCGTTTCCAGTTGCGAAGTGCAGAAACGCCGTCCGCTTTCGGCGGTGCGTGATAAATGACGATCATACCGGTATCTTCAAACGAAACCTGTGAATTGAGGAAACGATTGGCATCCGGGATCGAATCTACCTGTAAAGAAGCCCCGCCGCTGTTGCGAAGCATTTGAAGCAAATGATCATTATTACCGTAGAACAACACTTTTTTATTAGCCATAGCAACGGACGAGTTTTTGGTTTTTAATAATGCGGGTTTAGTGTACCTGTGTGAACAGGTAGCAGGTGGTTTTTCAAAACAATCTGCAGCGTGGTACTCGTCGACGGAATGAGAATTCAGGGCCGGTCTGGCTCTTGCCCGGAGGAAGTTGTTTTTCGATTGGATTATGGGGGCCTTCAAAATTCTGCTTTGCCCCGGATTAAAGAAATACTTGCCGGCAAATCAAATTAATATGCAAATATATATAAAAAGAAACACATTTCAAATTTATCTACCTGACTTGTATTACTATAGTCGCTAATCTGAATCAAGTGTCAATCAGGGCGGCTGTTAATATTTCAGTAAAGGTGAAAAACGGCGCAACTTTTGCTGATCTTCCGCCTTTCAATCCGTATCTATTTTTGCCCGCAAACCAAACGACAGCGCTCCAAGGCCATTATTTTTTCACTCAAGCGCTTTACAGAATCCAATGGGCGAATTAAATTTTGAAGGATTACCTTCCGATGTTCATCATTGCACGAGCCACCGGGAAGGAGAATGGATTACCTGGCGTTGCCCGCATTGTGAGGGGTATGAACGCCGTTATAACCTGAATACAGGAGAAATGCGCGTGAAGCGCGGGAGTTCAACTGCACAACACACCGGCGCCAGTACACGTGACCAAAACATGGAAGCATTGCAGCGAGGCAGAAACCTGAACTGACCCGTGATTGCTTAGGTCACGAGTTCATGCCGATATTTTTCACGCAAACGTTGCATCAAATGTGAACCCTGTGTTGTTGACGGAGTGATTTTTTCTTCCCTTGCAAACACCGGGGATGTTGCCTGTTTTTCTACCTTCTGTTCCCGCACGGGAGAAAGGGCTGCTACCTTAGCCAAAGCACGCTGGACCTGGGGTGATTTTTCTGTCTGTTCCATTGCCGCTGGAGAAGTTGTCTCACGGGCATTTATTTCATTTACTTGAACAGGTGCGTGTGATGACAGGCTTTGATCTGCAAGTTTTACTTTCAATTTCTGCAAAAGACGGGAGCCAGAATGTATATGTTCTTCTTTTGACATTTCCATCAAGTTATGTAGCCGGTTTTTGGCCGCTTCATTCGCAGGAATATTCCCCGATGTGGCCGCTTCAGTGAACGTGTCGGAATTCGAAGACTGCTCCGGGACTGTTACCTCCGCTTCATCCACCTGATCGGGCCGGATGGAGGCTACAGGACTATGTTCTTCCATTTCAAAGGGCATAACTGGAGTGCGCTCTTCCGAAAGCTCAGTTCCGACCGCTTGAATGTCCGTATTGACGGGGACGAGGCTTTCTTGTTCGTTTTTATCGGAGGCAGCAGTTTTTTTCCTGCTTTCGGAGCTCGTTTCTTCATTCAGAAAACGGCTGATAAATTGCCGGACGACATCCTTTCCTTCCCCCTCAAATGCTTTGTTCTGACGGGAAGGTAAATGTTCAATAATACCTTTCAAGGGGCTTTTTTTAGCCGTTCGGTAGTAATCGATCCGAAAAGATACCTTGCTGGCCGACAGGGCTTCCTCTGTAAGTTCATGGCGCGGGTCGTCCGCTTTTTTTCGGCAATCCGCCAATTCAACTTCCAGTGATTTGATCTTTTCGGAAAGGCGTTCTTCCTGTTCGATCGCGCGGTCGAGCAATTTGAGTATTTCCTCCTTCGTGCGTTTATCTTTTGAATTAGACATAGTGAGAGATATTTAAGGTTAAGGAAAAATTCTAAAGCCGCCCGCCCGGGTAAGGGGAGGGCGGCTTTTTTACCTGGAAAAATCTTCCACCGGAGGATTTTTCGCGGCGATATTCGATCAGAGTGTGTGTTCGCGGTAGAAATCCACAAGACCAAAGTCTGCGAAAGCGGCGAGGAAGCAAGGCGTAACGCCATCTTCGTGCAACATGCGAAGCACAACAACGATATCATAAATGCCATCCGGAATGGTTCCACCCGGGATCGTAATCGTGGTTGAATTCGGAGCGCCTGCGCCGGGATACGATACGGTGGAAGCAGCGCCTGCGCCGGCATAGTCACCCGTGCCGTAATTCAGGGTAGTCACTCCAATCGGGCCCAGATCGAATTCCCCCGGTCCTCTTTTTTCAAGCAGCACTTCGATCCTCCACTTGAAGTCAGAGTCAATTGCGTGGGCGAATAAACCCGTTGTCCGCCAGGCAAGCCGGATTTTGACGTCCTGGTCCGTTTGGATATTCCTGTTGTTGGGAGGAGCAGGTGTTGCGGTACCCGGAGTGGAAAACGGAGATTCAACTTCGTTCAGGGTTTGGGCTAATCCGGTGCCGTTTATTTCGAAAATAAAGGGAGCGCCGGGAATTGTAATTTCAGAACGCAAATTAACTTGGATGCTCATGATATGATAAAAAATTTTAGGTACGCTTCGTCGGTATCCGGTTCAGCGGAGGTGTTCTTTCCCTCGATACCGCCGGGCGTCAACCCGGTTTTTTGCTGTAGAACGTTTTCTTGCTAAACCTGCAACAAAGATGAATACCCCGAAATTAAGCCCCGCTAAAGCCCCGGCCAATCCGCAATTAAAACGAAACTAAAATCCGGGAAAGCGGGTCGTTTTTGGGTATTCCGGCCGAAAATTCGGTCTGGAATGGGATAAAAAGGGGTAAATGAAGACCGCTGAACCGAAATGTTCCTCAAAATTTTCCACCCGGGTACCCTTTTCTATCTTTGCCGCGTTAAAAAACTCTCTTTTGATATGACCAATATTCTCTCCGGTAAAAAAGGAATCATTTTTGGCGCATTAGACAATCAAAGTATTGCCTGGAAAGTCGCCGAACGCTGTGTGGAAGAAGGCGCGCAGATTGTTTTAACCAATGCGCCCGTTGCAATGCGAATGGGCGAGATCAATAGCCTCGCCGAAAAATGCAAGGCGCCCGTTTTTGCTGCGGATGCCACGTCGCTGGAAGACCTGGAAAACCTGTTCCGGAAAAGTATGGAGCATTTCGGCGGAAAAGTCGACTTTGTCCTCCACTCGATCGGTATGTCGGTCAACGTGCGCAAGGGAAAGGCTTATACCGACCTGAATTACGAGTGGATGCAAAAAACCTTCGACGTGAGCGCCATTTCTTTTCACAAGATGATGCAGACGATGTGGAAACTCGACGCCATCAGTGATTGGGGCAGTGTGGTGGGCCTGACTTATATCGCCGCCCAGCGTGTATTCCCGGATTATTCGGAAATGGCCGAATCAAAAGCCCTGCTCGAATCTTTTGCCCGCAGTTTCGGCTACCATTACGGCAACGGCAAAAAAAGTGCGCGTTAACACCGTCTCCCAATCACCCACCAAAACGACGGCCGGGCAGGGGGTAAAAGGTTTTATGGAGTTTTACGGTTATGCCGATAAAATGTCGCCACTCGGCAATGCGCCTGCGGAAGACTGCGCCAATTACTGTATTGCCCTGTTCAGCGATTTTACCCGCTACGTGACGATGCAGAACCTGTTCCACGACGGCGGTTTTTCAACGATGGGCATGAACCCGGCTTTGGTGGAAGTAAAATGAGGTGAGGTGAATGCGGGTGTCTCATAAGTACTTGAAAATTGCACCTTGTACATAAAGCAACGCCCGGTGTTCCCGGGACGTTTATGGATAAACATCCGTCCGATTTGACAAATAATAACTTTGATCGCTCCTGTACCGGATTTCCGGAGTCGCACCGGCTTCGGAAATCCGGCTTTTTGTCGCTGATCTGCTGGTTTGCCGCTTGTTGTTTTTTACCCATCGCCGCGCTGGCGCAGCAACCTGTTGCCGCCAGCAGCACCGCCCGCTTTGTGGCGCAGGATACCACGCCGCTGTTGTTCACTTTTGCCCTGGCCCCGGAAAGGGCCTATCCCGCCGACGATACTTTGCCCGACCGGGTTTTCAGGATGTACGACCCGGCACGCCGGCAAACGATTGACTGGGGCACGCTGGGCAATCTCGGCTCGGCTGCGCGGCCCCTCTTGTATGAAACGCAACCCCGGCTCGGTTTCGACGCGGGTGTACATACTTACGATCTGTATAATCTTTATCCAAAAGACCTTCGGTTTTATCGCAACGGACGCTCGTTCAGCGAGTTATACTTTTCACAAGGGCGCACACAATTAGACGGCATGCTCCATGCGCGTTTTGCCCGCACTTTTGCCGGCGGCGCCAATTTTTCCCTCGATTACCGGTCAATCAACAACCTCGGGGTATTTCGTTACCAGCGCGACAAACACAACGCGCTGGCTTTCGGTATTTGGCTGCCGGTTGGCGCCCGCTACGACGGGTTTTTGATTTTTTCAAAAAACGTGAACCGGCAGCAGGAGAACGGCGGCATCGTGACCGATACGGTTTTTGGAAAGGAAGAGTTTTCCGGCCCCATCAGCGCCGAAGTGCGGCTGCCCGACCAAAGGGCGCTGACCCGGCTTGCCGATCAAACCCTTCAACTGACCCAGCACCTGAAATTTATAGGAAACGATGAAAAAGGCGGCCGGGTGCTGCGTGCAACACACACATTTGCCTGGGCCAAATCCGACTATAAATTCGCCGACGCCGGGTTGGAGCAGGACTCGTTTTTTTTCGACACTTTTTTGACGGACCGGCGGGGCATTCGCCATTTTATGACCTTCAACCGGGTAGATAATACCTTCGTTCTCAGCACGTTCAAAGCAAAACAAAAAGGCCGCCCGTCGGACATGCTGTCGGTTGGACTGCAACATTCGTACTTCGACCTGAACCAGGAACCGCGCGACTCGAGTTTTTCCAATTTTTTTCTGACGGGCGAGCTCTCCATTACTCCTTCCGACAGATTTGCCCTGGTTGCGCAGGGTAACCTGGGCCTGTTTTCCAATTTTGGCGAATACCGTATCCGCGGCGAACTCGACCTGGGATTCGGGAAAGTCGGCCGGCTGCGGGCCGGCGTACTGAGTCAGCGTTACCCGCCGTCGCTGCTGTCGTATCGCCTGTTTGTGAGCAAACGCCTCTTGTGGCAAAACGATTTTCAAAAACCCTTAGAAAACACCCTGTACGCCACGTATGCCCTGCCGCTTATCGGGCTGGAAATGACGGCGCGAACCCACCTGATCAATAACTACCTGTATTACGATCAAAAAGGTGTGGCGGCGCAGACGTCTTCACCGGTACAGGTGGCGCAGTTTATCCTGACGGAAAATATCGGTTTCGGCCCGTTTCGTTTTGAAAATACGGTAGCCCTGCAACAATCCAATCGCTCCGATGTGTTGCGTTTGCCGCGTTGGTTCAGCAAAAACAGCCTTTATTTTTCCGGAAAATTGTTCAAAAAAAGGCTTCAGATGGACGCGGGTATTGATTTTCGCATCAACAGCGAATTCCGCCCGGACGGCTACCAGCCGGTTACCTGGCAATTCCACCTGCAGGACTCGCTCACGCAAAAATCCTATCCCTGGGTCGACGTTTTTGCTTCTTTTAAAGTGCAGTCGTTCCGCTTTTTTATCCGGTATGAAAACCTGTCCACGATCTGGAATAAAACGGAGGTGGCCTATCAGACGGCGCGTTACCCGCAGCCGTTCGGGGCCTTGCGTTTCGGCATCGGCTGGCGGTTTATGGACAGCAACCAGAAAGAAGCGGGGGCCACACCTTCCGAACCTCCGCCGGGAACAAGCGGTCCGGGGATCGGCCCGACGGGAAGCAGGGGTTAATTACCGGCCGGGTTCTTATTTTGCCTTCAAAAGCCTTTCAATATCCGTCAGCAATTTTTTTCCGTCCGCCGAAAACTTCGACGTGTAGGTCGGATTACCCACCGAGATCATGATAAAGGAAAAGTTGTCGGCCAGCACCTCGTCCGGGTGGATGATATAGCCGGTATTGTCTTTGATCTGCCGGAAAAAGTCGGGTAATTCATTGAGATTCAAGGTACTGCTGAACCCGTCGTCTTTGGTTACCACTCCCCAGGCGCCGTCCTTTTCCGGTTCGATGCGGAACAGGTTGAATTCTAAGTAACCAAAAAATTCGTTCTGTCCTTCTTTGGCGCCGACGTGGTTGGCGTAGATGACCGGAACCGCCTGAATTTGTGTGTTGTCCGCAGTGGTCAGGGTGATCTTTTGGGCGAAATCCACGCCGTCGGGATTGTAAAGCACCCGTTCGGCGAGTTTTTCCGGAACCTTTAGTTTTTGCAGGCCAATTCCTTCAAAACCAATAAGTTGGTACAGTTTTTTGCTTTGTTCAGGGTGAAGCCGCGACCAAACGTGGAAGAGTTCGTGGTACATGGTTGTTGTAAAGGCATTGGTTTTTCGGGCATCCAGTTCGTTTTCCGGGATAACGATGCAGTTTTCACGGGTATACCAGACCCCGTCGCCATAGTGCCGGCCTTTTGTTTTTATAAGGAGCAGGGTATCCGGGAAAAGGGCAGGGTTGACGCTGTTGACGGTTTGAAATACTTTTTTCATCACGCCTGCGGTAAATTCGGCATCGGCAACGCTGAAACCCTCCACGTCGGATTTTAAAAAACCGGTGTATTCCGCCAGCAGGTTTTCCCGGGACTGACCCGACACCAGCGGCTTTTTCATTTGAATGGACATTTCGCCGGCAGTCACCAGTTCGAAATACCGGTCGCGGCGGTCGTAGGTAATGGTTTTGGCGGCGTCGGCGCTGTCGAGCAGAAAAACGATATGGCGGGCGTCGAGGCGAAGTTCACGAAGCGGCGTCTGTGCGTTGCAACTCAGGGCGATGGAGAAAAAAAGAAACGAAAAAAAGTGTTTCATCGGATGTGTTGATTTGAACGGTGAATTTCAAGCGGTGGCCAAAGGTGGGAAAACCATGCGGAATATAGTGCCGCCTTGTGCGGGACTTTCGACGGAGAGTGTAATGTGGTGCAGGTTCAGGATGCTTTTTACGAGTGAAAGACCAATTCCGGTGCCTTTTATTTGCCGGTGCCGTTCGCTGCGAAAAAAGGGCTCAAAAATAAGCTGGACGTCTTCCGGCGGAATTCCCGGCCCCTGGTCCCTGACTTCGACGATATGAACGCCGCCGGGTTGAAAACGCGCGCTGACCTGCACACGATGGTCGGCTGAATATTTACAACCGTTGTCCATCAGGTTGAGCAGGGCGATCCGGAGCAGGGCTTCATTGGCGCTGACATAAAGGAATTGATCGTTTTCGGGCATTTTTTCAAAATCCAGCGCCACTTTGAAGTGTTTTCGCTGCTTCCCGAGTTGTTCTTTGGCGGCCCAGATCAGTTCGTCGAGCCGGACGGGGGAAAAAGGTATGGCGGCGGGGTCGTTGTAAATCCGCGCGAGCAGCAGCAGTTTTTCTTCCACGTCGCTGAGGGCGTGCACGTCGTCGAGCACACTTTGCAGGGCTGCCCGGTAAGACGTGGCGTCGCGTTCGCGCTGAAGCGCAACATCGAGTTGAGCCCGTATCGCCATGAGCGGGTTTTGAGTTCGTGCGAGACGTTGGACAGGAACATCCGTTGCATCCGGAAAGCCTGCTCCACCCGGTCGAGCAGGCGGTTGAAGGTCTCGGCGAGGCGTGTGAGTTCGTCGCGGCTGATACCCGTGACCACCCGGTGGCTGAGGTCGGAAGGTTGAATCGTATCGACCTCGTTGATGATGCGCGATACCGGAGCAAGAGCCTGGCCGGCGTAATACCAGCCCGATGCCGCCATCGATGCCATACCAACGATAAAACTGATAATCAGGATGTTCCGAAGTTGGGTTAGTTCCGTAGGATCGCAAAATCCCTCCACAACGACGACGTAGGGCCGTCCTTCGTTGTGATTGACCACCCGGCCCAAAGCGTGCAGGTTATAGTGTTTAAACCGGGTGGTGCGGTGCGAATATATTTCCTGCAGGTCTTTGACCGAAACGGGGGGGGCGTCGGCGTGAACGGCAAAAATACGTTCGTAGGAATCGTCAAAAATGCTGATGTTGTCGCGATAGGGAAGTGTATCGTCTTCCGGCGGAATCCATATGGGCTGCAGGGGTTTCAGCAAAGCCGGGTCACGCAGGGCGGTTTGTGTGGTCATTTCGGCCTTTGATTCCAGGCCGTTGAAAAAGGTTTCCTCCGTATTTTTTTTGAACAAAAAATAAACCGCAAACAATACCCCGGCCAGGATACCTGCGGCAATAAGCAGGAACAACAACGTAAGTCGGGTGCGAATTTGCATGTCGGACGATTCGAGATGCAAAACAAGGGAATTTAGGCTTATATTGTATGATGAACGGCAATTCTCCCTGCCGCCGGATGCATCAGGACACCAAGTTTCTTCCGGATTTAAATATCAACAATATCAACAATATCAACAATCCCCCATCACCCCGACACCATCCCTGCTTTCCAGTAAAGAATGCCCCATCAGGTATTCATCCACTTTTCGCGCACATTCACGCCCTTCGCTGATCGCCCACACCACCAGTGATTGTCCCCGGCGCATGTCGCCTGCCGTAAATACTTTTCCAATGCTGGTTTGGTACGTGTTTTCCGGTGCGCGCACATTGCCACGTTCGTCCAGTTCGACGTCGAGTTCTGCGAGCATACCTTCGTGTTGCGGATGTGCAAAACCCATAGCGAGCAGCGCCAGGTCGCAGGGTATTTCGCGCTCCGTGCCGGGTATTTCTTCAAAATGTGACCATGGTCCGCCCGATCCGGCTTTCCATTCCAGATCGACCACCCGGAGCGCGCGCAGCCGGCCGCCGGCGTCGCCCAGAAACATTTTGGTCTGTACGGCAAAGCGCCGTTCACAACCTTCTTCGTGTGACGAGGAGGTTTTGAGCAGCATGGGAAATGTCGGCCAGGGCATCGCCGCCGTCCGTTCTGCGGGGGGTTCGGGCAACAATTCGAATTGGGTCACCGACACGGCGCCCTGCCGGTTGGAGGTGCCCACGCAGTCGCTGCCCGTGTCGCCGCCGCCGATGACGACGACGTGTTTGTCTGTGGCGAGTATCCGCTCCGGCCCGGAAGCGGCAGAAGTATGGTTTCCGTTCAGCCGGCCGTTGGCAGCGGGATTGTTTTTTTGAACCGCTATATTTTGTTCTTTTAAAAAATTCATGGCAAAATGCACCCCCTCGAGTTCCCGGCCCGGAATTTTCAGGTCGCGTGGAATGGTGGAGCCGCCCGCCAGCACCAGGGCGTGGTATTCACGCAGGAGGTCTTTTACCGGTATGTCTGCCCCAACTTCCACCTTGCAGCGGAATACGATGCCTTCTTCTTCCAGGAGCCGGATTCTGCGGTCAATCACCCATTTTTCCAATTTAAAATCGGGAATGCCGTAGCGCAACAAACCACCCGGCGCGTCGTCGCGTTCAAAAACCGTCACCTGGTGGCCGGCAGAATTGAGTTGAACGGCGGCGGCCAGGCCGGCCGGACCACTTCCCACCACGGCTACTTTTTTGCCGCTGCGGTGATTAAATTTCCGTGCCTGTACAAAACCGCTTTCGAAGGCGATTTCGATAATATGCCGCTCGATCTCCTCGATGGCTACCGGCGGCTGATGAATTCCCAATACGCAGGCGCTCTCGCAGGGCGCCGGGCAAACGCGGCCGGTGAATTCCGGGAAATTATTGGTCGATGCAAGTATATCGTACGCTTCCTGCCACCTGCTGCGGTATACCGCTTCGTTAAATTCCGGGATCACGTTGCCCAACGGACAGCCGCTGTGGCAAAACGGCACCCCGCAGTTCATACAACGCGCGGATTGCCGGTGCAACTGTTCGGGGTTGTATTTGCCCGAAAATTCGCGGTAATGCCGGATGCGTTCGCCGGCCTTTTCCCTGGCAGGAAGCTGGCGGTTATATTCGATAAATCCGGTTGGTTTTCCCATGAGACGGTGCGTGGTTATCGGTTATTAGTTATTGGTTATCAGTGATTTATTCACCGGGTGACTTCAAGTCACCCGGTGAATACGTTTAAGGCTCCGACGTTCTTCACCAACAGCGCTTTTTTATAATCTTTCGGAAACACTTTCACGAAGTGATGCGCCTGGTTTTCAAAATCATCGAGTATAAAACGGGCAACGGTGCTGCCGGTGAGGCGCTCGTGTTGTTCCAGCAGGACATGGAGTTCGGCGAGATCATTTTCATCGAGCGGATCGAGGTCGATCATCTCCGGATTGCAGCGTTGGGCGAAGGCGTGCCGGGTATCCCACACGTATGCGATTCCTCCACTCATACCCGCGCCGAAATTGCGTCCGGTATCGCCGAGAATGACCACGCGCCCGCCGGTCATGTATTCGCAGCCGTGGTCGCCGATACCTTCCACCACCACATTTGCACCCGAGTTGCGGACGCAAAAACGTTCACCCGCCTTGCCCCGGATGTACGCTTCTCCCGCCGTGGCGCCGTAAAAAAGCCACGTTGCCGATGATGCTGTTGTCTTCGGGCACAAACCCGGCTTTTTTCGAGGGATAAATGATGAGTTTGGCGCCACTCAGGCCTTTGCCGAAATAATCGTTGGCATCACCTTCCAGTTCGAGGGTCAGGCCAGGTACGGTGAACGCGCCGAAACTTTGCCCCGCCGTGCCGTTGAACCGGAAATGCACCGTATCCGGCGGCAACCCTTCGGCGCGGTATTGCCGGGTGATTTCGTTGGAAAGCAGGGTGCCGGTAGCGCGGTCGGTATTTTTAATGTCAAATGCTGCCCAAACGGGTTGTGCCGTTTCGATGGCGGTTCGGGCTGTTTCCAGCAGGCGCCAGTCCAGCACGCCGGCCAGGCCGTGGTCTTGTTTTTCGGAACAATACAAAGTGGGTATCACTGCCGGCGCATCCGGGTGACCCGCCGTTGCTCCGTTGCTTTGTTGTTCCTGAAATAATATTGCAGAGAGGTCTAAGTGCCTGAATTTCCAGTTTTTATCTCCCGGTCTTTCCGTCGATACGGCGCCAACTACTTGATCGTCCACCGTCGACCGTCCACCGTCGACCGTCCACCGCCCACCGTCCACCGTCCACCGTCCACCGTCCACCGTCCACCGTCCACCGCTAAGCAATCCACCTGCCCGATCATATCGTTCACCGTCCGGAAGCCGAGTTCGGCCATGATCTCGCGGAGTTCTTCGGTGAGAAATTTAAAAAAATTGACCACGTGTTCCGCGTCGCCGGTGAAACGTTTCCGGAGTTCGGGGTCCTGGGTGGCCACACCCACCGGGCAGGTATTGAGGTGGCATTTGCGCATGAGGATGCAGCCTTCCACGACGAGCGCCGCCGTTGCCACTCCCCATTCTTCGGCGCCAAGCAGGGCCGCGACGGCGATGTCGCGCCCGGTTTTTAACTGCCCGTCGGCCTGCACGACCACGCGGCTGCGCAGGCGGTTGCGCACGAGGGTCTGGTGGGTTTCTGCGAGACCGAGTTCCCAGGGCAGACCGGCGTGTTTGATGCTGCTGATGGGCGAGGCGCCGGTGCCACCGTCGTGCCCGGAGACAAGGATGACGTCGGCTTTGGCTTTGGCCACACCTGCGGCGATGGTGCCCACACCCGCTTTTGATACTAATTTTACGTTGATCCGGGCGCGGCGGTTGGCATTTTTCAGGTCAAAAATCAACTGTGCGAGGTCTTCGATCGAATAAATATCGTGGTGGGGCGGGGGAGAGATCAATCCCACGCCGGGGGTGCTGTGCCGAACCCGGCCGATCCAGTCGTCGACCTTGTGGCCAGGTAACTGCCCACCTTCGCCGGGTTTGGCGCCCTGCGCCATTTTTATTTGCAGTTCGTCGGCTTCGGTCAGGTACAAACTTGTCACGCCGAACCGCCCGGACGCCACCTGTTTGATGGCACTGCGCAGGGAGTCGCCCGGGCGCAGGTTGTTGATTGCCGGTTGTTGGTTCCTGGTTATTGGTTGCTCAACCGATAACGAAGAACCAACAACCGATAACGAAGAACCGGCAACCGATAACCAATAACTCGCGGGCTCATACCGGCGTTCGTCTTCCCCGCCTTCCCCGGTGTTACTTTTTCCGCCGAGCCGGTTCATGGCAATGGCCAAGGTCGTGTGCGCTTCCCAGGAAATGGAGCCGAACGACATGGCGCCCGTGGCAAAACGGCGGTAGATGTTTTCTGCGGGTTCCACGTCTTCCAGCGGAATGGAAGGGCGTATTTGTTTGAAAGTGAACAAACTGCGCAATGTTACCGCTCGTTCGGACTGGTTATTGACGACTTTTGAATACTTTTTAAAAACGGAATAATCCCCCATCCGTGTAGCGTACTGCAAGAGGTGGATGCTTTGGGGATTAAACAGGTGAAACTCGCCGTTGCGCTTCCACTGATAAATGCCGCCGGCGGGTAGACGGGTCGGCTGGTGCGTGATTTGTAAATAATTGTTCGCCAGGCTGGCGCGGCGGCCGTTTTGCGGGAAAGCGAGGAAATGTTTGGCGAGTGTTTCCCGGGCGATGTCGTCCAGGTGCATACCTTCGATCCGGCTGACAGCGCCTGTAAAATATTGATCCACAACGGATTTGCTCAGGCCGATGATCTCGAAGGTTTGCGCACCCATGTACGATTGCAGGGTGGAAATGCCCATTTTTGAAAAAACCTTGAGCAACCCTTCGTTGACGGCTTTGATGTAGTTTTTTTCCAGGTTTTTTGACTCGGGCAGGGTTTGCAAACGCCCGCTTTTTTCCATGTCGCGGATACCCGACAAAGCGAGGTAAGGGTTGATGGCCGTCGCGCCGAAGCCGAGCAAGGTGGCAAAATGATGCACTTCCCACACGTCGCCGGCTTCCACCACGATGCCGACGTTGCCGCAGCAACCCTTTCGGATCAGGTGGTGGTGGACCGCTGCGGTAAACAGCAGGGAAGGGATGGCGGCGTGTTCCGAGTCGATGGCGCGATCGGAAAGCACCAGCACTTCAAACCCGTCTTCCACGGCGTCAAGAGCATAACGGCAGATGCGGTCGAGGGCTTTTTGGAGCGACCCGGGCTGCCCGTCGGCGCGGAAGTACATTTGCAGGGTTTTTGCCTGAAAAATGCCCGTATCGATGCTGCGGATCTTTTCAAGTTCGTGGTTGGTCAGGATCGGGTGTTGCAGTGTGACGGTGTGGCAGGTTTTTTCATTTTCGATCAAAATATTGCCGATATTTCCCACAAAAGTGGCCAAAGACATCACCATTTTTTCCCGGATGGGGTCGATGGGCGGGTTGGTGACCTGGGCGAAGAGTTGTTTAAAATAACTGCTCAGGTGTTGCGGCTGGTTGCTCAACACGGCAAGCGGCACGTCGCTGCCCATCGATCCGATCGGCTCTTTGCCCTCCGTCGCCATCGGCCCGATGATCACGTCGAGGTCTTCGGCGCTGTATCCGAAAGCCTTCTGGTATTTCAACACCTGGCTGCTTTCGAGGTGGGTAAACGTGACACGGGGCTCCGGCAGTTCTTCCAGGCGAATTTTGTGTTTATTGAGCCAGTCGCCGTAGGGTTTTTCGCTGCAAATGCCTCTTTTCAGTTCATCGTCGCTGATGATCCGGCCTTGTGTGAGGTCCACGATGAACATTTTTCCCGGCTGCAGGCGTCCTTTTTCCTTGATGAGTTCGGGCGCGACAGGCAGCACACCCGTTTCGGAGGCCATGATCACCCGGTCGTCGTGGGTCACACAGTACCGCGAAGGGCGCAGGCCGTTGCGGTCGAGGGTGGCGCCGATAATATTGCCGTCGGTGAAAGAAATTGACGCCGGCCCGTCCCAGGGCTCCATAAAAGAGGCGTGGAACTCGTAAAAAGCCCGTTTCACCGGGTCCATTTCGGGTTGTCCGTCCCAGGCTTCCGGGATGAGCATCATCATCACGTGTGGCAGGGATCGCCCGCTCAGGGTGAGCAGTTCGATCATGTTGTCTAAGCAGGCGGAATCCGATTGCCCGGACGTGACGATGGGCCGCAGCATATCCATTTCCTCCTTGCTGAAATAAGGAGAAATAAATCCTTTTTCGCTGGTTTTCAGCCAGTTAAGGTTTCCTTGCAGGGTGTTGATCTCGCCATTGTGGGCGATGTAACGAAACGGCTGAGCGAGTTTCCAGGAAGGGAATGTATTGGTGGCGAAACGCGAATGCACCAACCCGAAAGCGCTGACGAGGCGTTTGTTGCCGAGGTCGGGGAAATAACCGCGCACCTGCAAACTGGTGAGTTGGCCTTTGTACACAACCGTCCTGCACGACAGCGAAGCCAGGTAAAATCCGATGGCGTTTTGGCGTACGGTGCTGTGAATGAGGTGGCTGGAATAATTGCGCAGCACGAACAGTTTGCGTTCAAAGTCGTCGGCCTGTGCGATATGGGCTGGGCAGGCGATGAAGACCTGTTCCATTTCCGGCTCGACGGACAAAGCGGTGGCGCCGATGCCTTCGCTGTTCACCGGTATCTTTCGCCACACAAGAATTTCCAGTCCGAGTTTTTCGGCGCAGCGGCTGAAAATATCGCGGCATTCTTCCCGCAGGCGGATTTCTTTCGGAAAAAAAACAACACCTGCGCCGTAACGCCCGGGCGGGGGCAACTGGACGCCCAACTGAAGGCATTCGTCGAAGAAAAACTCGTGCGGCACCTGGATCATGATACCCGCGCCGTCGCCGCTGTTCGGTTCGCTGCCACTGGCGCCCCGGTGCTCCATGTTTTCCAGAATAGTGAGCGCGTCGGAAACCGTTTGGTGGTTTTTATTTCCTTTCAGATTGGCGGCAAAACCAATTCCACATGCGTCCCGCTCGAACAGCGGGTTATATAAACCTGATTGACTCATTTTCAATAAATTATGAAAATGGTCTTACTTGGCGGGCAGGTGAAAATTACTCGGATTGACGGACCGGGAGCCGGCGGTGGCTGTTTCAACTTGGTGGTGGGTCATGGTCTGAAAAACAGCCGGTTTGTCAAATAAAATTTCGGGATTTAAAGATCAAATTTATCATACAATTCACGATTTAAAAAATTTTCGGAATATTAAGATGTTGACGGCCCGATATTTGATCAAATCTTTCAAAAAAACGTGTTCTCGAAATTATTTGTGCGTTCAAATGCCAGGTATTAAAAACTTTGTTTGGATAAAAAACATAAAAAAATATCTTCATGCCAGATACCCGAACAATGCATCATCCTTGTCCACTTCCGAAAAATCAAAATGATGACCCCGCAGGTTATCGAACAGGTGTTCGCAATTGCTGCGCTGTACGTACCATGATATTGTCGAGTTTACGGGACGACCTCTGTTATCAAACCAGTTCTTCCACCGGCTGATTTTCGGGTCGCAAATTCCGCACCGTCTGTCCCGCCTGCCACATTTCACTCTCGCGGAGTTCTTTGAGTTCCACTTCGAGTTTTTCGCGGTAATCGGGCTGGCTGTTGCTGGCGATGGAGCGACCGGCTTCTTTGCCGGCGGCCACGCTGTCGTACAGTTCGTTAAACACGGGCAAGGTAGCGTCGCGGAATTTTTTCCACCAATCCAAAGCGCCGCGTTGGGCCGTTGTGGAGCAGTTGGCGTACATCCAGTCCATGCCGTTTTCAGCGACAAGCGGCATAAGCGACTGAGTGAGTTCTTCCACGGTCTCGTTAAATGCTTCGGAAGGCGAGTGGCCGCGTTCGCGCAAAACCGCATATTGGGCTGCAAAAATGCCCTGAATGGCGCCCATCAATGTGCCGCGTTCGCCGGTCAGGTCGCTGTACACCTCTTTTTTAAACGTTGTTTCAAACAAATAGCCGCTGCCGATGGCGATGCCGAGCGCCACCACACGTTCGAAAGCGCGACCTGTAGCGTCCTGGTGAATGGCGTAGCTGCTGTTCAGTCCGCGGCCCTGCAGGAACATCCGGCGCAGGGAAGTGCCCGATCCTTTTGGCGCCACGAGGAAAACATCCACACCCTCCGGTGGCACAATCCCCGTCTGGTCGTTGTACGTGATGCCGAAGCCGTGTGAAAAATAAAGCGCCTTGCCGGGGCTGAGGTGTTTTTTTACTGTGGGCCAGAGTTGAATCTGCGCTGCGTCGCTGAGCAGGTAACAAATGATGGTGCCGCGTTGCAGGGCTTCCTCGATGTCAAAAAGGTCGACACCCGGCACAAAACCGTCGCGTACGGCCTTGTCCCAGGATTTGGAGTTGGGGCGTTGACCCACAATGACACGGATGCCGTTTTCGCGCTGGTTGAGCGCCTGACCGGGGCCTTGCACGCCGTAACCGATGACGGCTACCGTTTCGTCGGCCAATACGGCCCGGGCCTTTTCAAGGGGAAATTCTTCGCGGGTAACGACGTTTTCGAGGGCGCCGCCAAAGTTGAGTTGTGCCATTGTTTTTAGAATGATGAATGATGAGAGATGAATGATGAATTGGTCTCTGTTACATCGCAAACACTTCTTCGTGTTGATCGAGGAATTCGTTTTCGGCGGCTTCTTCGCCGGGTTCCCGTTGTTCAAATTCCTGGAGCAGTTCGTGAAAACCGTCGCTTGCATTAATGATGGCTACCCGCGCGCTGCGTACGAATTCAATCAGGCCATAGGGTTCAAGTTCCTGAACGAGGCGATCGGTTTCTTCCCGGTGGCCCGATGTTTCAAAAACGGTGTAATCGCGCCGGATCACCACGGCCCGGGCGCCGAATGCGCGCAACAAACGTTCAACCTTTACTTTTTCTGCAATCTCATCCGTCGGCACTTTGTACAGCGCCATTTCCTGCCAGACGATCTCGTCGGCGGTGTTGCAGAATGCCCGCAACACGTCCACCTGTTTTTCCATTTGGCGGGCGAGTTTGCGCACCACTTCCTCCGTTTCATTGATCACAATGGTGAAACGGTGGATACCCGGCACTTCGGAAGGGGACGTGTTCAGGCTCTCGATATTGATCTTTCTCCGCGAAAAAATGATCGCAATACGGTTCAGCAGACCGACCTGGTTTTCGGTATAGACCGTGATAGTGTATTCGTTTTTCATTGCATGTAGAGTTGTTGGTTCTAACCATTAACTAACAAAGCCGGATATCCGCCACTCCGCAGCCTTGCGGCACCATGGGAAATACGTTGTTTTCTTTTCCCACCATCACTTCGAGCAGGTACGATCCCGGCGTTTCAAACATGGCTTTTATGCCGTTTTGTAATTCTTTGCGTTCCGAAACCCGCTGCCCCGGGATGCCGTAAGCTGCCGCCACCTGCACAAAATCGGGGCTGGTGATGTTGGTGAACGAATAACGGCGGTCGTGGAACAATTCCTGCCATTGCCGCACCATACCAAGAAACTGGTTGTTGAGAATCAATATTTTAACCGCCATACCGTGCTGCTGGATCACCCCCAGTTCCTGAATGGTCATCTGGAACCCGCCGTCGCCGGCTATAGCGATAACCCTGCGGGTGGGGGCGCCCAGTTTGGCGCCGATATCCGCAGGCAGGGCAAAACCCATCGTACCGAGCCCGCCGGAAGTCACGTTGCAACGCGATTGGTTGAAGCGGGCATACCGGTTGGCTACCATCTGGTGTTGACCCACGTCGGTGACAATGATCGCTTCGCCGCCTTCGTGTTCGTTGACGAGGCGAATAACTTCCCCCATCGTCAGGGTCGCGCAGTCGGGATTGAGTTCGCCGTGAATGACTGTTTTTTGCTCTTCCCGGTCGTGTTCGCGAAACCGTTCCAGCCAATCCGGGTACGTTTGGGGCCGGACCAGGCGGGTCAGCAAAGGCAGGGTTTCCTTGCAGTCGCCCCAAACGGGCACGGTGGTTTTTATGTTTTTATCAATCTCTGCGGGGTCGATGTCGAGGTGGATCACTTTTGCCTGCCGGGCGTATTTGTCCAAGCGCCCGGTGACGCGGTCGTCGAAACGCATGCCCACGGCGATAAGCACGTCGCATTGATTGGTGAGCACATTGGGGCCGTAGTTGCCGTGCATACCGAGCATACCCACGTTCAGCGGATGACCGGTGGGCAGTGCGCCCAGACCGAGGATGGTCCAGGCCGCCGGAATACCGCTTTTTTCCACAAATGAGCGGAACTCCCGCTCGGCGTTGCCCAAAATGACACCCTGCCCGAACAGGATAAACGGCCGTTCGGCAGCGTTGATCAGCGCAGCGGCCTGTTCGATATATTCCCTGCGTACAATGGGTTTCGGCCGGTAACTCCGGATGTGATTGCAGGGTTTATGTCCTTCATAATCAAATTGTTGCAACTGCGCATTTTTACTGATGTCCACCAATACCGGCCCGGGCCGGCCACTGCGCGCAATATAAAACGCCTTGGCGAGTACGGCAGGTATGTCGCCCGCTTCCGTGACCTGGCAGTTCCATTTGGTGACGGGTGTGGTGATGTTGATCACGTCCGTTTCCTGAAAAGCATCCGTGCCCAGTAAATGGGCAAATACCTGTCCGGTGATACACACAACCGGTGTGCTGTCGATCAATGCGTCGGCCAGACCGGTGATGAGGTTGGTGGCGCCGGGGCCGCTGGTGGCGAATACAACACCGATCCGGCCGGAGGCGCGGGCGTACCCCTGTGCCGCGTGAATGGCGCCTTGTTCATGGCGCACGAGGATATGTTCCAAACGCTCGTTGTAGTCGTACAAGGCGTCGTAAATCGGCATGATCGCACCACCCGGGTACCCGAATACCGTATTCACACCTTCGGAGATGAAGGTCTCCAGAACAGCCTGGGACCCGCTGAGGGTTCGAAACGGGGGTGTTTCTACAAGCAGGTCTTCTGAAAGTTCAAGTTCGGTGTGCAGCATGGCAGTTAGCAGTTAAAAAACGGGCCGATTTTTCGGATTGAAAAATGGATGATCTATTCATCGGTCACACAACCTTCGGCAGCCGTCGAAACGGACCGGGCGTATTTGTAAAGCAATCCTTTTGTCGCGGCCGGAGGTGGCTTTTTCCAGGCGGATTTTCGTTTTTGTATTTCTAAATTGCTGATTTTCAAGTTGATCGAACGTTGGGTAGCATCTATTTCAATCGGGTCGCCATCCTGCACCAGGGCCAGCAGTCCACCTTCCGAAGCTTCGGGCGTGATGTGCCCGACCACAAAGCCGTGGGTGCCGCCGCTGAATCGCCCGTCGGTGATCAGTGCCACACTTTTTCCCAGGCCCGCGCCGATAAGCGCGGAGGTGGGTTTGAGCATTTCCGGCATTCCGGGCGCTCCTTTTGGGCCCACGTAGCGGATCACCACGACGTCGCCGGGTTGCACACGGCCGCTTTGGATTCCGGCGATCAGCGCGTGTTCGCCGTCGAATACCCGCGCCGGGCCGTTAAATCGCTCGCCTTCCTTGCCGCTGATCTTGGCGACACTTCCCTGTTCGGCTAAGTTGCCGTACAGGATTTGCAGGTGGCCGTCCCGTTTTACGGGATTTTCGACGGAGAGTATAACAGATTGATGGTCAAAGTTTAAATCTGCAACTCCGGCCAAATTCTCCGCCAGGCTGCGCCCCGTTACCGTGAGGCAATCGCCGTGCAAAAGGCCTTTTTGCAGGAGGTATTTCATCACAGCCGGCACACCGCCGATACGGTGCAAATCTTCCATGAGGTATTTGCCGGAAGGTTTCAGATCGGCGAGCACGGGGGTGCGGTCGCCGATACGCTGGAAATCGTCCTGCGTGAGTGGCACATCCACACTTTTGGCCATGGCGATGAGGTGTAAAACGGCGTTGGTGCTGCCTCCCAGCGCCGTGACTACGGTGACGGCGTTTTCAAATGCCCGGCGGGTCATGATGTCGGCCGGTTTGATGTCGCGTTCGAGCAGCAGGCGGATATATTTTCCGGCATCTTCACATTCCCGTTTTTTTTCTGTGCTAAGCGCGGGATTGGAAGACGAATAGGGCAGGCTCATGCCCAGGGCTTCGATGGCAGAAGCCATCGTGTTGGCGGTGTACATGCCGCCGCAGGCGCCGGGGCCCGGACAAGCATGTCGTACAATCCCCTGAAAATCAGCCTCATCCAGGGCGCCGGCGATTTTTTGCCCCAGGGCTTCAAATGCGGAGACGATGTTCAGGTCCTGGCCTTTCCACTGGCCCGGCGCAATCGTTCCTCCGTAAACCATGATGGCCGGCCGGTTGAGGCGACCCATAGCGATGATGGAGCCGGGCATGTTTTTGTCGCAGCCGGGCAGGGCGATTAATGCGTCGTAATACTGCGCGCCACACACCGCTTCGATGCTGTCGGCAATGATGTCGCGGCTGACGAGTGAATAACGCATGCCGTCGGTGCCGTTGCTGATGCCGTCGCTGACGCCGATGGTGTGGAAAATCAACCCCACCAGCTCGTTGGCCCAAACTCCGCCGCGCACTTCCCGGGCAAGGTCGTTGAGGTGCATGTTGCAGGTGTTGCCCTCGTATCCCATGCTGACAATTCCGACCTGGGCTTTTGCCAGATCCGCTTCCGTGAGCCCGATGCCGTACAACATAGCCTGCGCAGCGGGCTGTGTGGGGTCCTGGGTGACGGTGCGGGAATATTTATTCAGATTTGTCATTGATCGTCGTTTCAAATGATCGTCGATGCCAGCCGGATGATGTTTTTGCGGTTCACCGAACGCGGCACATTGTTTTGAATGCGATCACTGATGATGTCGCCGACCGTGGAGGTAAAGTGGTAGTGATTCGGGTCGATATCCTGGGTGACGATGCTTTCGTCGAGCGACCAACTGACGGCGTTGCGCACGGCACGGGCTTCTTCCTGCATGCCGAAATAATCGAGCAACATGGCGGCGCTCAGGATAGACCCGAGCGGGTTGGCGATGTCCTTGCCGGCAGCCTGGGGATACGAGCCGTGGATGGGTTCGAACAGGGCCGTTCCCTTGCCGATGCTGGCCGAAGGAAGCAGTCCCAGCGAGCCGCTCAGTACGCTGGCTTCGTCGCTGATGATATCGCCGAACATATTTTCCGTAAGTACCACGTCGAACTGGGCGGGGTTCAGCACGATCTGCATGGCGGCATTGTCGACAAAAAGAAAATCCACCGTAACGTCGGGGTAGGAAGGGGCGAGGTCCTGGACCACTTTTCGCCACAGGCGACTGGTTTCCATCACGTTAGCCTTGTCGACAAGCGTCAGTTTTTTCCGCCGTTTTTGCGCGTGTTGGAACGCCGGGTGTGCAATACGTTCGATCTCTTCCCGCGTATAAACACAGTCGTCGGAGGCTTCGGTTTTGGCTTCGTTGACGGTTTTTTTGCCGAAATAAATGCCGCCCGTGAGTTCGCGGTAGATCACAAAATCCACGTTTTGCAGTCGTTCCGCCTTAAGTGGCGACAAATGATTTAAAGACGGGTAAGCCGAAATCGGGCGGATATTGGCGTAAAGGCCGAGTGTTTTGCGCAGTTTTAACAAACCTTGTTCCGGGCGCACCGGAGCGGACGGGTCGTTGTCGTATTTGGGGTGCCCGATGGCGCCGAAGAGGATGGCGTCGCTGTCTATGCAGGCCTCGATCGTGGCATCGGGCAGCGGGTTGCCGGTCTGGTCGATTGCGCAGGCTCCCATGATGGCGTAGCGGTATTGAAAATGATGTCCGAAGCGGGCGGCTACCGCGTCCAGCACTTTTACGGCCTGGGCGGTTACTTCGGGCCCGATGCCATCTCCTTCGATGACGGTGATATTTTTTTTCATGGACGGGTATTATCTTTTTTCGAAACGTTCAATGTCGTCGCGGATACTCAGCAAATAATCGATGTCGTCGTAGCCGTTGAGCAGGCAGGTTTTTTTGTAGGCATCGATGACAAAGGATTCGGATGCTCCGGTAAGGGTGTTGCTAATTTGTTGATTTTCAAGGTCAATGCTAATTTCGGTATCAGGGTGTAACAACACGGTGTCCAGCAAGCTGCGGAGAAAATCGTCGCTAATCTGCACCGGAAGCAAAAAGTTGTTGAGGGCGTTATTTTTAAAAATATCGGCAAAAAAACTGCTCACCACGGCGTCGAAACCGTAGTCCTTCAAGGCCCAGGCGGCGTGTTCGCGGCTGCTGCCGCAGCCGAAATTTTTGCCCGCCACTAAGATTTTTCCGCCAAACGCCGGCTGATTGAGGATAAAATCCACTTTTGGCCGGGCTTCGTCGTCGTGTGTGTACCGCCAGTCGCGAAACAGGTTTTCCCCAAATCCTTCGCGGCTGGTGGCTTTCAGGAACCGCGCCGGAATGATCTGGTCCGTGTCGATGTGTTCCTTGTCCAGCGGCACTGCGGTACTGTGAATCGAACTGATTTTATTACGCATATTTTTGATATTCAGGTTTGGAATCCAACTTTCGGAAAGCTATTCACCGGGTGGCTCAAAGTCACCCGGTGAATAGCTTTCAGGGCCAACAACCTAATTCAACATCTCCCGCACATCCGTGACCACACCCGTCACGGCTGCTGCGGCGGCGGTGAGCGGACTGGCTAAGAGGGTGCGGGCGCCCTGGCCCTGGCGGCCTTCGAAATTGCGGTTGGAGGTCGAAATACAATATTTGCCGGCGGGAATTTTGTCTTCGTTCATTCCGAGGCAGGCCGAGCAGCCCGGTTGCCGGAGTTGGAATCCCGCCTGTTCAAAAATGTGATGTAATCCTTCGGCGCGGGCCTGTTGTTCCACCTGCCTGCTGCCCGGCACCACCCATACTTCCACACCCTCGGCTTTTTGTTTGCCTTTTACGAATGCGGCTACCTGGCGCAAATCCTCGATGCGGGAATTGGTGCAACTGCCGATAAACACGTAATCCACTTTTTGGCCCCTGATGGCTGCGCCTGCCTGTAATCCCATGTATTCCAATGCTTTGTGAAACGAAAGCCGCTCTTTTTCATCCATAAATTCCTCCCGGGGGATGGCGCCCGTGACCGGAACTCCCATACCCGGGTTGGTGCCATAGGTCACCATAGGTTGGATGTCTGCTGCGGGGATACTGATCTCGCGGTCGAACACGGCGTCGTCGTCGGTGCGGAGTTGGCGCCATTCGGACAGCGCCTGCTCCCATTCCGCTCCTGCGGGGGCAAATTCCCGGCCTTTCAAATAAGAGAAAGTTGTTTCATCCGGGGCGATGAGGCCGCCACGCGCGCCCATTTCGATACTCATATTGCAAATGGTCATCCGCGCTTCCATACTCAGGCTGCGAATGGTGGAGCCGGCGTATTCGACAAAATAACCCGTCGCGCCGCTGGCGGATATCCGGGCGATGATGTGCAGGATGATGTCTTTTGCCGTTACCCCTTTGCCCAGCGCCCCGTGCACGTTGATGCGCATTTGTTTGGGTTTGTTTTGCAGAAGGCATTGGGTGGCCAGCACCATTTCCACTTCGCTGGTGCCGATACCGAACGCGATGGCGCCGAATGCGCCGTGCGTACTGGTGTGGCTGTCGCCGCAGACGATGGTCATGCCCGGCTGAGTGATGCCCAGTTCGGGCCCGATCACGTGTACAATGCCCTGGAAAGGGTGGCCGAGGCCGTAAAGTTCGATGCCAAATTCGCGGCAGTTTTCGGTCAGTTTTTCCACCTGGAGCCGCGAAAGCGCCTCTTTGATCGGCAGATGCTGATCGAGCGTCGGCACGTTGTGGTCGGCTGTGGCGATGGTCTGGTCCGGGCGGAATACCGGCAATCCACGTTTCCGGAGCCCGTCGAAAGCCTGCGGGGTGGTCACCTCGTGGATGAGGTGCCGGTCGATGTAAAATACCGATGGGCCGTGCTCAATTTCACGGACGATGTGGCGGTCCCAGATTTTGTCGAATATCGTGGTTGGCATGTTTTTTTTAAATAAAAGTATTTTCAAGGGCTTAACCGATGGCGACCAACACTTGCGCAAGTTCTTGTAAATCAGTATCCTGCACTTCTTTTTTTTGGTCTGCCACCTGCAGGAATTTCTGATAAAGCACGTCCACTTCGTCGCGGGTAAAATCGTAACCGAGTTTCCGGAAACGATAGGCCAATGCCGAACGACCGCTCCGGGCGGTCAGCACAATTTTGCTGCTGTCGACCCCCACTTCTTCGGGGGCAATGATTTCGTAGGTCTGGGCGTTTTTCAAAAAACCGTCCTGGTGAATACCCGACGAGTGGGAGAAGGCATTGCTGCCGACGATGGCTTTGTTGGGTTGCACGGGCATACGCATGGTGTCGGACACGATGCGGCTGATCGGATTCAGTTGCCGGGGCTCCACGCCGGTGAAGAAACCGAGGTGGGCGTGTTGCCGGATGATCATCACCACTTCTTCGAGGGAGGTGTTGCCCGCTCTTTCGCCGAGGCCGTTGACGGTACATTCGATCTGCCGCGCGCCGGCGATGATGCCGGCGATGGCGTTGGCGGTGGCTAAGCCGAGGTCGTTGTGGCAGTGGCAGGAGATCAGGGCGCGGTCGATATTCGGCACGTTATTGACCAAAAAAGCGATTTTTTCGCCGTATTGGTGGGGCAGGCAGTAGCCGGTGGTGTCCGGAATGTTCACCACCGTGGCGCCGGCCCGGATCACCGCTTCCACCACCCGGGCGAGGTATTCGTCGTCGGTTCGGCCCGCGTCTTCGGCGTAAAATTCCACGTCGTCGACAAAATTTTTGGCCCAGCGCACACATTGCACCGCCCGTTCGAGTATTTCTTCGCGGGTGGAATTGAACTTGGCGCGGATATGCAGGTCGGAGGTGCCGATACCGGTATGGATACGCGGACGGCGGGCGTGGCGCAGGGCTTCCGCAGCGGTTTCGATGTCTTTTTGAACCGCGCGGCTGAGGCCACACACCGTCACCTCTTTTACTGCCAGCGCAATTTCCCGCACACTCTGGAAGTCGCCGGGAGACGAAATGGGAAAGCCGGCTTCAATGATGTCAACGCCGAGGGCCTCGAGTTGCAGGGCAATCTCTACTTTTTCTGCGGTGTTCAGTTTACAACCCGGCACCTGTTCGCCGTCGCGCAGGGTGGTATCGAAAATGTGAATTTTATTTTGAGCCGTCATAAAAAATCGGGGAGCGCGGGAGGATTTTTGATATATTTATGGTTGCGCTCCGGGATAAAAGTATAACCGCACCGTTTGTGCTGATTGCTCAAACTTCCACCGCTTCTACACTGCCTATTTTTTAATAACCATTTGCAAAGAATTGATTTTCAGATTTTTAAATGCCCATTAAATACGATGTCCAAACGTTCGTCTGATGAACTTTTCCAGTTGTTAAAATCGCTGGAGAAGGCGGAAAAGCGCAATTTCAAGTTGTTTGTCCAGCGCAATCTCGGCAAGGCGGACCTGAAAATTACGCAGTTGTTCGACGCGATGGACAAGATGGAGGAATACGACGACGAGGCGCTGCTGCGCAGGATCACCTCGCTGAAAAGGGAGCAATTGCCCAACCTGAAAGCCAACCTGTACCGGCAAATTCTGGCAAGTCTGCGCACCTTGCGCGACGACGGCAACGTGGAAAACCAACTGCACGAGCAGATGGAATACACGCGTATTTTGTACAACAAAGGCCTGTTCCAGCAGAGCCTGAAACTGCTTCAACGCATCAAGGAACTGGCAAAAACCTATCACCAGAGCACTTTTTGGCACCAGGCGCTGGTACTGGAAAAGAAGATCGAATCGCTGCACATTACACGCAGCCTCGGCAACCGCGCCGAAACACTTTCCAGCGAGGTGAACGTGCTCAACGAACGGCTGGCCCTGGTCGGCAATTTATCCAACCTTTCGCTCCAGTTGTACAGCTGGTACATCAACGTCGGTCATGCCCGCAATGCCAAGGATGTGGCGGCGGTGCAGGAGTTTTTTGCTTCCCGGCTTCCACCGGGAGCGCAGCAGGTGACGGGTTTTTTCGGCCGTTTATACCTGTACCAGGCGTATTGCTGGTACGGTTTTATTCTCCAGGATTTTCTCCTGTATTACCGGTATGCCCAAAAATGGGTCAATCTTTTTGCCGCCGAACCCCACATGACGCGGGTGGAAACGCCTTATTATATCAAAGGATTGCACAACCTGCTGCTGGCGCATTTTATGCTGCGCAACTACCCCAAATTCGACCTCACCCTGCAACTTTTTGAAACATTCGCCGATACGGATGAGGCGCGGGTAAACGACAATATCCGGGTGCAAGTCTTTATTTATCTGAGTATTGCGCGTATCAACGGGCATTTTTTACGGGGCACATTTTCGGAGGGACTGCGTCTCGTGCCGGATATCGAGGCCAGGCTCCAGGAATACCACCTGCTGATCGACCGGCACCGGACGCTGGTGTTGTATTATAAAATCGCCAGTTTGCATTTCGGCGCCGGCGACGCAGTGCGTACCGTGGAATACCTCAACCGGATCATTCATCAAAAGGTGGATTTGCGGAGTGACTTGCAGTGCTACGCCCGGCTGCTGCACCTGATCGCACACTACGAACTGGGCAATTTTGACCTGTTGGAGCACCTCATCAAATCGCTGTATCGCTTTATGGCCCGGATGGAAACGCTGGGTATGGTGGAAGTGGAAATATTTCGTTTCCTGCGCAAGTCGTTTCAGTTGGATACCGCCGCGCGTATTCGCTCCGCGTTCTCCATCCTGAAGGGAAAATTAGAAAAATACGAAAGCGACCCCTTTGAAAGCCGCTCGTTTATGTACTTAGATATTATTTCCTGGCTGGAAAGCAAAATTGCCGGCGGCGTCATCCAGGAAGTCATCCGGCGGCGGTATGAAGCGAAAAGTTCGGGGTAACAACGACCCTTTAATCCCTAAACCCCAAAACCCCTGAAACCACAAAACCCCTGAAACCCTTAAACCTCTGAAACCTCTGAAACCCTTAAACCTCTGAAACCCCTTAAACCTCTGAAACCCTTAAACCTCTGAAACCCTTAAACCTCTGAAACCCTTAAACCTCTGAAACCCTTAAACCTCTGAAACCCTTAAACCTCTGAAACCCTTAAACCTCTGAAACCCTCAAACCCCGAAACCTCAATAAACCACCTGCGTTTTCATATTCCACAACATAAAACTCATGATATCCGCGGCTTCTTCGATGCTTTTGCTCGTAGGTTTCCCGGCGCCGTGCCCGGCGCTGGTTTCGATCCGGATCAGCGCGGGATTTCCTCCCTGCTGATATTCCTGGAGTGTGGCGGCAAATTTGAACGAGTGGGCGGGCACCACCCGGTCGTCGTGGTCGGCGGTGGTGATGAGTGTCGCCGGGTACGCCACTTTTTTCAGATTGTGCAGCGGCGAATACTTGTACAGGCAGGGAAAATCCTGTTGCTGGTCGCTGCGGCCGTAGTCGGTCGCCCAGGCGTAACCTATGGTAAACTGGTGATAACGAAGCATATCCAACACGCCGACGGCCGGAAAACAAACGCCGAAGAGATCGGGGCGCTGGGTCATACACGCGCCTACCAGCAGGCCGCCGTTGGAGCCGCCCTGGATGGCCAAACGTTCGCGCGACGTATATTTTTTACCGATCAGAAATTCCGCAGCGGAAATGAAGTCGTCGAATACGTTTTGTTTCCGGCATTTGGTGCCGGCCTGGTGCCATTTTTCCCCAAATTCACCCCCGCCGCGAATGTTGGCCACCGCATAAATGCCGTTGTTTTCCAGCAAAACGGCTCGTGAGGGAGAAAACGCCGGCGATACGGAAACATTAAAGCCGCCGTAGCCGTACAGGAGGGTGGGGTTGCTGCCGTCGTAGGCGATGTTCTTTTTGCGGGTGACGAACATCGGAACTTTTGTGCCGTCTTTGCTCGAATACCAGACCTGTTCGGTGGTGAAAGCGTCGGGGTAAAATCTAATTTCGGCGCTTTAAAAACCTTGATTTCCAGCGCATTCATATCGAGCGCGTAGATAGTGGTGGGCCGCAGGAAGGAAGTAAACCCGAAAAAAGCCTGTTGTTCGTCCTTTTTCCCGCTCACGGCAGTCACGGCGCCGATTTCCGGCAAGTTCACTTCCCTGAGGAATTTCCCTTGCAAATCAAACACCCGCAGGGCGCTGGAAGCGTTGTGCAGGTAGGAGCAGACGATTTTTCCGCCGCACACCACGGCGCTTTGTAATACGTCTGCGCTGTCCTCGGGAATGAGTGTTTCCCAGTTTCCCGCCCCGGGCCGGTTGGTGTCGACCAGTAGAAGGCGTTGATTGGGCGCCGATTGGTTGGTCAGCACGATCAGTTTTTCGGCCAGGTTGTCGACTACCGAAAAGTCCTTTTCAAACGTGGCGGATATGGGGGTAAAACCGCTGCCCGTTTTTGTCAAGTCTTTGAAATACAACACGTTGCCGATTGTCCTTACCCAACCCGAGACGAATAAAAAACGCTCGTCGTCGGTGACGCCGGCCCCGAAGGAACGATCGGGGTGCGATTTGTCGCTGTACACCAGGCGGTCTTCCTGCTGCGGGGCGCCGAGTTGGTGAAAATATACGGCGCCGAACTTGTTGGCTGCCGTCAGTTCGGCGCCCTCTGCCGGTTCCGGAAAACGGGTATAATAAAACCCGTCGCCCTGCCACGCGATGTTGCTGAACTTTACCCACTCGATTTGATCGGCAAGTAACTGGTTGGTTTTCAGGTCTTTGACAAAAATTGTGCGCCAGTCCGATCCCCCCTTAGAGGTGCTGTACGCGAGGTATTTCCCGTCTTTGGAAAAATCGAGTTCCTGGAGCGAGGTGGTGCCGTCGGCGCTGAAGGTATTGGGGTCGAGCAGCATTTTTGGCTCGCTGTCCGGATTGTCCTGCACGTACAGGACACTTTGGTTTTGCAGGCCGTCGTTTTTGAAGAAGTAGTATTTGCCTCCTTCTTTGAACGGGGTCCCGTATTTTTCATAATTCCAGATCTGTTCCAGGCGCTTGCGGATTTTTTCACGATAAGGGATCTGGCTGAGGTAGCCGAACGTGACGATGTTTTGTTTTTGCACCCAATCTTTGGTTTCGGCGCTCTGATCGTCTTCCAGCCAGCGATAGGGGTCTTTTATTTCCGTGCCGAAATATTGGTCCGTTATACCGGTATCTTTTCGTGTAGCCGGGTAGGTAACCGGTATCTGTTTAAACTCCATCGTTTGGGCGTTCATTTGTTTATTGCCTGATTCGCAGGCAGTTAGGAATAAAATACTCAGGAAAAAGAATAAAGTGTACAGTGCTTTCATACGAACGTGGCCGGATAGGTGAATACAGGAATGTTGCCTCGCGACTTCCAGATCTTCTGTATGCCGCAAAGAAGTTACTTTTGCTGCGAAAGTAGGGTTTGCTCCGGTTTTTCACCGACACTATCCGTTTTGAATTAACTTTTTGCTTATGAACTACCGTTTAAAACGGTTGAGCCGCTGCTTGCCGGCCATCATTTTTTTCTGTTGCAGTTGGTTTTGGGCGCTGGCACAACAACCCTCCGTTGCTCCTCCGGATTCGATTCCGCACCCCGACAGCCTTTCCGACGCCGATCTGAATGCCGAGGTGTTGCGACTTTTCGAACACGTCAAAACGTACGAAGCCGAATGGACGCTCAAAACGCAGCGCGCCGCTTCAGAGGCCGCAGCCGCAGGGCAGGCGCTTCTTGCCGCCCAACAGGATTCGACGGCTTCCAAAAGCAGCCGCGACTCACTGTCCGGTATCGCCAAAAGAGCCCGAAAATTGGAAAAAGATGCCTTGAAACAGCAAAAACAAACCTCCAAAACGGCGGAATTTGCCGAAAAAGTATCCGGCATGGACGCCGCGATGCAGCGCAAAAACCTGACAAAATGTTATAAACAGGTTCGGGAATCGTACCTGTCGCTTTACCCGCCTCCACCCGTCGAAAAACCGGTGGCGGCTATTATCGGCGCCGAAGGAGTGGCCCCGCCCGACAGCGCGGACCCGGCGCAAACCACTTTACCGGCCGCAACGGAAGAGCCCAATCCGGAAAAACGGAAAACCCGGGAAAAATCCGCCGCCCCCCGGTTCAAACCCTATGATCCGGGTGAAGACGTGATGTTGCACCCGCCGCAACGCCCCTGTTCCTTGGCGGTGAGTACCCGGGACGAGTTTTCCGGAGAGACCTACCGGGAATCGCAGCGGGAAGAACTTTTCCGGTTCACCAACGAACTGATGAAAAAATACCTGACACCCGATCAGCCGCATATTATTTGTGAAGCCGCGCTTTCTACCGGCGGATCAACGATCAGCCTGCACCTGACCTTCAGCATTCGCGACAACAATGCGCGCCGAACCTTTGGCAGCCTCAACAGGAACAGCGTGGTAATCCTGAAATTTATAGACGGTACCACCTTCAGTGCCAGTAATTTGCGCAACGACGACGGCGTTTTGGACCCTTCCGGACAAGTTTACAGCTACCGCGGACAATACACCCTCGACCCTTCCGCGCTGAAAAAACTCCGCAAAACCGAGATCGACAAAATCCGGGTATCGTGGAGTACCGGGTACGAAGATTACGAGGTTCAGAACATCGACCTGCTCCTGCGGCAGGCAAAATGCCTGTTTGATTGATCACTTTTGCCGCAATCCAGATGACGATCCAGCAATCCTATTCCCTGCTTCCCTGCAATACTTTTGGCATCGACGTGCAGGCCGAACAATTTGCAGCAGTGAAAACGGTGGACGAACTCACCGGGTTATTGCGCCGGCGCCAGGGGCCCCTGCTGGTGCTCGGTGGCGGCAGCAATATCCTGTTTACCCGGAATGTGGAAGGCTTAGTTTTGAAAAACGCCATCCGCGGGATCAACGTGGTGCGCAGGTTTAAAAATAAAGTCTGGGTGGAAATCGGCGGCGGCGAGGTATGGCACCATTTTGTCGTTTGGGCCGTACAAAACGGTTTCGGCGGGGTGGAAAACCTCAGCCTGATTCCCGGCACCGTGGGCGCCGCGCCGGTGCAAAACATCGGTGCGTACGGGGTGGAACTCAAAGACCTTTTTGTAAGTCTCCAGGCTGTCGACCTCGATACCGGCAAAATGCGCCGGTTTAACCGGCCGCAATGTCGCTTCGGTTATCGCGACAGTTTTTTTAAGCGGGAAGCAAAAGGGAAATATTGCATTACAAGCGTCACCTTGTCCCTGAGCAGCCGGAAACACCGGCTCAACGTCTCGTACGGCGATATTCGCAAAACGCTGGAAATCAATGGTGTGGAAAACCCTTCCATCGCCGATATCAGCCGGGCGGTTATTCAGATCCGTTCGTCCAAACTACCCGACCCCGCACAAACCGGCAATTGCGGCAGTTTTTTTAAAAACCCGGAAGTGCCGCGCAGCGTGCTGGAACGGATTCAAAAAGGATACCCGGCCGCGCCATCCTTTAACACCACACCCGGCGGCGAACGGGTAAAAATACCCGCCGGCTGGCTCATCGAACAATGCGGCTGGAAAGGAAAACGGGTGGGCAATACCGGCTGTTACGAGCGGCAGGCACTTGTGCTTGTCAACTACGGCGGCGCTACGGGCGAAGAAGTGAAAAACCTCGCGTATGCCATTATTGATTCGGTGGAAAAAAAATTCGGGGTGCGGCTGGAGCCGGAGGTGAATATTGTTTAAATTAGAAAGCCGTCCAGTCTTTTCGACTGGACGGCCACAACATAACCATGAAAACAATTAACCAATCAAATGTTAGCCCTTTCGTTACTCCTTTTGGAAAAACCGTGCCAAACCTTTTTGGGCCAACCTTTTTTTTCCGCTGAAACGTGTTAAAATTTCGTCCGGAACGAAATTTGCTCGTAGATGACGTTTTACCGTATATCCGCTCCGACCCCGCCGGATGTAACATTTTTTCCGAATGATGCCCGCCTCCCCTTGCTTTTTATGGATCCGAACGATCCTGGCCGTTGGTTTTGCCGGTTTTTTGTGCGTCGTTTCCGATGCCCAGAACCGGTGTGAGGTTGATGCATCGTTTTGCTCTGAACTGATCGCCCCCGACTGGCTGCGCGATTCCGCTTATTCCATAACCATTACCGATATCGTGTCGGGAGGCCGGAATGGCGATTTCAGGCCGGGCAACACCCCTTTTCTTACCTTTGGAAACGATCCGTCGCAATACTGGCTGCGTTTTAAGATCCGGAACGTGGATCAAGCCCGGACCTTGTTCCTGCGGCTCAACCGGAAAAACATCGAGTCGTTCGAACTCTGGCAAATGCAGCCGGGTGGCCGGCCCTTGCACCTGGGAAAGGTAGGAGCGGAAATGCACGGCAATATTCGTTATGAACTGACCGACGGGTTTCATTTTCCCGTCACCCTGCTGCCGGGAGAAAACGAGTTCATCGCAGCCACGTCCAACCACATCGGCTCCATGTATCTGAACCTGAGCCTGCATACCGTCGAAGATTTTGGCCTGTTGAACCGCTGGAACATGGCTCTGTTCGGCATTTTTCTGGGGGTTATGCTGGTTTCATTTGTGTTCAGCCTCATTTTATTCGCTCAATACCGCGACGGCATGTACCTCCTGTACAGCGCCTATATCCTGAATATCCTGATGCGGGAATTGTACAACTATTCCGCCGACTTCGGCTTGCTTTCCCACATTGGCCATCAGTGCATTTCGTCGCTTATTGCGGCGACTTACGGCTTGTTTTTGCGCAAGTTTTTGCGGCTCCGGGACCTGGCGCCGCTGTGGGACAAGTTTGTTAAAATTTGTGTGGGCGGCATTTCCATCAGCGTGATATTGATCTGGATACTGGAGTCCATCGGGCGAAGAACACTCCTGCAGTATTTGTTTACGTCGCTAAACGTGTTCTTTATTCTGTTCACACTGAGCGCATTATATCTTTCTTTGCAATATTTCAGGGTGAGCGCGCGCGCGCGCCTGGCATTGGTGGCTTTTATTCCGCTGAGCCTGTCGTTTGTTGCGATCCTCCTGCGAAACCTGGCATTGATCCCTTCCTATCCGCTCATCCAGCACGGTGTGGTTTTTGGTTTTGTCGTGGAGGTGCTGGTATTCACCATCGGTTTTTCAAAATGGCACCGCTCGGTGGATGTGGACCGCAGCCTGTTGCAGTTAAAACTGACGATGGCGCAGCAAAAAAGACAATTAGAGATACAGGAAGCGGAGCAACAGGTGAAAGACCAGATCGCGCGCGACCTGCACGACGACGTGGCTGCGTCCATGTCGAGTATTCGTATACTCAGCCAGGTGGCTTATGCACAACTGGCGCAAAAAGCGCCCGAAACGGCCCCGCTTTTAGAGCAGATCATCCGAAATGCGCAAACAACGCTGGAAAGTATCAGCGACCTGATCTGGGCCGTAAAACCCAACCCCGATTACCTCAACGACATGGCCGACCGTATGCGGGAATACGCTGTAAAAGTACTCGACGCAAAAGATATTGATTATCAAATGGATATACCCCGAAATTTGCCCGTCCGAAACCTCGACATCGCCACCCGGCGCAATGTTTACCTCGTTTTTAAAGAGGCGGTCAACAATGCCGTGAAGTACAGCAATTGTACCCGCATGGACATCAGCCTGCATCTGACCGGCGAAAACCTGACCCTTTCCGTAGCCGACAACGGCATTGGTTTTGATTCCGCCACAACGCCAAAAGGCAACGGCCTGGGCAATATGGAAAAACGGGCCCGCGACGTTCGCGGTGAATTCCGGATTTCGGCCGGGCCGGGGAAGGGAACGGAGGTGTACCTTTCTTTGCCGTTGGAAGCCTAAGTGTGGCATGAATTAATTGTCTAAAAAATTGAAAATCAATTTTTTAGACAATTAATTCATGCCACACTTAAGCCTTTCATCGTATCAACACCACCTTTTTCGCCCGGAAAACCCGATCCGCATTATCCATATCCACGAATTGCGCCGAATAAATACCGGCCGGCGCCGCCGGCCAGCGAATCGTTTCGGACGGCTGCAAGTTGCTTGCCTGCGCGACAACTTTCCCCGAAAGGTCCGTAAGCGTGATGCCGGCGCGTTGCACCGATTCCGGGAAACGAATCGTGCAAACCTGGCCGGAAACCGCCGGATTCGGATCGATGCCCCAATCTCCCGCTTTTTCATAAAGATCATCGACGGCGGTAACCTCAACCTGGCAGCTCAGGTATTCCAGCAGGGTGGTTGCGTTTACCCAGAAGGAGTCGACAAAAGGCGCAAACTGCAATTTGGCGGGATCGTAAATATCCGTGTGGCCGCCGCCCGGCACGGTGACTAAGTCATTCAACAAACCGGCATTATTTGCCTCCTGCCGGACCAGGCTGCTGCCTTCCAGGTAGGCGATATTGGCCGCGAGTCCGCTGGTGTAGGGGACCGTTCCGTCGTTGTCGCCGTGAATACTGGTCACCGGCACGTTGCCGGCATCAACCCAGAAACTGCGGTACAGACCGCCGGACATGTTTACCACGGCTTTTATAGAAGAAGAGTAGGTCTGGTTGAGGGTACTTCCGGTATTGCCGTTCACCCCTCCGTTTGCGTCGAGGATGGTTTGGATGAAGGAAGGCACGACGTCGTTGCTGTCGAGAAAACCCGCGTGTAAGGCAATTACGGAGCCCGCCGAATACCCGCCGACAAAAATATTGTCCGGATCGGCGCGAAAAACGCCGGCAGTGGCGGCATCTTCCCGGAGGAATCGCACGGCGCACTTCATATCGCCTACGGCCCGCACGGCTGTGTCAAAAATCTCCGTGGAATCGGGCAAACCCAAAATAAAGAGCGGGAAAAGCCGGTACTGGATGGAAGCGGCCACATAGCCTTTTTTGGCTAAGAGTTCGCACCAGCGTTTCATATCGGTTTTGTTGCCGGTCATAAAACTGCCGCCGTGCGCCAGCACCACCACCGGGCGTTTGGCGATAATGTCGCCTTCCGGCTCGTATACGTCCATCATCAATTCCAGCGAGACGTTGGCCTGATTTACCGCCGTAGCGTATTGCACCGTGGTTTTTTTGACGCCGGTAAAAACATTATTCTTGTACCGTATGCCGTCGCAACCCGGGTTCTGGGCGAAGGCCGCCGTTAGGGCGACGGTGGAAAACAACAAAACGGAGGTAAGTATTTTTTTCATATAAGTACAAGGGCAAAATTAAATGACACCAATTTTCTTCGGAACATTCTGAAAATGAATCACCTGGACGGAAAAGGTTTCCGCCCTGCTACTTAAAAGCGGTTAACAATCAATTGTAAAGCAAATATAGCAGTAAAATAGTGGAGGATGTAGACAGGATATCCCCTCCGCGATACAAAAAACAAAAAAGGCGGCCCTTTCCGGAGAAAAGGCCGCCCGTAGTTCGTGGTGTATTCAGGCGGACAATTATTTAATGCCTGCTTTTTTCTTCCATTCGGCGATGGATTTTTCATTCATCCGAACGTAGTCGTCATTTTTTTCGGCTTTGGCTTGTTCGATGCTTTTTTCAGCCGTGGCAATAGCTTCTTTCACCTGGCCCAGTTCTGCCTGGATTTGCGCTTTTACACGCAGCATCCAGAATTTTTCGCCGCCTTTTTCCATGGCTTTGTTCACCCAGTCTAAGGCCTGCTTCATGTCTTTTTTCTCTTCAAAATAGTAACGGCCAGCCGCCCAGTAGGAGTTGGAAGAGGGGCCGTCCATCGTGGCTTTGATGTCTGCCATCACCTTGCCGTCGGTATCCACCGTGATCGGCACGATAACTTTGGTGTTTTCCCAGCTGATTTCGAGATCGGCGCCGTTGTTTTTCAGGTTGTTGAAGTTCATCGTAAAGGTTTCCACCTTGTCGTTGAGGGGCGTAACCGGTACGTTGAAACGCGCGGCTACGTCTTCTTCCTTAAAATCGGCGGCATCGGGCGCGCCCAGAAGGTCGTGTTTTTGTAAAAAATAATGGTCCATTCTTTTTCTCCCGGAATGGTGTACAAGGCATAAGTACCTTTCGCGAGTTTTACTCCACCTGCGGAGGCGTCATCGCTGAACGATACTTTGGTGGATGCATTGGCGCCGGTGCGCCACAAAGCGCCAAAAGGCACCACATCTCCCATAACTTTGCGGCCTTTGGCGCTTGGACGGGAGTAATCGAGGTCCACTTTGATCAAACCGACATCCTGGCTTACCTTGCAGGTAGGGCTCGGCTGAGGTGTTTTGATCTGTGAAAATGCCGGCATAAAGGTCACCAGCAACAAAAAGGCAGTTGAAAAGGATAGTTTTTTCATGTTGTGATAAAATTTGGTGTTGAAACACACTTGTCGGAAAATGGTTGGCAAAATTATAAAAACCACCGGCAAACATCGGTCTTGTTCCACCAATTATACGTGCAGGTCCGGTATTTTTGCAGTCAATTCACACAACCGATGCTCAATTTTTCCTGTTTACCCTTCCACCAGCTTACCGCGTACGAACTTTACGACATCATGGCGCTTCGGCAGGAAGTTTTTATCGTGGAACAAAACTGCCCTTATCTCGACGCCGACGGAAAAGACCCGCATTGCTGGCACCTGATGGGGCGCAACCCCACAGGGAGACTGCTTTGTTACACGCGCCTTTTGCCCGAAGGACTGGCTTATGAAGGTTTTGTCTCCATCGGCCGCGTAGTATCTTCCCCCCTGGCGCGGGGCGCCGGAGCCGGAAAATTATTGATGCAACGAAGTATTAATATGTGTATCCATCTTTTTGGAAATCAACCGATTAAAATCGGCGCACAATCCTATTTGCTGAAATTTTATGAAGGTTTCGGTTTTGCATCCACCGGGGAAGAATACCTGGAAGACGGGATACCGCACAAAAATGATCCGTATCCAGGGTCTTTCCGGCAACTCCGCTAAATAATTCATATAAACTTTTCTAAACCGCATCACACATTGCTACTCGACAACCACGGCCGAACCATCAATTACCTCCGCCTTGCGGTGACCGACCGGTGCAACCTGCGCTGCCACTACTGCATGCCCGAACACGGCCTGCAATGGCTTTCCCGCAGCGCCTTGCTGAGTTACGAAGAAATGTTGCGTTTATGCCGGGTTCTCATCGGGCTGGGAATCAATAAGATACGCATTACCGGAGGGGAGCCGTTTGTCCGAAAAGACCTGATGAAATTCCTCACAGAACTCTCGCGGCTGGAAGGTTTGCAACAAATCAACCTCACAACCAACGGGGTAGTCACCGCGCCGCTGGTGCCGGAACTGAAAAAAACAGGCATCCACAGTGTCAACCTCAGCCTCGATACACTCGACCGCGAGCGGTTTTTCCAGATTTCCCGCCGCGACGAACTGCCACAAGTGCTCGATACCTTGGACGCCTTGTTGCGGCACAACATCCCGGTAAAGATCAATGCCGTTGTCATGGACGGGCAAAATACGGAGGACATCATTCCACTCACCCGATTGACTCAAAACCTGCCGGTGGGGGTGCGTTTTATCGAAGAAATGCCCTTCAACGGCGGCGATCACCTCAATACCCGGCCGCTTTGGGATCATCGCCGCATCCTGGACACCCTCAGCGAAACATGGCCGGACCTTGAAAAAATACCCGATCCGCCCTTTTCCACGTCGATGAACTACCGGATACCGGGGCACCGGGGCAATGTAGGCATCATCGCGGCCTGGTCACGCACGTTCTGCGGCACCTGCAACCGCCTGCGTATTACCCCGCAGGGTGTTTTAAAAACCTGTCTGTACGATCACGGCGTGCTCCACCTTCGCGACCTGATGCGCTCGGGCCTGACCGATTCGGAATTGACCGACCGGTTATTGTATGTTTTGAACCATCGCCACAAAAACGGCTGGGAAGCGGAAGAGGCGCGGCGTGGAATACCGGTTGAAGAATCCATGGCGACGATCGGAGGATAGGGGAGGGATGGTTATTTCGTCATTTGTCATTCATTACCAATATGATAAGCGTCAGCGAAGCCGAACAAATTGTCTTGTCGCACTGTAAAGATTTTGGGGTGGAAACAGTGCCGTTTCTCGCAGCACGGGGCCGTGTGCTGGCTGAAAACATCGCCGCAGACCGCGACCTGCCGCCCTACAACCGCGTGACCATGGATGGCATCGCCATTCGTTTTGCCGACTATGAAGCGGGGTGTCGCAGGTTTGCCATCGCAGCAACCCAGGCCGCCGGCAGCCCGCCCCCCGATTTACCCCCACTCCCCACTCCTCATTCATCATTCCTCATTCATCATTCATCACTCATCACCCCTCATTCCTCATTCGCTATCGAGGTGATGACCGGCGCGGCGCTTTCCACATCCGCCGACACCGTGGTTCCTTATGGGAACCTGCATATTGCCGACGGCGTGGCACAAATTGCGGCAGAGCCGGTCCGGAAAGGGCAAAATATCCACGTTCAGGGTACCGACCGGCGGCAGGGAGAAATCGTCATCGCTGCCGGGCAGGTCATCGGCCCTGCCCAAATCGGCATGGCCGCCGCCCTGGGCAAATCCGAAGTGCGGGTGAAAAAACTGCCACGTGTCGCCGTCCTTTCTTCCGGCGACGAACTGGTGGACGTGGCGGACACTCCGTCGCCCTACCAAATCCGGCGCTCGAACATCTATTCCACACATGCCGCGCTGCAACGTTACGGTATCGATGCCACCATGCTTCACCTGCCCGACGATCCGGAACTCATTCGCCGGGAAGTTGCCCGCTGCCAGGCCGGCTTCGACGTGCTGCTGCTGAGCGGCGGCGTGTCTATGGGTAAATTCGATTATATACCGAAAGTGCTGGAAGAGACGGGGGTACACCTGCGTTTCCACAAGGTGCGGCAGCGCCCCGGCAAGCCGTTTTGGTTCGGTACATTCGGCGAACGAGGCCTGGTCTTTGCCTTGCCCGGCAACCCGGTTTCGACGTTTATGTGTTTGCATCGCTACGTGCTGCCCTGGCTGGAGGCTTCGCTCGGTTTTCCGCCCGAATCTCCGGAATTTGCCGTCCTGGCAAAACCCGCGCGTTTCGAACCGCCACTGACTTGTTTTTTGCAGGTAAAACTGACACGGGACCACGAGGCGCGTTTGTGGGCCGAACCGCTGGAAGGCCACGGTTCGGGCGATTTCGCCAACCTGCTCGACGCCGATGCGTTTTTGGAATTGCCGATGGAAAAGACGGAGTTTGCGGCGGGTGAAGTGTTCCGGGTGTGGCGGTTTGTGTGAGCATAAGAAGTAAGACGGAAAAGATTTCCGTCCTACTACTTAAGAATTTTTGACTTTTCTGAAAAACTTGCAAAAACATCAAAAACCGGCAACCTTTCATCTGAAATCGGCATTCCTTCTTTGGGTAATCGTTAGTCCTTCAAACCACAACTAAACATGACCTTCACCCATCTCGACTCCGACGGCCGCGCCCACATGGTCGACACCGGCCAAAAAACAGCCACCCGGCGCAGCGCCACGGCGCGCAGCATCGTGGTGCTGCCGGCAGAAGTACTGGCTCAACTGACCGACGGTGACGACCTGCGCTCCGCGAAAGGCAGCGTATTCCAAACGGCGGTTCTGGCGGGTATTATGGCTGCCAAAAAAACCGGCGACCTGATCCCGCTTTGTCACCCGCTTGGGTTGGATCATTGCCAAATAGAAATACATCTTGATGAAAATCAACAAGTTGTAATCGATTGCACCGCTGTCATCACCGCCAAAACCGGCGTGGAAATGGGAGCGCTTGTTGGAGCGAGTATGGCGGCGCTGACGGTATACGATATGTGCAAGGCGCTTTCACACGATATTGTCATACGGGAAACCAAACTCATGGCAAAAACCGGGGGAAAACGCAATTTTCAACGTACGGAACACCGATGACACACACCAAGCACAGCAAACTCACCCGCCCGTCACTGGGGCGTTTCGGGCGCAACGAATGGGCTTTTGTCGGCACCGGCTGCGGCAATATCCAGCGCCTTGCCCGGCAGCTGATCGCGGCCCTGAGCGACCGTTATCAATGCGCCTACCTCGATGCCGATCACACGCCAGGCGCCGGGTTGCCGGAGGCGCTCGCGGCAGGGGCAACCGCCGAATATACCGATGCCATTCACAGCCGCCGCTTGCAGGTAAATGCCTCCTGGGGTACACACCAGTTTCGCCGGATCTTTAACGAAACCGACCTGATTTTTGTCAATGGCAACCACCACGAAGCGGCTGCCCAGGTCGTGATCATTGACCCGGCAAAAAAAGATTCCCTGCACCGGCGCCTGGCGCAACTGACCAACGTGCGGCTCATCCTGCTGGCAGATGATGAAACACAAGTGTTTGATTTTGTGGAAAATATACTTCCGGAAGCGAACAAAATCCCCCGTTTGCGCCTCGATGACCAGGCGGGAATCCTGCGCTTTTTTGAAATGGACATGTTGAAAAAAATGCCCCTCGTGAATGGTCTCGTGCTTGCGGGTGGGCACAGCGTTCGGATGGGGCGCGACAAAGGCGCCATGACATGGCACGGCAAACCGCAACGGGAATATTTGGCCGATGTATTAAAAAACCTGTGCGAGGAGGTATTCATCTCCTGCCGCCCGGGCCAGGAGGTGGGGACGACTTACCCGACCCTGCCCGATACGTTTGCCGAACTGGGCCCCTTTGGCGCCTTGTTGTCGGCTTTTCGCGAGGCGCCCGACCGGGCCTGGCTGGTTGTGGCCTGCGATTTACCCCTGCTGGACCACGACACCCTGGATTTTTTGCTGAAAAACCGCCAGCAACGCCGAACAGCCACGGCTTTTGAAAGTCCCTTCGATCAAATGCCGGAACCGCTCATTACGCTCTGGGAACCAAAGAGTTACGCGATATTACTGTCGTTTTTGGCGCAAGGTTATTCCTGCCCGCGAAAAGTACTGCTGCACTCGGATACCCTGGTGTTAAAGGCGCCCGATCCGGCAGCATTGACGAACGTAAACACCCCGGAAGAAGCAAAAGGTATTCGGTTGGAAAAAGATATGGAACACAAATGAGCCGTGGATTTTGATATAAATCCGTGTCCAATCCGTAACATCCGTGTTCCATATCCGAATAAACTACACACATGCAAATCAAAATACTCGCATTCGGGATCGCCAGAGAAATTTGCGGCGGCTCCACACTCCACCTCGAAGTGCCGGACCACAGCACTGCCGGCACCCTGAAACAAATGCTGACCGAACAATACCCCCGGCTCGCCGGGCTCAATTCCTTTTTACTGGCGGTAAACGAAGAATTTGCCGCGCCGGATGCCCGAATCAATTCCGGCGACGAAGTGGCGATTATTCCACCGGTAAGCGGGGGCTGAGGTGTTTTTGCTCCATAAACGGTATTAAACATGGCCCAACGACAAACAAGTCACTTTAACATCACTACCGCTCCCATCGACGTCATGGCCTGCATCGGCCTGGTGACCGGGCCCGGCTCCGGCGGTGTGGACGTTTTTATCGGTACGGTACGCGACCTCACGCAGGGAAAGCCGGTGCTTCGGCTTGAATTTGAGGCCTATGAAAGTATGGCGCTTCGGGAGATGCAACGAATTGTGGAGCAGGCATTTGCAAAATGGCCGGTTCATGCCATTGCCATTCACCACCGCACCGGCGTATTGCAGGTAGGCGACACCGCAGTGGTTATTGCGGTGTCGGCGGCGCACCGGGCTGCGGCTTTTGACGCCTGCCGTTACACCATCGACACGCTGAAACAAACGGTACCAATCTGGAAAAAAGAAGTGTTCGAGGATGGGGAAGTGTGGGTATCGGCGCACCCGTAAATAATGATGAATGATGAATGATGAATGATGAGAGATGAATGATGAATGATGAATTGCCTCCACCCGGATCATTGAGCAACGCCCCCATTCATCATTCATCTCTCATCATTCATCATTATTTCAACTCCTGCTGCAAACACCAGAACTGCCGTCAGGCGGCGGATAAACAAGGGATTGAAATGCGTCATGCTGATCCGTGAACCCGCCTGGCCGCCGGTAAAAACGGCGGCGCCGAGCAGCGTGATGCGGCCCCAGTTCAACCCCGGCGGCAGGTGACTCAGTTGACCGGCTATACCCGCCAGCGAGTTGGCCAGGATAAAGACGCTGGCGGCCGCGGCGATTTTGCGGGCCGTATCCCAGCGAAAAAAATGCAGCACAGGCGATAAAAAAATGCCGCCGCCGATACCGACCAGACCGGAAAAAAAACCGATGCCGCCGCCCAGCAAGCCGCTACGGACGGGTTGAGGCGCCGAATCGGGTGTTTCTTCCGGCCGACGGGGCTGAAACCACAACAATACCGAGGCGGTCAGCAGACTTACACCCAGCAGCAAAAAAAACGTTTCTTCGCTGATCCGCATTATTGCACCAAAAAATGAGGCCGGAATACTTACGGCAACTAAGGGGAGGATTTTTCGCGCGTTGAGTTGTTTGTTTTGGAAAAAAATGAAAACGCCGCCGCTCACCACAATGATGTTGCAGAGGAGCGCAGTCAGACGGATTTCCTGAAAAGGCAGGCCCGCCACGGCCAGCAAAGCCAGGTAACTGGAGCCTCCGCCGAAACCGACCGAGGCGTATATCAAAGCGATGGCCATAAAAAACAAGGCAAGTACCCAATCCTGCATATCGGAGCATTGATTTTAAGTAGGAGGACGTAAGTAACCAATCCGCCTGCAATGATAGCAACAAAGCCACTTTTTATGCGATGTGATAAAAACCGAAACATCCGGGCCGCCGTCGATTGTTTTCGGATAAGTAGTAGGGCGGAAATCTTTTCCGCCCAGATGATTCATTCTCAGAATGTTCCGAAGAGAATTAGCATCATTAATTTTGCGCACTTACGTAGGCTCTAAATTCAAATTATTTCGGTTGGCAGGAACTTCTTGCCGCAAAACACAATTTAGACATCCTTTCAAACAAAGGAACGCCCCGGCGCTAACTACAATAAAAACCAGGACCCATGCGCAAAATCGCCATTACCGACATCCACGGATGCAAAACCACCTTCCTGGCCTTGCTGGATACACTCGCCTTTACACAATCCGACGAGCTCTACCTGCTCGGCGATTATGTAGACCGCGGGCCCGATTCAAAAGGGGTGATCGACACGATCTTTCACCTGAAAAAAAACGGCTATACCATCCGCTGCCTGCGCGGCAACCACGAGGAACTGGTGCTACAAGCCGCAGCGAACGATTTTACCGGCCTCGAACGCTGGCTTCTGGGCGACGGCAAAAAAACGATGGACAGTTTTGGAGTGACCCAATGCAGCGATATTCCGCCGGAATACCTCGATTTTATGCGGGAATTGCCCTATTTTATGGAAACTGAAGGGTACATTCTCGTTCACGGCGGACTGGATTTCAGTCTTCCGGACCCTTTAAGCAGCACAAAAGAAATGTGCTGGATCCGCAACTGGGACTGGTACGGCCAGGTGCGGTACGACTGGCTGGGCGAACGAACCATCCTGCACGGCCACACTCCGATGGCCGCGCATCATATTGAAGATCAGTTCTATTGCCTCGAAATTGGCCGCTACTTAGACCTTGATGCGGGCTGTGTATTTGCGGAAAGGCGCTTTACCGACCGGGACGGCATGGGTTCTTTGTGCGCGTTTGATATGAGTAACCGGGAACTTGTATTCCAGGAATACGTCGAATAACCTGCCATCACAGCAATTCCACCTCGCCGGCAACTTCCAGACCGGCATTCCTGCCTGTTCCTTCAAAAATACGCCGCCCGTTTTTTCGCAATTCCACGAATAAACTTGCCTGAAGACTTTCGTTGATCTTCCCGGTCATTTCGCCGGAAATAGGAGACTGAAGCGCCGTGCCGGCCGCTTGCTTCGCCACAATGCGCAGTTCCGTTTCAGGGTTTTTAAGAATTAACTCTCACCTCTTGTTCGTTGATTTTCAGGATCTTACGAGCGCCTGTATACGTAGCAAATCGGAATAACTGCCCGTCGAGCCAGAATCCGCTGATAAATCCGATAAAATAACTGCCCAGCCAGGGAATATGCGCCACGGATGCCATCAGCGATGCCCGGTCATGGGTATCGAAGTGGTTGGCCTGCATCCAGACGTAGGCGTGGAAACGACCGGCCCCAATCTTTTCGATATAACCTTTACCGCCGGAAAAATCAATTTGTCTGTTTTCAATGTCCAGGTTCCCTTCCAGCACGTGGTTCAGACTTACCACGCCGTGAAAACACTCCATAAAAGGCACAAACGAATACCAGCCCATAATGCCCGGTGCGCCCAGCATCCTGGGCCAGGGAGTCGTCTCCCGGAATCCGATCGCTCCGGAAATACCCGGCAGGTCGAGCTGTATTTTTGCTCCGGAAAAATAATTTGCGCCCAGCGCCACCCCGAACTGCCGCTCCGAAGGCCGGAATGCTTCCGCCGGAAACCGGTGGTACTGCGCCTGGCAGGCCTTCCCGTCCATCACCTGGATAAAGGAGTGGCGTTCTCCCTGCTTATTCATCGAAATACCCGGAATAAAAGCCAGGGCGTGCCGTTCGTCGGGCGACACCACCTTGAAATACCAGCCTTCAAAGTACCGGCGGGTGCGCCCCCATCCGTGGTATTCGTCGGGATACCAGGTAGCGCGTATTCGTTTCAGGAATGACATGTTTTTATTAGTTTAGACAGGATTTACAGGATCTACAGGTTAATAATCGGCTTTGCCGACGAATATAAAACCTGTAGATCCTGTAAATCCTGTCTAAACCAACAAACTACACCCTGTCTGCCCGGGCGCGCAGGAGATGGTCGGCCAGCACAAGCGCCGCCATGGCTTCCACGATGGGTACGGCTCGTGGAACGACACAGGGGTCGTGGCGCCCTTTTCCTTTTACCACCACGGGTTCGCCGTCCGCACCGATCGATTCCTGGTCGCGCATGATGGTGGCCACCGGTTTGAATGCCACCCGGAAATAAATATCCATGCCGTTGGAAATGCCGCCCTGAATGCCGCCGGAATGGTTGGTTACGGTGGACGGTGGACGGTAGACGGTAGACGGTGGACGGTAGACGGTGGACGGTAGACGGTGGACGACTGGATCCGAATCCTCGTAGGCAGCCGTATCGCCGTCTACCGTCCCCCGTCCCCCGTCCACCGTCCCCCGTCCACCGTCTACCGTCCACCGTCCACCGTCCACCGTCCACCGTCCACCGTCTACCGTAAACAGGTCATTGTGCTGAGACCCCAGCATGTTGACGCCCGCAAAACCGGAGCCGTATTCAAAACCTTTGGCGGCATTGATGCTGAGCATGGCCTTGCCCAGGTCGGCGTGCAGTTTGTCGAATACCGGTTCGCCGAGTCCGGGCGGACAACCGCGCACCACGGCGCTTACCACTCCGCCGATGGTATCGCCCGCCTTGCGCACCTTTTTGATCAGCCGGATCATTTTGTCGGCCATCACCGGATCGGGGCAGCGCAAGTCATTGCTTTCAGTGCGGGAAAGATCAAGTTTGGAATAATCATCCGGCAGGGTCAGGTTGCCTACCTGGCTCACATACGCCTGGATATCAATATTTTGCGTTTTTAAAAACAATTTTGCAAGTGCGCCGGCGGCCACGCGGGCGGCCGTTTCGCGCGCGCTGCTCCGGCCTCCGCCCCGGTGGTCGCGGTGGCCGAATTTGCTGTGCCACGTATAATCGGCGTGACTGGGCCGAAAAGCCGTGGCTAAGTGATCATAGTCGCGGGAACGCTGGTCTTCGTTCGGGATGACCATTGCAATAGGTGTGCCGGTCGTTTTTCCTTCAAAAACACCACTCAATACCTGCACGGTATCACTTTCCTTGCGTTGGGTGACGATGGCGCTTTGTCCGGGGCGGCGGCGGTCGAGTTCATGCTGGATGAATTCCAGGTCAAATTCCAGTCCTGCGGGGCAGCCGTCGACGATGCAACCGATGGCCGCGCCGTGTGATTCGCCGAATGTGGTGACGCAAAAAAGGGTACCGAAAGTGTTGCCGGACATATATATTGGAAGTGATATGCCCGCTATTTCTGCTGGTTAAAATTCTTTTCGTACGACTCCCAGGGCGTTTTTTTATGACTGTCCGTTCCGAAATAATTCAGGATTGCTTCCATTTTTACGGCATCCTGGTAGCCGGGCAGGGGTTGGATAACCCCTTGATTTTCATCTAAAAAGACAACAGTCGGGTAGCTAAGCCGGTTGTTGAGCCATTCGGCAGCGAGTTCGTGGAAACCGCGGGCGCCATTCTTTTTGAAGCGGTAGGTTTTATCTTTAAACGTAATATCCTCCTGCTGCTCGGCATTGAATTTTACCGGGTAGTAGTGATCGTTGAGGTATTCTGCAACGGCGGGGTTGACAAACGTGGTGGAATCCATTCGTTTGCACCATCCGCACCAGTCGGTCATGACGTCTACGAAAATTTTTCGTTTTTCCGTTTTACTTTTTTCCAGGGCATCTTCCAGGGTCATCCATTTTACTTTTACCGGGTTGACCTCTTTCAAGGGTGCGGTTTTTTTGACGGGATTGGAAATGGATTTGGTCGTCGTGCTGCCGGTCGACGGTGCAGCCGGAATCGTCAGCGAGGGGCGCGCCGTTGTGGAACGGGAGTTGGCTCCGGCGGCATGGGTATTATTGCTACGCGATTCACTGGCCGGGTTGCTGCCTGTGCCGGGGTTGCTGGCGTCGGATCGAAGCGAGGGGGCGGGTGAAGGATTCGCGGGTTTGGCGGTACGGGCACTGCCGGACTGTTTTGCCGCAGTGTTATTGCCCCGTTGACCGGAAGCGGCGGGTACAAGCGTCGTTTTTACGGCGGTTTTATTGTTGGCACGGGGAGTAGGCTGCGCGGCGAGAGCGCCGGCAATAAAGGCGATTAAACAAGTTATCAGGAGTCTGCGCATATCGAACACGTTCAAGTCTGTTTTATTAAAAACAAAAGTAGTACTCCTATAACCGAAAAACCAAAAACCGTCACGCCCTCAGGGGCAGTTTTAAAAGAATTTTAACCCCTTGAGCGGCTCAAACCCATTTTTCAAGGGCTTTGTACTCATAAGCCGTCATTTTTTCCAGCAATTCGGGTATGCCCGGAGCGTCGATGCAGAGATGCCGGTTGTCGGGTTTGAGGAATCCGTACTCCACCATTTTATCCATCATGGCAATCAGGGGGTCGTAATATCCGCGTACGTTGAGCAGGCCCACCGGTTTTCGGTATTGCTGGAGTTGTGCGAGGGTTAGTGCCTCAAAATGTTCGTCCATCGAGCCGTATCCGCCGGGCAGGGTAATGACGCCGTCCGTGTTTTGCAGCAGCAGTACCCGCCGTTCGGACATCGTTTCTACGTGGATCATGTCTTTTACATCGGGGTGGCCGAGTTCGAGTCCGTGCAACTGGTGCGTGATAATGCCGGTGATTTTTCCCCCGCCGGCGAGTACGGCATCGGCCAAAACTCCCATGAGTCCGACGCTGCCGCCGCCGTATAAAACGCGGATATTCCGTTCTGCCAGGGTTTTTCCAAGCTGGGTGGCGGCGGCTTCGAACCAGGGTTGGTTGCCTTTGTTAGCGCCGCAAAAAACTGCAATTGATGTCATGATAAGATAGCGGTATTTGAATTAACTGATTAACAGGGGCATAAAAGGCGATGGGTGGGGCGAATATCCGAAGCTTGCTTAAAGTGCCGGTAATTATTTTTGGGGAGGTTATCTTTGCCGCCCATGTAACGCGAACTTCAGTTCGCCGATGCCACGTAATGCGAACTTCAGTTCGCATTTTAGCCCAAAACCGGCGAACTGAAGTTCGCGCTACACCGGCGAACTGAAGTTCGCGCTACACCGGCGAACTGAAGTTCGCGCTACGTGTTCACCGAATTAAACCGATTTTTATGCCTGTCCGTTATTTCCCGTACCTGTTTCTCCCGGTTTTGCTGTTTTTTGCCTGCCGGAAAGACCCGTCCGTGGACCCTCCACCTGCCGACCCGCTTTTTACGCTGCACGTGAACAACGAGTACAGTCCGATCCAGACCCGCTTCGCCATTTTTTTGTCCGACGAAAGCGGCCGGGTGAAGGTTTACAGTGAAATACCCGGCAATGATACGACCCTGGTGACGGTGCCGGTTTCCAAACCCGGCGACCGTTTCGACTGCACCGTGGTGAACATCGTCACCATCGATGCGCCCGGTTCGGGTGTACGCGACACCATCGTTCACCTGACGACTTATACCAACCTGGCAAGCGGCGAAACGATCAATCTGCGCTCTCCTTATTATTACCAGACCACCGATTTGCTGGTCACGTTTACCGGCGTCACGTCGGTCGATTCCATCATCGTGCCCGACGGCCTCACCTTTGCGCGCCCGCAGGCGTCGAATAATTTTTCCGGTCAGTACCGGGTGCTGCATACCGGCAAATTGTGGATGCGGGTTCAGGTCAACGGCCAGCCCACCTGGCGATTTATTCTTTTCGAAAATGTCGACGGACCAACCCTCAGCGTAACCGTGGATGCCAACCTCATGCTCCCCCTTTTTGCCATGCCCAAAAACATCGCCCTTCCCTTTACCGCCGCCTGGGAGTATAAGGTGGACGGGGTGGTTGATACCGCCGGTTTCCGGTTTTTGGCGATGGGCGACCTGTTGCGCGCACCGGGTGGCGCGATTCCGGTGTTTAACGACATCGATGTATTTGAACCCATTTCCAACGATATTTTTAATCCCGGACCCAAACCGTACAACGGTTTTCGTGTACAATTGAACGGCTCTGATCCTTCTCCCGGCGGCAATATCCTCGACCGGTTTTTTGCGGGTATTCCGGCCACTGTACCCCAACCGGCTTTCGATTTGCAACCCACCGTCCTCTCGGACAATCGCCTGGTGGCCACCCAATGCATCGGATCGTTCGATGCCCTGGTGTTTTCCCGCACACGCTCCGGCACACCTCATATTACCTGGGATGTGTACCTGCCGCCTTCCGGCAGCATTGCCTCCTACCGCCTGCCGGATGTACCGCAAACGCTGGGCGGGCAATTCCCTTCCCTGAAAATCTATGATTTCGGCGGACAGGTACGGGTACGGGCAGAGGACTACGAAACAATAATGCCCTACGATGTTATTGTCCGCCGACGGCTGCGCAACGACGACCTGTTGTGGCAGGCCAAAGCGGGCTATCTGGCTAAAGAGAAAGTTTTTTGAATTCAGGGACTGGAAGGAATTCTGCCGATGGTCTATTCGATCAAAGCAACCAGGCTTTGAAATTCAGGGAAAACCCTACTTTGGACGCTGAAAACTTTCAAACCCAAGTTGCAGCATGTCTTTCTTCGACCACCTTTTTCGCAAAAAAAATATTGACGACGCTATCGCCACCGCCGAGCAGGAATCCATCCACGGCGGCGGCCTGCAAAAAAACCTGCGGGTCGTCGACCTGACGGCACTGGGTATCGCAGCCATTATCGGTGCGGGTATTTTCAGCACCATCGGATCGGCCAGTTACAACGGAGGCCCCGCCGTGGTGTTTCTGTTTATTTTTACCGCCTTAGCCTGCGGGTTTGCCGCGTTTGCCTATGCGGAATTCGCCTCGCTGATCCCGGTTTCAGGCAGTGCATACACCTATTCCTATGTTGCTTTCGGCGAGCTCATCGCCTGGATCATCGGTTGGGCCCTCATCATGGAATATGCGGTTGGCAACATCACGGTTGCGGTTTCCTGGTCGGGTTATTTCACGGGCCTTTGCGACAGCGCGGGATGGCATATACCTGCTTGGGCGACAGTGGATTACGTTTCCGCAAAAGAGGGTTTTGAAACGGCCGGCGGCCTGCTCAAAGCGGGCGCGGCGGTTTCCGACCTGACCGACGCCCAACGCGAGGCCTATGCCGCCTGGACGCAGGCGCCCCAAATCGGAAACCTGCGCGCCATTCTCGATATCCCGGCCATCGTCATGTCCATCCTGATCACCGCATTGGTATATGTCGGGATTCGGGAGTCCAAAACAACGGCCAATCTGATGGTTGTTTTGAAGTTGATCGTGGTTGTACTGGTCATTATTGTGGGGGTGTTTTACGTCAATACCGACAACTGGCACCCCTTTGTTCCGAACGGTTTCGGAGGCGTTATGGCGGGCGTTTCCTCGGTGTTTTTTGCCTATATCGGTTTCGACGCCTTATCCACGATGGCAGAAGAAAGCAAAAACGCCCAGCGCGACCTGCCCCGGGCAATGATCTACTCCATCATTCTTTGCACCGTCCTTTATATCATTATTGCGCTGGTGTTGACCGGAATGGTGAGTTATAAGGAGTTAAACGTCAATGACCCGCTGGCGTATGTTTTTTCAAAAATCAACCTGAAATGGTTCTCGGGCATTATCGCCGTAAGCGCGGTGGTCGCTATGGCGGGGGTGTTCCTCGTATTTCAACTCGGCCAACCGCGTATCTGGATGACCATGAGTCGCGACGGTTTGTTGCCCAAACGTTTTTCACACATCCATCCGAAATTCAGAACGCCCGATTTTTCTACCGTCATCACCGGCCTGTTTGTGGTTATCCCGATGCTGTTTATTCCAAGTGATACGGTGCTGAATCTGTGCAGTATGGGTACACTTTTCGCTTTTGTGCTCGTTTGCGCCGGCGTGTTGAAGTTACAAATGACGCCGGACGCGCCACGGGGCAAATTCCGCACGCCCTATGCCAACGCGAAATGGCTGTTTCCCGCCATGTTATTGGGCATGATGGCGTTTATGTTTACGAGTTACCCAAAGGAAACGACGGATTGGCTGACCAACGAAAGGGAAGCATTTGTGGTGGAAGATCTGATGAGCGGTATGCCGGAGCAGGAAATCGCCCGTATCAAAACGCAGATCGCACAATCGGACAGCGCCGGGTTGGCTGCTGCCGGCGGCGACCTGGCGGCTTACCTGGGCGGCCTCAAAGCCGAAGATTATCACTCGGCGGTGGCTGCGATGCCGGTTGACGATGCCTTGAAATTTGAATCGGGCTGGAACCACTTCCAGCACAAAATACCGATGTGGCTGTTTATTTTTACCTGTTTTTACCTGGCTGTGTTGAGTTTCCGCCACAATTTGTCGCTTATCCCCGTACTGGGTCTGGTGTTCTGTTTTTATATGATGGCGCAAATACCGTTTAAAAGCTGGCTGGGATTCTTTATCTGGCTGGCGGCCGGCCTCGTGATCTACTTCGGCTACGGTTTTAAAAACAGCCGCCTGGCAAGGGGAAAAGCACTTAATATATAGGAAAAGTTATCCGCGATGGAAAATAAAAAATCCGGCAAACCCAAAATAGTTGTCCTGACGGGCGCAGGCATTTCGGCGGAAAGTGGCATCAAAACCTTCCGCGACAGCGACGGTTTGTGGGAAAATCACCGCATCGAAGACGTCGCCACCCCCGAAGGCTGGGCCCGGAACCCGGAACTGGTTTTGAAATTTTACAACCAGCGCCGCGCACAACTCTTTGAGGTTGAGCCGAATGAAGGGCATAAAGTTTTGGCCGGACTCGAAAAAGACTTCGACGTGCAGGTGGTTACGCAAAATGTGGACGACTTGCACGAGCGCGCAGGCAGCACCCGCATCCTGCACCTGCACGGCGAACTGCGCAAATCCCGCTCAGAACGATACCCGGAATTAGTGTACGATTGCGACGGAAATATTGAAATGGGTGATCAATGTGAACGCGGCTTCCAGTTGCGGCCGCACATCGTGTGGTTTGGCGAAGCCGTGCCGATGCTCGAATCTGCTGCCGGGTTGGCCGCCGGGGCAGACCTGTTTATTATTGTCGGCACGTCGCTCCAGGTGTATCCGGCTGCAAGCCTGATGATTTATGCACCCAGGGATATTCCGTTTTACTACGTCGACCCACGGCCGCAGGTGAATTACGAACTCGCGCGACTGCCCAAACTGACCGTGATCGCCGAGCCCGCCTCCACCGGTGTGAAAAAGGTGGCGGAGTTGCTGAAAAATCACCGCTAAAACCACTTCTTTTTCCGGAAATAAACCAGCATCACCGCTGCAAGCAGGAACATAACGCCGAGGGTGATAAAGTAGCCGTATTTCATCGGCAGTTCGGGCATGTGTTCAAAATTCATCCCGTAAATACCCGCAATAAAGGTCAGGGGCATAAAAATAGTGCTGATCACCGTCAGCACCCGCATGACTTCGTTGAGTCGGTTGGACGATTCGGCGTGGTAGAGCGCTTCCATACTGTCGAGTATATCGCGTTGGTTATCAATGCCATCGAGTAACTGCGCCACGTGATCCACCACGTCTCGGAAGTAGAGACGATTGGATTCGTCCACCAGGTCGCTTTCGGTGCGGTAGAACCTTGCAACGGCATCGCGCAAGGGAAGCAGCCGGTGCCGGAACTGGTTGACCACCCGTTTCAGTTCAAAAATGCGGGCTTTACACGAAGGGTCGGAGCCGTTGGTGTACATGGCTTCTTCCAGGTCGAGCACCTGGCTTTCGATGTCGTCGAGCAGGAGATAATGCCCGTCCACAATATGATCTACCAGGGTATAGGCGAGATAGTCGGAACCTTTTTTCCGGAGCCGGCCAACCCCTTCCCGGGCGCGTTTGCGCACCGCAAAAAAGTCGTCGTCGGGGTCTTCCTGGAAAGAAATGACCACATTTTTTCCGGCAAACAGGGAAATTTGTTCGCTGTTCAGGTCGAGGTGTTCGGGGTCGAGGCGCAGGTTGTGCAGTACAAAAAACAAACCGTTGTCGTATTCGTCCAATTTGGCGCGCTGGTGCGTGTTGAGCACATCCTCTAAGGCCAGTGCGTGCACCTGGAAATCGTTGCCGATTTGTTCGATCAATGCCGTATCCGTCAGGCCGCGGATGTCGATCCACAACAGTCCTCCCGGGTTGAGGCGTTTTTCCCGTTGGTAATGGACGTGTTCCTCGTAATGTTCTTCGTCATACCGCACGGTAAGAACGTCGGCGGGGTTTTCGGCGCGGTCGCCGGTATAAATGAGGGTTCCGGGTGGCAATCCCCGTTTACTGATCTTGCGGCGGTGTTTTTTTCTTCCCATGGGGCAAAGGTAAATGCTTATCGGTTACCGGTTACCGGTTGCCAGTTTCTGGTTATCGGTTATCGGTTGTTGATTCCTGGTTCCGGGTTATTAAATTTTTTAATAAATAATTGATTTGCAATTATTTAACGACAATTTTTTAATAGCGAGCAACCGGAAAACGAACAACCGATAACCGATAACCAACAATCAGGAACCGATAACCGGTAACGGATAACCGAAAACCGGTAACCCATAATTCATAACCGGTAACCAGGAATTGGTACGGTTTTTGAATTTTTCTAATACGGAATTTGCAATCTGGACGACATACCGGCAGACAAATTCCGACACAAGTGTTTTTTAGTGTTTGTTGAAAAGTTTATGTGTTTGAAAAACAGCAAGTTGTGAAAATCGACTGTTAACCGGGCTCGAAATTTAGTTGAGCGGTTCACAGATTTCGCCGTAAACTTGCGCCGTTTTTGTCGATTACAAGACCTCCGTTACCCGGGGCGAGAAAAGCAAACGAATACCCGCTGCATTTCTTTTCCGGCCGTTCACGCTGTGTTTTTTTAATCGCCCTCTGCCGGAAGGCAGACTTAATCCTCGCCGAAGCGGTTGGTTTCTCGTGTTACCTGTATTACCTGTTAACCCTACACGATGTTTTCACGAAGAAATCAAACTAGTAACACTGCATTTTTTCATTCCAAACCGATCGCCTGCATGAAGAAACCCATACCCTTCTTCAGACATCTCTCCTCATTATTTTTCCCATCATCAAATTTGTTGACCATGAACAACTCGACAACCCCTCGCCGTTGGGCGATGGCGCTGATGACGTTCGTATGCCTGCTGGTATCGCAAACTGCCCGAGCGCAGTGTGCGATTGGAACAGTGGTGCCCGAACCCATAGCAATTCAATTAATAATCGACCCGGTCACCGGTACGGCTACCTTACAATCGTCAGACATATTAGGTCTGCTATTTACAAGTCCGGCCTGCGACCCTTTGGTTGCTTATAAAATCAGCTTTTATGGCAGCGCGGACAAACTGACACCCGTGCCGGATCCCATTTCCTACACGGCGCCTACCTGCTTGTTTTGTGCTTGTGTCGGCGGCGGCTATACCATCACTTATGATTGTGCGGACGTCAATACCACAAAAGTAGTTTGGGCTGCCATCAACGACGGCGACCCCGGAGCGGCCGGTTTGCCGGGCGGATGTACTTCGCCGGATTTAACGTCCGAAAGTGAGGCCGTGGAAATACACGTCACGATCCTGGATAAAACGGGCCCCGACGCTTTGGCGCCTGCGAGCGTCTCCGTCAGCACTGATCCCGGTCTTTGCACCGCTACCGGCATTGCCGGCATTTCCATGTCTTCGGTAGTAAAAACGGTTATGCCACTGGCCATACCCGGCACGTATACCGATAACTGCCTGGTCGACCTCAATGTAACTTACGAACTGAGCGGCGCTACGTCTTCTATGGGTGAAATAACCGGTACCAACGCCGGCATCGAAACCTTTAATAGTGGCGTAACCACCGTAACCTACCGCATTTACGACACCAAATACACACCCGGCGCCGACCCGAACCCGCGGATAGTGAGTTTCACCGTCACCGTAACGGATACGGAAAACCCGGTATTTACCACGACCTGCGGCGACAGTTATTCTTTTAACACAGACCCCGGTACCTGCGTCGTGCTGCTGAACAGCAATTTTTCGGCTATGGACAACTGCGGCGTGACGAGTTTTACGTGGACGGCCCCGGGAGCTACCCCTTCCAGCGGCTCGGGTAATTTCCTGCTGACTTCTTTCCCGCTCGGAGGCCCGACCACGATCACGTTTACCGCAGAGGATGCAGTGGGTTTAACCGCCACCTGCACAGCAGAAGTAACCGTGACCGATATAGAGATGCCGGCTATTTCCTGCCCTTCCAACCAGACAAAAAACACCGACCCCGGCGTTTGTACATACACTGCGGTAGGCGCCGAATTTGACGCGACGGGCATGACCGATAACTGCAGCATCACGTTTTCGGCTACCAACGCGGACAATACGTATGACTTAACCAATACGCTGGACGGATCGGCATTCCCCCTGGGTGTAACCAACGTGACCTGGGAAGTGGAAGACGTAAACGGAAATACCAACACCTGTTCTTTTTCCGTTACCGTGGAGGACCATGAATTGCCCCAGGTATTCGCCACTCCCGGCGGCCCGGTAACCTTCCAGGGCGTTTTTATCACGGATGTGGCCCCCGGCTCCTGTTCACAAAACGTAAGCTGGTACCGCCCGAATATCGACGCATGTTCCAGTGTACCGGCTCCCAATTTCTTCGCAACACATTGTATCACAGACAACTGCCCTCTGGCGAACCCGAACGGGATCACCGAAGAGCAACCGATTATGCCCGACGGATTCCCCTACACAGCGGGCTCGGGCGATTTTTTTATTGACGAAGGTGTAACGCCGTATCCTTACGACGAAGACAATTTCCTGCACGTGGTAACCCCGGTGAACGCCGATTTTCCGGTAGGCACCACCACGCTCCGCTATTTTGTTTCGGACGACCAGGGCAACACCGCCAGTATCACAATCACGGTATCGGTGGATGAAGACGAACTGCCGGTGGCTACCTGCCAGCCGAGCCTGACGCTTTCACTCGACGCTAAAGGCGGCGTAAAACTCACCGCCGCACAAATCAATAACGGTTCCACGGATAACTGCGGAATCCTGATGATGACGGTATCGCCGGACACGCTCAGCTGCGGCAACGCCGGCCCCAACACCATCACCCTGACGGTGACGGACTTCAACAGCAATACGGCCACCTGCACCTCCACGGTTACGGTTGTGGACAACTCGGCGCCGGTTGTTAATTGCCCCAATAATATTGTAGCGCCCGCAGGCGCCATGTGTTTGGCCAATTCATCGGGCATTCCGGGGCTTTCTCTGACACAAATACTGCCGAATGGCGCTCCACTCACCGGCGCCGGCCAGTATGGCGACAACTGCGGCGTTACGATGATCACGTATTCCTTATCCGGGGTGAATTTTACCGGCCCAGGTTCTGGTACCTACCCGATCCCGGGCGGTGTGAACTTCAAACCGGGTGTAACTCCCGTGACCTATACGTTTAAAGACGCAAAAGGCAATTCGACCGCCTGCAGCTTCAACGTGACCGTTCAGGACCTCGTTGCACCGACGGCTACCTGTCCGGCGGATATCACCATCAACGCCAATACGGGCGGTTGTATCGCTTTTGCCACCTGGACCCCGCCGACTTTTATCGACGAATGTGACGCAACTCCGACGGTTACCTCCACCCACGCTCCCAACAGTTTCTTCTTCTTTGGCACCACACAGGTCACCTACACCGCCAACGACGACGCCGGCAACGTAGGCACTTGCTCCTTCAACGTAGTGGTAAAAGACCTCCAGGCGCCGGTAGCCGTTTGTAAAAATATTTCGGTGCCACTCGGCCCCGGCGGTACCGTCACGGTGACGGCCAGCCAGGTGGACAGCGCCAGCACGGACAACTGTTTCTACAACTACCTGCCGCTGACCTTGTCGTGGAGTTTCGACTGCGTCGATTTGGGCACCAACCCGAATCCCGTGACCCTGACCATCGTCGATGGCCAGAACCCGGGTGGTATGCCGCCGATGAACACGGCTTCCTGCCAGGCTTTGATCACGATTACGGACCCGCACCTGCCGGTAATTGTTTGTAATTCTTACACTCCTCCGGTGGTAAACCTCGACGCCAACTGCTCCGGTACGCTGGATGCAACTGCGTATGCGGCCAATTTTACCATCTCGGACAATACCTACCCCACCTGCTCGCTTACCTATGAAGTAGACGTGGACGGCAGCGGTTTTGCCGGAACGTACACCTGGGGTTGCGCGGATGCAGGCCCCAACACGGTGACTTTGCGGGTAACAGATGTATTCGGCAACAGCGCAACCTGCGTAAAAACAATCACGGTACAAGACGTGACCGACCCGATTATCATTGACGCCAACATCATCGCTCCACCGTCCGTGACGATAGAATGCGACGATTTTGACCTCAGCGATTTTGCGGCGCTGGGTGAAATTACCCTCGCCGACGTGACGGACGCTTGCGACGACGCTTGTAATGAAGACCTGAGTATTTCTTACCTCGACGTTTTCCTCGGATTAAATGGTTGCACCCATAATTTCTCCTTCGAGCGCACCTGGACGGTGACCGACAAGGCGGGTAATACCACCACACACGTGCAAACCCTCACTTCGGTGGACACCGAGGCGCCGACATTCCAGAATGTACAAACATTGATCAACCTGGATGCAAATGATTACCCGGCTTGTGTTGCCCCCCAAACGGTGGCACTGCTTGACGGTCAAATCATCGACAATTGTACCGCGCCCTTAGTGTCATTTTTCGATGTGTACTACTCGATACAGTTCCCCTCTGGCCCGGCCACACCGTTCCAGTTAACGGCAACGGGAAGTGTCACGACGAGTTTCCCCATCGGCACTTCAACCGTCACCTTCGATGTGTATGACGAGTGCGGCAACAACAACCAGATCACCTTTACGGTGGTGGTGCAGGATGTGGACGGCCCTGTCATCAACGAGCCTTTCGGCTTCCTGTTCGGCAACGGGCAAAAAGTGTGCGACAGCACATTTACGGTGCTGAACGCCACGGGCAACTGCGGCAATAACTTCTCCTGGTACCGCCCCTTCCGCGCCGACCTCGATTTCCTCGATTGTTCGACGCACAACGTAACGGAAACCATCGACGACCCGACGGTGCAAAGCGCCATCAACGTGTCCGCGCCCTTTATTTATACCAACCCGCCGGTTTTCAGCGTCCACCCGACCACGTTTTTCCCGGTAGGTGAAACCACGATTACCTATACGGCCACGGACGGCTCGACCAATTCCAATTCGTCGGTATGTTCGTTTACGGTAAAAGTAGTGGATACACAGGCGCCGGATATCAATTGCCCCGGCCCGCAAACACTCTCGATTTCGTCGGCATGTAACGGCACCACAACCGTTCCAAGTTACCTGAACGGGGTGAGTGTTACGGATAACTGCCCGAATAACGTCATTTTGGAACAAATCCCCACTGCGGGTACCCTCCTTTCGACCTTGGTCAACCCGGTTCAGGCCGGCCAGGTGTTTACGGTAAAAGTCAGGGCAACGGACGGACAACCGAACAGTTTGAAAGATTCCTGCACGTTTACGGTTACCCTGTTCGACGGCACCTCGCCGGTACCGGTGCTTCCGATTCTGCCGGTGATCACCAGTTTTTGTGGAAAAGACACGGTGGAAGCGCCTTCCGCTACCGATTGTAACGGCAACATGGTGGTAATCATCTACGGTACGCCTTCCGTCAGCGTCCTGGGCATTTTGCCTCCGCTGACACCGGGCGGACCGCCGCGGTACATCATTCCGGCCGGCAGTTATGCCATCACCTGGTCATATACCGACCCGCAGAACAACACCACCACCCAACTGCAAAGTGTAAGCATCTTCGCGGACAACATTCCGCCGATCGCCAACTGCAAGCCGCCGTTTGCAGTAACCCTGAGCGCTGCGGGTGAATACGCACTTTCTGTTTCGGAAATTGACAACGGAAGTTTCGACCAGCACGGTTGCGGACCGATTACGTTGAGCCTCAACCCGGCCATTTTGACCTGCGCCAATCTGAATTCGCCGGCCAACGTCGCCCTGATTGTTAAAGACGTAGCCAACAATGTTGCACAATGTGTTGTCGAGGTGACGGTTACGGACATCACGGCTCCTGTTTTGTCGCCTATCCCGGCGAATACGACGCTGGAAGCCTGCGACGTTATTCCTGACCCCGCCAATATCACGGCGGTAGATATCTGCGACCTGGATGTAGACATCGACTACATACAGGATACCACTTCGTTCAGCAACGCTTATAATTATACGATCCGCCGCACCTGGACGGCTACGGATGATTCGGGCAATTCTTCCACGGGTGTTCAGATTCTGACGATCGACGATACGTTGTCACCGGTTTTTGCCTCCAGCGCTCCGGATACCATCACGGTTTTCACCGACTTGAATAACATGGATTGCAAAGACACGGTGGCAATAGACATTGCACCCTTTTGTAAGTGATTGTGATTCAACAACTTTAGTGATAACGAACAACCGCACCGCGCAAGGCGCCGACTACAGCGAAATATTGGCAATGGGTACGTATTCACTCGTGTTTACGGCAAAGGACGGAAACAACAATTCCTCTACTTATAACATTGTGTTGATCGTAAAAGACGGCACCAACCCGATCGCCGCTTGTATCAACGGCGTAAGTGTTTCCCTGCAATCTTCGGGAACGGTAACCGTAACCTCGGCCAATATCAATGCGAGCAGCAGCGACAATTGCACGGATGTGGACGACCTGGATTTGAAAATCCAGCGCCTCGACCCGCTGGGCCCGATCACGACCACCATTACTTTCGATTGTGACGATGCCGACGGTGTGACGCAACATCCGGTTAAATTGTATGTAAAAGACCTGGCCGGAAACGAATCCACCTGCGAAACCTACATCATCGTACAGGACAACGTATTCCCGGTCATTACCTCCTGCCCGCCGAACAAAACCCTGCAATGCACCGCAGATTTTTCAACGGCAGCACAAGGCATCGCTACCGCAACGGATAATTGTACCGTGAGTTCCATCGAACACATGGATACCATCGTACCGGGCACCGGCAATACCTGCTACGAAATACACCGCACCTGGAAAGTACTCGATCAGGCGAAGAACCTGACGACCTGCGTGCAAATATTCTTCGTTCAGGATACGGCGACGCCCGTATTGAGCGCCTACCCGCCGGACGATACGATCAGTTGTTCGCAAGGTCTGCCCGCACCCTCTTTGGTTACGGCAACCGACAACTGCACACAAAACGTGGTGGTTTCCTTGCAACAGGATACCATCGATATCGCCCAGGGCCCCTGCGGAGCATATACCTATACCGTAGTTCGTACCCGCACGGCGGTGGATAATTGTGGCAACACGGAAACGCATACCCGCAAAATCCGGATCGTGGACAATGAAATTCCCCAGTTCCTGGGCATGCCCGATACCTTGACCGTCAATTCTGCGGACTATCCGGCCAACCAGAACTGCACAGTGCCGGTTGTACTTAATATCAGCCAATACCTCACCGATTGCCAGCCGGATAGTTTGCTGGATGTCACCAACAATGCTCCTCAGGGCAACGGCGGATTAGATATCAGCGGCAATTATTCCGTAGGAACCTACAACGTGATTTTTGTTGCAACAGACGCTTGCGGCAACGTGAACAAGGATTCCATTCTGATCCAGGTGATTGACAACAGCGCACCCACCGTTGTTTGTAACGACAACGTGGTTATTTCGCTGGGCTCCAACGGCCAGGGCACCATACTGGCGGACGACATCGACCTGGGCAGCAACGACAACTGTGAAATCGACACCATGTTCTTGTCACAGTCGACTTTCGATTGCCAGGACCTCGGCATCAATCCGGTTACCCTGACGGTGGTGGATGTCAATGGAAACTCCAACTTCTGCACCGTGGACGTGAATGTGATGCTGGGTGTCAATGCCGGCTTCTCGCTGACCACCACAGGTACTCCCGAATCGTACTTCGGCGCCGACGATGGAACTGCCACGGCGGTTGCCACCGGAGGTTCCGGTTCTTTCTCCTTCACGTGGAGCAACAACCAAACCGTCGATTCACTCACAGGACTTGCAGCAGGAACATACACCGTGACTGTTGTAGATATGATCAACGGCTGCTTGCAGGTCGACACGGCTATCGTGGAACCGGGCGCAAAAATCACCCTCAGCCTCGGCAGCGCCGACGGATGTCAGGGACAGATTGTCTCGGTACCCGTAATCGTGTCCAACCTCGTGGATGTGACCGGGTTTTCTTTCACCCTGCACGTCAATAATGCCAACGTGGGCACCATACTCGGCGTTACACCGGGCAGTATTGACCCGTTGATTGCGGCGGACCTCGATGTGAACCTCTTACCCGGCAACAACCTGGGAGCATTCATGTGTTGTATCGATGACATCGATACTCTCGATATCTTGTTCAGTATCGATATTATGCTTGCCGGCGCTCCGGTTGGAACAACTTCGCCAGTTGTTGTTGCCAACACACCGGTTAGTATTCAATTCCTGCAGGACAGCGCGGGTGTTAATGTGCCTGTAAGTATGATCGATATCGAAAACGGTACCATTGAGATCAGTTGCACACAACCCGACCTCGAACTCGGCGGCGATATCCAGACCTGGAAAGTGCCGACGAAACCGGTGCCTGGCGTGGATGTGTCCCTTTCCGGAACCGTAACGGCCAATCAAACTACCGGTGTTGCGGGTACCTACCTGTTCGGCGTGCCCGATAATATCAACTCCACGGTGCAATGTTCGAAAGTTACGGTGGGTAACGAAGGTCTGACGGGTAGCGACGTGTTGCTGATCAAACGCCATGTGCTGAATATTCAGTTGCTTACGTCACCTTACCAGTTTGTAGCGGCTGATGTCAGCGGTGAAGGCAACCTGTCGTTGATCGACTATGCGCGTATCCAGGAAGTAGCCCTCGGCACGAAGCCGCACATCACCAATTCGCCCGACTGGAAGTTTATTCCGAAATCCTACGTGTTCCCGGCGCCAAACCCGCTGAGTGTGCCGTTCCCGCAGAGCATCAGCCACACACCGGTGGATGTAAGTTACTTAGACGACGACTTTGTAGCCGTTCGGATGGGTGACGTCAACGGCAGTATCACGCCGAGCTTGATCAGCGACGACATCGACGACCGCGCCGAAACATTCCGTTTCCGCCTCGACGACCGTTCGTACCAGGCCGGTGAAATCATCGAAGTGCCGTTTAAAGCCATCGGTTTCAACCAGCGCTCGGGTTACCAGATGACCATCGATTTTGACCCGAACGTATTTGAACTGGAAGGTTTTGAAGCAGGTGTATTGCCTGAAATGGGCGACGCCAACTTCGGCGCCAACCATGTGTCGGAAGGCCGCCTGACCACCCTGTGGGTGACGGCTACTCCGCTGAGCGTTGCGGACGGAGAAGTGCTCTTTACGCTGACATTCAAGGTATTGCGCAACGGTTCGTCCCTGTCGGAAATTCTTCGTCCGGGTTCACAGATCACCCGTGCGGAAGCGTACGACCGCGACGGCAACGCCACAAAACTCGATTTTGAGTTTGTCACTTCGCCGGATGGCGCCACCTCGCCGGATTTTGCGCTGTACCAGAACCAGCCCAACCCGTTCAACGACCTGACGACGATCGGATTCCGCCTGCCGGAAACGGGCCGCACCATACTGCGGGTGTTCAACGCATCGGGCCAATTGGTTAAAACAGTGGTCGGAAGTTTCGATAAAGGATATAATGAAGTAAATTTCCGCCGCGATGAATTCGGAGCGCCGGGTGTATACTACTACGAACTCGAAACGCCGAAACACAGCGATCGCAAAAAGATGATTTTGATTGATTAAAAAAGCAGCCTCTCCCAACCCTCCAAAGAAAGTGCGCCACATGTACTTGTCTTTGGAGGGAATGGGGGGAGGTTTTTAATTTTAAAACCATGAGAAATATTCTATTAATCCTAATCCTCTTTGCATCGCTTATCTATACACGCGAAGCATCGGCTCAGGCTGTTATCCTCAAAACTGATACAGTCACCATCGGCTGTGCATCATCCGATACGTTTTTGGTGCCCGTCCGGGTTGTTAATTTCAACAACATCGGATCGCTCCAGTTTACGTTGATGTGGGATACCAGTCGACTTGATTATGCCTATACCACCTCGCTGAGCCCTGTTTTTCTCGGCCCGGGTGTCGACGTAGGTTTTGATACCACCACCTTTATTAATCAGGGTAAAATGACCTTTATCTGGACGAGTTCGAATGGTAGTTCGGCTCCGGATAGTTCGATCGTTTTCTCTATTGCATTCCGACGTGTTGCAGGGCCCTTCGCCCCGGTTATGTTTACTGATTTCCCCGCGGTGATCGAAGTGGCCAACGAAAATGGCGACATTCTTCCACACATGGTGATGTCCGGCGGGGTAAAACCCGTTGACGACAAAGCGCCTGTGATTACCTGCCCGGCAAACGTTACGGTACAGGGCAGTGGCCCGACACCCGTCAACGGTATTGCCCCGCAAAGTATTACGGACAATTGTGCTCCCGTGGCGAATGTTGGCTGGGCTTCCGGCGGCGCGACGATTACCAGTGCGCCGAATGACCCCGATGCCAGCGGCGCAGGTTTTAATATCGGCCTTTCCACCGTAACGTACACGGCGACGGATGTGGGGGGAAATACAGCCATTTGTTCGTTTACCGTTACCGTCGACCTGTCGATCTCGAGTGATTCACTCACCATTATTGCATCCAATGCGACGGTTTCCTGCAACCAGACGGTATCGATCGACATTACTGCATTGAATTTCGACTCGCTCGGATCCCTTCAGTTTTCACTCGGATGGGATGCGCTTGTACTTCAGTACAGTTCTGTAAGCAATTTTAACCCCTTGTTGCAACTTTCCGCCTCCGATTTTGGTACCGCACAAACCGGCAGCGGGTTGTTGTCCTTTTTGTGGACCACCAACGCCGGTTTTGGAACCACACTCCCGAACGGAGCGGTGTTGTTTACCCTCAACTTCACCATATTGGGTGCAGGAGGAACAAATTCGGGCATTACTTTTGGCGACGTACCCAGCATCCGGGAGGTTATTTCCAATGCAACTGGCTCTCCGGAGGAAATTTCAGCCATCTGGATCAACGGAACGGTCAATATTGCGGACATCGTTCCACCCGTTATTACCTGCCCGGCAAACGTTGTTGTGGATTTGCCAACCGGCAATTCCAGCGCCCAGGTGAATGGTTTGCAACCGCTTACCTTGCAGGACGACTGTAGCCAAACGGTTGGCCTGAGTTATGTAAGCACCGGCGCAACCAGCAGCCAGGGACAGGGAAATGCCAATGGAACGTATAATCCGGGCGTTTCAACCGTCACCTACACGGCTACCGACCAGGCGGGCAATACAAGTACCTGTTCTTTTACGGTAACGGTCAATGCCTCCGGCCTGCTCACCCTTTCCATCGACACCATATCGGTTGATTGCCAGGGTGTAGGCGCACAGATCGCCTTAAATATGTATGTGGAGAACTGGACCGATATCGTCGGCTTGCAGTTTTCCCTCAGCTGGAATCAGGCGGTATTGGAATTCGACACGATTAACAATGATTACCCGGGCCTCGACCTGTCGCCCGGCGATTTCAACTTCACTACGGCGGCCAACGGCACCATTTCCTTTTTTGCCGGCGGCCCCGGAAGCGGCTGGCCGCAGATACCCGACGGCGGCGCCTTTTTTACGATCTATTTTACTGTGCTGGACCCGACCATGATTTCCAATATTGATTTCACCGGGTTTATAGAAGCCATCAACAGTTCCATCAATACGGTACCGGTATTAACTATTTCAGGTTATGTGCAGCAAGGCGGCGATACCTCTCCGCCGAATGTCACTTGTCCGGCCAATATTACGGTGGATGCCGTGGCCAACGAATGTAACGCCAACGTGAATATCCCGTTGCCAATCGCTACCGATGCCTGCAGCGGCATCGATACAATTACCCGGATACCGGTCAGCGATGTATTTAATGTCGGCACTTCTCTGGTATTGTTCACCGTGACGGATAGCGCCGGCAATGTGGCCAACTGCTCCATGTCGGTAACCGTGGTGGACAACAACCCGCCCCAGTTTTTGAACTGCCCGACAGGTGTTACGGATATCGCACCCGCTTTTGCCTGCCAAAAGCAGGTAAACTGGCAACCGCCCACTCCGATCGACGCCTGTGGCCAGACCAGCCTGACGGTGACCTCCAATTTTACACCCGACAGCATTTTTCCGGTCGGCCAGACCTTGGTATTGTACACGGTAACGGACCTTACCGGTCTCACAGCCAGTTGCAGTTTCTTGGTAACCGTGCAGGACACGGCGGCGCCGATCCTCATTTGCCCCGACGACTTTACGGTAACTCCGGACGGTGGCGCAGGTTGTACGGCTGTTGTGCCGTTTGCGATCAGCGCTGTGGACAACTGCGACCAGGATATTTCCCTTTCCGGGACGGCGGCATCCAACGCGGTCTTCCCGCCGGGTGATACTTTGATCACTTATCAGGCAATGGACGATTTTAACAACGTCTCCACCTGTTCTTTCGTGATCACGGTACTCGACGACGTTGTGCCGGAAATCACGTGCCCTGCCGATATTACCCTGGCAACGGCGCAGGATACCTGCGGCGCTTTCCCCACCTGGACGGTATCGGCTACCGATGACTGTTCGGGCGTGCTGACGCCTGCTTCCGCTTCCCAATCCGGCAACTTTTTCGCCGTAGGTACCAGCTCGGTGGTGTATACTGCGACCGACGGAGCCGGGAATACCACAACCTGTAGTTTTTCGGTGACGGTGACGGAAAACATTCCGCCGATCATTCTGGGTTGCCCGGACAGTGTATTACTCACACTTCCTCCGGGTGCCTGTGATACCACACTTTTCTGGGACCTCCCGGTGGCCACCGACAACTGCGCTCTTGACAGCCTGACGTCAAATTTTGCCCCCGGTTCTTCATTCCCGGCAGGTATTACCGTTGTAACGTACACGGCACTTGATGTCGCCGGAAATACAAGCACCTGTAATTTCAGCATCTCGGCTATCGACCTGATCGCGCCGGTACTGAGCGCATGTCCGCCGAATGTAACGATCAATAATGCCAGCCCTTGTGGCGAAGTGGTCAGTTGGGATTTGCCTTCGGCTACGGATAATTGTACACCACAGGCAGACCTTATCGTGGCATCCACTCCTTCCTCCGGCAGCGCCTTCTTTAACGGCACGACGGATGTGGTTTGTTTTGTCCAGGACGCCAGTGGAAACTACGATTCCTGCACCTTCGAGGTAAAAATTGTCGCGGCCAACCAACCGGGCTTTACCAATGTTCCGGAAGACATCACGGTGACCGGCTGCTCGCAAACGGCCGCTACCTGGACGCCGCCGACTCCGGTTGGTTTCTGCAAAGTGGATACCTTGTATTCCAATTACATGCCCGGCGACTCCTTTCCGCTGGGACCGACATCCGTTTCTTATACGGCGATCGATTCCACCGGTATGATTACGACGGCTACGTTTATCGTGACCGTTTCTGAAAATGAGGCGCCGTTGATTGGTTGTCCGGAAAGCCCGATTGTATTGAACACGGGCGGCGCGGTACTTTCCGACCCCGACGAATTTATTTTCTTCGCAGATACCGTGACCGGTTGCGACGGCGTTCGGATCGATTTCGATTTGCCGGCTGCGACGGATAACTGTGAGATCGCTTCCTATGCCCAAACAGCCGGCGGATTGCCGGGGGAGGTGTTTTCAATCGGCTCGGATACGCTGACTTTTGTGGCGGTGGATTCGTCGGGCAACTCGGCGGAATGTGTGGTGATCATCGATGTGCAGGACCTTGCACCTTTGAATGTATTCTCCAACCCTACGCTCGGTTGTGTCAACCAGGACGTTATCCTGACCTCAGATTCGATTCCCGGCGCCATTTATATCTGGACCGGCCCGCAAGCACCCTACCCCGATACGTATCAGATCACCGTCACCGGCTTTGGCACCAATACGGAAGGCCTTTATACCGTGCAGGCAAATATCAACGGATGACTCACGCCCCTGGATTCAGTAACCCTGGAACTGGCCAGTGCTCCCGATGCCATTGACGATACCGATATATATATTGCTCCCGGAACAACGGATACCTTCAACATCCTGACCAATGACGTTCTTGTCCCGGCTTCCGACTTCAGTATCACGGAGGTAGGCGATCTGACCGGTTTGACCAATCTCGGCAACGGATTGTTCTCTTTCGACGCCCCGGAAACGGGCGGACAAGCTACTTTCCTGTATGAAGTTTGTTCAAAATCATGCCCCAACCTCTGCGACATGGCGTTGGTTACGATTCAGGTGATCCGGGTGGAAGATTGCTCGCTTGTGCCCAATATCATCACTCCCAACGGTGACGTGGTAAATGACTGGCTGGAGATACCTTGTATCAACTCCGGCCTGTATCGCGACAACTCGCTGGTGGTGTACAACCAATGGGGTGATAAAGTGTACGAAGCGGCGCCATACGATAACGATCCCGCCAAAGCCTGGAGGGGTACACTCGACGGAGAACCGGGTAAAGACCTGCCCGACGGTGTGTACTTCTATATTTTTAAACCAGGCCCGAACGAGCCCGTTATCAAGGGTTTTGTAGAAATATTCCGTTGAATCGGGGTGGAGCATCCGAAAGTTTGAGGATGCGGGGCCATTGTAAAAACACAATCCTTCCCGCATCTTCAAACTTTCTCCTGTACCACCTTCAAACCATATTGCAATGAAAAAACTATTATTCCTTCTCTTCATTATACAACTGGCCGGCGTGCAACTTTCTGCCCAGCAGGATCACCACTACACGCAATTCATGTACAATAAGTTGCTGTACAACCCGGCCTATGCAGGCGCACGGGGTACACCAACCGTTTCGGCGATTTTCCGCAGTCAGTGGCTGGGCTTTGAAGGCGCTCCACAATCCGGGCTGGTTAGTTTCAACTCCCCGTTTTTAACGCCGCGTGTAGGTGTCGGCGTTACCATGTCGTACCTGAAAATTGGTTTGCAGCGCGACTTTCACGCGACACTCGCCTATTCTTACGACGTGGTTTCTACGGAAAATGCTTCCGTTCGGGTTGGTATTCAGGGCTCCCTGCGTTCGTTGGGTATGGCTTTGGATCAGGCTGAACCGATAACGATTGGCGACCCCTCTCTCGACAACCAAAAGATCAGCGATTTTTACGGGAACGTGGGCGCCGGCGTGTACGGCGTTTTCGCCAACCAGTTTTACGTGGGTTTTTCGGTGCCTCGTATCTATTCCAGCACCATCGGTTTAAATTCGGCTTTAAACCCGATTTCCGCCAAAGAATACCGGCACTTTTACGGCACGGCCGGCGGGATATTTCCGCTGAGCGAAGACATCAACCTGTTGCCGGCAGTGCTGGTAAAATACGTCGAGAATGCGCCGTTCGACGCTGATATCAACATCAATCTCGATATCCGGCAAAAAGTTACCGCCGGTATTTCCTATCGACTGGGCGGCGACGGTCCGGGGGAATCCATCGACTTGCTCGTATTCTGGCAAGCGACCCCGCAGGTAGGCGGGCGCCGCGTACGATTTTTCCCTTTCCGATCTGAAAGACTACAACGGCGGTTCGATAGAACTGATGTTGCAGGCCGATTTGAAAAAAAGCAACAAAAAGAAGAACGTGTTCAGTCCCCGATTCTTTCTCTAATTTTCAAAGTCGCGTCAAGTCCGTTGCACAACCGACACAAACGCGGCAAAGTAATCACCATCAATTTTCTCAAAAATCATGGGAATCATGAAAGCCCGCAAGCATATTACATTCATCATCCTCTTCTTCCTGTCAACCGGCATCCTGTCAGCACAATCTGACACCGAACCCGTGACGGTTCAGGTAAAAAATGAAGACGCTATCAATACCAAAGGCCTGGAATTCAGTCCTACCTTTTTTGAAGACGGTATCGTTTTTATTTCCACCAACAATGCCGGTCTGAAAAAACTCACGGATAAGAAGAGTAATCAGCTGTACACGTCTATTCTGCGTTCGCGGCGCAGCGCGGAGGGCAGCCTGACGGTAGCCGAACCGTTTTCCAGGGAAATTTCGACCCAATACAACGAAGGCCCCGTGTGTTTCGACCGCACGGCCGAAGTGGTTTATTTCTCCCGGAATATCATCGTCGACGGCCGCGAGAAATACAGTAAAGACGGCAGCCTGATGATGCGGATCTATTCTTCCAAAAAAGAAGGGGAACTGTGGACCGAACCCCAACCGATATTTCCGGTGAATGATGAAGGTTATGCCGATTGCCATCCGGCCATCAGCATCGACGGCGACAAACTGTTTTTCACTTCCAATCGCCCGGGAGGCAGCGGCGGCATGGACATATTTGTGTCCTACCGCGTCGGCGAATCCTGGAGTGAACCCGTCAACCTCGGAGCCGGTGTAAATACCAGTGGAAATGAAGCATTTCCGTTCATTCACGCCGACAACTCCCTCTATTACGCTTCCGACGGGATCGAAGGCGGCCAGGGCGGGCTGGACCTCTACTACGTCATTCCGGAAGGCACCCAATGGACAAAACCCATCAATATGGGCGCTCCGTTTAACACCCGGGGCGATGATTTTGGCCTGATCGTCGACCTGAACAAAATTAACGGATACTATTCTTCCAATGGAAACGGGGGCGCCGGCGCCGACGATATTTTTAGTTTTCACACCGAAAACGGCAACCTTGACGACTATTTGCTGCAAAACAAACGGGTGCCGGACAGGGACCTGGATGTTAAAATTGTTGTGACGGACAAAGCTTCCGGTTCGCCGATCAGCTTGTCGGCCGTGCAACTGCTCAATTACGACGCCAATAACGTTATCGGGCGCGACGAAGAAGGAAATATGATCACGATCCAAAACGTCAACGGCCAGGACGTGATGAAAGCCATGCCTCCCGATAAAGGCATCAACGGAGAAACGGATTCCAAGGGCCGGTTTCTTACGGAGGTAAAACCCGGCAATTATGCCATCAGTGTTTCCAAAAAAGGCTATCAAACCAAACAAATCCGGGTACAAATGTCCAAACCCGGCAATGAGGTGTCGGTGCAGTTAGACAAAACGCCCAATTCGGGAAAACTCCAGTGGAACCCGTCGGTCTTCAACTACGTGACCAACGCTCCGCTGGCGGGCGCTGCCGTTATTTTGACCAATAAATCCACCGGCGAGCGGGATACCGTAATTACCGATGCGAATGGTATGGTTGATCACTACCTCAATCCCAGCACTAAGTATAAACTGGAATTGTACCAGGCCAACCGCTTAGTGGGAAGTACCGAGATCGATACGGAAGGGTGGTTGCCCAATCAACTGACCATGCAAAACATTTCCGTCGCGCCGCTTTTGCCCGGTTCGGTCATCGAATTGCCCAATATTTATTACAACTTCAACGACGCCACACTTCGCCCGGATGCCCGGAAAGACCTGGACTTGCTGGTTGCCTTGTTGCAGCAGCACCCCAGCATCAAGGTTGAACTCGCCAGCCATACCGACTGCCGTGGCAACGATGAATACAACCAGCAACTCAGCCAGCGCCGCGCCAACGGAGTTGTTGATTACTTAGTCGTTCAGGGGATCGACCGGGTTCGCCTTCGTCCGGTTGGTTACGGCGAGAGTGAGCCGCGCAATAAATGCCGCGACGGTATTTCCTGCACGGATCAGGAACATGCGCGCAATCGCCGCACCGAAGTCCGGATTCTGGCGGGTGTGCAGGGCGCTTCGATGGTTTATGTAGACGGACAGATCAACGGCGCTCCGGCAAGCATTCCGCCGGCCGCCACAGGAAATAACAATGTCAATATCGCACCGCCGGCTACCGGCGCGGTTTCCATCAGCAGCGGCGACAAAGACTCCTATCACGTGGTGGCGGGCTCGTTCCTCATGGAAAACCGCGCTCAAAATCAACTGAATACCTTGCACAAGGCCGGCTATAACACGGCCCAGATCGTACGTTTCCCGAACTCCACCTATTTCTCCATCAGTGTAGGCAAATTCAAAACCCGCGGCGAAGCCGATTCGCTGAAGCGCAAACTCGACAAAGACAAAATCGACGCTTTTGTACGCGCAGTGCAATGAAAAGTGTTTCAGGGTTTAAAGGTTTCAGGGTTTCAGGGTTAAGCGCTGCTCTAACCCTGAAACCTTTAAACCCTGAAACCCTTAAACCCTTAAACCCTTAAACCCTTAAACCTTTTTACATTTGCGCCAACTTTTGGAAACGCTTTTTGTTTCGAAAGAAAAGACAATCAGGATTTCGATATGGCAATAATGATTACTGACGAATGCATCAATTGTGGTGCATGCGAGCCGGAATGCCCCAATAATGCGATTTATGAAGGAGGGGTGGAATGGGCTATTTCAGACGGAAATACCGTAAAAGGACAATATACCCTGGAAGATGGAACAACCGTGGATGCCTCGCGAAAAAACAACCCGGTCTCAAACGACTACTATTACATCGTGCCCGATAAATGTACGGAATGTGTCGGTTTTCACGAAGAGCCCCAATGCGCAGCGGTTTGTCCCGTAGATTGTTGTGTGCCGGACCCGGATCGGGTCGAAGCCAAAGAAATTCTGCTGGGAAAAAAAGAGCGGATGCATTTGTAAAAAATTGTTTCTGAGGCCTTCTTATAATATCAGGGCTTATAAATTGCCCGCCGCGCCGGCCCGGTAGCTGCGGGCAATTTTATCTAAGGCGGAATACACATCCGAATAATCGAACGTCTCCAGGTTTCGCCAGAAATCCAAAGTTTGCTTCAACTGAATTTCTGACGACACCCCCAGCAACAGGCCGTTCAAGCCGGGGTGTTGTCCGGCATAAATCAGACCGATGTGGTTCATCGTTTTAAGTGGTGGACGTACAAAAGCGGTATTCAGACCGGGCTGGATTGCGCGAATTTTTTCAAGGACGGGGCTCGCTTTTTCCACCTGCCCGCCCCGGGCAAGAAACGTGCTGCCCTGCTCATACCGTTCTTCCAGTTTTATCCCGCCTGCATTGATCCCGTAGGCGAAAAAACGATGCTCCACCCGGCCGGTGTGTTGCGGCAAGGGCGCATTTTCGGAAGAAGAGCGGGTGTGCAAAGATTGGTACCGTTCAAAATCTGACTGCAAGATGTTGTGTTTCAACTGAATATCAAATTGCAGTTGAAAAATCTCGTTTGCCCGCGCATACAATTCCGGGTGTGCAATGCCCGAGAGCCCCGGCCGGATACCGGCTTCTTTTTGCAGGGAGCACAAGGCTTCCAGCGAAGCGTTTATGTCGGATTCCGAGTTACGGTTGTCCCAATGGAACATCACACAATCGAGGTTGCCATCGAACAGGCGGTGGTATTCTTCCCCCATCATCAGGATAAAAGAAGGGCTCAGGTTGATGTCCGGCGACCGCATGTTGTCCAAGCTGCCGATTTTCATGGTGATCCGCAGGTCGCGCAAGCCGTGTGCCCGCGTGTATTCCAGTAAAATTTTTTCCGACGCGCGGAAATCGGCGGGGCGGCGATTGATCGGGTAGTTGGTGGCGCAGTCAATTTCCCGGAAACCGGCCCCAAGCCAGGTGTCCAGCAGGCGGAATGCCTCCGGTTTGGGCACCGTCCAGCCCCATTGTGCAGAGCCGAGTACGAGGGTTTTTATCATGGCGTTGCATTACGTCTTTTATCTGTGGTAACTTGCCGGCGAAGCTGTAAATATGCACCGCATAATTTATTTGACATGATAAACCTTTATATCGCCGACGAATCGCACACCGGCTTGGTCGCCGAATTGTTAGCCAGTTTGTTTGAAGAAGTGGGCCACACGCCCGACGCCGCACAAATCGCCTCGGTTTTTGCCGAAATCGACGCCGATGACCGGCATTCCACCCTGCTGGCTGCCGACGAAGAAGGGGATGCCGTAGGAGTGATGACCGTGGTGGAGACCCTGTCGTTGTATGCCGGCGGGTATATCGGCGTGATCAACGAACTGTACGTCGTTCCGGCCTACCGATCGGAAGGTGTGGGCAAAATGCTGCTGGATGCCGTCAAAGACATTGCAGCGGAGCGCGGCTGGATGCGGCTGGAAGTGACTACACCCGGCGCGGAGTACGAAAAAACACTCCGGTTTTACGAACGGGAAGGGTTTTTCCCCATCGGGCCGAGGTATAAGTTCGAACTGGACTGAACTAAGGTTTTCGCTTTTTTAACACCTGCATCGCTTTCAGGTATTGTTTCGCGAGGCCAATGATATTTACCTTGCTTTCGGTGGTATCGTCCGTCCATTTTACCGGTAATTCGCACAGATTCAGCCCTTTCCATTCTGCAACGGCGAGTAGCTCGGTACTGAAAAACCAACCGTTCGAGGTTGCGCCGCCCTCCATTAATGCAGACAGGTGTTCGCGGCGCAGCCATTTGAACCCGCACATGCCGTCGGAAAACCGGGTGCCGAGATACATTTTCAGAATACCGTTGAATACCCTGGAGGTAATTTCCCTTTTCAACGTGCGGCCGATCACGCGTGATTTGTGGTGCAGGCGGGTAGCGTAAACCAGGTCGAAACCTTCCGTTGCCAGTGCATGATAAGCCTGTATAAAGTGTTGTAAATCAGTAGCCAGGTCGAGGTCCATATACCCCACGATATCCGCCGTGCTTTTTGACCAGGAGGTTTTGAGGGCCAGGCCGACCCCTTTTTCCGGCACCCGCACGAGTGCCACCTCCGGCAATTCGTGGCTCAGGGCGCCGGCAATTTCCGGGCTGCGGTCGGTGCTGCCGTTGTCGGCGATCACGATCCGCCACTGTCCGGGTTCGGGAAAATTATTTTTTAAAAAACGGTGCAGGATACGCACCTGCCGGTCGAGCGTTTCTTCTTCGTTGAGGATAGGAATGGTGACGTCGAATGTCATCGGTAAGGTGCTGTAATATCTGTTGGGCTGTTCGGCCTGCAAAGGAAACCCGATTTTTGGTTTTGTGGCGATTTGAGAATTATTGCAACTTGAAACTGCCCCTTCATTTTAATTTTATCGGTCGTTTTGCATTACTTTGTCCGAAATTCCCGGATTGTCGACGACGATATTGGGAAGGCGGTTGGTTCCTCCATCATTTTTGATCTCTACACCTACACAATGAGCGATTTTTTTAAAAAATTCAAGTCCGTATTTGTCCAGGAAGAAGAAGGCGGGGAAGGCCAGGGCAATAATCCGCAAACAACATCACAACATCCGGCAGAAATGACGTCGCCGCCGGTTGCGAGAAAAGCGCCGGAAACGGCAGTGACCGCCGGTGCGGGTGCCGTCAGCGATAAATTTGTGGAAATTCTGCTGGGCGCACTGGAAAAAAATAACCAGGAAGGATTTGATTACTTAGAGTTCCGCCAGGCTTTGAAAAATTTGTCGAAGATGCCGATGGACGAACCCACCCGGTTTCATTCGGCGTATGCCATGGCCCAGACGATGGGTATTACGCCGGCCAAACTGACCGATTCCGCGCAGTTTTACCTCAATGTTCTGACGACCGAACAGGCTAAATTCAACGAAGCCCACGCTCAGCAGCGCTCCAGGCTTATCGGCAACCGGGAAGAAGAAGTAAAAAACCTGGAAGCCATGATCCAGCAAAAAGCGGAACAGATCAAACAACTGACCCAGCAAATCGAGGAACACCGAAAACAAAGTGAACAAATCCGCAGGGAAGTAGCCGACAGCACGGTAAAAATTGAAAACACCAAAGCTGATTTTGAAGCCACTTTCCAGTCAATCAGCGGCCAGATCCGGGAAGATATCGGGAAAATTCAGCAGCACCTCAAGTAGGAGCCGGCCGGACTCCGGCAAAAGGCCAGATCAATAAATCAAAAACATATCATGAACGACTTGCTTAAAAATCCGATCATTGCATTCTTCGCCGGCCTGCTGGCGTTGTGGCTGATCTATTTTCTGCTAAAACTGACCATCAGCCTGTTCTGGGTATTTGTGCTCGCTTTCGTTGTGCTTTATTTTATCAACGATCGGTTTCGCCGCACGGTACGCCTGTTTTTTAATAGTATTTTTAATAAAGGTTAAATAACGACTTTCCAACTCACTCACTCACCTATCACATTCGCAATTCGAAATGACTGACTTGCAACCGATCAAACCCAAAAATTTCTGGGAACGCCCCGAAGGCCTCACCGGAGGTGTATTTATGGCTGCTTTGCTGCTCGGCGGTGGCTTTTTACTCTATAAAGCGCTGCCCGTTCTGATCAACCTGGCGCAAAACACCCTCTATCTGGCCGGACTGCTGGCGGCATTGGCTGCCGTGGTATACGTTGTGCTCGATCCCAAAATGCGCAACTTGGTGTGGTACATGTACAAATCTGTCATGCGCTGGATCACCGGCATTTTTGTACAAATCGACCCCATCGGTATCCTGAAAAGTTATATCGAGGATTTGAAAGACAGTCTGGGCAAAATGAACGGCCAGATCAGCAGCCTCAAAGGCCAGATGTACAAACTCATGGAGATGATAAAGCAAAACCAGCGCAACATCCAGAACAACCTGAGCCTCGCCGGCAAAGCCAAAGAAACCGGCAAAGACGCGCTCATGGTGCTCCAGGCCCGCAAAGCCGGGCGTTTGCAGGATTCGAACATGAAACTCGAAGACCTCTACAAACGAATGGAAGTCCTTTACCGGGTATTGGTCAAAATGTACGAAAACTCGGAAATCATGCTCGAAGACCTGTCCGACCAGGTCGTGGTGAAAGAGCAGGAATACAAGGCCATCAAAGCCAGCCACAGCGCTATCCGATCCGCCCAGGCGATCCTCAGCGGCAACAACGATAAAAAATACATGTACGACATGGCCCTCGAAGCGATGGCGGAAGACGTCGGTCAAAAAGTCGGCGAAATGGAACGTTTTATGGACATGTCCAAAAACTTCATGGACGGTATCGACCTCCAGAACGGCGTTTTTGAAGAAGAAGGCCTTGCAATGCTGGAAAAATGGGAAAAAGAAGGGGTATCCTTCCTGCTTGGCGGCGACAAAAACAAACTGATCGCCAAAGCCAACAACTCCAGCGAGGTGCTCGACCTGAATGCGCCCGTTCAGGTTCCTGCCAAATCAGAACGCGGTGGCAATCAATACGATACCTTTTTTGAACAATAACCAATAACCAACAACCAATAACCAATAACACTCATGGCTCGACTAACGTCATTTTCAAAATTTCTCATCACACTCCTCATCGTAGCGGTTGTATTTCTGGTGTGCGTTATTTTATGAACAACACCAAAACCGGCAAGGAACTCAAGGAAAAAGCAAAAACGGAAGACGGTGGCGGCGGTTTGTTTGGCGAGGGCTCCTCTTCCGATGCCAATACTATCGGGGTGGGTGTCGTCACCTGGGGCGGTTATGCCGGCGGGCAATACTGGAATAAAGGTTTTAAACCTAATGCCGATAGCCGTTTCAGAAAAGATTATGGCTTCGACGTGGAATTTAAGATCCTCGACGACCCCACCGCCAGCCGCAATGCTTGGAAAAACGACGAAGTACAGTTATTGTGGGCTACCATCGACGCATTGCCTACCGAAATGCCCGGACTGGCCGCTTACGATCCTGTTGTGGTGTTCCAGGCCGACTGGTGGCGGGGCGGCGACGCCATCGTGGTGCGCCGGGGCATCGGTTCGGTGGGCGACTTGCGTGGAAAACAGATTGCCGTGGCCGAAATGTCCCCTTCCCACTCCTTCCTGATCTGGTTGCTCAGCGCAGCGGGTATGACCACCAACGACGTGAAGATTGTGGGTGTGCCGTCTCCCGTGGAAGCCGCCGATGCTTTCAAGGCCAATAACGTGGATGCCGCCGTCGTCTGGTCGCCTTTTGACGAAGAATGTGTGCAAAAAGTGCCCGGCGCGCGGGTATTGCAGAGCACCCGGAATGCTTCCAATATCATCGCCGACGTGTTTATCGCCAAACGCAAATGGGTGGAAGCCAACCGGGAACGTGTGCAGCAGTTGTATGAAGGCTGGATGAAAGGCGCCGCCGAAATCAACAACAGTTCTGCGGCCAAGCAGGAAGCCGCACAAATCCTGGCCGATGCATTCGACGGCTTTACCAAGGACGATGCGGTCAAGTCCATCGACAACGTACGCCTGTGCACACACGGCGATAACCTCAATTTTTCGGCCTGAACCGCGCCAACTACAAAGGGGTGTCGGGCGAAGAATTGTACTCCCGCATGACGAAGGAATACCGCAACGTAGGTGTACTCAAAGGCAGCGATGTGGTGCCGGGCTGGTCAAAAGCCGCCTATTTCAGCGCGGTGGAACGTTCCACCTTGAGCGGCAACGAACACGCCGCCGAAGGCCAGAAAACATTTGCCGCCATTTCAGAAAGTGAAGCCAAAGGCCGGGAAGCCGTGGCAACCAAACGGGTGAGTATCTCTTTCCGTACCGGTGAATTTCAATTAGACGAAAATGCCAAATACATCGTCGACAACGAGATGGTGCCGATCGCCAAAGCCTTCGCCAACAGCCGTGTACGCGTGGAAGGCAATACGGACAACGTGGGCAACGCCGCTTCCAACGTCGCTTTGTCCAAAAAACGTGCACAATCCGTCATCGACTACCTCGTCAAAGAATACGGTATGCCGCGCAACCGGTTTATCGTGATCGGCAACGGCCCTGATAAGCCGGTGGCCGACAATGGCACAGATGAAGGGCGGCGGAAGAACCGGCGGACGGATTTTGAGTTGGTGGAGGAGTGATCCACGCTGTAAATCAATAAAATCCCTTGCCGAAATCATCCGGCAAGGGATTTTACTTTGGTATAAGGACCTTTCATGGTCCGGTATTTACAAACAGTAGGCCGGGAGGCTTGTTATAACCCTGGATTCAAAAAAAATGGAACAATGAACCGCCTCCAACACGAAACATCTCCCTACCTCCTCCAGCACGCGCACAATCCCGTGGATTGGTATGCCTGGAAACCCGAGGCCTTCGCGCGGGCGCGGGCGGAACAAAAACCCATATTGGTCAGCATCGGCTACTCCACCTGCCACTGGTGCCATGTGATGGAGCGTGAATCATTTGAAAATCAGGATATTGCGATGTTTATGAACGAAAATTTCATCAACATCAAGGTTGATCGCGAAGAGCGCCCCGACGTGGATGCCGTGTACATGGATGCCTGCCAGATACTGACCGGCGGCGGCGGCTGGCCGCTCAATTGTTTTCTGACACCCGAAGGCAAACCCTTTTACGCCGGCACGTATTTTCCACCCCGCCCGGCGCACAATCGCCCTTCCTGGCTTCAGTTGCTTCAACACTTGACCAGTATCTGGGAATCCAAACGCGACGTTGCACTCGACCAGGCGGAAAAACTCCTCAATCACATTCAGCGCAACGACAACCTGTTTGTTTCCAAAACCAGACTGGCCCCCAATCCTGAAACCCCGAAACCCTTAAACCCCGAAACCCTCAAACCCTTAAACCCTCAAACCCTCAAACCCTTAAACCCTGAAACCCCCAAACCCTCAAACCCCGAAACCCTCTATTACCAAATGCGCGAGCAATTCGACCGCCTGGAAGGTGGTTTTGGCGGCGCGCCGAAGTTCCCTTCCACGATGGCAATCCAGTGCCTGCTCAACTACCATTACTTCACCGGCAATCCGGAAGCCCTCGAGCACGCCCTGTTTTCACTCGAAAAAATGATCGGTGGCGGCATTTACGACCAGGTCGGCGGCGGCTTTGCGCGCTACGCCACCGACCGCGAGTGGCTGGTGCCGCATTTTGAAAAAATGCTCTACGACAACGCCCTGCTCGTCTCCGTGCTCGCGGAAGCGTACAAACTGACGGCAGACGACAGACGGTATACGTCCGTCCACCGTCCACCGTCTACCGTCCACCGTCTACCGTCTACCGTCCACCCTCCACCGTCCACCGTCCACCGTCCACCGTCCACCGTCCACCGTCCACCGTCCACCGTCCACCGTCTACCGTCCACCGTCCACCGTCTACCGTCCACCGTCCACCGTCTACCGTCTACCGTCCACCGTCTACCGTCCACCGTCCACCGTCCACCGTCTGCCGTTCTTAAAGAAGTGATAGAGGAGACCCTTTTTTACATCGAGCGCGAAATGACGCACCCTGAAGGTGGATTTTATGCTGCACAGGATGCTGATTCCGAAGGCATTGAAGGGAAATTTTATGTGTGGGATAAAGACGAAATTGATTCCGTACTGGGGGATGACGCGCCACTTTTTTGCACTTTTTACGGCGTTACCGAATCCGGCAACTGGGAAGAAAAAAATATTCTCTGGCGTCCCTCCGCTTATGAAACCTTCGCGGCAGCGAACGGATTGGATGTGGAGTCTTTACAACAACGGCTGCGCCAGGCCCGGGAGAAATTGTACGCAGTGCGTGCCAAACGAGTCTGGCCGGGACTCGACGACAAGGTGCTGCTTGGCTGGAATGCGCTCATGGCTTCGGCATATGCGGCTGCATTTACGGCATTGGGGCATGAAAAATACCGGGAGGCGGCCTTGCGAAACGTGGAATTTATGCTGCAAAAATTTGCCGCCGGCTCCGCGCCCGATGACCCACTAACCAATACCACCGCCCGCCTCCACCATTGCTGGAAAAACGGAGCGGCTCAATACAATGCATTCCTCGATGATTACGCGTTTCTGATCGCCGCATTGACGGATGTTTACCAAATCACCTTTAATGTCAGGTATTTGCAACTTGCAGGAAAATATACGGACTATGTTTTGAGTTATTTTTACGACCGCGAGTCCGGCTTGTTCTTTTTTACGGATTCCGGGCAGACCGACATCATTTTGCGCAAAAAAGACCTGTACGACAACGCCACACCTTCCGGCAACAGCACTATGGTGCATAACCTGCAACGCCTGGGTATCTTGCTCGACCGGCCAGCATGGCGCGAAACGGCTTCCGGTATGTTGCGGGCGATGCAGGAAGCGGTGGAAAAATATCCGTTGTCGTTCGAACGTTGGGCGACCGCCTTGTTGAATGAAGTATACCCCTTGCACGAAATTGCTGTGGTTGGAGACAATGCCCCGGAAAAAGCCTTATTGCTGCAAAAAGAATTTTTACCGAACAAAGTAATTGCGGCAAGCCGGCAAGCCGGGTCATCCGTGCCGCTTTTAGCCGAAAAAACGGGAGAAACAGACGCTTTGATTTACGTCTGCCGGGATTTTACCTGTCAGCGCCCTGTTCGGACGCCTGACGAATTCCGGCAGGTGATTGAAACGAGTTAAAAGTTGTACATTCACGCTGTCCATATTCCGATTCAGGTATGAAAAACGTTTTTACACCTATATTAATAGCATATACTTCCTGCCTCATTGCGCAGCAGGCGCCCCAATACAGCCTTTACAGCCTGAATCCCTATGCCCTGAACCCGGCTTATGCGGGGCTTGAAAACACCCTCGTTGCCACAGGTGCATACCGGCAACAGTGGTCGGGTCTGCTCGGGGCGCCGGTAACGCAGCACGCCAATGCCCACATGCCGCTGTATGTGATCAGCAGCGGCATTGGCCTGAAAGTGGAAAACGACGCGATCGGCGCTCACCGGACCACCCAGGCAGCGCTGAGTTACAGTTATTCGCTCGAATTGGGCCGGACAACCCTGTTATCCGCAGGGGTTAGTGCAGGATATATGCAATATTCCCTGGATGGAGACAAATTGCGCGCGCCGGAAGGAACCTATAACGAACCGAATTTCAACCACAATGATCAGTTTTTGCCGGAGGGCCGAGTAAAGGCATCCACCACATTTTTCGAAGCCGGGATATTTTTACAGGCCCAAAAGTTGCAGGCCGGCATCTCCATGCAACCGGTTTTTTCCCCCGCATTGACCATCGGCGGCACGGATGCGCTGAAAATTGAGCCGGTACGGCACTATTTCTTTTATTCTTCCTATACCTTCGACGTCGGCCGCAACCTGAATATCAAACCGTCTGTATTGGCAAAAACTGACATAACAGAGACACAAGCGGAGATTTCGGTAGTTTTCCAGTGGAATGAAAATATTTTTGCCGGCGCTTCGTTTAGGGGCTTTGGCGAACGGGCAAAAGATGCGACTGTGATCATGGCGGGGCTCCGGCTCAGCGAAAAAACGACGCTGGCTTATGCTTTTGATATTCCACTTTCTCCGCTGAATTCCGCCAATCGGGGCAGCCACGAGTTACTATTGCGTTACAGCCTCAACAGACCGATCGGTGCAGGCAAACTTCCACCGGTCATTTACAACCCCCGATTCCTTTGAACGAAAAAATCTTTTGGCGCCTTGTCGGAAAGTGTAACAGATGCCATAAGTTGTTTTTTTGCATTTTACAGTAAATTAATTGGGCGTATCGCAGCGTTAAAAAAATTCGGTACGGATACAATGAGAAGTTAAAAAATCGTTTGACAGGGGCAATAAGAGCCGGTCAACCAATTTTATTTGGAATTCTTTTTTGCAAAGAATTTAATCCGCTATCTTTACGACCACTTTTTCCAAACCGCACAATTAAGTTGGATAACACGGGTGTTAACATGAAAAAACTACAGAATTCACTTCTGCTCTTTGTCATCATTGCGGCTGCGGCCGCTTCCTGCGGTCGCAAAGAAAGCGGCCAGTTGATCGGGGTAACTGACCGGCCAAGCTGGAAAGGCATCAATCCTTACGGCATGGTGTACGTTCCCTCCGGAACACTTCACATCGGTACCGGAGATGAAGACCTCAGCAAACAACTCGTATCTCGTCCGAAGTCCATCTCTATTCAGGGCTTCTTCATGGATGATACGGAAATCACCAACAACGAATACCGCCAGTTTGTCAAGTGGGTTTCCGACTCGCTTGCCCACGAAGCGCTTCAGCATTATGTTGAAGACGAAGGCAACACCAGCGACAAGCAACAGATCGATTGGGAACAGGAAATCACCTGGGACGAAGACGAAGACGGCGCCCTTGAAAATTTGTATTATCAGGGCAACGAACGTTTTGCAGGCCGCAAAGAACTGGATGTAACAAAACTGGTGTTTGAATACCAGTGGTACGACTGGCAACGCGCCGCACACGATCGCAACAGCAACCGTACCAGCCACATCCACAAGGAAAAAATCAAGGTTTACCCGGATACCCTGTGCTGGATTCGCGATTACGCGTATTCGTACAACGAACCGATGACCCGTAACTACTTCTGGCACCCGGCATTCGACGACTACCCCGTGGTGGGCGTCAACTGGAAAATGGCCAAAGCATTCTGCTACTGGCGCAGCAAAGTATGGGATATGTATTCCGAAAGTGAAGTCAATACCGAAGACTTCCGCCTGCCCACAGAGCACGAATGGGAATACGCAGCCCGCGGTGGCCGCGCCGAAGCGCCGTACCCCTGGGGTGCTTATTACACCCGCAACGCGAAAGGTTGCCTGCTGGCCAACTTCAAACCGGGGCGTGGTAACTATCCGGAAGACGGCGGTTTGTATACGGTAAAAGCGGATGCGTATTATCCGAACGATTACGGTCTCTATTGCATGGCCGGTAACGTATCCGAGTGGACGGAAACCGCATACTATGAGAATGCGTATTCTTTTGTACACGACCTGAACCCTGATATTCGTTACGACGCCAAGGACGAAGACAATCCAACCGACAAGCGGAAAGTGATCCGCGGCGGCTCCTGGAAAGATATCGCCTTCTTCCTGCAAACGGGTACCCGCTCCTGGGAATATCAGGATACGACGAAATGCTACATCGGCTTCCGTTCCGTACTTACTTTCCTCGGTCGTTCGATCAACGACTTTTAATACAAAGGGTAGAAAATAAAAGGCAAAACGCAAGAAAAATCAGCAAACACATAATTTCCATGCTGTTTCTTGCGTTTTGCCTTTATAATCAAACGCTTATCATCATTCCCCGACGGTTTCGCGTCTTTACCCTTGTTCCAGAACATATCACTCAAGCCGGTCAGAATTGAATCTCTTCCTGATTGTTTGCTACTGGCGGACAATTGTAGAAGCTGGCATTCACATTATCTGAATATTTCGGTGAATAAGTCATCCGGCTATTACTACTTTTGCGGCACTTTTTCACCAACTCGATAACAAATTCAAGGATTAACCTTTTTGTAAACTGCTAAAAAGTTTAAAAACAATGAGTTTCGTCAAGACCAAGTCTTTCAAGTACTTCAAAAACCTGCTTATCGGCGTCGGCGCTGCGATCGTTCTTTTGGGAGCCCTTTTCAAACTCGAAAGCTGGCCGCTTGCATCTGAATTTCTGATCGTCGGCCTTTTTACGGAGGCTATCATCTTCCTTTTCCTCGGTATCCTCGGCCCAGAGCCGGATTACTACTGGCACAAACTGTATCCCGGTCTCGATGATTACGATTCCCGTCTGCAACCCCTGACTGCCGGCCCGACCAACCAGCCGGAAGTTGCTCCGCTGCACGGCGACGTGGTAGAACGTCAACTCGGCGGCATGCTGACCGAATTGCAATCCATGTCGAAAAGTATGGGCGCGCTCAAATCGCTGCAGGAAGTGGATTTCTCCGGTACTTCGGAGCAAATCAAGTCCATGAGCAACTTCTACACGAAGATGAACGAAGCGATGTCCGACATGGCAAAATCTGCCGACGACGTTCGTGCCTACAAAGATCAGCTGACCGCCCTGAACAAAAACCTCGGCTCGTTGAACACCGTATACGGCAATATGCTGGCAGCAATGTCCAACATCGGTCGTCAGTAATTTTGCGACATTTTTGGTATCCACATCCGATAACAATCAAAAATTAAAGACTTATGTCAATACCAAAGGAGCCGCGGCAACTCATGATCAACCTGATGTATCTGGTGTTGACCGCGTTGCTGGCACTTAACGTGTCTGCCGAGGTAATGAATGCATTCTTTTCCTTAGACAGGGGAATGAAAACCAGTGGTAACATTGTCGACAACAACAATAACGCCGTGCTTGCCAGTATCAGTGCCACGGCATCTGCTTATCCGACGGATAAAAACAAGGACCTGGAAATCAAATCCAAAGAAGCCCAAGTCATCGGCCAGGATTTTGTCAAATACATCGACGGAATCCGGCTCAAGTTGTTCGACATCGCCAAAGGCCCGTCCAAAGCTGATCCGACTATCCCGCAGGATATCCGGAACAAAGACGTTACCACCAACCTGTTTATCAATGAAAAACTGGGTGACGAGATCGAAGCCAAGATCAAAGAAACCCGGGAAAAATTGCTGGCGCTGACCGGCAACGATCCCAACGTTTCCAAAAATCTCCCGCTCGACATTGAAAAACTGCCCGAAGGCACCAAAATGAAAACCTGGGCCGAATTCAAGTTCAAACAAATGCCGGTAGCCGCCTGCTTCCCCTTGTTGGGCAAAATGCAGACGGACGCAAAAAGCTCTACCTCGGCCGTGATGAACTGGGCAGCAGAACAGATGGGTAAGGTCGAAATCAAATTCGACGCTTTCCAGCCCGCCGTTTCCGCCGACAAAAGTTATATCATCCAGGGTGAAAAATACGTTGCTGATATTTTCCTCAGCGCGTACAGCACTTCGGCGGACAACGTAAGCATTTCCGTGGGCGGGTCGTCCATTCCGGTGAAAGAAGGTATCGCGCACTATGAAACGACTCCTTCGGGCGTCGGCGAGCGCACCTACAACGTGAGCATCAACGTGAAAAACCCGCTTACCGGCGAAAACAAGAACTACAGCAAGGAGTTCAAATATGAAGTCGGCCAACGTTCCGTTGCCGTTTCGCTGGACAAAATGAACGTGTTCTACATCGGTGTTGAAAACCCGGTTTCGGTTTCCGCTGCCGGCGTTTCTTCCAACGACGTACGTGTGACGGGTTCCGGTGTCAACGTTGCCAGCAAAGGTGGTGGCAAGTTTGTTATCACGGCATCCACGCCGGGTGAAGCTACGCTGACTGTATCGGGCGGCGGCGCAACCTCCACGTTCAAATACCGCGTAAAACGTATTCCCGACCCTGTACCGATGCTCGGCGCCAAACACCGCAGCAAATCGATGGGTAACGGCGAATTCAAGGCACAAGGCGGTATCGCTGCTATTCTTGAAAACTTCGACTTCGAAGCAAAATGCGACATCGTAGGGTTTGAAATGACTTATCTGCCCAAACGCCAGGATCCGATCAGCCGCCCCAATTCGGGCGCCCGTTGGAACGGCGAAACCGGCGAGATGATCAACAAAGCCAAACCGGGCGACAGTTACTTCTTCGACGACATCAAATGTAAATGCCCTGGCGACCAGGCAGCCCGTAATATTGGCGGTCTGGCATTTAAGATCAGGTAATCTAAAAATAAAGTACTTCAGCCGGCGTTCATTACACCGGCTGAAGTCTTTTCAGTTATTGCCGAACACAACCATTCATCTGCTAATCAACCATCTGCGGTCGTTATGCAAACATCTATCAAATGGACGTGCCTGAGCCTGCTCCTGTTTTTCTTTTCCGGAACCACGCTGCTCGCGCAAGACCCCGAAACAATTGAAGTGAAAACCGAAGAAGTTTATGATGAAGAGCCAAGCGATGCTCCGCTGGATGATGTTGTCAAAAAAGACATTATGGCAGAGCGCCGCGTGCTGGCTTACCAACCGATCCGCGAAAGCGATATCTTTTGGGAAAAACGCGTATGGCGCATCATCGACGTTCGTGAAAAAATGAACCTTCCGTTTGCTTATCCGGAAGAGCCGTTTTTCAAATTACTTTCCGATGCTGCAACCAAAGGCGACCTGCCGGTGTATGCGATCGACGGAACGGACAAATTCAACAAACGTATGAGTACGGACGATGTACTTTCCATGTTGTCGAAAACCGACACTGTGGTAACCTTCGACCCGGAAACGTACGAAGAAAAAGTACAGATTGTCCGCAACGACATCAACTGGGAAGACGTTAAACGTTTCCGCCTCAAAGAGATATGGTTTTTTGATAAAGAAACCTCTACCCTCCAGGTTCGGATTCTCGGCATCGCCCCGCTGATCGACGTAAAAGACAACGAAGGCAACTTCCGTTTTGAAAAGCCGATGTTCTGGGTTTATTATCCCCAGGCTCGCGAACTGTTTGCGCGTCACCGCGTATTCACCATGGGCGGCAATACCAACGCCACCATTTCCTGGGAAGACCTTTTTGAAATGCGGTATTTTGCCAGCTACATCTACAAAGAGTCAAACGTGTACGACCGTAAACTCGAAGAGTATCTCACGGGGGTTGACCTCCTGATGGAATCTGAAAAGATCAAAAACGAGATTTTTAACTTCGAACACGATCTCTGGCAGTATTAATCGGGTGAGAACCTGACTTACACTATGAACAGAAACAGGGGCTTGGTCACACGACTAAGCCCCTGTTGTTTTTCCGAAAAAATAAGCGGTACAAATTTTCTTCGGAACATTCTGATCATGAAACATCCGGGCGGAAAAAATTTCCGCCCTACCGGAAAATCACCTCCGTGGCGCCATAACCATATTTGTGGTGAAATTCATTTTTGTATTTTGCCACATCGGGATTTTCCCGCAGTCGCTGGGCAATCGCTTCCCGGAGTTTTCCTTCCCCGACACCGTGAATTACAAAAATACGCGGCGCTCCCAAACGAATGGATTTATCCAAAAAGCGCTGAAAATGAAGCAATTGGATGCGCAATATCTCTCCTTTATCCAGCCGCGCATATCCGCTGATCAGGTTTTCAATATGCAGATCGATCTCCGGAACAAATTGGGCAAACTCTTCAATATTAAATACCTGAAAATGGCCGGAGCCCGAAGACCGGCTTGGCTTGCCGGCCTGTATTTTTTGTTTCGTATAGTTGAGCAGGTCATCCGGCTCGGCGTTTTTGGTTGCCGCTGCGGGATCGAACAATAAAAAACGGTGCGCCTGAAGATTCAGGATCGGCACGGTCTGGAAATTATTGAAAAATTGTTTGGCCCTTATTTTAAGGTTGTGCTGGACCGGCGCTTCCGGACCTTCCGTGGTAATACGCCGAACCTGCAAATCAACTTCCGGAGCCTCGTTCAGATCATCGTACAACAGAATACCCAATTCCAGGGCGGTTGCCGCCTGGGTTTTTCCATCCGTCACAATAATATCACGGGAAGGCGTGTAGATATCCAGTTCAAAAAGATATTCCTGCAGCGTATCGTTGACCAGCCAGGTATTGTATCTCGATACATTGCCGTCGCGCCCGGGCATGGGTTCGAACACAAGTTGCAAACCCTTGGGTTTCAATATATGATAACCGGCTTTTATCTCACGGCGTGCAGGCGGGTCGGGTTTATTAGTTGGCACAAATTTTGGTTTTCCTGTGCCTGAGTTATTCCCTGGTTCACTCGTCAAATCCTCTTCAAAAGCAGGTATTTCAATTTCCGGGTTACTGTCTAATTTAACCTGCAGCATGCCTTCGTCCAACAATGCCGTAACGACACCGCTTTCCCCTGTATAGCGAAAATGCACTTTCGTACCAATTGCAAAAAGCATAAGAGCAATTCCCGGATTATTCCTGTAAAGGTTTAATCCTTTTGTAAAATGAGTGAATATCTACCTGATACCGATCCATCATGCAAAACACAACGGGCGACGAACTAAAAAGTTTATCCGTTCCAAAGCCTGCCCCGCGTTACCAGTCCGTTGATTTTCTCCGTGGCCTGACGGTGATGTCCATGATCATCGTGAACACTCCCGGCACCTGGGATTACGTATACAAGCCCCTGCAACACGCCAATTGGCACGGCTGCACACCCACGGATGTCATTTTCCCGTGTTTCCTTGTGATTATCGGCATTTCCATGTGGTTTTCTTTCGGCAAATATAACCGCCGTTTTTCGCTTGAGGCGGGAAAGAAAATCATGCGCCGCACCATTTTGATGTTTGCGATCGGGATGTTGCTCAATAAATTCCCTGTTTTTTGGAAAAACCTCGATCACTGGCACATCATGGGGTGTTGCAACGCATCGCGCTGGCCTACGGTTTTGCGTCAGTGCTGGTATTGGCTTTGAGCCGCAAGGCGTTGCTGGGGTTTCAGCCGGTATTTTGTTGTTGTATTGGGAATATTGAACTGGTTTTCAACGCCCTGTAGCGACCCTTATGGTGTGGAGGCCAATGTTTTGCTACAATTCGACGGCTGGCTTTACGGACTGGAAGTAGAGGCCATGACCGGCCTCGAACACTTGTTATACGGCAGCAAACACGTTTTTCTGCGCAAAGGGTTTCACTTTGATACCATGGGTGTGCTCAGTACTTTGCCCACTATTGTGACGGTGGTAATCGGTTGGTTTTGTGGACAAATGATGGAAAAATATTCCGCAGATAAATATTTGTTGCTGCGCCGCTTGTTGCTGGCTGGCGTATTGTGCTGTATTGCCGGGCTGGCCTGGGATTTTGTGATGCCGATCAATAAAAAACTCTGGACCAGTTCTTACGTGCTCTACACGGGCGGCATCTCGATCATTGCACTTTCTGCCAGCATTTGGCTCATCGATATCCGGAAATGGAACAAGGTACGGACTTTTTTTACACGTTCGGCTCCAACCCATTGTTTGCATTTGTTCTTTCCGAAGGTATTGCACAGATTTTGTGCACCATCGAATGGATGGAAGGCGATGTACACCGGGAAGCCAACTGGTGGTTGTATAAAACCTTTTTCCGGCCCATTGAAGGAGGGGAATTCGGCTCGTTTCTGTTTGCCCTGTGCTTTATGATTATTTGCTGGCTGATCTGCCGGTGGCTGTATGTCCGGAAGATTTTTATCAAAATATAGGCCTGAAGGGGAAAATATCCGGGGATTTATAAATTTCGGGTCATTTGCCTGAAAATCGGCGAAACCATTACTTTTAGCGCTGCGTAGTGGCATCGCTACAAAATAAATGGTTTTGAAAATGCCTGATTCTACTTCCTCCAGTCGCTATTTATCCATCGATTTTTATCGCGGCCTCACGGTGGCGTTTATGATCCTCGTCAACACACCGGGTTCGGGTGATTACGTTTACGCCCCCCTGCGTCACGCCGTCTGGCACGGCTGTACCCCTACCGACCTGGTGTTCCCGTCGTTTATGTTTATTATCGGGGTTTCCATGTGGTTTTCATTTGCAAAATTCGACCGCAAATGGTCGCCCGAGGCCGGAAAAAAGATCCTGCGCCGAACGGTGTTGATCTTTTTGATCGGTCTGTTGATGAACAAATTCCCCATCTACTGGGAAAACCTGGATTCCTGGCGCATCATGGGTGTATTGCAGCGCCTGGCACTGGGTTATGGCCTCGCGGCCGTTTTGGTACTTACCCTGGAACGCCGGGCCCTGATCGCCGTATCCGGAGCCATTTTGCTGCTGTATTGGGGGATTTTGTATTGGTTTGCCGAACCGGGAAGTGATCCTTACAGCGCGCAGGGGAGTGCCGTTCTGCGCCTCGACCGATGGCTATTTGGCGAAGCGCACCTGTATCGCGAAACGGTGGCCCCAGGGTTGCGTATACCCTTCGACCCGGAAGGTGTTTTGAGCACACTGCCCGCTATTGTGACGGCTATTCTCGGTTGGCTGAGTGGCGCACTGATGTCTTTTCGTTCGAAACAAAAAGACCTGCTGGTCCGCGACCTGTTGATGTTCGGCCTGATCTGCGGGTTTGCAGGCCTGGCCTGGGATCTGTTTTTCCCCATCAATAAAAAACTGTGGACCAGTTCGTACGTGCTGTATGCCGGCGGGATTTCGATGGTGCTGCTGGCCCTGAGTATCTGGCTGATCGACGTGCGCGGCTGGCGCAACGGCCCTGGCCTCATGCTGGCATTTGGTTCTAATCCGCTTTTTGCCTACGTTTTGTCAGAAATTTTGATCATATCCCTGTACGTGATCTCGTGGAATGAAAGGAGCGCGCAGGAATGGATTTACACCACCATATTTAAACCCATTGAAGGGGCGGAATTCAGTTCGCTGGTATTTGCGCTGAGTTACGTGGCGCTTTGCTGGCTGATCTGCCGATGGCTGTACGTCCGGAAAATTTTTATCAAAATCTGAATTCAGCCGTGCGGAGACGTGATTTTTTTCAAAAAACGGGTCTGGCGGCAGTTGTTTCGGGTTTTTCGCTGAATCTTCCTATGCCGGAAAAACTATTTTCTGAAAAACCCCGCCTGCTGCGACCCGCCAGGTTGCGCCCGGGGGCAACGATTGCGCTGATTGCGCCAGCCAGCCCTTTTTCGGCGGAAAAACTGGCAAATGCCCGCGCGAATTTTTCCAAACTGGGGTTTCTTGTCAAAGAATGCAACAACCTGCATGCCCAAAACGGGTATCTGGCCGGAACGGACGAACAACGCCTGGCTGATCTGCACCGGGCATTCAGCGACCCGGAGGTGGATGCGGTATGGTGTATCCGCGGCGGATACGGCTGCACCCGTTTGTTACCCGACGTTGATTACGACCTGATCCGCCGGAACCCGAAGCCGTTTATCGGTTACAGCGACGTGACGGCCCTGCATTTAGCCATCCACGCCAAAACCGGGCTGGTTACTTTTCACGGTCCCGTTGCAGCAGCGGATTTTCCGGAAAACACCCTCGCGCATTTTCGCGCCGCCCTGATGGAGCCGGTTCCGGAATATTCGATCCGGATACCCGGGACAACGGATACTTTGCCGGGAGAAGAGTTCCGGCCTTTTGTTATTACGCCCGGCCGTTCGCAGGGAACCCTGACCGGCGGCAACCTTTCGCTGCTGGCGGCTTTGTGCGGCACCCCGTATTCGCCTTCTTTTCGCGGAAAAATGGTTTTTATCGAGGATGTGGGCGAACAGCCCTACCGCATCGACCGGATGCTGACGCACCTGCTGCAGGCTACCGACCTCAAAAAAGCCGCAGGTATCGCGCTCGGCGTTTTTTCCGGCTGTCAGCCCAAAGGAGAGGGGCCGTCACTGTCCTTAGCCGAAACCCTGCGCAGCTGCCTTGGAGGACTGGGCATGCCCGTTTTATACGGACTCCCGTTCGGGCACGTGGAGCACCAGGCGACTTTCCCTTACGGCGTTTCGGCGAGCCTGGATACGGAAGCGGGAACCTTGAAATTGTTGGGGGAGGGGGTAAAAGTATAGTGTGGCGCTACCACTCATTCCCCGGATAAGTCCGCTGCATATGCTGCATCTCCGCCAGGATAAAGCCAAGGTGTTCGCTGTGCCGCCCTTGTTTGCCGCCACGTTGCATCCAGATGTTTTCGGGTTGTTTCAGCGTGGCTTCCTCCAGGATGGAGGCTACCTTCTGTTCCCATAATGGTTTGATTTTCAGCAAGTCGGCGCCCACGCCCGATTCGGCGGCAAGGCGATCGGTTTCGTCGGGTGTAGTGAGTTCGCCGCTGAAGGCCCAAAGATCGTTTACGGCGGTTTGCATTTTTTCCCGGCTGGTTTCCGTGCCGTCGCCCAGGCGGACCATCCACTCGGAGGAATAGCGGAGGTGGTAGGTGACTTCCTTGATCGCTTTTTCGGCAATACCTGCCAGGTGTTCGTCGCGGCTTTGCAACAGCGCCTGGTAGTTGAAATAACTGAAGGTATCGAAAAAGAACTGGCGCACAATGGTATAAGCCCAATCCTCGTTGGGTTGCTCCACCAGCAGGGCGTTCCGAAACTGGTGGGCGTCGCGAAAATAGGCCAGATCGTCTTCCGATTGCCCTTTCCCTTCCAGTTGGCCCGCATACGTCAGCAACATACGCGCCTGGCCGAGCAGGTCGAGCGCGATATTGGTCATGGCGATATCCTGTTCGAGCACGGGGCCGTGGCCGCACCATTCGCCGAGGCGTTGGGAAAGGATGAGGGCGTTGTCGCCGAGGCGGATCAGATATTCAAAAGTAGTATTCATCTTCCGTTTTCGGGGTTTGAGGATTTGAGGGTTTCAAGGTTTCAGGGTTGTGATGTGCCCCCTGAAACCTTGAAACCCTCAAACCCTCAAACCGCAGTATTACATGTGTTTGACCTCGTCGGGGAGGTCATAAAAAGTGGGGTGGCGATATACTTTATCGTTGGCGGGGTCGAAAAAGGCTTCGGGATCTTCGGTGGAAGCGTGGATATGAGCCGATTCGACGACCCAGATACTGATGCCTTCGTTGCGGCGGCAATAGACGTCGCGGGCGTTTTCGAGGGCCATTTGTGCATCGGCGGCGTGCAGACTGCCGACGTGTTTGTGGCTGAGCCCTTGTTTCGAACGGATAAATATTTCCCAAAGCGGCCAGTCTTTCATACGCGAGCGTCTTAATGAGTGAAAAGAAGGCAGCAAGCCGGATACCGGCCGCGTTTTATTGCCAATACGGTGCAAAGGTAAAAAAGTCGGACCTTGCGACAAGGAAGCGAAGCAGGAATGAAAACAAACAGTGCGGGAAAGCCGTATTTTTGCCGGCGCTATTATTACGAACTGAACACAAACCTTTGATTATGAAGTTAAAACACGTTTTTGCGATTTTGTTGCTTACTGTTACTGCTGCTGCATTAAACGCCCAGATTCGCTACGGTTTTAAAACCGGGTTGAACTTTGCCCATTTCAACAGTCCTTCCGAAACAAACGATGCCGGCGCCGACCTGGAAACCTGGAAAAATGTGACCGGTTTTCACATCGGAGCCACGTTTTCCTATCATTTTACCGATAATTACAGCATGCGTGCCGAATTGTTGTATTCCAAAAAAGGCGCGAAATATACCTTTGACGGCCAATCATACCGGGTTTTTCGCAACGGAACCAGCAGCGTGGTAAGCACCGGCAATTCCCGGTACCTGATCAATATCAATAATTCGTACCTCGATTTTCCACTTATGGGAGTCGCCCGTTTCGGCGATTTTGAACTTTCTGCGGGTGCTTATGTCAGTTTTCTCGTCGGCTCAATCGGCGACGGCTCGTTGCGATATTCCGGAAAAACCATTCCGAAACAGAACGACATCATCAACAAAAGCGACAACGATTCAAAAGAACTGGTGTTCAACATCAATCATAATTACCGCAAGGATGATCCGGGCAAGGGAGATAATGCCCAGGAGGTGATCGCGCTGGTAGACGGCGTATCGCTGGAATTGCCCAAAACACTCGGCGCTTATTACGATTACCCGGAAGATAAAGGCACCCTTTACAAAGGACTTGATTACGGACTTACCGGTGGTGTATCCTATTATCTGAGCAGTTCCCTGTACGCCGGCTTTCGTATTCAATACGGAATGGCCGATATTACGAATGATGCGGCGGACCTGTCCAAAGCCCGTGTCAATGAGGACGGCACCCTGATTTATCGCAACGACAAGGATAAAAATTTTGCTATTCAGGCCAGTGTTGGCTTTAGTTTTTAGAATTTTGCAACGCCTGCCTTCGTTATCTGCATTCACCAAATAATTACCTATCGATGCACTATAAACAACTGCTGCGCTTTTTTGCGCCGGCAATCCTCCTGCTCGGCGTTTTCTATTCCGGCCTGCAATAAAAATGATTTCGAAGATACGCAGATAGCCGACCATTCGGCAGAGTTTGCTTTCCCGCTTTTTACCACGTCCATCAACATGAAAGACCTGATGTTCAAAGTGTTGCACGATACGCTTTCCGGCGATACCCTGCTGGTGAACCCGGACAACACCATGACCCTGTATTACACGGGTGATGTGGTGGAAAAACCAGCCTCCGACATATTTGAAGATTTTACCGGAGGACTTTTCCCACTTACCGATACCATCTCCAGTTCGCCGATCGATACGATCGACGGGGTGACCATTTTCAGGGCCGACCTGACGAAGGGCCGCATCGGTATGACAATATTTAATGTCACCGGCGAAACCCTGACCGGGAAACTCCGGATCCCGCAAATGACCAAAGACGGCGTTGAGTTTGAATATCCTTTTGTGGCCAATCCACTCAGCACCTTCACCTCGCCGCCGATCGACGTGACCGGATACATCCTTCAGTCCAGCAGCAATACCCTTCAATTTGTTTACGAAGCGTACAAACCCAACGGCGACCGCGTAAAAGTGGAACTTTCGCCGGGCATCCCGGGCATTTATGTGGCTTTTGAAAACCTCGAATTCAGTTACCTGGAGGGCTTTTGGGGCTACCAGGAGTATGCGCTGGTGCGCGACACCATCGAGATCGATATCAACCAGACGGACCTGGTGGGTGACGTAAAAATCAAAAACCCCCAGGTGACGATGCGTATTTCCAATTCCTGGGGATTTCCGACACGGGGCAAAATCAAGTATCTGAGTTTTATCGGTCAAAATGGCGAAGAAATACCCTTAGTAAGTACGGCATTTACGGATAGCACCGTCGATTTTAACTATCCATCCTTTGCCGCCGGCGAAGTGGGGCAAACCAAATACACCGACATTTTTCTGGATGAGAATAATTCAAACATTGCCGATATTTTTAATGCCCAGCCGACCCGCCTGATTTATGAAGTTGACGGCATTTCAAATGCTCTGAACGACCCGAACATCATCGGTTTTCTGACGGATAGCAGTATCATCAGTTTAGCCATGCGTGTCGAACTCCTGCTGGAAGGTTCGGCTAAAAACTTTGGCGCCGAACAAACCCTCGACCTCAACTTTGGCGATTTCGGCGATATCGACACCGCAGATATTGAATCGGTGGAATTTAAACTCGTCACGGAAAACGGCACCCCCATTGCCACGACATTGCAGATGTACTTCCTGGACGACAACGACAACAGGATTGATTCACTCTTTACCGGTTTGCCGCGGTTTATCATGGAAGCGGCGCCCGTCAACAGTGAAGGAATCGCCACCGGAATTACCCGTACGGAGCAATTTGTCCCGATGTCTTCCGAACGTTTCGACCGGGTGCGCGCGTCCAAAAAAGCGTTCCTGAAAACGGCATTCACCACGGCTCAAAACGGCAGTGTGCCCGTAAAACTTCTGGCAAACAACCAGACAACTGTGAAACACGGTAAAATGGGACTCACGGAGGGTTTAAAAACCCGGTATTTTGAGCCGAAAAGGCAATTGCCATTTCCAACCACCTCCAACATTCACCAACCAATCAAAGTTATCAACCCTTTGAGACATTATGACCGTTTCCCTTATTTTACTTTCTAACTTATTCAAAATCAATGTTATCTAAATATAAACTCTCATTGTTCTGCATCCTGCTTGCTTCGGGCCTGAACGCGCAGCAGGAACTGATGCTCCATACCTTGCCGGATCTCTGGCATGCCGGCAGTGTGAACCCCGCCTTTTTCCCGGAAGGCAAACGTTTTGCCATCGGACTGCCGGGTTATTCGTTGGACGCCGCACATTCCGGCGATATCACCTACAACGATATTTTGCGCAAGGACGGAGACCGCACGATCATTGACCTTGGCAATGTGATCGGCAAACTGGAGCCTGAAAATGAAGTTTATTTTGATCAGCGCATAGAGACCTTTTCACTCGGTCTTCGCTCGCGCGACGATAAATGGGCACTGCAACTCGGGCATGCCATCGTATTAAGCGGTTGGGTAAATTATCCCAAAGACCTGGCGGAAGTGCTTTGGAACGGCAACGCGCCTTATGTGGGGGAAACGCTTGAAATTGGCCCGCAAACGGATATATTTGACTGGCAGGAATGGAATGCAGGTATTTCACGGCGCCTTGGCAATTTTACCCTCGGGGCGCGGGTCAAATTTCTGACGGGTGTGAGCGCCCTGATCACGGAGCCCGGGCGTAATACGATGCGCGTTTACACGGATCCGGATATTTACCAGCTGACGCTGACCACCGACTATGCCTTTCACTCCTCATCAATCATCTCGGCGATTGATACGGCGGGACTGGGTTTTGATTTTGTAACCAGTTCTTTTGGCAAAAAAGCCTCCTTCGACAACAGCGGGGTCGCGTTCGACCTGGGAATTCAGGCCAAACTTTCCGAACGCCTGTCTGTCAATGCTGCAATACTCAACCTTGGCGGCGTCATCACCTGGGAAAAAAACGCGAACCTGTTTTCCAGCAAGAACCAATATACCTACGAAGGCGGTACGTTCCCCGGCACGGATATCATCAACGGCTCGGATGACATTGATTTTGAAGACAAACTGGATACCCTGAATGACATTTTTCAGTTCCAAAAAACCTCCGAAACCTTTCAGTCCACCCTGCCTTTGCGCGTTTTAGCCGGCGCGACGTACAAATTTTCGGAAAAATGGCATTTCGGCCTCAATGCCTATTTCCAGGATACCAATAACCGCACAAACACTGCGGTGGGGGTCAATGTACGCTGGCTTCCCGCCCGCTGGTTGTCGCTGGGGGCGATGTACAGCGCCAACAGCCGTTCGTCGTCCAACCTGGGTTTTCACGTGGCGGTGACCCCTGGGCCCGTTCAGTTATATCTGCTCTCGGACAACCTGCTGAATGCGTTTTCGCTAAAAAATTCGCCGGCGATCAATTTACGCGCCGGCGCCGCGCTGGCGTTTTGAGTTCCTTAATGCCAATTACTTATAAGTTAAAAGCAGTCGCCGGAGTGAATGTACCCGACTGTTTTTTCGTTATCTTTGTTAGATTGTTTTTCAAAGCCTTCGATTATGGAAATGTCCAAAAATGTGCGTATACTCCTGATTTCCAATGTGTTTTTTGCCGCAATGCTTGGATTGTTTTTCGCTTCTTCCTTTAAGGGCGACGGTGAAAAAGTCTCTTCTCCCGAGCAGGTCATCCGTTCGATCAATCTGGACAAGGACTTCGATTTTTGCGGTGAAAAATTGCCGATGGGGAACTGGGATGTTCGCCAGCGGCTCGACGCGGAGTTGCTGCGCAACGTTTATTTTCATTCCCAGACCATACTTGCCGTTAAAAGGGCAAATGCATTGTTTCCGGTCATCGAACCTATCCTGAAGGAAGAAGGGGTGCCCAATGATTTAAAATACCTGGCGGTGGCGGAAAGCGCCCTCTCCAATGCCATTTCACCGGCAGGCGCCCGCGGCGTGTGGCAGTTTATGAAAGGCGCTGCGGACGGTTATGGCCTGGAAGTCAACAGTGAAGTGGACGAACGATACCACTTAGAAAAAGCCACCCATGCGGCCTGCAAATACCTGCGCAAGGAAAAAGAACGGCTCGGCTCCTGGACGCTGGCCGCCGCCGCCTACAACGGCGGCCCCGGCCGGATCGGCGAAGAAATGGAAAAACAACGCGCCAAAAGTTTTTACGAACTGAACTTAGCCGCCGATGAAACGATGCGTTACCCGTTCCGGATCGTAGCGATCAAAGAAGTAATGGAACATCCGGACCTGTACGAGTACGCCATCGAAAAAGAACACCTGTACCCGCCGCTGACCGAGTATAAAACCGTGGAAGTGAATAAAGCGGTTGCCAATTGGGGCGACTTCGCGCGGGAACACGGGACCAATTACCGCATGCTCAAATTGTACAATCCCTGGCTGGTGGACAGTAAAATGACCAATAAAACGGGAAAAACGTATAAAATCCGCTTGCCGAAATAAAGCCCTTTTATCCGTTTTTTTTCACAACTTGACCACCATGCCGATGGTAAGGCGGAGTATACGGCTCGTATTTCGCCCCGCCAATGTATAAGCTCCGCTCAGGTAAATGCCGTTTTTTCCACTTTCCGAATAATAAATCGTGCCCCCGGCCTGCGTGTACGACACGCCGTATGCCTGCGGCAGATCGGGTACGCCGGGTACATAATTGGCTCCGCCGGAAGTGTGTTGCCACTCCACCCAGGCGTCGAGGTAGTAATGCTTCGAGGGGAAACCGGTTTTACATAAAAGGGTGCTGAAATTTTTCGGCCCGATGGGCTGGTAATCGGGCCTGGCCGCTTTTATCGTTGCAATATCCTTTTCATCCAGCCGATCGAGTCTCCAGTGGTAGCCGCCCGTGACGTTGAAAAAAAGGCCGGCAGGCGTCTCCCATTGCAGAATCAGGCGAAAGGGTACTGTTACCGCTTTTTGACCCAAAGCGCCGGTAATCAAGGGTTTATAGTCGGCGAGTGGGAACCCTGCGCCGATACCCGCCAATACCCCGAGTCTGCCGCCGCCCCGAATCTCTTTATAAAACGGGCGGTATTTGACAAACAAACCGCCGTCCTGCAAGCCGCTGCCGGCTTCCGTAAAAACATATGCTGCCGTGCCCACCAGATCCAGGCGTTGGCTGACACCGTATTCGGCAAATAAACCGAGCATGCTGCCTTTATACGGCAAATCAAAAGTTTGGCCCCCGGGACCGGCAAATTCCGCGGCCGACTGAAAGGAAAACGAAGGCGCGAGGTCCAGTACACCTTTTCCCTTCAGGTACCCGTCAAGTGGCCCCTGGGCACAAAGCAGCGGGGGCGCAAGCAGTACCAGGAGCAACAATAATGGCTGTTGTTTGGCAAAGTATCGGAAAGTATCGGTTGGCACGGCCGGGTTCTTTTTTTTGCAAAGAACGTGGAAAACAGCCGGCGTGTTTGTTGCCGGGCAGACAAAACCGGCAATCCGTTTTAAATATCGAGCAACAGGGTCACCGGATCTTCAATCAGGTTTTTCACCTTCACTAAGAAGGTCACCGATGTGGAACCGTCGATGATCCGGTGATCGTAACTGAGCGCCAGGTACATCATCGGCCGGATTTTCACCTCGCCGTTCACGGCAATGGGCCGTTCCTTGATGGCGTGCATGCCGAGAATGGCGCTTTGCGGTTCGTTGATGATGGGTGTGCTCATCAGGCTGCCAAAAACGCCGCCGTTGGTGATCGTGAACGTGCCGCCCGTCATTTCTTCCAGCGACAGTTTACCGTCGCGGGCTTTGACCGAAAGTTCTTTAATCGCCGTTTCCACCTCCGCAAAACCCAGGCTTTCCACATTACGCACCGGCGGCACCACGAGCCCGGAAGGTGTGCTGATCGCAATACTGATGTCGGCATAATCGTGGAAAATCACGTCGTCGCCGTCAATAAATGCATTCACTTCCGGCATTTCGAGCAATACTTTGGCGCAGGCTTTTGCAAAAATGGACATGAAGCCCAGTTTGATGCCGTATTTTTTGACAAATGCTTCCTGGTATTTTTCACGCAACTCCATCACGCCGCTCATATCCACTTCGTTGAACGTGGTGAGCATCGCCGTGTTGTTTTTGGCGCTGACTAACCGCTTGGCGATGGTACGGCGCATCCTGCTGAGGCGTTCGCGGCGTTCGTTGCGGGAAAAAGCGGTTGCCGGCGCCTTTTGTGGAGCAACGGGGGCCGGGTCAGTTTTGGGCGGGGCAGGCGGCGGCGTACTTTGCGGTTTGTTTTCCACGGCTTTTGCCGCGTCGTCTTTTGTAATCCGTCCGTCGCGCCCGGTGCCCGCTACGTCGGCGGGGTTGACATTACCTTCCGCCAGAATTTTGGCGGCTGAAGGGGAGGGGGTGCCGGTTGCATAGTTGGTATTGGTGGCCGGCACGGCGGTTTGTTTTTCCGCAACAGTGGCTACGGGTTGCCCGGCAGCGGGGGCAGACTGGCTGGCGGCTCCTGTTGCAAGGGCGTCGGTATCAATTTTGGCAAAAAGTGCCCCGATTTCCAGGTCTTCTCCTTCTTTGGCTACCCAGGTCAGTTTGCCGGCCGAGTCGGCGGACAATTCCTGGTTGGCTTTTTCGGTTTCAATTTCACAAAGCGGCTCATCCATAGACACCATGGCGCCATCCGGCTTCAGCCATTTGGAAAAAGTAACGTTTGAAATGGATTCTCCCAGATTGGGTATTTTGAGTTCAATGACCGGCATCCTTCAGGTATAATAAATTGATTGATAATGAGTTAAAAGCTTCGCCGCCCGGCAATGCAACACTGCAACAACACGGCAATGTGGCAATATAACAATGCAACAGGGAAAAAGTGCGGAAGCCGGGCAAAGTTAGGTGTTTGCCAAAGAAATGAAGCGCCCGGGCGTATTCATTTCAGCGCTTTATAATCGAATTTAAAAACGAGCCCCTCTCCTTTTTTCCCTTCGCTGCTGAGATGAAGATTCCCCGCGACATCAAAAGCGATTCCTTCCGGTTGCGGCAATATTTTTTTGTTCAATCGTACGGCATAGCGGATACGCCCGGTTTTATGATCGAGTACAACCAGGCGTTTGAGGGCAGTGGAAGTGATATACACGTCGCCGGTAAGCGGGTGGATGGCAATGCCGGAAGGACTGAACCTGCTGTGTTTGTCGTCGTCGGTCAGGGGCACGAGGCGGTTCACTTCCTCCGGGTCGACGGTATAAACGGGCTTAGGGTCCAGTTTTTTGGATTTCAGGCTGAATGCAAAAACCCGGCGCAACCCGGCGCTATCCGGGTTCTGTTTGCAGGCGACTAACAAAGCGCGCCGTTTCGGATCGTGGCAAAGCCCTTCCACGTCATCTTCCTTTTTCAAGAAGGTTTTAAACTCCTTTACCCTGGGTATGGGTTTGTTCCAGCGGTCAATTTCAAAAATATCGCCGTTGCTTTTTACGGCATAGAGGCATTTTCCGGCCATTTCCACCCCTTCAAAATCCCCTTTGTCCCGGAAATCCACTTTGCGCAACGTAACGCCGCCGCCGTTTCCGTCGATGAAAAAAATAGTACCCTTTTCGTCGGCAATCGCCAGGTAAATACCCGCCGAATCGGTGGGGCTGAGTCCGGAAATCTCCCGCAATTCATCGCTGACGAGGTTGATGATGAACGACGGGTTATTCAGGTCATAAGGCAGCGTATCGGGAGGCGCTGCAAACAGGAGAAAGCAGAAGGCGAGCATTATGGGACTGATTTATTTTGGGCAAGAACGAGGATTCGCGCTCAAAATTTTAACATCCTTCAAATGATTTTCTATTTCCTTGCCGGGCAGTTACGTACTTAGGCAAAATCAATGTTACCAATTTTTTCGCAACATTCTGATAATGAACCACCCCGACGGAAAAAATTTCCGTCCTGCAACTTACTCGGAAAATACTTCGATTTCGTGTGTTTTAACCACTAAGTCAGTGAATTTGCCTTTAAACTGGGTCGCGCGGACGATATGATTGTCGATCCAGTGGTAATTGCCGCCACGCGGTTTTCCAAAAATGATTCCGTGGTAGTTGAACCCGTGTTTGTTGAGCCAGGCCTCCGTGACACTCCGGTGCGCTTCCGTACGGCTGGTGAACAAAAATATCACGTGTCCTTCCGCATACCAGCGGTTCAACATCGCCAACGCATCGGGGTAGGGTAATACGGTGCCCATACGCTCGGGTTCTTCATTGGGTACGTCGTCACAGATCGTACCATCGATGTCGATCAGAAAATTTTTAATGTGTTTGGGTAACACCGGGCTGATACGATCGCCTTTTTCGTTAAACGTCTCTTGTAATCCTGGCTCGGATTGTCCTTGATGAGTCATGGTGTAAATTTTACGCAAAGGTAGGGTGAATTCGCCTTACCTGATATTCTTTGACAAAATCATCTGAAAATTGGACGTAAAATGACAAGGACGTAACTGCCAAAAGATAAAATTAACTATAATTGAGGCTGTTTTTTACCTAACGATCAATCCAAAACTGCAACATCATGAGACTTTTTTCCAGAACTTTTTTTTCGGCATTACTTTTTTCCCTGGGGCTGCTGACGCCCTGGCTCCGGTTATCTGCGCAAACGACGGCTCTTCGACTACCGCCGGGCGTCAGTTATGTCACCTCGGTGGAAGGCATCACCGAATACCGGCTTGCCAACGGTTTGCAGGTATTGTTGTTTCCCGACCCTTCCAAACCCATTATGACGGTCAACATTACGTATAAAGTCGGCTCGCGCCACGAAGACTACGGCGAAACGGGTATGGCGCACCTGCTCGAACACCTCGTGTTTAAAGGAACGCCGAAACACCCGAATATTCCGCAGGAACTGACCGAACACGGCGCCCGCCCCAACGGCACCACGTGGTTTGACCGCACCAACTATTACGAAACATTTGATGCCACCGAGGAAAACCTGCGTTGGGCGCTCGACCTCGAAAGCGACCGGATGGTCAATTCATTTATCGCCAAAAAAGACCTCGACAGCGAGTTTTCCGTGGTGCGTAATGAATATGAACGTGGAGAAAACAGCCCCACCGGCGTATTGTACAAAAGAATGATGGGCGCCGTGTACCAGTGGCACAACTACGGAAAATCCACCATCGGCGAAAAATCGGATATCGAAGGAGCGCCCATCGAGCGGCTCCAGGCTTTTTACCACAAATATTACCAGCCGGATAATGCGCTGCTGGTGGTAGCCGGCAAAATCGACGAGCAAAAAACGCTCGATATGGTGAACGAATATTTCTCCAAAATACCCAAACCCACCCGCCAACTGATCCCGACGTACACGAAGGAACCCACGCAGGACGGCGAACGCCACATCACCCTTCGCCGCACAGGCGACGTGCAGGCCTTTTCCGCTATGTACCGCACCCCGGCAGCTTCTCATGCCGATTATGCGGCACTGGCCATTTTGGGCGACCTGCTGTCCGACGAACCCTCCGGCCGATTGTATAAAGCATTGGTAGAGACCAAAAAAGCGGCGAGTGTATACGGCGGTGTATCGGGATTTGCCGAAGGCGGATATGCCAATTTTGTGTGTGAAGTGCGGATGGAACAGTCGATTTCAGATGCACAGACGGCCATGCTGGCGGTACTCGACGGTTTGAAAGAAAACACACCAAGCGCCGATGAGGTGGAAAAATCCAAAACCCGGCTCCTGAAAAACTGGGAACTTTTTTTCAAACAAAGCGACCGCGTCGGGCTCAGCCTGAGCAATTATATCGGTCAGGGCGACTGGCGACTGGCGTTTTTGTATCGCGATAACTTAGAAAAAATAACTGTCGAAGACGTGGCTCGTGTGGCTTTGCGGTATTTCAAACCGGCTAACCGCACCACCGGTATGTTTTTGCCGGAAAAAAATCCCGATCGCGCCGAAATTCCCGATGCGCCCAACCTCGCCGAGTTGTTGAAAGACTACAAAGGAAAGGCCGCCATCGCACAAGGTGAAGATTTTGACCCCACACCCGCCAATATTGAAAGCCGCACCGTACGGGGCAAACTGGCAAACGGCATGCAATACGCCATGTTGTCCAAGAAAAACCGCGGCAATGCCGTAAATGCTACCCTGACCTTCCGTTTCGGCACGCTGGAAAGCCTCCGGAACATGGACATGGTCGGCGGCACGGCCGCTTCCATGCTCGACCGGGGTACCCTCGAAAAAACCCGTCAGCAACTCCAGGATTTGCAGGACCAACTCAAGGCGCGGATCAATGTGTTCGGCAGCGCTTCGTCGGTGACCGTAAGTATCGAAACCGACCGGGAACACCTGGCGGCAGCCGTACAGTTGGCCGGCGAAATGTTGCGCAAACCCGCTTTCCCGGAAGCAGAATTTGAAAAACTCCGCGAAGAATACCTCAGCGGCATCGAACAACAAAAATCGGAGCCGTCCGCGTTGGCCAACCTCGCTTTTAACCGGATCACCAACCCGTACCCAAAAGGTGACCCGCGTTACGTGATGACGTTTGAAGAGGAAACGGAAGCGGCCAAAGCCGTCAAATTAGATGAAGTGAAGGCTTTTTACAAAAAATTCTACGGCGCCAGCAATGCCACCTGCGCCATTGTGGGTGATTTCGACCGGCCGGAAATGGAAAAAGTGCTGGCGGAAACTTTCGGGGACTGGAAAAGTCCGGCGCCGTACAAACGTATCGAAGACAACTACATCCCGATCGCCGCCAAAACGGAAGTGATCAACACACCCGACAAGGCAAACGCCAATTTGGTGGCCGGTTACAGTTTCCCGATGCGCAACGACCACCCCGACTATCCGGCGATTACGATCGGCGGATATATGTTGGGCGGCGGTTTTCTCAATTCCCGCTTAGCCACCCGTATTCGCCAGAAAGAAGGCTTGAGTTACGGCGTAGGCGGCCGTTTTTATGCCAGTTCCATGGATGAAAACGGCGGATTTACCGCCAACGCCATCTATAATCCGGCCAATGTGGAAAAATTAGAAAAAGCATTCCGGGAGGAGATCGAACGCGCTTCAAAGGAAGGATTTACGTCCGAAGAATTTGAAGCTGCCAAAGCGGGATGGCTTAAATCGCAAAAAGTCAGCCGCTCCGGCGACGCCACGGTGGCCAGCAAACTGAACCAATACCTGTTTATCGGCCGCGACATGAGTTGGGATGCCGACTTCGAAAACCGGGTGAACAAACTCACCCTGCCCGAAGTAAACGCGGGTATTAAAAAACACCTCGATTACTCCAAGATGATCATGGTGAAAGCGGGTGATTTTAACAAGGTTTCGAAGCCGTGAGCAGGCCTTAGGGCCTTAGGTGTGGCATGAATTCAGCGCCCCAGGTGAAACGAAAGTGATAGTCTGACTCCAAGTCAGACTATCACTTTCGTTTCACCTGGGGCGCTGAATTCATGCCACACCTCAAGAACGCGTTCTCACGGAATCCGCCCGCTCTGCGAGGGGTAAATGGAGAGATAAAGTGCCCGTAGAGCGGACAGATTCCGTCAGAATGACAAAAAGAGCGCTAACGTATCAACACCATCTTCCTCACCGCGCTGTCCGTTGCGGTTTCCAGTTTGTAATACAACAAACCAGCCGCTCCCGTCAACTGCCTGCCGGCAACGTAAAAGGTGTGATACCCCCGCAGGTAATACCCTGATTCCGTGTGTAATACACGCCCTGTCTCGTCGAATATACTCAGGGTCGCGTCGGAGTCTTCCGGCAAATAACAGCCGATGGCCGTATGGTCGCCAAAGGGGTTGGGCTGGTTTTGATACAACCCGAACCCGGCTTTTGATACAAGACGGTTGTCGAAAAGCAAGGCCAGGTCGAGTTTACCCGCCTTCGCCAAGGCTTCGGCGGGTAGATATGCTTCTGCGCGTGTGATCCGGCTGGATATTCCGAGCATATCGCTGAGACGGCCCGCTTTTTTTGCGCGGAAAACAAGGGAAAATTCGTCCGCGCCATTCTCCACGGCAGCGGTGACGGCGCCCGCCTCACCGGAAGATGCCGGAAATACCGCAAAATTATCGGCGGAAATGCCCGCTCCGGGCAGGATGTCGAGCACTTCCAAACCATTGGTATTCAAGGTAAACTGGTAACCCGCTACTTTTTCGGACGTATTGAACCGGACGGTAATTTCCTCGTCGTGTTGCACGTTGCGGTCGTTTGTTTGCAAAAATAAAGTACCCGCCGCGCGATCTTCCGGTACAAACAGGTTGTCGGGCATCGCCGTGTTGTTCACGTCGCCCGTTTTTATTCCGACAAAATCGTCTTGCAGTTGATCCGTCGTCACATTCGCGCGGCTGATGGATTCCGGAAAATCCGTCTGGAATGGATTGGCGGGGTCGGGAAACACAAAATCCTTGTCCACAAAACGCCAGGAGGTATTTGCGGGAAACTTGTTGTAAATGCCGAGGATGAGTTTCCGGATTTCCACGACGTCGAAGGTGGTGACCGAGTTGGATTTGTTGGCGTCGGCGGCGATGATCTTGTACGGCGAATCAAGCGCCTGCAAGCCCAGAATATGTTTGCTGATGAGCACGAGGTCGTAGGTGGAAACACCGTTGAGGGGGTTGTTGTCTGTGAGGGGGTGAGGGTGTAGTTGCCGCCGGAAGGAACCAGCGACGCAAAAGAGAACGCGCCCTGATTGTCGCTCAAAGACAGGGTATCATCCTGCTGATTGATGACAAGTGTTACCATCGCATCGACGACCGGTGTGTCTACTTCCGTAGTGATCGTTCCGGCAACGGTTAATCCGTCAAGCGGTGCACAGTAACCCTCAGGGTCTTCTATGGAGATATCGAAGCTGCATTGAGAGACATTTCCTGCCAGGTCTTTCGCCCATAATTCGCCGGTTTGGGCGCCCAGTTCACTACAAGTGTAAGAGATCGTCTCTATGGGGTCTCCCAGGCTGTCGACCGGGAACCCGCTTCCGCTGCCGGCCTTGCGAATGCCGAACTCCAGCAGGTTCTGATCGTTTGAAAACGGTGTGGGGGGTGTGCAGTTGTCCTGTGCGTTTAATATGACATTATTGGTTGATAACGAAACACTTAGGCCTGGAAATATATTAATCACGAGGTCTTCCAAACAATTGACTACCGGCGCTTTTGTATCCTTTATTTCAAACACATACTCGCAGGTTTTTTCATTGCCGCACTGATCGGACACGTACCATTTGATCCGGTGTTTTCCATGGGGAAGTTGCGGCATAATACCCGGCATACCGAAAGGATGGTCGGGATCGGTCGCCTGCTGTCCGAAGGTTTTCCACTGCACGCTGGCCGTTCGGGTGTTGCCGTCAAGGGATTGATGTATGGCAAACCGGTATATATCATTGGGTACCACAGGCCGCCCATCGAACACACGCGGGGTGCCGCCGGCGTAGTTCGGATCCTGGGCATTATCAAAATCAACGGTGCCCGCCGCCGGCGGGTTCAAACTGTTGATCACGGTCTCCTGCGTGTTGTTGCCGTCTAAGTCGAGGAACAGCAGGTAACTGATTGTCAGGCCGGCTCCGGCGCAGGAGTCGGTTGCCGTGATCGACAACGCTGCGCTGCCTTCGCACAGGTCGTTCGAGCCGGTCGCCGCGTCGAGCCAGTACGACTGGTTCCACTGGAAAGGATCGTTTATCGTGGTGTCTCCCATCGAAAGTGGCCCGGCCGGACAATCGAGTTCGGGTTTTTGCGTATCGATAATTTTGATGACCTGCGTGTACTTGTACGCATTGGCATCGGCGTCCCAGAATATGGAATAATCCGTGGCCGTTTGATCCGTCGGATTCACTTTTACGAGGGTAGGGGCCCAGGGAACCGGCGTGCCGGCGGGTGCGATCACCGGCCCCGGCAGGTTTTGCGGACTGTTGGAACTGGCGTTCGGAGTCGGATTGGGAACCGTAACGACGGCCTGTGTCGAGTCGTGGGAGCAACTGTTGTACACGAACCAGGTGCGTTCGATTTTCTGACAGGCATCGGGTACGACGTTAAACACCTCGTCGGTAAAAGTCGCCACCATTTGCCCGCAACCCTCGTTCAAAAATTCCGGCGCCCCGTAAGCGCCTGCGCTGTTGCAGGCCGTCACGATCACGTCATCGGGAAATTTGATGTAATAATTCTGCAAATACGAGATCACAATCTGCTGCGTACACTGCGACCCCAACCCGTTTTGATCAAAAACCTGGAAGGTTCGAAACAGGGTCTGGAAAGAACAGGCGGAGTCAAACGGCGTATAATCGAGGCTGACCGACACGGAATCAACATTGCAGGATTCGATTAAAATGCCGTATTGCGACAAGGTCGGGTCAAAATCGGTGCAGGAAACCGACACATCAAGCGGCGCGATACAACGCGCGGGTATGGTATCCATAACCATTACCTGGAGCGAGCAGTCGCTGGACTGGCTTTTTTCAAATTCTTCTGTAACGGGCCCGTCGGGGACCGGGACGTCGTAGACACGCAGGATCACGTCGACGGTGTCGCCGATGTCGGCGCAACAAAAAACGATGAGGTCGTCAAACTGGTCGCTGGACAAACATTCGGGATTGGACGTGACTCTTCGGGCTTTATAAAACAACTGCTGACCACAGGCAACATCGGAGTTAAAATCGAGGGTGTCGGCGCCAAGTGCATAACTCCCGTCGGCCGACAATTGGGCAATAAGCAGGGGGAAACAACCCGCAAACGGCGCCGCAGAGTCGCCGAGCGTCACGGGGAGCTCACAAAAACCCGTGTTGCCGCAATCATCGAGCGCAATATACGTGACGGTGGTGCTGTATACCGGGAAATCCGGAACGGTTGGGAAGCTGGCGGCCCCATTGGTTAAGGTACCTTCCAGGGTATCCGTCGCTCCATCGGCCGTCCACAAGGCGGCGACGTAAACCACCGGCGAGCAGTCATCGCTGAAGCTGACCGGGGGCAGGTCGATTTCCCCGGAACAATTGGCTGCATTGATCAAAACGGTCAGGCCGGTGTCGCAGACCACCGCCGGCCCTTTGGTGTCTAAAACATTGATTATCTGAAACTTACTAATTTTTGAATCGTCGCAGAGGTCGACAAAAGTCCAGGTACGGTAAACTTGTTGGGAGCCGGGGCAGACTTGTACCAGCGAATCGTCGAAAGTGATGTCCACGGAGCACAAATCCGTAAACAGGATCCCGTTGAGCGAATAAAAGGGCAAACCCGTGTTGTCCAATGAAAGGTCGGGGTTTTTGCAATCCAGGGTAATGTCCGGCGGCAGTTGTACGTCTTCGATCCCGATTTCCGCCAGGTGAATATTTTGGACACAACTGGTCAGGTTATTACTTTCGTCTTTGGCAATCCACAACCTCCGGATGGTTTCGGTGAAGCCGCTCGAACAATTTTCACTCAGGTAAGTATCCACAAAATTGAGCGTCACCTGCCCGCCGCACCCGTCGGGCGCCGTGGGAAGGGCCGCACCGATGCCCAGGCTGTCTTTGAGATAACCCGGAATCGTATTGAGTACCACGCAAGGCATGGTAAAATCCGCACAAGTCAGCACCGGCGGCAAGGTATCGATCACCTGAATATCCGTGATACAATTGCTTCCGATGGTCGGATCCGTTACCCGGATAAAATAGGTTTTGCCGAGGTCATCCTGAGTCAGGTTGGCCGGCATCCAGGGGCCGTTTCCAAAAGGTGGCGTTTTATCGAGTTCCACGACATAAACACCGGGGCAGCCGTAGGGCTCGTCGAGGATTTGCTGGGCGGTGACCTGCGCCGTACAATTCTGATTTACAGGAATTTGTATCAAATCCTTGCAAATGGGCTGGGTCTGGAAATGCTCGACGGTAACCGTGAAGGAACAAGTCGCCGTATTGCCGGCCTGGTCGGTTACCAGAAAGACGTTGGTGGTGTTGCCGATCTGAAACGAACTGCCGGATGCAAGGCCCGAAAGCTGGATCAAAATGGGGTTGGGCTGGTCGTCGTCGATGTCAACCGTATAGTTGAACGTTGCCTCGCATTCACCCGGAAGGGCCGACACGGTATCGTTCTCCGGACAAAAGATCAGGGGCGGAAGGGTATCGCTGACAGGAGACTGCAAGCCTGAAAATTCAGCGTTAACCAAAAGCGGACGTCCCGCTCCGTATGCTTGGGCACTCAGGAGCAGGCACAGGAGTAGTACCCGGTTCATAGGAAATAAATTGAAAAAGAATTGTTGCGTATTTTTGCTGATAAAGAAACGCGAAAACTACGCCGCCTTTTCCGACGAACCAATGATCTTTATCTAAAATCCCCAAATTGGGCCTGAAATCGCCAAATTTGCCGCAGATTTAACAAACCCATTGTAACAAAGATTTTGAGTCTATCCGAAAACCTCCATTGGCCTTTTTAGCCTCTATGGAGGTTTTTCGGATAGGCTCTTATTCACCCGCTTACTTCGATTCGCCGGTGAAAAAACGTTTTTTTACCTACTCACCGGATCAGCACCATCCGCCGGGCGGCACTCCCGGCGCTTGAATGGAGCTGATAAAAGAACACCCCCGTCTTTCCGCCGAACACCCGCCGGTCGATCTCCAATACCTGGCGGCCGCGTTGAAAATGACCCGACTGGGTGTACACCAACGCGCTGGTATCGTCGAAAATGCGCAGCGTTGCCTCCCCTTCTTCCGGTAATTGAAACGTAATGCGGGTCGATTCGTTGAAGGGATTGGGCTGGTTTTGCTCCAAAACAAAAGCCTGCGCCGGCTGGTTCGGAGTAAAACGAAGCGAAACGCCGCGTATTTCCGGATACCCCGTATTTGATTGATTTTCAGCGGGTAAATACACTTCAGCCCGGGTGATTTCGTCCGACAGGGAAAACATATCCCGAAGTGCCCCGGCCTTTAAAGCGCGGACTTTCAGGGCAAATTCCCCGGCCGGCCCGACCGCGGAAGCGGTGATTGCGCCGGAGCCGGGCCGCCGGGTGAACAAGCCAAAATTATCCGGCGTCATGTCCGCTCCGGGCAGGATTTGAATCACTTCCAGGTCATTAAATGTCAGGGTAAACTGATAACCCAGCATATTTTCCGGACCCTTAAAACGAACCGTACATTCCTCTCCCGCTTTTACCATCCGGTCCTGCGTTTCAAAAAATGCCAGATCCCGGTTGCGGTCGTCGGTAGCCACCAGGTCGTTGACCAGGGCCGTGCCGTTTACATCGCCGACTTTTATGGCGACAAAATCGTCTTCCAATTGATTTTCCGTGATGCCCGTTCTCTGAATGGATTCCGGGAAAAGGCTCAGGAAGGGGTTGCCCGGGTCGGGAAAGGCAAAATCCGCATCGACAAAACGCCAGGATTTGTTGTTCGGAAAGTTGTTGTAAATGCCGAGAATAAGTTTCCGGATTTCCACCACGTCGAAGGTGGTGATGGAGTTGGATTTGTTGGCATCCGCTGCGATGTATTTATACGGAGTATCAAAGGGTTGGATGCCCAGAATATGCTGCGTGATCAACACCAGATCGTACGTCGAAACGCCGTTGAGCGGGTTGTTGTCTTTCTGCGGCGTCACCGTGTAATCTGCCCCGGACGGCACCGTATCCAGAAAAGTGAATGCGCCGTCGGCCGTAGTGATCAGATAAACCGACGGCGACTGCGGATGGATCGCAAAAAGTGTCACCGTCACCCCTTCCACGGCGGGTGTAAATGCCCCGGTAACGCTCAGAAGCGACTTAAAACAACTGCTGTCGGCATCCGTTACCGTCACGAGGGTCTGGCAGGAGGCGGTGTTGCCGCCCGGATCGCGCACCCACAACTCGACGGTATGTGTACCGGTTTCGTTACAGCCGTACAACAATACCGGTATCGGAGCGCCGGAAGTATCCTCCGGGAAACCCGTCGCAATACCCGCTTTGCGCAGGCTGAGTTCGAGTAAATCGACGGCATTGTTATCATTGTATCCGGCTAATACATCAGCAAGGGCCAGGGTTGCGAAGCCGTTGGCCTGAATTTCCACCGTAACGGCGCTGTCGCACGTTATTTCGGGCGCAAGGCCGTCGATCAGGAGGTTGTATGAACATTCGCTTTGGTTGCCGCAGGCATCGGAGACGGTCCATTGGATCGAATGCCTGCCGTAAGGCAATTGAGGCGCGATGCCCGGCAGGCCGAACGTATTATTTCCCGAAGGCAATTGAGCAGCCGTTTTCCATTGCAGGGTGGCGCTGCGTTTGCCGCCGGTAACGGATTGATGCACGGCAAAGCGGTATTTATCATCTGCCGCGACAGGGCGTTCGTCAAAAGTTTGAACCGTACCGCCGGAATAGTTGGGGTTACCGGCATTGTTGTAGTTGACCGTTCCCGGCGCGGGTGGATTATTGCCGTCGATGGCCGTTTCCTGGGTCCCGTCGCCGTCCAGATCAAGTAATAACACATAACTGACGGAGACATTGCTGCCACTGCACAAGTCAGATGCGGTGATACCGAAGTCGGCGGGGGCCTCGCTGAGGTCATGGCTACCCGTGATGCTGTCCGTCCAGTACGGCTCGTTCCACAACTGCGGATCGTTGCCCGTCGCGTCGCCCAGACCGGTCAGGCCGGGGCAATCGTCAATCACCGGTTTTTGGTTGTCGAGGATTTTGATGATTTGTTTATACTTATAACCATTTGCGCCGGCCGACCAAAAAGTACTGTAATTTGTTGATAAAGAGTCGGTTGGATTTATTTTGCTGATGGTCGGACTCCAGAGGCCGGTGGTGCCGGGCGCCGAAACAACCGGCCCCGGAAGGTTTTGCGGGCTGTTAGAGGTTATGACGGGTGCCGGGTTTGGCACGGTGATAACGGCTGCGTTTGGATTGTAGTTGCACCAATTGATGACCGTCCAGGTTCGTTCAATTTTATAACAGGCGTCGGGCACCACCGTAAATGTTTCATCCTGGTAAGAGAAGCCGAAAAACTCACAATCCTCGCCAAAAAATTGCGGCTGGCCGAAATTGCCCGTCCCGTCGCAGGCCGTCAGGATGACGTCATCGGGGAAACGGACGAAATAATCCTGGTTGTAGGTGACGGTGATCCGTTGTGTGCACTGCCCCGAGTTGCCGGCCGAATCGAATACCCGGAAAATCCGGGTGATCGTGCCGCGGCTGCAAAGGGTGTCGAAGAGGCTGTAATTTGTTGAAACGGCCACAGAATCAACGGCGCAGGATTGTGAAACCAGGCCTCCGTATACGTCGAGTGAGGGGTTAAAACTTTCACAGGTAAGTGTAATATTGGGGGGTAAAGCGCATTTCGGGCCGGTGCCGTCGGTTACTTTTACATAGGCGGTGCATTCGGACGATTGGGATGCGGCCAGTGCAGGCGACACAGGGCCTGCGGGAAGCGGCACGTCGTACACCCGCAAAATGACGGCGACCGTATCGCCGATGTCTTCGCAACAAAACGTTACTTCGTCATAAAACTGGGTGTTCGGCTGGCAGGGGCTGGTATCGGCGCGCCGTACTTTAAATGCCAGGGCGCCACAATCATCCGTTGAGCCGTTATTCAAACCGCCGGCCAGGCCGCTTACTGTTCCTGTTACGGATAAATTGACCACAGAAAACGAATCGCATAGCGCAAGCGGCGGCGCGCCGTCCCAAACCTGAAGGTTCAGGTCACAGGCGCCGGTATTGCCGCAACTGTCGGTCGCTACATAATGAATGAGGAAGGAGCCCGCCGGGAAATCGTCAATTGTTCCAAAAATACCGATGGTTCCGCCATTGGCAAGCAGGCCGCTCAGCGAATCGGACATTCCGCCGCTTGCCCAGTATGCTTTTATGGAGGCGATCGGGGAACAATCTTCGGTCAGGGCTACAGGCGGCAGGTCCACCGCGCCGGCGCAGTTGGTCGTGTTGGTAATAGTCACCGTTGCACTGGAATCACAAGTAATCAACGGGCCCGTTGATCCCTGAATATCAATGTATTGGATAGAATCGGTCATGGCCCCGGCGCACCAGTCGATATACGCCCACGTGCGTTCGATACGATCGGAACCGGGGCAGAGTTGCTGCAGGTTGTCGGAGAAGGTGTACCCGATGTTGCAGAGATTAGTGTATTTTTTACCGCCGAATTCCAGGTAGGGTTTTCCGGTGTTATCCGGGGTGGTATCCGGATTGATACAATCCAGGGTAAAGTCCCCGGGCCGTGTTATTTCGGAAAGTTGCAGCAGTTTTAAACGAATATTTTGGATGCAGCTGATCGAATTCCCATTGTTGTCCGTCGCCGTCCAGCTCCGGTGGATGGTTTGGGAATACCCGCTGGTGCAGTCTTCCGGTTCTGCCGTATCCTGGTAAATGAGTTGTTTCACGGCGCCACAATTGTCCGTCACGGAAGGAAAAGCGCCGGCGATACCCAGGCTGTCGCCCAGAAAGGCGGGGGTCAGGTTGTCCAAAGCGCAGGGGAGCATCAGATCGGTACAACTCATCACCGGGGGCTGACCGTCAATTGCCTTTACGGTTCCCCAGCATTTGTCGCCCGTGGCCGGGTCCGTTATCCTGAACTGGTAGGATTTGCCGAGGTCTGCGGGGCCCAGCAAGCCGGGCACCCAGGGGCCGTTGCCGTAAGGGATTGTTTTATCCAGTTCCACGATGAGTGTATCGGCGCAATTGACCGAGCCGGGTTCCAGCAATTGCGGCGCATCCAGTTGCAGGGAGCAGCCGCTTCCCAAACTGAATTGAATAAAATCCTGGCATATTAATAAACCCTGAGGCTGGACGACGGTCACCGTAAACCAGCAGGCCCCGAGGTTGCCGGCGGAATCGATGGCGGAAAAAGAATTGGCTGTGACACCGATGGGAAACTGGCTGCCCGAAGGCAAACCTTCGGTTTGGCTCAACACCGCGCCGGGCTGATCGTCTTCCACCGTGATCGTGTAGGTGAAGGTGGCTGTGCAGTTGGCATTGCCTGCTGTGAGGGTGATACTCGCGGGGCAAATGACGCTGGGCGGAATGCTGTCGCTGAAAAAAAACGAAATTGGGTTTGGGGCAAACAAAGGCGGCGATCCCGCTCCTTTTGTGTTTAAAACAAACAGGAGCAGGCACAGGAATAGTAGTCGGTTCATAGGAAAAAATTGTAAAAGAACGATGTGGTTTTCAGCCGTTTGTAACGGTTCCGAAAACTACAGGGTCTTTTTCAACCTTTTTGCCGGGGATGTTGAAAATACACCATTCGGGGAACAACTTTTCCTGTTTATGTCGGCTACCCGCCGTTGTCCACGCAGGTCTTGAACGAGTCCCGAAGGGTGAGAGGTGTTTAAGGGCCGAAGGGCACCAATTTGCCATTTTTCAACCAAAACACTACAACCATACACCATATCATCTTCTTGAGACATCCCAATAGCACTTTTTTTTGGACAGAAAAAGGCCGGCATCCCGTTTTTTGCCGGATTTTAACTGGCCGCTTTTCGACATTTTCGGCTTCAGGCTTTCTGTGGATTCGCAGCCGCTTTTGGTTTTACAAGCCGGCGTGAAGAAGGCGATGAACAACAGGATAAAAAGTGATACGATGCGATAGTTTTTCATGTCAAAATCGTCTGGACGGAATAAAATCGGATAAGGTATTCGGGAGATTACAGGAACGAAGTTAAAAACATTTCATTGCGATTGCTCCCGCGCATCACCCGCCGCCGCGTGTTTTTTGTTGTTTTGCCGGTTTGCCGGCGGGGCAATTTTCAAAAACGGCTGTTTTTAAAGTAAACACTTCACCACGCCGCGTTTTATTGCCTTCAACAAAAATACCCTGCCATTCCAAATCGCAGGCGTTGTGCAACCGGGCGCCGTCGAGCCAGAGACGCCCGCCGGCTTGAACCGTGATACGCCCGCCCGCGGGCAAAGACAAACGGCACTCCAGGCGCAGCGATCCGCCGGGGGCAACGGTCAGGTTGCCTTCGAGGTCGCGCGCGCCATCCCAAACGACGGAGTCTCTGATAATCAGGTCTTTATCAGGGTTGCGTGTACACCAGACGGGCATAAGGCAACGCCGGACCGGGCTTTTGAGGTTGGCAAAAACGGCGTGCAGCCGGCCGATCTGGCAGGGTGTGAGCGCGATTTGGTAGGCATTATAATCCATCATGTTGTTGGTCGCCTGATCGCGGCAGGGCGGGTCGGGGCTCCAGTCCCAGCATTTGTTGGGGTGGTTGTCGGTGTCGGGGCAGCCGTCTTCCACCCAGGCGTGGCTGAGGTTGAGGATGTGGCCGATCTCGTGGTTGAGCAGGCCGGCGAAATTTTCGGGAGGTTCTTTTTTTTCAAAAATACCGGCCATTTTCAGGGAAGTGCCGAGTGCGATGCCCTGGCTGTTGGCGCGGTAGGTCGGCGATTTGATGCTGTCGTCGGGGTGGACGAGCACAAAAATATTGATGATGGAATCTTTGCCGACGGCGTACCGGTCGATGACCGTGCGGCGGTAATTGTTCTGGTTTTTTCCCTGTGAAATGAAGTAGTACAACGAGTCGTCGAAGTGAAAATAAAACCCGTCGTCGCCGGGTTGTGAAGTCAGGCTGTACCGGTAGCGCCGCGGGAGCACGGCAGTGCCTTCCGGAGAGCGCCAGTTGCGCACGTTGGTATCGAGGCGTTCGTTGGCGACTTCGAGCAGGCGTTTAAAATAAGTGCGGGCCTCCGGGGGGCGGAAATTGTGGCTGCTGTCGCTGCTGTTCAGGATATGAAAATTGACCCTGAGGTGGCGTACGGGCAGGTATTCCGGATGCGCCACATCGGGCAAATAAGCCCGCCAGTCGTTGCAACTCGGGCTGATTTTCGGGCGCTTTTCTGCTTGCAGGGTCGTAACCGGGAAATACTGCTCGGTGCGGATACCCGTGCAGGAATGCGATAGCAGCAACGTGAAACAGGTTATGGCGCCCCAAAAACGGGTAATGAACGGGGAAGAGAAGGCGGAAAAGGCGCCTTCTGTTGGTATCCTGCCGGGGGCAGGCCATTGCCCGTTGTTTTGCTGCATCTTGTGGAGGTCAGGGTTTTGTGGCGCCGAAAGCATCCTGCCAGGCGAGTACCCCGCCGCTGAGGTTGCGTACGTTGCTAAAGCCGGAAGACTGTAAAATGCTCTGGGCCATGCCGCTGCGCGCGCCCGTACGGCAATGCAATACAATTTCCTCGTTTTTGTGGTCTTCCAGTTCCCAAACGCGGTTCATCAGTTCGCTAAGCGGGATCAGTTGCGCGCCGAGGTTGAATTCCTCGTATTCCCAGGGGTCGCGTACGTCGATGAAGACGAATTTTTCACCCGATTCGAGTTTCTGGCGGAGTTCCTGAACGGTAATATCCATATAGGTATAGGTTGTGTTGCCGGTTATGACGTTTAATAAATTTGGTGTAATTTGTTGATTGACATGGTATTACCGATCGCCGGTATCGCACTCCCTGGGTTTGTCCTGCGTTATGTAAAGGTCAATCTGTTCCCCTTTACGCATGATTCCGTTGACGTCGTATTTCGGACTTTGCCGGTACACATAAGCGGTTTCGGGGTCGGTGACGGTGCCATTGGGAATAATTGCGCCTACGCTGAGGTCGCTGGTTTGAACCAGAAATTTAGCCGCGTCGAGGGTTTGGCACACACAATCGGGAATACTTACCGTTAATGTAACCGCCTCGCTGACCACAAAATCAATGGTTGCGCCCATTTCCACCGTAAAACCTCTCCTGATATCCCGGGTGATCGTGTCTCCCCGGTAAAGCACCTGCACGATGACGTTCGGCTCCACTTTTGGGTCGGCCACCCGGGAGATGATGCGCGGTTTTAAACCCAGGCGGCTGAGTTTTCGGCTGTACAGTTCGTAATCGTCGCTGCCGGCCAAAGCGGGCAGTTTGATGATATCCGGGTTGTTTTTTGTGACGATGAAATAGATCGTACGCCCTTCTTTTACCCGGCTTTCCGCTTTGGGGTCCTGCATGATCACTTCCCCGGGCGCTTTTCCCGGCATATAAATCGAGTCGCTTACGGCTACGTCAAAATTGCGGGAGCGGGCTTTTCGGGCCGCTTCCCGGAGGTCCATACCTACATAACTCGGCACCTGCACACTTTCACCGTGGTTGGTGTAGCACTTGAGCCACCAGAAAGTGAGGGTAAACAAACCGGCGAGTAAGGCCAGCATGCCTAAGTAGTTTTTACTACAAAAGGCGCGGTCAGGTAAGCATATAATTCAACGCCGAAACGGCGGATTTTTTTGCCACATACTTTGATTGGGTTTCGGGCTTGGGTTGAGTGGTATTTCGGACAAAAGTAGGACAGTCGCGCGAAAAACCGGCAGATGAATTATTAACTGCTGCGATATTGCTATTATTTCACCCCGTAAGATGGATTTCCGTTCGCGCCGGCGCCGGAAAGGATTTCATATTTGTCAATTATCCTTTCTTTGCACTTTGTTCCTGCTTGCTTTTTCACCACCTGCGGACCCGTCAACCATTTTAATGATGTACAAAAACCCACGCCTCATTATCGATTCTTCCAATCCGCCCGAACCGGGTGGTATCGTATGGCGCTCACCGAGCAATATCGCGATCGTCAAATATTGGGGAAAATACGGCCTCCAGCTTCCCCGAAACCCATCACTCAGCCTGACCCTGTCGTCGTCTTTTACCGACACCCGCCTCGAATACGAATTCAGGGACGATACGCACGGCGGATCGGTCGACCTCGATTTTTTCTTCCACCAGGAGCCCAATGAAGCATTTAAGGTCAAAACCGAGGCGTTTTTGAACGACTTGGCGGCGATATTTCCCTTTTTAAAACAACTCAAACTGACCGTCCGGACGGGCAATTCGTTTCCGCATTCGGCGGGCATCGCCTCCTCCGCATCGGGAATGTCGGCGTTGACCCTCTGCCTTTGCTCGCTGGAAGACCTCCTGTTTGGTACCTTGCAGGATGCTGCGGAATTTGACCGCAAAGCGTCTTACCTCGCCCGGCTGGGGAGCGGCTCGGCATGCCGCTCCATTTTTCCCCACGCCGCCGTTTGGGGCGAAACGGCCGTGATTGCCGGTTCTTCCAACGAATACGCCGTACCGGTCGGCGACCAAATCCATGAAACGTTTAAAAATTTCCACGACGATATTCTGATCGTCAACAGCAGCGAAAAAGCCGTATCGAGCCGCGCCGGACATGCGCTGATGGAAGGCAATCCGTACGCCGAGCCAAGGTATGCCCAGGCCCGCCAGCGTTTGGCCCTGTTGTTTGACGCCATGCGCGCCGGCGACGTCGAAACTTTTGGCAAAATCGCCGAGGACGAAGCCTTGACGCTTCATGCGCTGATGATGTGCAGCAACCCGTCCTACCTGCTTATACATCCCGGCACCTTAGCCATCCTGGAAAAAGTGCGGGAATACCGCGCTGCCAGCGGCCACCCGGTCTATTTTACACTGGACGCCGGCCCGAACGTACATCTTTTATACCCCGGAGAGATCATCCACGAAGTACGCGCCTTTATCGAAGACGAGTTGAAAGAACACTGCGAGCGCGGCTATATTCAGGAAGACTGGGTAGGGGAGGGGCCGGAGGAAGTGTAAAAAACTCAATCTTTTTCCACCACGACGATCTTTTGCTGCGTGCCGTGATTGGTTTTCAGGTATACCACGTACAAACCCGTGCCTGAAGTCCGCAGGTCGACGGGAAATGAATATTCCCCGGCAGGGTGCTCCCCCGTCCGGATGATTTGTTCGGCACGGCCATCGATAGCGTACACTTTCAGGATCACGTCAGTTTTTTGCTTCAGTTGGACGGTTACCGTCAGTTGCCCGTTGCCGGGATTGGGCGAAACGAGCAGTTGGTGAAAACCGCCGGGTTCAGACACCGGGGGCTGGGGAGCAACGGAAGACACCGGATTGTTATACCGGTAAAGGCCGTTACCGGTCATCATCGCGCGGTTATCACTGAAGCGCCAAAACCGGTTAAAATTTCCCCCGAATGGTATGGAAGCATTGACTTGTTGCCAGCTTGCCCCGCCGTCGGTTGTTTCAAACAATTTATCGTCGCCCGTCCAGCCATGCAGGGGGGTTAAAAACCCGACCATCTGCAAATGTTCAACGGTCGGAAAGACCTGCACCGCGCTCCAGGATTCGCCGTTATCGGTACTTTTCAGGATTTCGGTACTTTCTGTGCTTGTAAACTGCCGTTCGATGGACGCAAACCAACGTTCCGTGTCGAGCCGCTGGAGTTTCCAGATGTAATCACTCGCCACGTTGGTGGTATGTATGGTTTTCCAACTCGCGCCGCCATCCGTTGTTTTCAGGATCACCCCGCCGGCGGTGGCGGGTGAAGCGGTGCCACTCACCCACCCGGTATCGGGGCTGGTGAAATAGGCGTCGACTAAGCGGGTAGCGAGAGAATCCAGCAATATTTTTTGCCAGGTTTGGCCGTTGTCGGCGCTTTTGATCACGTATGCCGGCGTGGACCAACGGCCGCATCCGTATACATAACCGCCTCCCGGACACGAAAGTCCACAAATACCTCCGGTCAGTCCCGGCACGTCGTCTGTGATATTGTCCCAGTGTTCGCCGCCGTCCGTGGTTTTAAACAAACTCTCTAATGCACTCAGGCCGCCGCAATAGCCGTGGTTTTTATCGGCAAACTCGATGCTTCTCAGGTAACTGATGCCGGAATGTTGAATTTTCCAGGTTTGCCCGGCATCTTTGGTGTGATAAATCTCGCCGTCGCCGCTACAAGCCCAACCGAGCGAGTCATCAACAAAAAATACGTCGTCGTACCGGATCGACACCGGAATATCCAATGCCGTCCAGTTTTGTGCGTTCAGGCCGGTCGCCGTAAACAGGAATGTGAAAAAAAGGAAAAAACGCATGGGTGAAAAATTTGCAACAAAAGTAGTTTTTACTAAAAAAACGACCCGTATCAATACCTGAACGCACCGTTCCCACGGATAAACAAACCTTTTCGTTGAGTGAACACACTTCGTGTTTTCAATATGCGAACGAAGGCGGGTATTTTGTCTTTCCGGAAAAAAGCCGTTACTTTTGCCCAACGTATACAAAAAATGTCTTCCCGCACGAAAAAAACATTCGCCTGGCTTTGGATAGCCGCTTTACTGACTGCCACCATCGGCATCAGTATTCAGCAAATTTATTGCTATTGCCTGGGGAAGACGACGATTTCCTTCTTTTCGACGGCTGAAAGTTGTGCCGCTGAAACAGGCATCAACCCGGCGAACTGTTGCGCCAAACCGGAAAAAAAAGTGCCTTCCTGCTGTACAAAAGCGGCCGGAACGTTTGAAAAAAAGCACAATTGCACGCAAAAAACCACCCGGGTTTTCCAATTGAAAACCGAATTCGTGGTGGAAAACCCCTTTGAAAAATCATTCGAAGGCCCGCTTTGGCTGGAAGATTTTCCATTGTTCCGGCATTATTTCCGCCCTGTTGTTTGTGAAGCGCTTTATTTCAATAAGGCGCTCCCGCCACCTCCCCTCTCCGGGCGCGACTTATGTCTGCGCCACCATATTTCCCGTTGTTAGATTGCCAGGTAGCGCGAACTTTAGTTCGCCTTTTATATTGAGAATGAGGTTGTTATGCTTTCAGGAAAAATAGAAGCCCGGATTTCCGGCGACTAAAGTTGCCGGTACAAACCTCTCTCCGTATTGTCTCGTGCTGCGAACTAAAGTTCGCGTTGCGTTTATTGCGAACTAAAGTTCGCGCTACGTTTATTGCGAACTAAAGTTCGCGTTACGTTTATTGCGAACTAAAGTTCGCGTTACGTTTATTGCGAACTAAAGTTCGCGTTACGTTTATTGCGAACTAAAGTTCGCGTTACGTTTATTGCGAACTAAAGTTCGCGTTACAAATACTACCGGCAATGAAACAAGTTATCGCCCTGTTTGCGGGCCTCTTTTTATATATTCATTTCCTTTTTCCTCAAAATACTCCCCAGCCGCTTACCGGCCTGGTCACCAATGACAACGAAGAAATCCTGGTTGGCGCCACCATTTACTGGAAGGACTCCAGGGTGGGCGCAAGAACCGACACCACCGGCCGCTTCAACATTCCGGCGCGGCCGGATGCCGCTACACTGGTGGTTCAATACGTCGGCTATCCGCCCGCCGAAGTTCAGGTGCTGCCCGGAGAAAACAACCTTTGGATTGAAGTCAGCGGTATCAACCAGTTGCACGAGGTGACTGTGGAAGCCCACGGTTTCGACAACCGTGTCTCGACGATTGAAACACGCAATGTGGAAAGTATCAGCAGCAGGGAACTTCGCAAGGCGCCCTGTTGCAACCTCTCCGAAAGTTTCGAAACCAACGGCTCTGTCGATGTGGTTTATTCCAACGCACTCACGGGCGTCAAGGAGATACAGATGCTCGGTTTGCGGGGCGTGTACAGCCAGTTTATGCTGGAAAACCGCCCGACAATGAACGGCATCGCCACGCCGTTTGCCTTTGAATATATTCCCGGCACCTGGCTCGAAGGCATCCAGTTGGCCAAAGGTGCGAGTACGGTGAAAAACGGTTTTGCCGGGATAAGCGGCCAGATCAACGCTGAACTGGTAAAACCACATTTAGATAAACCCTTGTTTGTCAATGTGTTTACCTCTACGGAAGGGCGCGGCGAACTGAACGTTCACCTGAACAAAAAAGGCAAGGGACGTATCTCCAACGGCGTGCTCCTGCACGGCAGTTTTGTAGAAAACCGCTGGGATATGAATGACGACAATTTTTACGACTCTCCCAAGCGGCAACAATTGAACGGTTTGTATCGCGTGTTTTATGAAAGTCCGGAAATGTGCGCCCAATTCAACATCCAGGCGCTTACCGATCGCCGGCAAGGCGGCCAGATCCGCTCCGTGGAAGCTGTGCCGGGCCTTTTCTCCATCGATCAACACAACGACCGGGTGGAAGTATGGGGGAAAGTTGGGCGCGAGGGATTGTTCGGCAAGCCCTATAACCAGTTGAGTAATATGTTCTCCGCTTCCTGGCACCGCACCAGCGCGCTTTTTGGGCCGAATCAATACAGCGCCACACAAAAAACGCTCTATTGGCAGTCGCTCTACCAGACCATCATCGGCACCACCGACCACAAAATTGTGGTGGCGCCTTCGATTCAATACGACGATATCCGGGAAACGGTGAATGAAGGCGACCTCAGCCGCCGCGAAGCCGTGCCGGGCGCTATGCTGGAATATACGTACAGCCGCCCCAACCTGGAACTTGAAATCCCCGACCTGGTGATCGTACTTGGCGCCCGGGCCGACTGGAACAGCCGTTTTGACCGTTTGTTGTTCACGCCGCGCCTGAGTGCGAAGTACAATTTTTCGCAAAACAGCATCGCGCGTTTATCCGCCGGCAGAGGCTACCGTTCGCCCAACCTGATCGCCGAAAACATCAGCCTGCTCGCGAGCAACCGGTCCCTGAATTTCGCCAACGATCTCGGTTTGGAAGAAGCCTGGAATTACGGCCTGAACTTTACCCAGCATGTTAAAATCGCAAAACGGGACGCCAGTTTCAGACTCGATCTCTACCGCGCGGATTTTGTTGCCCAGATCATGGTGGATGTGGATCAATCCCCGACGGAAGTTTTCTTTTACAACGTGGAGGGTAAATCCTTCTCCAACAGCCTGTTAGCGACCGTTCAATACAACATATTGCCGGGTTTGGACGTCAAACTGGCGTACAAGTGGAACGACGCACGCGCTACCTATTCCGACGGTATATTGCGCGCCTTGCCCTTAGTAGCCAGGCATCGCGGATTGGCGACTGTGGATTATACCACGCCGGACAAACTGTGGTCCTTTAATCCCCGTATTCAGGTGGTTGGGCAACAACGGCTGCCGGACAATTCGTTGATTCCGCACGAATATACCCACGATTTTCCGGCAGAAAGCCCTGTGTACGCCGTTTGGAGCGGACAGGTTTCGCGGCGTTTCGGCAAAAAATCGAAATATACGCGGGTGGCGAAAACCTGAATGGTTTTCAGCAGCACAACGCCATCATCGCGGCAAACGAACCGCAAAGTCCCTATTTCAACGGTTCGCAAATCTGGGCGCCGATGATGGGTACGGTGGTGTATGCCGGGCTGCGTTTTTCACCTGCGGGGCTTTGACAGGAGTTTTTTTTGACAGGATCGACAGGATCGACAGGATTTACAGGATTTACAGGTTTTTATTTCGTCGGCGAAGCCGGCTTTTTGCCTGCAGATCATGTAAATCCTGTCAAAAAACAAAACGATATCCTCACTCAATCACCACATTTTCAACAACTTACAACATGAAAAATAAACTTGTTTTCAGCATATTTTTTCTGCTCGGCGCCTTTCACCTGTCTGCTCAGGAAATGCCCAAAAATGGAGCCGCGGCCGAAATGACCACCAAATTCAAAGTATACGGCAACTGCGGCATGTGTGAAAAACGTATTGAAAAAGCCGCCAAATTAGACGGTGTGCGTATCGCCGACTGGAGCGAAGAAACCAAAATGCTCACGGTCACTTTTGATGCTCAAAAAGTGAAACCCGGCCAGATCCACAAAGCGGTGGCGGCAGTGGGGCACGATACTGAAAAAGTGAAAGCGCCGGATGAGGTGTACGCGGAGTTGCATGGGTGTTGTCAGTATGAAAGGAAGCAGTAAAAACAACGGCCCGGTGCACAATTCGTGCACCGGGCCGTTATATCATGTCCAATTCTCAATTTCTAATTCCCTTCCAACGCCGCCGCGCCGCCCACGATCTCGCCCAATTCGGTGGTGATCGCTTCCTGGCGAGCCTTGTTGTAGTTGATTTTCAGGTTCTTCAGCAAATCTTCGGCGTTTTCGGTCGCTTTATCCATAGCCGTCATACGGGCGCCGTGTTCGGAGGCCTGGGTATCGAGCACCGTTTTGTGAAACGCCAGTTGCAAAATGCTCGGCACCAGCGTTTCAAGCAGTTGCTGCTGGTCGGGTTCGAAGATATAGTCGGCTTTCGTTTTTTTGGCCACGGTGCCTGCTGCAGGCGCCATTTTGGGCACTGGCAACCATTGTTCCGCCGTCGGTATCTGCGTGCCGGCGTTTTTGAATCGGCCATACACGACATCGATCGCGTCGTATTTGCCGGAGGAGTAGGCGTCCATGAGGATACGGGCTACCGCGCTTACATTTTCGTAAGCCGGATTATCGTATACCATGATATGATCGGTCACGAAGTTCAAGTCGCGAAAACGGCGGCGGAAATAATCGTACCCCTTTTTGCCGATAAACAACACCGAAACCTGTCCGTCGCGGCGTTGTTTGCCGTATTTTTCATTGATGGTTGCGACGGCTTCCTTACAAATATTTGTATTAAAAGCCCCGCAAAGGCCTCTGTTAGAGGTTGCTACGACGATCAACACACTTTTTACCTCACGGGCTTTTCCGAAACTCGTTGTAGCGCTTCCGTCGAGGTTGGAAAGAATATTGGAAAGCATGCGGTTCAGCCGGTCCGCATAGGGGCGCACCTGTACGATGGCGCCCTGCGCTTTGCGCAACTTGGCCGCCGAAACCATTTTCATGGCTTTGGTGATCTGCTGCGTGTTGATAACCGATTTGATCCGTTCGCGTACTTCTTTTAAACCGCCAGCCATTTTTTATGAATGATGAATGATGAGTTATGAATGATGAGTGATGAATGATGAGTTATGAATGATGAATGATTGTCGGAAATTCATCATTCATCATTCATACCTCATCATTCATACCTCATCATTCAATTCTTTCTGTATTGTCCTGCCAGATCTGCCGCCAGTGCCTTCATTTTGGCGAGGCTGGCGTCTTCGAGTTTGCCTTTGCGGAATTCTTCCAGGATGTCAGCATGGTCTTGCTCCATCTTCATCAGGAAAATGTCTTCAAACTCGCGTACTTTTTCAAGCGGTACGTCGCGGAGCAGGTTCTGGGTGCCGAGGTAAATGATCGCCACCTGTTTTTCTACCGAAACGGGGCTGTACTGCGGTTGTTTCAGTATTTCCACGTTGCGCGAACCCTTGGCCAGAATGCTCTGGGTAGCGGCGTCGAGGTCGGAACCGAACTTGGCAAACGCTTCCAGTTCGCGGTATTGCGCCTGGTCGAGTTTGAGTGTGCCGGCAATTTTTTTCATCGACTTGATCTGGGCGTTACCACCCACACGGCTTACCGAGATACCGACGTTGATGGCCGGGCGAACCCCTGCGTTGAACAGGTTGGATTCGAGGAAGATCTGACCGTCGGTGATGGAGATCACGTTCGTGGGAATGTAGGCCGATACGTCGCCTGCCTGCGTTTCGATGATGGGCAGGGCCGTGAGCGAACCGCCGCCTTTGATCAGGCCCGCTTTCACGAGGCTTTCGGGCAGGTCGTTCATTGCCGTGGCAACTTCCTGGGTCTGGTTGATTTTAGCGGCGCGTTCCAAAAGGCGGCTGTGCAGGTAAAACACGTCACCGGGATACGCCTCACGACCCGGAGGGCGGCGGAGCAGGAGGGACACTTCGCGGTAAGCGACGGCCTGTTTGGACAAATCGTCGTAAATGATGAGCGCCGGGCGGCCCGTATCGCGGAAAAATTCGCCGATCGCGGCCCCGGAGAACGGCGCGTAGAACTGCAAAGGCGCCGGGTCGGATGCCGAAGCGGCCACGATGGTGGTGTAGGCCATGGCGCCGTACTCTTCCAGCGTGCGCGCCACCTGCGCTACCGTGGAGGCTTTTTGGCCGCAGGCGACGTAGATGCAGTACACCGTTTCGCCGCGGTCGAAAAATTCTTTCTGGTTGATGATGGTGTCGATGGCGATAGCCGTTTTGCCCGTCTGACGGTCGCCGATGATGAGCTCGCGTTGTCCGCGGCCGATCGGGATCATCGAGTCGATGGCTTTTACGCCGGTTTGCAGCGGCTCGTTCACCGGCTGGCGGTAGATGACACCCGGCGCTTTGCGCTCGAGGGGCATTTCGTATTTTTTGCCGCTGATAGGGCCTTTGCCGTCGATGGGTTGGCCGAGCGGGTTGACGACGCGGCCGACAAAACCTTCGCCGACTTCGATGGAAGCGATCTGTCCGGTGCGTTTTACCACGCTGCCTTCGCGGATGCCGTCGGGAGAACCCATCAATACAACACCGACGTTGTCTTCTTCGAGGTTCAATACGATGGCGCGTACGCCGTTTTCAAATTCGACCAGTTCGCCGGACTGGGCGCGGTTCAGGCCGTAAACACGGGCGATACCGTCGCCCACCTGCAGTACCGATCCAACTTCTTCGAGGTTCGTGTCGGCCCCAAAGCCGGACAGTTGCTGTTTCAATATCGCGGAGATTTCTTCCGGTCTGACGTCTGCCATGTTATTTGAATGATGAATGGGTAAATGATGAATGATGAATTACCGGGGGACAAGCCTGAATGAAGCAGATGAAGCGATATTCATCATTCATCATTCATAATTCATCATTAAGTTTAGAATTCTTTGATATACAGGTTTTTCTGGAATTGTGTTTTCAGTTCTTCGAGTTTGTGGCTCACCGAGGCGTCGTAACGTTTGTTGTCGAATTCGAGTACGAAGCCGCCGATCAGTTCGGGATCAATTTTGGTCAGCACTTCCAGGTTGTCGGAAGTGATATCGCTGGCGAGCAGTTTTTTCTTCAGGTCGTTGAGCACGGCGTCACTCAGCGGGGTAGCCGTCGTAACGGTGACGCGGGTGATTTTTTTCAGCAGTTTATACTGAGTTGTGAATTCCGCAGCAATTTCGGGGATGTAGTTTTCCCGGCCTTTGTTGACCAGCAGTTGCAGGTACGACATGGTGAGCGTGTCGATTTTGCCTTTAAAAATGGCATCCAGCACCGAATTTTTTTTGTCGGCGTGGATAATCGGGCTCTTGAGCATGAGTTTCAACTCATGGTGTTGGGCGGCGGCATTCAACGTGTGAATGTCGGCGTTCACCTGCTCCAATTTGTCCTGATCGATGGCAAGTTCGATCAGCGACTTGGCGTAACGGGTGGCTATACGTGTTACGGACATTTTGTATAACGGTTGACGGTAGACGGTGGACGGTGGACGGCAAAAATGCCGTGGTAGCCGTTCGCCGGCTGCCGCTTTAATTTAATTTAATGCTTTCGGCCAGCGATTTGGCGTAGGATTCCTGGTCTTTTTTGTCGGCCAGTTCTTTGCGCAGCACTTTTTCGGTAATTTCAATGGCCATTTGGCCGGCCTGGTTTTTCAAAGCCACCATCGCCGCCATTTTTTGGTTTTCGATATCCTGTATCGCGCTTTCCACTTTGCGTTTGTATTCGGCGTTGGCGCGTTCTTTGGCTTCCGCAATGATGTCTTCTTTCGCTTCTTTGGCTTCTTTCAGGATTTGTGAACGCTCTTCCCGGGCCTGAGCCAGCAGTTTTTCGTTCTCTGCCTGGAGATTGGCCATTTCCTCGCGTGCTTTTTTGGCTTCGTCGAGGGAGCTTTGAATATCCATTTCGCGCTTTTTCAGGCTCTCTGCGATGGGTTTGAAAGCGAAACGGCTCATCATGAACCAAAACAGGCCGAAAATAACGGTTGTCCAGAGGAGCAAGCCGGGTTCGGGCTTGATGACGGAGAAATCTGCAAGAAACAACATCGGAAATGATGAGTTATAAATGAGAAATGATGAATTTTCAAAGACGGGCCGTTGCGTCGCCAACCGCTTCGCGCCGGCCCGGGAATTTTTAGCCGTTCACGCCGGGTGCTGCTACGAAGAACGACAATACCATCGCTACCAGGGCCGCACCCTCAACGAGGGCGGCGGTCAGGATCATGTTAGCGCGGATGTCGCCCATAGCCTCGGGCTGACGGGCAATACCTTCAACAGCTTTACCACCGATCGTTCCTACACCGATACCGGCGCCGATGGCGGCCAAACCTGCTCCAATTGCTGCGTACATAAAAATTGATTTATAATGATGAATTGTTGAATTGTTTTCCGTCTACCCCCCCCCCCCCCCCCCCCCCCCCCCCCCCCCCCCCCCCCCCCCCCCCCCCCCCGTCCACCGTCCACCGTCTACCGTCCATCCACTCAATGATGATCGTGGTGTGGTTCTTCCAGCGCCATGCCGAAGTACGTTGCTGACAACATGGTAAAAATAAACGCCTGGAGGAAAGCGACTAAGAGTTCGAGTGCCATCATGAACAACGAAAGCGGGATAGCGGCCAGAAGGCCCGAAATGGAACCGCCCACACTGGTGCCGGCTTTGCCAAAAATAAAGATCAGGCCGACAAAACACAGGATTACGATGTGACCGGCCGTGATATTGGCAAAAAGTCGCAACAGCAGGGTAAAGGGTTTAAGAAACAAACCGAGAATTTCCACCGGCGTCAGGATCACTTTTACCCAGGCAGGCACACCGGGCATCCAGAGGATGTGCTCCCAGAAATGTTTGTTGGAACTAAAAAGCATCATGATAAAGGTGATGAGCGCCAGCACGATGGTGACTGATATATTGCCCGTCACGTTGGCGCTTCCCGGGAAAAAAGGAATTTGTCCGATCAGGTTGAGGCCGAGGATAAAAAAGAACACCGACAAGAGGTACGGCATGTATTTTTCGTATTTCGGGCCGATGGCCGGGCGCGCCACGTCGTCGCGGATAAAGGTGTAAAAGGGTTCGATGAAATTTTGCAGGCCTTTGGGCGCCTGGCCTTCGCGGCGCACGGCGGCTTTGGCGGCGGAGCGAAATACAAAAAACAGGAAAAACGCCGTGAGCAACATGGTAAAAACGTTGCGTGTGACGGAGAAATCGTAAAAAGTAGTGATGCCGCCGCCCATCATGCCGCCGTCGTACGTCGTTTTGGCGTCGAGCGGTTTGCACTGGCCGTCGATGATCGCATAGTAAAGGATGACCGATTTGCCGTCTTTTTTGGCGTCTTTGTGCCTGTATTCGTCAATTTTATGTGCTCCGGTTGCAAACGCGGGATCCAGAATACGCATCACGTTGCCGTGTACCAGCACGTAACCGTTTTTCGACACTTCACCGCTGCCGTGGTGGTGCGGATGAAAGGAGGAAGTGGTGGTCAGCGTCCAGCCGTGACCGGGTGCATAAAGAATGCAGGGAAGGGGGATGTAGAGATCGCCGACCAAATGGATGGTATTGGCGTCGGCAATGTGGTGAACGGCGGTTTCACCGGCGTTGAACTCGCCTTCCTTTTCTTCATCGATCGGGTGGCCGCAATCGTCGTGTGCGGTTTCAGCGCCCGATGGGGCTGCATTCGGGTCCTGTGTGGAACCCGTCGGGTGTTCGTGTTGATCCCCTGCTTGTTGGGTGTTGTCGTGCTGAGAAAACGCAACAAGGCTCAACCCGCTGAAAATCAATGCGATCCAATATTTGCGAATGGCTGTCATATCCACGTTTGGAAAGGCTTTTGTCAAATCGGCTGCAAAAGTACAACGTGGAATTCGTTTTTAGAAACCCGAAAAATTATTTTTCAGAAAAAAATGGGGTGAGCGGGGTATTTGAATGAAGGAATCCGAATTTAATTTGGAAACGGCAATTTCAAGCGCTTTCTCCAGGGTACGTCGGAGGGGAAAAAACAAAAGACTTCGCAATATTATCCGGCAAACTCTCCATACCATCTTTGAACGGCCATACTGCCCCTGCTCCCGCCTTCGTTCCTCCGGCGGGTAAACCTGCTACTGCTACTGCCCCTGCTTCTCTCTCACAACCACCGCTACGGCTTCCACGCTTTTGCCGGTTTTTTATCCGAGCCACACCATTCGCCGTTTTTTGCGCTGACCACTTTTTTTGCACCTTTCAAACGGGCGCTGTATTCCAGGTCGTATTTATTGGCGGATGCGCCTTCCAGTTGGAGCGCAAAACCGATCACCCGTTGGCGGCTGTTGGCAACGCCGATGTAATCTCCTTCTTTTTTGTTTTCCACAATCCCCGGCGTACCCAGGTTTATTTTGCACCTGATTTGAAGGCTTTTGGAAGCGGGTTGCACGTGCAAGCGGAGGCCCAGCAGTTTGCGGGCGGGTTGTACGTCGCCGGAAAGTGTGCCGCCGGGCGCCAGTTCCTGTTCTCCGATCGTTTGGAAGTTCAGGGTACCAGCGATAGCCGGACCTTGTTTTTCAGGCGCTGCGGCCAGCGCGTTTTCAACGGCCAGTCCGGCGTCGACACGGCCGAATCCGTACCAGACGCTGTGCCCTTTGGCGTCGTATTCTCCGTTGGCTTCGTCGATGCGGCGGCAGGATTTTCGCAACAGTTCTTTTACTTCCGGTTGTGTCAGTTTTGGATTGGCGGCCAGCATAAGCGCCACGGTGCCCGCCACGCCGGGGCATGCACCCGAGGTGCCGCCGAAATTGTTGATATAATCGTCCGGTGTATAACCTGCCTGTTTGAGCCGGTCGGTTGTGCGCAGGCCCTGGCTGATGGGCGCCGGGTGCTGAAAAGGCTTCCAGGCGTAGTCGCCGCTGGGAAAAGACACCCACACCGCGTCGCCGTAGTCGCTGTACACGCTGCGTTTGCCGGTATCGTTGCAGGCGGCCACGGCGATGACGCCGGGATAACTGGCATAGCCGTCGGTTTTGGTATCTTCATTGCCGTTACCGGCGGCAAACAGGATGACGCAGCCTTTGCCGTCCCGGCCTTTTTTGAGGGCGTATTCCATTGCCAGGCGAGTACTGTCGGGCAGGCCGGTGACACTGTTGTGCACCATATCGCCGGGGTTCCACCATTCGCCGTCGGTCGGGCCCCAGGAGCAGGAGATAACATCGGCGCCGTGATCGGCCGCCCAGGCGAATGCGTTGGCTTCGGACATGCTGCCTAAGCCGCTGCGCAGGCGAATCGGCATCAGGGAGGCTTCGGGTGCGACGCCGGAAGCGCCGTTATTGAGTCCGGCGGCACAGGCCACGCCTGCACAGGATGTACCGTGATTGTCGTCTTTTGTTTTCGGGCGCGGGTCGTCGCTGTTGGTTGTTGAATCAAAAGGATGTACGACCCGGCCGGCAAATTCGGGATGATCGATGTCGACGCCGTCGTCGATAACGGCTATGGTGATGCCTTTACCTTTGGTGTGTTTCCAGGCAGCATCGATATTGATGTGTGCATCCACCGTTTTATCTCCGATGGTGGTTTTGCCCAGGTGCCATTGCAGGGGATGAATACCTTTAAACCGCCTTTCCTGCACCATTTCCGGGTGGCAGAACTCCACTTCTTTTAACTGGAGCAATTGTTCGGCCATCTCGAACACCTTCAGGCCGGTGCCTTCTTCGGCTTCCACAAAATAGGAGTTCGGGGCGAAAGGCAGTTTGGACTTGATCTTTAACTTGAATTTGTCGATCAGAGCAAGGCAGGTTTTTTCCGGAACCTCATCTTTAAATTTGATAAAAAAGTTTTCGGTGTACAACATGACCTCGCCGCTATCGGCATCCTGCAATACGCGGCCTGCAAAACGGATATTCTCTTCCTGCTTGAGCGCGGCGCGTGTTTCGTCGCGCAATCCGACCGTCGTTTGGGTGGATTCCAGTTCGCCGCTCACCGCAACGCGCCGGACGGTGATACCCGCTTCCGGAAATTTGGCGACTTCCGTTGTTTGATCGATCAGGTCTTTGCTTTCGCGGCTCACCGCCACGTTTTCCAGGTCCTTGTTGCCTTTGGTGCGTATGGCCACCATATCGGGGCTTTCCACAAGTTTGATGGTTTTGCCGTTTTTACCGCCGAATTTGACTTTGTACATAAAGATTGCTGGCTGCTTGAATAACTACAATTTTTACTGACTTGTGAACCACCACCCGGATTCACCGCCGTTACACCTTCTGTACTTCCAACGTATTAAAGTCAAAAATGGTGTAATACCACTGGCGCTGGCCGGTTTGAAGCGCCTTCCCGACCACATAATACCAGAATTCGTAAAACTGTTCGGGGCCGAATACGACCTGGCAGGCTGTGGACCAGGTTTTTACGTCCTCTTCGATATCGAACGCCTTGTCATCCTGGCGGCTTTCGACGTTGCCAAGGGCGAGAATCCGGCGTTCTTCCATGGAGTTGAAGCATATTTTTTTTACGTACTCTGTTTCAGCGGGGGTGATTCCTTCCGTTTTGAACAACTCCTGCAATCGGGCGAGGTCTTTTTGGGCATTTTCTTTATTCTTCAAAACTTCAGGATGGCGCCCGGCGAGGATGATCAGGTATGATTTTCCGGGTTTGCCGTCGATTTCATTCAAAGTTGTGAAGTGTTTGCACTGTTTTTCAACGATTGCGCGGATATGTGCCGGTTTGACCAGGTTGGTTACGGCGCCGGAATTCAGGGTATTCCAGTCGGCAGGCGCTGCGAAGCCCGGATCGGCGTTTTTCAGGATACGCAGCAGCGCGTCCGGGTCTTTTTCGATATTGATCCATTTATTTACGGTCCACTTGATGGCTTCAGCCACCTGAATGACTTTTTCGTTGGAAACGCCGCCGGTCACCTGCCGGACGCGTATTTCCCGGTCGTCCGCCTTGACCACTCCGGCGAGCCTGGCTTCGGTCCAGTCTTTCAACGCCTCGTTCGTTTTATTTAATATTTGCCAGGAACTGATTGTTTTGTCTAATCCCCAACGGGTGAGGATTTTATATATCTCGACTAAGGCGATATTTTTTGCAAAATCTTTCTGAGCGGCTGCCGTTCCACCCGGCAGCGCATGTTTTACCAGGTTTTGGGGTGCGCAGGAGGAGCCTCCTGAATGAAAATTGATGCCCCGCCCGTCCTCACGGGTATACTTCAGGTTCAGGTTATCCTCGTCGCGGGCCATCACCCGGAAGCAGCGGCCGCCGGGTTGTTGTCCGTGGTGGTATCCGGCCCGCACGATGTAGGTTTGCGGCGGCACGGTCGGGTCGCCGGCTTTATTGCCCGGTTCCGTGGTGGCGGTATATGCCTTGCAATGCAGGGCGCCGTCGGCGTCTTTCCAGCTGACCACCAGCACGTCGTTCCAGGTGATTTTGCTGTTTTTGGTTCTCCGGATGCCGGAAATATTGGTGATGCCGGGTTCGTCGCTCCACAAACCGTTGCGCAGGCGGGTAAGGCGCCGGAAATACTGGTAAAATTCGGATTCGGGTTGGCCGAGTTTGGGCATCACGAGTGTGCCGATTTCGTCCATCAGGTCGGTATTGGCGCTCTCTTCCATAAATTTCAGGTGGAAATCAGAGGAGTCTTCCGGCACGCCCATGATACCTTTGATAAAACCTTTGCCCGGTTTGCCGGCGATGCTGGTATTGGCGTTTGCCTGCAACATGCCGATGCCCGCAATAATATGATCGGGGAGGATTTTGTGAAAATCTTCGGCGGTTCCGCGCAGATCGGTCGGCGTTTGGTAATCCAGGCCGAGGTTTTTGGCCACAAAATGCGCCATACGGATAACCGCATTGAGGGTGATATTGGCATTGTTGTCGCCAATGAGCCAGTCCCGGCACTCTTCTGCAACCAGTTCCGCCAGCGACTGGCCGGAATCGGGTTTTCGGATCTGCACTTTTGTTTTGTTGGCGACAGCAGGGTTGAATTCGGCGGAAAAACCGTTAAACTGAATAGTGGATGCCATATGTTTTCGTTTGATTTATCACATTAGTCGTTTATTTCAACAAAATATCATCACCCGCTATCACGGCGCTGATGAACAGATAACCTTTGTTCGCCTGGTACCGGTAGTCTTTCCGGACGGTTTTTAAAAATTTGGTGTGGTACGTATACCTGCGCCCGACTAAGCAGCCGGCGCTGTATTTTCCCACCAGTTCGGGTGTTTTTTGCGGGTCGGTGGTGTGCTGGTTGATACCGAACCAGTCGCCGATGTCGATGGGATCCACTTTGTTGCGGGTGCCGCTTTTATCGAGGTCGCGGTGTACCCGTACGTCGCCGCGTTGTACGAGCGCCGGTTGTTCGCCCTGGTGCAGGCCGTCGGCCCAGGCTTTGTACTGGCCGAAGGCGATACGCGCCGCGCCTTTTGAATGCAGCGGGTTGACGGTGTAAAATTTGCCCGGTTCGGTGGTAGCCTGGTCGTTGATGATCATTTCGGGTTTGCCGCCCGGCGTGATACGTATGACGATGCGGCGGTCGTTCCATTCGTCGAACACATCTTTGTTCACCCGTCCGCTGCTGTCCACGCCTTCGAGGTACACTATATTATAGGTGTGGGGGCTGCGGGCGATCCAGTATCCTTTGGCGCGCATGCAGCGGAGGATACGCCGGGCAAAACGGGTGCGCGCGCTATCCTTCGGCTGGTTGTCGAATTGAACGGGCAGGAATTGGTCCGGCACGGCTTTGACCAGCGCTTTTAACAGGCCGAGGTCCAGCAGGCGGTCGGTATAGCTCAGGCCGGCGAGGCGGCAAAATTCGAACAGGGCATTTCGCGTCATGGGGCCGACCACGCCGTCGGCTTTTGATACCGGGCCGAAGGCGGTGTCTTTGTCTCCGCCAAAAATGGGATCAAGAATACCGAGGTCGCAGAGTCGGGTTTGCAGTTCGCGCGCCGCTTTTTTATTTTCCGCCAGGTTGATCTCGTCGGTAGTGATCACTTTTTTCTGGTCAATGAGTTGCTGGAGTGAAGTGAACATCGGATTTGAGTTGATAAAGTCAGAAAAAACGGGGGAGAAATAGTTGTATTATTTGGCCACCAGAATACCCAGTACGGCCCCCAGTCCAAAACCGATGCCGCCGCCGACCAGTATCCCCCACAGTTTTTTGCCTGTTTGGCCCTTGTTGGCATCACTCGCCACCTGGCGGCACTCCGTCAACTGGGTATTCAGCGCGCCGATGGACTTGTTGAGCAATTGATTGGTGCTGTCGCTGAACGCAATAAACTGTTTTTGGTATTCGATGATTTTGTCTTTTTTTTCAATTTCGAGTTCGTTCAGTTTGTCGCGGAACTGCAATTGATCGACGATCCCGGTCAGCGAGTCGGCGAGTATACTTTGCCGGGTGCCGATCCGGGTGATTTTTTGCAAAACCGGCCTCGGCACGATACTGATGGGAAACATGGCATCGAACAGTTCGATCTGGCGAAGTTCCGCGTTGGACTTCACCATTACCGCTTCAAAAATGATGTCGGTTCCGTTTTGGCGGTACTGAAAGGTGTCGATGTTTTCATCCTGAGCGGCCAGGTGGGCGGCCAAGGCGACTATAAAAAGAGATAAAAAGTATATTTCATCACAAAGGGTTTTTAGGAAGGTTTACTGGATGTTTTTTTGATGCCCACCGGGTGTTGGCTGATGGTTTCTTTCAGGTCGTGGATGTCGAGATAAAGTTGTTGCCGTTGCGCCGCGATATTGTCCTGCAATTGCCTGATTTTCGCTGCATTGAGGCTTTTGAGCCGGAGAATTTCGTCAATCTGGCGGTACAGTGTGTCGGTTCGTTGCGTCAGTTCGAGCCTCCGGGCCGCATAGGCGACATTGATGGAGTCGACCTGCGCCATGATCCGGGCCTGGTTGTCTTTGATCTCTTTCAGTTCCTGTTTCAGTTCCTGCCGCCGGGCAATTTCTCCACGGATAAAAATTCCGGCGAAAAAGACGGAGGACAGGAGCAGGATGAGTTTCCAGTTGATGGCAGCCATGATGTTGGTTTTTTTAGATGTCGGTAAGTAGTAGGACGGAAATCTTTTCCGTCCGGATGATTCATTCTAACAATGTTCCGAAGAAAATTAGTGTCATAAATTTTGTCCGCTTACTTAAAAAGCAGGCAGGGTTCATACCAGTGAAACATTGAAGGGGCTTAAGATTAACTTGTATCGGAATCTCCCGGCCCCTTCAACGTCTCACAAACACGTTATTTTTTGCTGCCTGCCGGTTTTTTGGGTGCCCGCGGTTTTCGTTTGACACTTTCAAACGCGCTGTCGGGTTCGGGTTGTGTCAGGGCGCTGCTGGCGCTCAGGGTGGTTTGGGTTGGCGCCGGCGTCGTTTGTGTGATTGTGGTGGTGGTGGCTGCCGGTGTGGACTGGGGCGGGCCCGAAGCGCGAATACTGACTAATTTTTTCAGCGCTTCAAACCAGAAAGAGGCGCCCAGCGAGATGCCGAGGGCGGTTGTCAGCCATCCGATTACTTTATAAAGCCACCATTTGCCGTTCACCTGCGACCAGTCGACGGAATCCCAGCCGAGGCCGAGGGGGGAAGCAAGCGCTCCGATGTTCTGGTTGACGAGTTGCCCGATTTTCTGTTGTGCCGCCGCCATGTCCGGGTTGTCGAGGTTGGGCGCGGTGGGCGCCGGTTGTGTGTTGACAAAAGTAGTGGCGGCATCGGCCACCATGTTGTTGAGGGTGGCGTTGACGCTGAGGTTGTGGTAAATGGTAATCACATCGGCGTTGAACATAATGGCCAAAACCAGGCCAATGCTGATCAGCCAGCGCTGCGCGCTGCGTTTGTAGGCGCCTGAGGCGCGGTCCATGACCTCCCCGTACCAATGCTCCACTTTCATCTTCAGATCAAGGATCTGGCCGTTCGACTGTTTGTACAAAAACTGGGCTAATTTTTTAGACGCTCCTTCCGGCAGGGCATTGATTTTTGCTTCCACATCGGTTTTTGAATCAATCTCCATGATATCGAGCAGCACGGAGCTGAACGTGCCGGCGCTGATGTACGACGGCAGCGCTCTTTTTTTGCCACCCAAGCGGGTGCGCTCGCGCGAACCCACCGCTAATTGCTGAAAAAACGGGTGTTTGATAAATTCCGCGCAGGTGTCCTGGCCGACCATACCGTTGATGGCTTTGACCAGTTGCTGGCCGCGCAGGGAAAGGAACCCTGCCACTAATTCCATGACGGAAGAGGCGAGCAGGCTGAACAGAAGCATGACGAAAACGATGCCGATAACGGTGGAAAGAATTGCAAGCATAAGGAATTGATTGAACAGGGATCTGGTGTGAAAGTATAACGTTTGAAAATGGCCGGGGGCGGTGGAGCCGGAGACAAGCGTGTCGACGCCGGACAAAGTTAATTCCACAAAACTGTACTTCGTACATATTCTTGCCCGTGTCAGGCAGTTTTTTCCATTTTTTAATCGAAGAAACACGCGGCATACCTCCTGAAAACATGGATATTACGAACATGGTGTTTTGCAGGGAAATACCGGATATGGTGTAAATCTAACTTGCATCCGTTTCCATCAAGAAGTTCCCGACCCAATGATCACCCACGCGCTCTTTATCCTGCAAAACGAACTGGAGGAACACCTGAAAGTGTATGATCCTGCCGGTTATACCAGCCCACAGCGGGTGGTTACGGGTAATATGGCGGAAGGGCTGAAAGGCAGTAACGGGAACGGCACCATAGAGGCCGAAAAACTGGCAATTACCATCGTCAACATCAAGGAAGAAAAAGCGCTGAAAAACCAGCCCCATTACGTGCGCAACGACATGACCCTCAAGGCGTCATACGAGAATCCCCCGGTTTTTTTAAACTTCCTGCTGCTGCTCAGCGCCACCCACTCCGATTACGACAACGCGACCTTATACCTCTCGCGGGCCATCCGGTTTTTTCAGTATAAAAACGTATTCACCCAGGATTCGGTCCTGCCGGGTTCGCTGATGCTTCAGAAGGCGATGACCACCCTCGATCAATTAGCGTCGTTTAAACTGATCATTGACCTGTATTCTCCCTCCTTAGAAGAAGTCAACCACCTCTGGGGCACCCTCGGCGGCAAACAATTTCCTTTCGTATTGTACATGATGCGAATGCTCGACCTGAAATACAAGGCCATTGGTCAGGAAACCGGGCTTATCACCGAAGTGGTCAGCGAATTTTATCACAAAAAGGGGGGCAACGGACATGGCTGAAATTGTACGTACAGGATTTAAACGATTGTTCGAGGTGCGGGTGCTGCATCACTACTACCTGGATGACGGTTTCCAGGATTTTACCGCGATGAATGCTGCGGAGCAGGAGCGCCGGCTGCTTTCCGGTTACGACGTGCGGCAATTCCTTTCTTTTACACCCACCGCATCGACGGAAAACCTGCTGAAAGGCCTTGATTTAAAATTTCGCACCACGCCAACCGGTTTTCTGGTGGCGGCGCCGGATGATATTACGATTCCGGCAGACTTGCGGGTAGAGGTTGTAACGGAGATACAACACCCTGATTTTCTGCAATATACGGCCCTTACTTTGCCCGGCCGGCGCATATTCGAAATTCAGCACGAAGGAGAATTATACCGCTTTAAGGAACGGGTGCCTGTGTTTTCCAACAGCACGGGCACAACCCGGCATCTCGGCGGCTCCACGGACCCGCAATTGTACCTGTCCGGCGAAATCCCCAACCTCGACGGCTCGGCCGCCTACCCGGCGGAAGCACTGGTGCTGGATGGCGCCGCACTTTACCAGGCCATGCGGGACACGCCTGCGGGAATACCCGCAGGTGATCGCCACCTCGTCGATGCGAACAAAGATACCCGCCCGGTATATGCGCACCAGGGCGACGCGCCCCCGATCACACCGCCGGCCGGACTTACCGGCGCACCGCTGCGAGGCATAACACTTACGGCGGAACTGCCGGACCACATCTTTGCCCTGATACGCATCGACGCCATGCCCGCCGCCGCCGATTTTCAGGTGTTGAGCGGCGGAATGCCCAAAACCAAGCCACCCGTTTTTGAAATACACTTTAAAAACCGCTCGACCTTCTGGCGTTATTTCGACCAGCCGAGCAATCAATTCCAGGTGGATACCTCGGTCGCACAACCCATCCCCCTCACGTTTTTCGGCCAGCCGGGGCCCTTCAAACCCCCTCCCGACACCACGATCAGGCGAAAAAAAGCCACACCGGCCCGGGTCATCATTGCGGCGGACCGGCAACTCTTCTCAGACATCATCGAATGAACAACCATATTCCACAACACTAAAAAAACATTATTATGCCAGGAATCTATAAAACACCGGGGGTTTACGTCGAGGAAATCCCCAAATTCCCGCCTTCCATTGCGCCGGTGGAAACGGCGATACCGGCGTTTATCGGGTACACGGAGAAGGCGATCAGAAAAGGGAGAGGCTTTTAACAAACCCGTTCGTATCGAATCTATCGCGGAGTATGAGCTGATTTTTGGCGGTGCCCCCCCACAGAATGTAAAGGTTGTTTTAGATACAAATAATAAATTCGAAAGGGCTGAAGCAACAGCCAAATTATTCATGTACGACAGCCTCAGATTGTTTTATGCAAACGGGGGGGGGAATTGCTATATTATATCTGTGGGCCCATACCCATCTAATATTTCCAGCCTTAATTCATCAGCACTTGAATCTGTACTCAAAGATTTGGCACTTGAAGACGAGCCAACGATCATTCTCGCTCCGGATGCTGTTTCTACAAGCGGTGGTCCCTATGGATTTCAACAAAAGGCACTTGGTCAGTGTCAGAATTTGATGGACCGGATCACTCTGTGCGACCTTGTCCACGATACCATGATTTCAAAACCAGGGTGTATGACTTTCGCGACAATATTGGCATCAACTACCTCAAATATGGAGCGTGCCTACGGTCCTTGGATACGCACAAATCTGCCTCGTACTTTGTTTAGTGAGAACGTATCCAAGTTGGAAGATCATCTCGGCAATCCCATATCTCTTAAAACTTTGACCACTGATGGCGAAATCATTAAGATAATTGATGATCTGGGAATAACGGAAACGTCGATTGGAAATGCCTCATCGGCTGAATCCGGTATTACCGGCAGTGCGACCATTTCTTTTGAATCTCAGTTAAAGGCATTGTTGAGTCAATTTGACGCCAGTACCGATACCAACGCAGAATCAAAATTAAATACAATTACCGATTTTGTAATTAGAATTGTTCTTGCTGTTCGTGATATAGATACTGCGCTGCCTTCTTCGCGCAAGCCAAGTTCAAACTGAAAGGCGATCAATTGCTAAATACAAATCTTCTTCTGGGATAGAAACACGTTTCAAACATTGGCCAAACATCATAATGGCTCTTGGCTGAATCTTACCCTGCGGTTGATTTGATTGATCCATACGCCGATCTGGGCGATGCTGAAACCTTAATGGTTTTGATACCACAACTGCATCCAGACACATGACTTGCACCGCATTCAGCGCTACAGGAACCGGTTATAGAGTGTAACGTTGCACTACCTCATAAAAATGCTGCCGCTAATGCGGCGATATCTATGTTCCGATTTGTAGAAAATGCACAAAAACTACGAAAAATCTGAATGATGCTTTGCTTTCGGCTTTTGGTTTTTATAAAGAACTTGTCCACCAAAGCCGCCGAAGCCCTCAACCTCCTTCCCCCTTCCGGCGCCGTCGCTGGCGTTTACGCCGCAACCGATCGCGAACGCGGCGTCTGGAAAGCCCCCGCCAACGTCAGCCTGAACGCCGTTATCGGCCCGGCCGTAAAAATCTCCCACGAACAGCAGGCGGAATACAACGTGGACGTCAACGCCGGTAAGTCGATCAACATCATCCGTTCCTTCACCGGAAAAGGCACCCTCGTCTGGGGCGCCCGCACCCTCGCCGGCAACGACAACGAGTGGCGCTACATCAGCGTCCGCCGTTTCTTCAACTTCGTGGAAGAATCCGTAAAAAAAGCCACCGAGCAGTTTGTATTCGAACCCAACGACGCCAATACCTGGGTGCGTGTGCAGGCCATGATCGAAAACTTCCTCAATACGTTGTGGCGGCAGGGCGCTCTCCAGGGCATCAAACCCGAACACGCCTTCTACGTCGCCGTCGGCCTGGGCAAAACCATGACCCCGCTCGACATCCTCGAAGGCCGCATGATCATCGAGATCGGCATGGCCGCCGTTCGGCCCGCCGAGTTCATTATCCTGCGCTTCTCGCACAAAATGGCGGAATCTTGAGGGTTTGGAGGGTTTGGAGGGTTTAAGGGTTTAAGGGTTTAAGGGTTTCAGGGTTGTGCAATGTCCGGAAATTCTTATTCAACGCACAGGTTTTCAATCGGTTATAAACAACCAACAACCACTCTATCAATCATCTTTCAACAATAAATCATGGCAGAATATCCTTTGCCCAAATTTCACTTTCAGGTGGACTGGGGCGGCGCAAAAATCAGTTTTATGGAAGTATCCGGTCTGGACTTCCAGGTCGAGGTCATCGAATACCGGCACAGCGACAGCAAAGATTTCAGCAAGATCAAAATGCCGGGTATGCGCAAGTACAGCAACATCACGCTGAAACGTGGCAAGTTCGAGCAGGACTTCGATTTTAACAACTGGCTCGACGAAATCGCCAACGAACGTGTGAACAACCGCCGCGACTTAGTGATCCGCCTGCTCAACGAACGGCACGAACCGGTGGCGGTCTGGAAAGCGACGCGTTGTTTCCCGGTCAAAGTCACGGCGCCCGACCTGAAATCCGACGCCAACGAAGTCGCCGTCGAAAGCCTTGAAATCGCCCACGAAGGGCTCAGCCTTGTTCGTTGAGTATGGCTTCCGCATCTGCTGCTGCCGGAGTGGACTATTATCCACACCTGGGGTTTTACTACAAAGTACAATTTAGTATCAGCCCCAGTAAAAACGATGCCCGCTTCCAATCCGTATCAGGTTTATCTGTCACTTGTGACATCGAAACTCACAAAGAAGGAGGCGAAAATCGTTTTGAGCACAAATTGCCCGGTCGTACCAAGTATGCCGACCTGACCCTGAAACGAGGCATGTTTACAGACTCTGTAGTGACTCGCTGGTGTCAGGCTGCATTGACAACCCGCATTTATGTTCCTGCTGACATAGTCATTATATTAATGAATGAAAAAAGCGAACCACTCCGGGTCTGGAATGTGTTTTGGGCCTTTCCAAAGAGATGGGAATTTTCAGAACTCAAATCTGATGAAAATACAATTATGGTAGAAACCCTTGAATTGTCTTACCGCTATTTCACACTCCTGCTGTAATGCCGATCGAAATCAAAGAACTACATATTCGGGTAATCAAGTGATGCCCCGGAGAAGGAGGTGTCATTCAAACGGAGGCCTCAGCCCAGCCCCCAACCATAACACATAAGTGCACTCAAAATGCACTTGATCCGATTGTGTCGAACAGGTATTGCAAATTCTTCAAGAAAAAGAACGATAGATGAAAACTTTGGAAAACTGGAAAAATGCTAAATCTTACCGTATAAAAAAGCGGAAGATGCCTCTGATGGAAAAACAAAGGCGGTTGACCACATTAAAGTATTGATAAATCCTGAAAGTTATACTGTGGATTATAAAACCGAATTCACCTGCGGGGATCAGCCACCCGGAACAAGTAGCAAGGAAGCGAAGTATTTCCGCACACTACCTCAGGTTTTTACTTTTACTTTTTTGTTCGATAATACGGGTTTGATTGACTTCAAACCACGACTAAATATAACAGATGAAGTTAAGAAGTTTAAAAACGTTCTGTTTGACAGTACGACGGATATGCCAAGACATATAAAAAATTAGTATGGGGCGACGCATTGATATACACATGTGTAGCATCCGATTTGAAGATTGAGTATAAGTTATTTAATCCGGCCGGTATGCCAATTCGTGCTCTTGCCAAAACTACGTTTAAAGGGAGTATCGAAGAAAGCAACCGCCAATTGACAAAAATCCTCCCCCGACCTCACCCACATCCTCCGCGTAAAAGCCGGCGACACCCTCCCGCTGATGTGCAAAAAAGTGTACGGCGATCCCAAATACTACCTCCAGGTGGCCGATGTCAACGGGCTCGGCAATTTCCGGCGGCTGGAGCCGGGTATGGAACTTGTTTTTCCACCTATCGATAAAACCACAAACTGACTTAACCACCTGATATCATGGGCGTTGTGCCATCCGTCATACCCAAACCGGCCTCGCCGGACGTCGTTACCGCCACGGTGCTCGTGGACGGCAAGGCACTGCCCGGAACGGTGGGAATTTTGTCCATGGTCGTGAGCCGGGAGGTCAACCGTATTCCCCTGGCCACCCTCACCATCCGCGACGGGGAGCCGGCGCTGCAAACTTTCGAGGTCAGCAACGAGGATTTTTTTCTTCCGGGCAACAAGCTGGAGATCAAATTAGGCTACAGTTCGAAAGAAGAAACGGTGTTCAAAGGTATCGTGGTCCGGCACAGCATAAAAATCCGTTCGAACAGTTCCTGCCTCATCGTCGAATGCCGCGACGAAGCCGCCAAAATGACCGCCGGTCACAAAAGTCGCTATTACATCGACAAAAAAGACAGCGACATCATTGAAGAGATCGTCGGATTGTACGGCCTCAAAAAAGACGTAACAGCCACCAAACCCAGCTTAAAAGAGGTGGTTCAATACGATGCCACCGACTGGGATTTTATCGTTTGCCGTGCCGAAGCCAACGGCATGGTCGTGATGGTGGAAGACGGCAAAATCATCGTCGACAAGTCGGATACGAGCAAAGAACCCGTGTTGGGCATCGGTTTTGGCGCCACCATCATCGAACTGGACGCTGAAATTGACGCGCGTATTCAAAGTCCCGGCATCAAAGCCATGAGCTGGAGCGCCGCCGACCAGGAAGTAACGGAGGTGGAAGCATCAGACGCCTCGGGCAGCGGCAGCGGCAACCTCGCAAACACCGACCTGGCCGACGTGCTTGGCGGCCAGGCCCGCGACCTGCGCCACAGCGGCCCCCTTACCGAGCCGGAACTGCAAGCCTGGGCCGACGGCCTGATGCTGCGCGAGCGCCTCGCCAAAATCCGCGGCAGAGCCCGGTTTGAAGGCTTCGCAGACGTGATGCCGGGCCACATGCTGGAAATCCAGGGCATCGGCGAACGTTTTGAAGGCAAGGTATTCGTGGCCGGCGTGCGCCACCAGTACGGCGGCGGCGGCTGGGAAACCGACGTGCAATTCGGTCTGAATCCCGAGCCGTTTACAAAAACCTTCGATCTCCGCCCCCTGCCGGCCGCCGGGCTGCTGCCCGCGGTCAGCGGACTTCAAATGGGCATCGTCACCGCCCTGGAAGGCGATCCCGACGGCGAAGATCGCATCAAAATCCGCCTGCCGCTCGTCAGTCCGCAGGAAGAAGGTACCTGGGCCCGGATCGCCACCCTCGATGCCGGCAACGAACGCGGCACTTTTTTCCGGCCCGAAATCGACGACGAAGTGGTGGTGGGTTTTCTCAACGACGACCCGCGCTACCCGGTGGTGCTCGGCATGTGCCACAGCAGCGCCAAACCCGCCCCCGAACCGGCCAAAGACGACAACCACCTCAAAGGATACGTCAGCCGCGAAAAAATGAAATTCACCTTCGACGACGAAAAAAAGATCGTGGCGTTCGAAACCCCCGGTGGCAACAAACTGAGTCTTTCCGAGGAAGACAAGGGTATCCTGATAGAAGACCAAAACGGCAATAAAATCACGCTTGACGACAAGGGAATCACCATCGAAAGCGCCAAAGACCTGATCCTGAAGGCAACCAAAGACCTCAAGGCCGAAGGCATGAACATTGAACTGAAAGCCCAAACCGGCTTCAAAGCGGAAGGCAGCGCTACCGCGGAAATGTCCGGAGCCAACACCACGGTGAAAGGCAGCGCGGCCACGACGATCAAAGGCGGAATGGTGCAGATTAACTAGATGAATGATGAATGATGAATGATGAATGATGAATGATGAATATCCGTTCGTTGACTTTGACACTCAAACACCGTTCAACCCGATAAAATAACCAATAACCAATAACCAATAACCAATAACCAATACCCATGCTTCCAGCCGCACGCATTACCGATCTGATTGTCAGCGCCGCCACCCAGGGCGCACCGCTGCCCATTTTGCCACCCGGCTGTCCGACCGTGCTTATCGGCGGTTTGCCGGCGGCGCGTATGGGCGACACCTGTGGGCCGGATGTGATTGTGAAGGGCTCGGCTACGGTGTTGATCGGAGGTATGCCGGCGGCCCGGATCGCCGACATGACTGCGGGTGGGGAGGGTGATGCCGCCCGGTTGCCCGACGGTGTTGATCGGAGGCTAAGTTCGGAATTTGCAGAATGGGAGAATTTACAGAATGCCCGACCGGACTTGTAACAATCTCATTTATGACAACTTGACTCAGTTATTTGAATGTTCCCGAATTCTTGCCCCCGCATGTTTACGCGCTTCAGAAAGGTCATTTTATTTTATACAACCCCAACAACCCAACAATCTCAACAATCCAACAATTCAACAATTCAACAATGAATCGTCCATTTCTCGGTCGCGGCTGGTCTTTTCCCCCGGCATTTCAGCGCAGCATTGCCGGCGTGGAAATGCTGGATCAGGAGGCGGATATCGCTTCCAGCTTAGAAATTATTCTGACTACTTCCATCGGGGAACGGGTCATGGCGCCGGATTTCGGCTGCAACCTGGAAGACCTGCTGTTCGAGAACCTGGATACCACCTTAAAAACGCTGGTGGCCGACCAGATTGAAACCGCCCTGATTTATTATGAACCCCGGATCGACATCGAAAAAATAAACCTCGACACCGACCGCGAACTGGAAGGTATCGTGCTCATCGAAGTGACTTACCGCGTGCGCTCGACCAACACCCGCTACAATTTTGTGTATCCCTTCTATAAAATTGAAGGAACCGACATCAACCTGACCACCACGATCAACCTGCTGCCCGATAACTGAATTGAATTCAACGCGCCCGCCTTCGCCTTTGGCTTCGGCGGGTAAACCGACCACCCGTGTCCAACTGCAACAACACCGATCCGCAAAAACTCGTCCGCGAAGGCACCAGTCAGGACGAACGCCCGTTCCAGGCGCTCGATCCGGCCTATGCACCCGTGAACGAACACGCACCCGCGCATAACATGGTGTTCGTGCAGGCGTACGCGGCGTACCTGCGTTTTTTTGACGTGGGTGATGTGCCGGTCGACGACTGGCGGCGTTTTTTCAGCAACGACGTGTCAGTTCAATTGGCAATGGCCGCTGTGCAAGATGTTGATTTTTACAGAGTTAGCGTAAAAGAAAGTTTTGATTTTCTGAACAACCGCGACAACGATACCGACATCCAGGGAATCAAAAATCACCTGGGCCGGCTGTTTTCCTGTGCCGGTTCGCTTGCCGCCCGGCTGGATGAGTTAAAAGAGTCGCTTCCCCCGGAAATCAAACTCAAAGCGTCGCTGAAAAACAGGATCAGCAGCCAGTTGGCGCCGCATTTCCGGCGGTTTTTGGCGTATTATAGGTACGACAAATCTATAACGCCTGTCGCTGATCAATTGATCGCCGACGTGGCCCCAGACATCCAGTTATTCGGCTGGCCCGCGACGCCGGTCAGTGTGGTTCACAACCGCTCTTTTTCCAAGGACTGGATGACGGCGCCGAGCCCCGACTGGGCTATCTATCTCGCCGGAATTGCCCCGGAAAACGAATACGGAACCGGCTCTGTTTTTGAAATGGCCAACCGGCTTTCCACCCACAACCTCTTTACTTCCTTCTTCGACCAGTTGCTGAAAACCTATGCCCGGGTGGTGAATGAAGCGAAGCAGGCGCTGGAAAACACTTTTACCAATTGGGACAGCCACGAACCACACTACACCCTTTTTCTCGCTTTCCTGCGCCTGTTCGAATACGCCCGCGCGGAAATGAATACGCTGACCGGGCGGCACCTCGATTTTTACTACAAACAAATATTACAACTCCGGGAAAAAACCGCCGAACCCGGCCATGCCCATCTTTTGGTGGAACTCGCCAAACACGCGGCCGCCCATGAATTAAAAGCCGGCACACAGTTCAAGGCCGGAAAAGATGCCCTGGGGATCGACGCTTTTTTTGCCGGCGACCGCGATTTTGTGGCCAACCAGGCCAAAGTGGCGGCGCTGAAAACGGTCTACCGCCACAACACCGAAAAGGTTAATAACAACAGCGTCAATAACTTCCGGCTTTTTGCTTCCCCGGCCGCCAACTCGGACGACGGCCTCGGCGCGGAATTGCTTTCGGTCGACAAATCCTGGCATCCGTTTTACAACAAAGTATACGACGACGGTGAACTTCGGCAGATCAAAATGCCCCATGCGGAGATCGGGTTTGCGGTAGCGTCGAACTACCTGTTGCTGGCGGAAGGAACGAGGACGATTAAACTCACCTTCACCGTGAACGGCAATATGCCTGATCTGTCGGGTAAGGTGACGTCTTTCTGACGACAGAAAAAGGCTGGCTGGAAAAAACGCCGGTGGCCGACTCGAATAAGTTAAAGATCGAACTGTCGGGTGAAGACCCGGCCATCCTGCCTTACCTCGCAAAAACCCACGGCTACGGTTTCGACACCAATTTGCCCGTTGTGCTGGTAAAAATCCGCCACGACCTGCTTTCTTTTCCATATTCCTCCCTGCAAAGCCTCGCTTTGTATACCATCAACCTGGAAGTGGATGTAAAAGGATTGAAGTCGCTGGCCGTTTCCAATGATTTTGGCCCGGTGGATACTTCCAAACCCTTCCAACCCTTCGGCGCTTCACCGCTGGCGGGCAGCGGGCTCATTGTTGGATCGAAAGAACTTTTTCAAAAGGGTTTTCCCAGGCAACGATAAAATTGGCCTGGCAAAACACCCCTGCGCCTTTTCCGGGCGCCGATCCCAAAATAAAAATTTCTTACTTAGATAAAGGGCAGTGGAGCCCGGAAGCAGGAAACCTCGGCCTTGCGGCGACTTCGTTCCCTTTAAAGTCCGGCGTCAGGAATTCGGTTGTTATTAACCCCGATTTCTCTGAAAATGAACAATTTACAATAAGTGCCCGCCACGGTTTTGCCCGCTTGTTGTTTTCCGGCGATTTCGGGCAGGCGGCCTATCAAAATGCCTTGCTGACTTATATCAAAACCCCTGGCAGCCTCACTCCTCCGAGTCCATTGCAGGGGCCTTATGCAACGGCCGTTACGCTGGATTATACTGCAAGTCAGACCATTGGGCTCCATTCAACGGCGCCTGCGTCCTTTGCCGTTCGGCCCGCCAAATTCTTCCACGTGGCCCCTTTCGGCTTCGCCGAACGCCATGCAGCGCTCAGTCATACGAATTCCGTGCCTTTATTCCCCCAATTCCAGCATGGAGCCACTCTTCACGAAGCCGAATTTTACATCGGCATTTCCGGCCTGAAACCGCCCCAAAACCTCGCCCTGCTTTTCCAGGTGGCCGAAGGCACTGCCGATCCACTTTCTCAAAAACCCGCGCCTCACCTGCACTGGAGCTATCTGCAAGGCAATACCTGGACGGAATTTGAAAAAGACGCCGTGGAAGACCTGACGGGTGAACTGACCCGTTCGGGCATTGTGACACTGGCTGTGCCCGCAATGCCGCCAACGACAACACCCTGCTTCCCGGCGGCATGCACTGGATTCGGATCGCCGTGGAAAAAGAAAGCGACACCGTATGCCGCTTTATTCTCGTGGCCGCACAGGCATTACGCGCCACCTTCAACAATCAGGACAACGATCCGGGTTTCAACGCGACGCCACTCGAAGCGGGTGTCATTTCCAAATTAGCCCAGCCCGATTCGGCCGTCAAAAAGATCGAGCAACCTTTTACTTCCTTCGGAGGCCGGGGCAAAGAACTGCCCGCCGATTATTACACCCGCGTCAGCGAACGATTGCGCCACAAAGACCGCGCTATCGCCCTCTGGGACTACGAACGGCTTGTGCTGGAAGCATTTCCGCAAATTTATAAAGTTAAATGCCTCAATCATACCCACTACGAACCCAATGAAAACGGGACGGGCATTTACCGCGAACTGGCGGCGGGCCACGTCACCGTTGTGACCATCCCCAACCAGCAATTCCAGAACCTGCGCGACCCCCTGCGCCCCTATACCAGCCTCGGTTTATTGCTGGAAATTGATACGTTTTTGCGGCAGCGCACGACCTGTTTTGCCAAACTTCACGTAAAAAGCCCCCAGTTCGAGGAGATTCGCCTCGACTTCCGCGTGCGGTTTATGACCGGATTCGACGAAACGTATTATACCAATCAACTCAGGCTGGAGATCACCCGCTACCTGTCGCCCTGGGCATTTCCCGGCGGCGGAAGCCCCTCCTTCGGCGGAAAAATTTTCAAATCGGTGCTCATCAATTTTGTGGAAGAACGCCCTTACGTGGACTATGTCACTGATTTTAAACTCTTTCTCGACATCGGAGGAACAAAAAGCGCCGCCGATCTGAATGAAGCCGAAGGCTCCACCGCCGTGTCGGTCCTTGTTTCCGCACCCGAAGAAGAGCACCGCATCGTTCCCATCACCGTCGCCGGTTTACCTGCCATTGCCCAGGTGTCCGGTGAAGATTGTTCGTGTAAACAATGAGCCAGCAACCCGTCGTCATAGCCAAGCGCCCCGCGCTGAAACCCGCCGAGGATTATTATCTCCTCCGCCGGGAAGGCATCGGTTTTATCGAACAGATGGGCAGCCGTTTCTGGACGGATTACAACCTCCACGACCCGGGCATCACCATCCTTGAAGCCTTGTGTTATGCGATTTCCGACCTCGGTTATCGCCTCGGCTGGGATATTAAAGACCTGCTTGCGCCCGCCGACCCGAACCAGGATACCCACCAGGCGTTTTTTACCGCTCGCGAAATACTGACCGTCAATCCCTGGACCACCGATGACTTTCGCCGGCTCCTGATCGACCTCGAAGGGGTGCGCAATGCCTGGCTTTTTTGCAAGGATTGTGCCTGCGAACTGCACTGGTATGCCTGGTGCGACGATGACAACCAGTTGGTGCTGGACTATAAAACGCCCGCTACCCAACTCCGGCGGCGTTCGAATATCGCAAAAGTGGCGCCGCACGGTTTGTACGAAGTGCTGCTGGAACTCGAAGCGGACGCCGAATCGGGCGACTTGAACGACCGGAAAGTGGAAAAAACGATCATGGTGGACAATGACGGCGATTATGTACCCGTCACCATCGAGTTGCGTTTCCCCTTCTGGGACTTGCTGGACGAAACCCGGTACCGGACGTTTCTGGACAACCAGAATACGCTGGATGGCGTACAGGTGCTTTATGTCACCCGCACCAAATCCGCCACAAGCGACGTTCCCAACGATATTTTGTGGAGTTTACGGCGGGAAGTTTTTTATGTCACCCTGGAAGCGACGATCAACCCGGGTAATCAGAAAATTTTGTTCGAAGACGTGCCGATGCGTTTTTTTTGCAGCGATTCGGCGCGAACAACCACCCTGCTCGGCGATATTAAAGCGGCGTTGTCCGACCACGGCTCTACCGGCCCCGTCTGGCAATACCGCAACAAACTGCGCAAAATTGAAAAACAGGTGGCGGAAGCCAAAGCTTCCCTGCACGCCCACCGCAACCTCGATGAAGAATACTGCAGCGTTCAATGTGTCGGCGTGGAAGACGTAGCCGTTTGCTGCGACGTGGAAGTGGCGCCCGACGCCGATATCGAACGTGTTCAGGCGCAAATCTGGCTCGAAATCGAGCAATATTTCAACCCGGCGGTGTCTTTTTACTCGTTGCAGGACCTGCTTGACGAGGGTATGCCGGTGGAAGATATTTTTCAGGGCCCCGCGCTCGACAACGGTTTTATCAAACAAAACGAACTGCAGGCAGCCGGGTTGAAAAACGAACTGCGCGTGTCCGACATCCTCAACCGGCTGATGGACATTGAGGGTGTGGTGGCCGTGAATAACCTCCTGCTCACCAAATACGACGGCGAAGGTTTTCCGATCAAAGGAGCCGCCGATTTGCACGCGCCCACCCCCAATCTCCAGAAAATCAGCGCGCAATGGACACTTGCCGTGACCCCGCTGCACCAACCGCGGCTGTATTACAACCTCTCGCGATTTCTGTTTTACAAAAACGGCCTGCCCTTCCTGCCGCGTACGGACGAAGCCCGCGACACACTGATCCAGTTGCGCGGCGAAACGGAACGACCCAAAATCAAAGACGCGATCAACGACCTGCCGGTGCCCCAGGGGCAGTTTAGAAACCCCGGCGATTATTACCCCGTGCAATACAGTCTCCCGCTTACGTATGGCATTGGTATAGAAGGACTTCCGTCGGGTGCATCCGCCATGCGCCGCGCACGCGCCAAACAGTTGAAGGCATTTTTGATGCCTTTCGAACAAATCCTCGTCAACGCGCTCACCCAGGTGACACATACGGCGGATTTGTTTTCACTCGACCCGGCCGTGCAGCGCAGTTATTTTACCCGTTTGATCGACAACTCGCTTATCGAGGGGGCAAACGACCTTTTTAACAACCTCGCGGCCGCGCGGCTGAGTGACCTGATTGAAAGTGAAACGCAATTTTTCGAACGCAGAAACCGCTTTCTTGACCATTTATTGGCCCGTTTTGGCGAACAATTCCGGGAATATGCCATGTTGCTCACCAACCTGCAAGGGCAAAAAGTAGCGCTGGAAGACCTGGTCAACGACAAAATCGCTTTTCTGAAAGCATATCCTGCTATCAGCCACGACCGGGCACGGGCGTTCAACCACACGTTCCGGCATCCGCGGGATTATTCCAACGTGCCCGGTTTGCAACGCCGTGTGGGAAAATTGCTGGGCCAAACCGAACTCCTGTTTACCTGGGACATTCAGAAAAACAACAACACCGGGCAGTATACCATGAATTACGTTTTGCAGGACGAATTAAGCCTGCACGTTTTCAGCGGCGTTTACCCGTTGGCGGCGCTTCCGGCCGGCCGGGAGGAAGCCGAATACCTCGGCACGTCCAAATTTGAATTGTCGCGGGTGATTTTCAGCCTGATGCCGCAGATCAGCGCCTACAGCGCCATTCCCGCCGGAGCAAAATTTAAAATCGCGCTCAAAACCCCCGGCGGCGTTGTATTGCTGACGTACCCCCGGCTGTTTGACACCACGATTCAGGCCATGGATTTTGCCCGGGCCAAACTGACCGGCTTGCTGAGCGACGAGCAGCGTATGATCCTGGTGGAACACCTGCTGTTGCGCCCCAAATTTCCCGGAGATGCGCTGTGGCCGGTTTGTTCGAACGGCCCTTGCGGCGCCTGCGGCGATGAAGACCCCTATTCCTTCCGCCTGACGTTTGTGATGCCGGGCTGGACGGCGCCTTACAATACCAACCTCGATATGCGGCGTTTTGCCGAGCGCGTGATCCGCCAGGAAACGCCCGCTCACCTGCTTCCGAAGATTTGCTGGATCGGCAACATGGGATACAAGGCAGACCCCTGCGACCCCGTGTTGATCGACCTGACCGACATTTTCAGGCGATTGCCGAATTTTAAGCCCGATGACAATTGCACCTGCGCGATTACTATTCTCGACCTTTTTGCCCAAAAATTCAACGCGGTTTACAACTCGTTGAAATACAATTATTTACCTCCACTTGTCTGGGAAACAAAGTTAAAAGCGGCATTTTCCACTATATCATTTCAGGGCCTGACCTGCCTCTCCGTCCAACTCCAGCCAAGCGACCCGATGGCGCTCGAAATACATGCCCTGATGCTCGGGTATTTCTGGGGAGTGGCGCGTTACGGCGCGCAGTTTTCCCGCTTCGATGCTGCCTGGACGGCCTGGCTGACTGCCGATTCGGCTTTCGACTGGGCGGAGGAAAGGCTGCACGAACGGGTAGAGGCACTGCTTGCCACGGGCCTGAAACCGGATGCGAAAAAACTTACGGATACGGAATTGTGCCGTTGCGCCGGCAGCGTGCTGGAAAGTTACGGGTATGAATTCCATCACTGGATGTCGGGCAAACTGAGTGAAAACCAGGCCGTTTTTTCTGCTGCCGATCTGGGTCCGATTCCCGTATTTCAAACCCTCCCGGCCTGTATCGACGACCGGTTTACCGACGCCGCAAAACGAATATCACCATGCTGGTGCAACAGCGCTACCAAAAGTACACAGAGGTTTCTTTCCGCCTGTGGGTGCTGGTACACCTGATGGCCGACCTGGAAAACACCTACCCCACGGCGACCCTGCACGACTGCGACGACGGCAGCGACTCCAACCCTGTTCGACTGGGGCAAACCGGCCTCGGTTCGCTGCGGAAAATGAGCACCGAACCACTCGTGTTGCCCGATCTGCCGCCCGCTGCTCCGCCGCCGCCGCCGTCGCCGCCGAAAAAGCAGGACATAAAACTGGCCTTTTCGGATAAAACATTGCCTGTGAAGCCGGCGAAACCCGTGTCGAATCCAAAAATTTCCGCGCGAACGACAAAAAAACCACCCGGAAAAAAACCGCCCAAATAATCAACCTGCCTCCCGAACAAGAACCCGGCAGGAAAACCACAAAAAGACTATTTTTTATTACGGTAAAAACCGTTTTATGCCATGCGACCCACGTTAGATAACAGCAAATACCCGGTTTTTGAGGCCAATCAGGTCCTGACCAACCGCCACCTGAATCAGGTTTTTAATTACATAGACGAACAGGAACGCCTTACCCGGGCCAACCTCATCGGCGTCGGCATCGTGTGCGGGCTGGAGATTGAGCCTGGAGGAACGGCGGCGGCTCCGACTGTCCGCATCGGGAAGGGCTGCGGGATCACTTCGGAAGGATACCTGATCGTAGAGCAGGAAGCGGTGGAATTAGTGTCGTACCTCGATTATGTGCCGCCGGTGGATTTGCCGTATTCGCCGTTTAAAGGCGTCACCAAATTGTGGGAAATGTTCCCGGCGAACGTGGAACCGGCTGCAACTCCGTTCCCCGCGAACTTCCTGAATAACAAGGTGGTACTGCTTTTTTTGGAGCTCAAAAAAGACGGCTTGCGCAATTGCAGCCCCACCAATTGCGACGACCGCGGCGCCGAAGTACTGGTGACCCTGCGGCGTTTATTGATCGATAAAGATGATGCCCGGATTTCGTTCCTCATCAACGGCGCCACCGGCATCACGCCTCAGCCGAATATCAGCGATCTCGAACACAAAATGCTCGACGACCTCCACCTCGTCGATATTCGCCTGCCCCGGTACAACGTGCCGGCCAGCGCCCTGACGTCGTCCAATACGGTTTTGGCCTCCTATGTCTCGGTTTTTCGCAATAATTCCCTCGCGACACGGGTCGGCGCAGCCCTGAAAAAAGCTTACGACGCTTTTGAGCCGCTTTTGAAAGACATTTATCCAACCAACCCATTTACCGGTTTCGCCGCTAAATACAGTTTTTTGGATGTGGCGCCCCAAAACACCACTCAGGCGCGTTTCCTGCAATACTACTACGACCTGTTTGACGACCTGATCAAAGCTTACGACGAATTCCGCTGGACGGGCGCCGAACTGATGTGCGCCTGCTGCCCGTTCGGAGGATTGTTCCCGCGGCACCTGTTGCTGGGGCTTTTGCACCCCGAACTCTGGACGGCGAACGATCCGCGTATATTCCGGCATCATTTTATGGCTTCTTCCGCCATCAGCGATTGTGAAGAACGCACCGCAACCCTGCAACAGCTGTTTCGCCGGCTTGTGGAAATGACGCAGCGTTTCTCCAACGATCCGCCGTTGCTCATGCTGAAAGGCCCGGCGAATTTGCAGTCGCATATCCGCATCACCCCCAGCAAACTCGGCGATGTGCCCCTGTCCGAGAAGTGTATCCCGTATTACTACCTGCAGGACGGCACACCCCAACTTTTCCAACTCTGGAATGCCGAAAAAAACCGGCGGAAACGCGCACACCTGAACCTGAGTTACCGCTCCTACGAATACGACGCAAACTTGCCCGATTTTGTCGCCGATCCGCTGCGTTTCGACCTCGAACCGCACAATTTTCTGCGTGTTGAAGGTCACTTAGGCAAAGATTACATCCAGGTTTTGAGCGCTTTGCAGGAACAAAAGATGCGGTATCGCCTGCCGGTAGAGATCATTGCCCTGCGTACGGGGGCTTTTGATGAAACCATGGAAGTGGACATCAACATGGAAAACTGCCGTTTTCAGGACCTGGAAACCTTGTACGACGTCACCCGCGAACAATGGATGGGTTTTTTGTGCAACGACCTGACGTATTTGTACGGGCTCAAACCTTTCGTACAGGCGCCCGCGTCCGGTTCGGAAGTGTTTGACGAAAAAGGCAAGGCCGCTGCCGCGAAAGTTTCTGCCGACACACCCGTATCAGCCGCCGCTGCGGCGACTCCGGACCTGCCAACGCCCCGACCCTATGTTTTTAAGTCAAAATATCCCTTCATAAATACCTATGCGCCAGATTATTATGTCAGTTCCGACACGCTGGGCGGCAGGTTTGAAAAGGACTTCAACACCGGCACCATTCTCCGGACCAACGTCACCGTCAAAAACGAAGCGGACCAGTTGAATAACCTGGTTTTTAATATTTACCAGGCAATTTTAAATCTGGTTGCCACGCTGCCGCAGACTTTGAAGGAGTTTAAATTAACGGATTTTTCGAGCCGCTGCGCCATATTGACGGACCTGGTACAAGAACTGGAAACCGGCCGGGAAAACTCCATGAAAGCCGGGTCGGTGAAAAATTTTGATGAATTTTCGCCGTGGAAAGCCAACTTCATGTTGTGGGAAGAAACCGACGACCGGCTGGAAGACCTGATCTACAACTGCCGGGCCGATGCCTATAAATCCATCATGGACGAATACGTCCGGCGGGTTAAGGAAGTAAAACAAAAGCAGTTTTTGTCCCATTTCCTGCTTCATCACCCGGGTATTCAGCACAAGGCGGGGGTGCCGGTTGGCGGCACGTTTATCCTCGTCTACCACGACGCGCCGGACAATAATTTTCCGAAAGAAGATTTGGACGTATACCAGGAGGCGCAGTTGAAAGATGAAATCCTGCCTAAAGTTTCTGACGAAGCCCTTGAGGCCGACAAGGATTACGCCGCCCGCACCGGCAAAACGCCCGTTTTTACGCCCGAGTTCGAGGAAGCCTTCAAACGCCTACAGTTGAACGAGGATTTTGCGTACAATGAAGATTTTCGGGCGATCCAGCGCTATGTGACGGGCAAGGTGTTCGATCCCAAATCCAATTATGACATCCTGCTCAATAAGGACGCCAACAAGGTCATCGCACAATATTTGAACGGCATCCCCGACCGTACGGTTATTGCCGATTTTTTCCTGCCTTACCTCTGTTGTTCCGATTGTGCGGGGGTGCAATACGTGTTGCCCCCGACCTTGCCGACCTTTACCTACACGGCCTTTTGTACCGGCGCCGATAACCGGGCGGAAGTGGCGATTGTACCCCAGGGCGGCACACCTTCTTATAGTTATAAGGTTGACAGTCAGGATTATACACCATTGAGCGGCAGGTTTTTCCTGCAGGCAGGCACACATACTGTCAGCATTCGTGACGCCGCAGGAACGGAATCCGCGCCCCAGACGATCATTATTCAGCCGAAAATGATCGCCACCACGCCGTCGTATACATGCAAGGACGACCTGACGAGTTACACCGTCGAATTCAGCGTCAGCGGCGGCACTCCGCCCTACACCGCCAATCGCGGCAACGTCGACGCCGACAATAAGTACATCAGCAACCCCATACCGAACGGCACCGGCGACAATATCACCGTGCTGGACAGCAACGGATGTTCGGTGGTTGTTCCGATAACCAAAACCTGCACCGCGCCGCTCGAATTTACGGCTACGCCGAAATGTACTTCGTCGGAAGACCAGAAAGCCCTGATCGTATTCCAGGTCAAGGGTGGCCTTACGCCCTACCAACTCAAGGTGGACGGCGGCGCATTCGGGGCCATAACCGAACACCTGAAACTCTCTGTCGGCGCCCACACCCTGATCCTGCGCGATCAGGCCGGGACGGAAAAAACAGTCACGGTTACCGTTCCGGATCCGCTGCTCGCAGCGATACCGGCCGACGGCGGCTATACCTGCAACAGAGCCGGTACCGAATACATGGCGAAAATATTCATTTCCGGAGGTAAAGCCCCGTACAAAGTGAACGGCATCACCGCGACGGCCAGCCCCTTCGTATACGGCCCGGTGTCTACCGGCAAGTCGGAAACTTTGAAAATAACCGACAGCCTCGGCTGCCAGGTGCTGCTTCCGATCACTTACCGATGCCCGCGTATACCCATTTTTGATGTAAACCTTTCCAAAACGGATTCCAAAAATCAGGCGAGGCTCACCCTGAACCCCGGCGACGGCGAGGGGCCTTTCTTCTACCAGTTGGACGGCGGCGAATTCCTGCCGGTCAAAGGGGAGATCATTTTGGGCCCCGGCAGGCATACCCTTATTCTGAAAGACAAGGACGGGAATTTGTCGGAAGCAAGAACGATCGAAGTGCAGCGTGCGGAAGTAAAACCGCCTATATTTGAAACGGATTGCAACAAACCTTGCGCCGGCATTTCCAAAAAAGGCGGCTATCGCCTGTGGGTACAGCCGTCCTCTTCACCGTTCGAAGTGTACAAACCCGGCGAGGTGGAATTTACGTTTACCGATGAAAAAGGCAAAACCCAAAACATTCCCGGTATTTCCGTGGGGGTTTTGACCGACCTGCTCAACAGGGATTTTAACGGAACCATCGGGGCGCTCATCGTGCAGATCAATGACCGGATCTCCAGGGCGATCGGGGAAGGACGAGTGGTGCTGAGTTACGAACCCGGCGACAAAGACCCCTTCGCCCGTCTGTGGATCGAAACCTTCCAGTGCGAGATGTTCAGCATGAAATTTACGTTCGACTATGCCCAGGGCGGCCCGGTAAAGGAATATGAAGTGCGGTATATGAAAACGGGCGAGGTCAACGGCGCCCTGTTCAGCAACTTGCAAATCGACAGCGCGCCCGTGCAAGTGCCCGTGTCCGACATCAGCATACGCGACCAGTGCAAAGACACGGCATTTGAAAAACTGTGCAAGGAAACCATACCAAGGGTGGGCATCAAACCCCTGCGTTCGGAAGGCGACATCCTCACCCTGAGTATCCTTGGAGCGCCTTCGCTGCTCACCTCGGGCATTACGTGGTTATGGGAAATCGAGCGCAGCGCCGAAGCGATCTACATCGGGCCGGAAGTAAAAGTCAAAGTTCCGGGACTCGCCCAGGGCACTAAAGTAAAACTCACCGGGATTACCAAACAAGGTTGCGTGACCAGCGTAACACAAACCGTCGGCGCCCTGAAATGACCCACCTGATCCAGCGGCAATATATCCATGTGGACTTGCAAGGGTCTGAAAGTGAAGGTTTTGCGCTGCAAAATCGCCTTTCTGACTTTTGCAACGAATGGTTGAATCCCGCCATCGGGCGGGTGCTTGACCGCTGCGCTCCGCCGGGCGGGCGGCTTTGTATCGAGCGTTTGGAAGTGGACGCCGGGGCTCTGCCCTTGGAAAATTTTGAATCCGGGCTGACGGAAGCCGTCGTACAGGCGCTGGAAAAAGTATTGCTGGAACAAATGCCGCCGGGAGCGGCTTATACCTCACCCGCCAGCGCGGGCGGCGCAAAAGCCAGCCTTAAAAACGAACGGCAAACCGCCGCAGAGGCATTTTTGTATTTCCTGGAAACGGGCCGTTTGCCCTGGTCGTTCCGGCTGCCCCCGGGCGTTTCGTTCGAACAATACCTGCTCGATACCGGGAAAACTGAACCCGGCGGCGATGCCGACGCGGTTTCCCCGGTTTTTCCGGCCCAATTGTCGCGCACTTCACTGTCGCGGACCTTGTCCACCCCGCAGGCCCGCAGCCGCTTAGTCATGCAGTTTTCCGGGCCTTTTTTGCACGCTTTGCTGCTACAGATTTCGCCCGAAACGCACGTTTCCGTCGCGCGTATTTTTGAAGCGATGCGTATGGCTTCTGTCGTTCCACGGCCCGAAAAGCAGGTGTTGTCTGTTTTTGAAAATCACCTTTGGGAAACGGCGTTCCGGCAGGCCACCCAGCCGGTCCCTGCCGGCGATATCCCGCTGATTGCGATTGCTTTGGCGGCTAAACCGGAATTCTTTCCAGAGATCATTCCGTTCGTCCTTCCGGCGTTGAAAGACATCCTTCACCCGGCTGTATTGCCGGAGTTTGTACGGCAAATGGCAACCCACAGCGGCCCGGCATTTCCGGCTTTTGCTCCTTTGTTGCAGCAACACTTAAAAACCTTGTCGAACCCCTTATCGCCTGAAATACAGTCACTTTTAAAAACAAATACGGCGCCGGCCCATCCCGGGAAACGGCATTCAACCCGGAAAACTGATACATCGACTCCCGCCGGGAAGGGTGCAACGGAAACGGATTTTTTACCCGCTTCGCCGGGTTCGGGGGAAACCGGGCGCAGCCACGGCCCAAATACTGGCAACGCGCCGGACCCCGGCGACCTTCCCGGAGAAGGCGTCTACGTGGACAACGCCGGATTAGTTATTCTGCACCCCTTCCTGCAGATGTTTTTTGAAAACCTCGGCGTCGCCCGCGCGGGCGCGCTCGTGGAGCCCGACCGCGCGTTGCAGCTGCTGCATTTCCTGTGCACCGGCCAGACTCCGGCGCCCGAATACGAACTGGTATTACCCAAATTACTCTGTAACATACCCCTCGAAGACCCGGTAACGTCCGATATCATATTGACAGACAAGGAGAAAGAAGAATCCATCGCCCTGCTCGAATCCGCCATCCGCTGGTGGGAAGCCCTGCGCAGCACCTCCCCCGATGCCCTGCGCGGCACCTTCCTCTGCCGCCCCGGAAAACTGTCGGTTCGCGGCGACGGCGACTGGCTGCTCCAGGTAGAGCGACAGAGTTTCGATATACTGCTGGATCACTTGCCCTGGGGCATTTCTGCGGTGAAGTTGCCGTGGATGGAGCGGATTTTGTGGGTGGAGTGGGGGTGAACGAGCGGTTTCAGGGTTTCGGGTTGGAAGGTTTCAGGGTTCCGTGACGCCAACTTCTACCTGATTACCGGCAAGATTGAGCGTTACGTGTCATGCTGAGGCGCAGGCGGAGTATCCGGGACAGTCTCGCGGGCTTGAATTTTGACAGGATTTACAGGATTTACAGGTTTTAAAAATGTCCTGTAAATCCTGTAAACCCTGTCCAATAAAAAGAATATCCTGTAAACCCTGTAAATCCTGTCCAATAAAAAGAATATCCTGTAAATCCTGTAAATCCTGTAAATCCTGTCCAATAAAAAAGAATATCCTGTAAATCCCGAAACCCCTGTCCAATAAAAACAGAATATCCGAAACCCTGAAATCCTGTAAATCCTGTCCAATAAAAAGAATATCCTGTAAATCCTGTAAATCCTGTCCAATAAAAAGAATATCCTGTAAACCCTGTAAATCCTGTCAAAAAATCTAAAAGCCTGTCTCTGCAACAAAGAATAAAAACATTGTCCACCGGTGAAAGCAAACACTGAAAAATCGGCCACGACCACCTCGACGACTGCCACGCAGACGACGCAGGAGCCGTTTTTCGGTAAAAAAGGCGGAGAAGGCTTTTTTGAAAGCGCCCCACAAGGCAACGCGCCATTCATCCAGGCCAAACTCACCGTCAACCAGCCCGGCGACATCTACGAGCAGGAAGCAGACCGCGTAGCCGACCAGGTGGTGCAGCGCTTGGCCATGCCTTCATCAGAGCCGGCAACCCCGCTTTTATCCACTGCGGGCAAGCAACCCGCCGCCATCCAGACCAAATGTGCCGACTGCGAGCAGGAAGAACAAGTCCGGCGCAAGGAAGAAGAAGGGCCGGAGGAGCACGAAGAGATCATGCGCAAGGTGGATTCCACTTCTCCCGCCCAGCCACCGGCCGATATTCAGATGAAATGCGCCGATTGTGAGCAGGAAGAACAAATCCAGCGCAAGGAAGAAGAAGGGCCGGAAGAGCAGGAAGAAATCATGCGCCAGGCCGAATCTGCTCTCCCGGCCAGCCCGGCGACGAAGCCGGCAGCGACTTCTCCACCCGCCTCCAGTCCTCCAAAGGAGGCGGCTCTCCCCTGCCCGAAAACACCCGCACCGACATGGAATCGGCCCTCGGAACCGACCTCTCCGGCGTGCGTATCCACACGGGCGGCGAAGCGGCGGGTATGAGCAAGGACATTAACGCCCAGGCGTTTACGCACGGGAGCGATGTGTATTTTAATGACGGGAAGTTTGATGCGGGGAGTAGTGATGGGAAAAGGTTGCTGGCGCATGAGTT
>JADJOD010000005.1 GCA_016713985.1 Lewinellaceae bacterium | reverse complement strand
GAGTAGTAGCGCAGCGGTGTGTTCGTCAGGTTGATGATGTCGACGAAGGCATTGAGGTTGCGGGTCAGGTCGTAGTTGGCTGTGAAGTCGAGGCGGAATTCCGCATCGTAGTATTCATCCAAATCTTTGTCGGCGCCAAGTTGATACAAAAAAGCATCGTGGTAATTGGCCGTCAATCGCGCGAAAAACCTTTGGGCATCATAAAATAAAGCGACGTTGGCCGTGTGCCGTGCCTGACCGGGAAACGAGATTTTTTCCTGTTCACCGCCGGGGTTCACAATTTCCACCTCGTCTTCGCCGAAAATGACCACTGCATCGGTGTAATTGGCGGGTAAACGTTTGGGTATGAATGCTTCTGAATAGGTATAGGTGTAATTGGAATAAATGCCGAAATTGTTAAAAATGCCCGGCAGGAAATCAAATTTTGCCTGCAACTGCAATTCCGTGCCATACACAAACGCTTTGTCTCCATTGACGGCTTTGGTTATTTCCACCAATCCATAATCTTTCGGGTCCCCTTCGTGTGCAAAACGTTTGTAAAAGAAAATGAAATCGTCGATACGTTTGTAAAATACCCCGCCGGAGATGATCCCTTTTTTCAAGTAACGTTCGGCAAGGAAATCCACGTTGGTCGAACGGGGGTATTCGAGATCAGGGTTCCCGAATTTTACTTCATCGCGGTCTTCTTCGCGGTAGGGCAACACGTCGTCGAAATTGGGGCGCGAGTAAGTGTAGGTCAAAGCGGCGCGCAGGTTAAAATTGTCGTTGAGCGCGTATTTTAATTGCACTTGCGGCAGCCAAAACTCATGTTTACGTTTGTCGGTCAGGGTGTCTATGCCGAGAAATTTGTTGCCGTCGGTGAGTACTTTGGCGCCCGTGTAATCAATGTCCGTCCGCTCGTAACGAAGTCCGGCAATCATCATCAAACGTTTAAAATCGTGGCGCGCCATACCGTAGGCGGCGTAAATCCGCTCTTTGGCCTCGTAATCTTCGCCATACGACTGGGTTTTGGTGGCAGTGCGGTCATAGATGAAATGGTGCGGATAAAATTCGTAGAAATCGCGCATCAATGCGGGGGAAGGCATATATTCCAGCAAGTATCCCTGGTCGAGCAAGTTGTCGTCGCGGAAGCCGTCGCTGACCGTCGTGAGCGAGAGTTTTGGCCCGGTATCAGGGTATGCCAGCGATTTTTCAAAATAAGCCCCGTATTCTTCCGATTCGATGTTACGCTCTTTGTTTTTCGCCCGTATTTTTCCGCCAAACTTGACGTAGCCGCTGTTTTTTGTATTAAAACGATAAGGCAAAGTCAGGTTGAAACGCGGCGTATAGTTCAGGTCGGTCACCTTGCGGTCTTCCCGCAACAAGTCGCTCATATCATAATTGTCGTAGTCGGCGGCGTTGACAGCGTCTAATGAATCAGGCAGTTCAATGTCCGGATATTTGGGGTCGTCGAAGTTGAAACGTATGGCGATGGCTTTGCCCGGATTGCTGAACGAGACTTCCAGCCGGTCGGGTTCTTCCTCTTGTGCGTAGGCAAAAAACATCTGATAATCGAGGGTTGCTTTGCCGATTTTGTGCTCGCCGCCGAGATTCAGGGTGCTCAGTTGTTGTTGTTTCACCCGTTGGCGCGCGTCGTGTACAATACTGCCGTAGAGGTAGTATTCGTAAGAAAGCGCGTCGTCCAGCTCGTAAATTTTCCGGCGGCGCAGTTCGTCGTCCATAAAACGATTGTACATGGCGCGGAGATAAACGTAGGAGTTTTTGTTGAACCTGTAATCGAAGGTCGGCGCCACGCTGATGCGGGTGCGCGTGATGTCGTAATGACGTAGTTGCGCCTCGCGGAATTGTACGAAATAATTGTTTACACCGGAATCCTGGCTGCCGTAAAACGGGCCTTTGGCAAAGTCGTATTCGATATTGTCCGTGCCTTGATTATTCTGGAAAAAACTCGAATTGAGGTTGAATCCGAATCGCCCAAAACGCTGACCGTAAGTGTATTGCAACTGATAATTGGGCGTTTGGCGCAAGTTGTTGTAGCCTCCGGCAAGCGTGGCGCGAATGTCGGGTGTCTCGTCTGCGGCCTCCCTGGTTTTGATGTTGACTGAGCCGCCAATACCGTCGGCGTCCATAGAAAACGGCCTTCGCCCTGGTCGCGCTGGAGCGTGATGCCCGGGATACGCTGCATCACCTCGGCGGCATTCATGTCGGGGAAAGTGGCGATTTGTTCGGCGGAGACGATGTTCTTGATATTCTCGGCTTTTTTCTGTTCGAGCATGGCGCGGATTTGCCCTTCGGCCTTGCCCGTGATTTCCACCTGCGAAAGCGCCACGCTGTTCGTTTTTAATAAAATACGAAATTCCGGCGCGGCATTTTTTTCAAAATCATGGCGAATTATCTCAAAAAAAACGAGACATGGGCTTTTATATAGTTGAACCGGATTTACAGTTTTTAAACGCAACTGTAAATCCGGTCAAATTTTCAGGCGGTTTCTTACTGCCCAATCACCAATTTCTGCACATACACCTCCTTGCCTTGCAGGGTTTGGATGAAGTAAGTGCCCGTCGGCAAATTACCGGTTTGGAACACGATATTTTTGCCCCATGACGACAGCATGGTTTTTATCAAACGCCCTTGTACATCAAACAGGCGAGTAGTGGCAGCGTCGTCTGATTCCAACTCCAGGTTGATATTGCCGGGCAACGCCGGGTTCGGATAAACCTTCAGGCTCTTGGCCGACGGGCTGAAAATGTCGTGGATGGACGTGGATTGTGAAGAGTAATAAACCACGAGGCGCGGGCGGCGTTCGGGATGGTTTTGGCCGTCGCCGCCGTCTTCCGGGTCGGAGATGTTTTCGTAAGACTCGAATTCGCGGGCGTTTTCCACGTCTGTAACGCCTTGATTTTCACCTTCCATGATGAAAGCGATGGCGTTGCCGGGCGCCCAGCCGCCGCGATTCACCACTTCCTGCACGAGTTCTTTCAGATCGGGGGTTTGGTATTTTCCCCAGAGTTCCCATTCTTCGGCGACTTCCCAAAGGAGTTTTGCAGCAGTGCGCGGGCGATCGCTGATCAGGGCGGTTTCGGTAAAAGTTTGGGCGTTGTCGGCGGCTTCGGCGCTGATGGTGATTTTAGCCACATCGTCGGCAGATTTTCCTTCGTGCGACCAAACCTGGATGTAGGCCGAGTCAATCACGGCATTTCTCGGAATAAAAATATGGCGAAAACGAAGTCCGGTGATATTGATAATCTGGTCTTCGGGCGCACCTTCCCAGCCAGCGTCGAGGTCGTCGTCGTAAAGCGAATCGAATTCGTCATTCACTTGTTCAGCATCATCGGAGGAGGCTTCGAAAGTTACATCATCTTCTGTGATGGTGTCGGTGACGGCAATGGGCACTTCAAACCGGGCGTTGTCAACAGAGAAATAAATGACCAATTCCGGGCGGCGCTCGGGGTGATTTTGGCCGTCGCCGCCATCTTCGGGATCGGAGATATTTTCAAACGACTCGAACTCGCGGGCGTTTTCCACGTCCGTAACGCCTTGATTTTCACCCAAAAAGAAAAGCGCCAGCGCGTTGCCAGGTACCCAGCCGCTGCGGTTCACGATTTCCTGCACGACGTTTTTCAAATCCGGTGTGCGGTAAGGCTGCCAGAGTTCCCACTCTTCGGCGACTTCCCAAAGGAGTGTAGCAGCAGTGCGCGGGCGGGCGGTTATCAGGTCGACCTCATTAAACGTAAGGGCGTTGTCGCTGGCTTCTCCGGCAATGGTAATTTTGGCGACATCTTCGGCAGATTTGCCTTCGTGCGAATGAAGAATCAGGAAAGCCGAGTCAATTTTTGCACCTTGCGGAATATAAATATTGCGAAAACGGAGACCGGTATTGTTGATAATTTGGTCTTCCGGCGCGCCTTCCCAGCCGGCATCGAGGTCGTCGTCGTAAAGTCCGTCTAACTCGTCATTCACCTGTTCGGCATCGTCGGACGAGGCGGCGAACACGACGCCGTCTTCTTCAATGGTGTCGGTGACGGCGATAAAAGTGCGGTGTTCGAAGTTTTGTGCGAAAGAAACACCTTGCAAAAGACTAAAAAAGGCTATCAGATAAAGGTAGAAAGTTTTGCTCATGGGACAGGTTGTATTAATTTGGACAATTGAATGCGATCAAGTGGCAAAAGTATCCGGGGTGGTATCGAACGGAGGGTGAACACAGGTTAACTTATGTTTAAGTTTCCGTTTCATACCGGAAACATCCGCGCAAACCCATCCACCCCGACCCGCCAATATTTGATTTGTGTAATCAATGGTTTGATTTTAGTACGCCCGGTATAAGCAGATTCTGCCATCTTTGATGCCCGAGTTTTCCGGAAACCCCGCCGGAAAACCGCTTTATCCAACACAATTCCAGTCCGATTTTGATGAAAGAACTCCGGGATATTATTCTCGCTTACGACAAAGCGGTTTTGCAAAACAAAAAAACGGCGCTGGCCACGGTGGTGCAGGTGGAAGGTTCTTCCTACCGCCGGCCGGGTGCAAGAATGCTGATCACGGAAACGGGTGAAGTCACCGGCGCGATCAGCGGGGGATGCCTGGAAGGCGATGCCCTGCGCAAGGCGCAACAAGCCATCCAACAGCAGCAAAACAAACTGGTGGTGTATGATACCCTGAATGAAGAAGACCATCAGCTCGGCATACAACTGGGTTGTAACGGAATCGTGTATATCCTGCTCGAACCGGTGAACGATGCGGATGAAAACAACCCGGTCCGTTTGTTAAAAAAGGCGGCCACAGACCGAAAAGACGTGGTGCTGGCGACGGTTTTTAACCCGCAGAAAAATGCCGCCCAAACCGGAACCTGCTTAGCCGCCCACGGCGAAGCCGACCTGCCGGCCGTTGATAAAAACATTAAAACAGAAGTACTTGCGGCGCTGGCGCAAAAAAAATCCGCGATCCGGGCGTACCCGGACTATACGGTATTGTACCAGTTTGTGCCCCCGGCCGTTCAGTTGCTGCTTGTCGGCGCCGGCAACGACGCGCAACCCCTAACCGAGATGGCTTTTTTGCTGGGCTGGAATGTTATCGTGGCGGATGGCCGGCCGGCATACGCCACACAGCAACGTTTTCCCAAAGCCGGAAAAGTATGCCTGACCAAACCCGCCGCGCTGTTATCTGCCGTCAACATAGACGAACAAACCGCCGTGGTGATCATGACCCACAATTATAACTATGACCTGGCTGCGCTGGAGCAACTGCTTCCAGGCGATTGCAGGTATATCGGCGTGCTCGGACCAAAGAAAAAACTGGAAAAAATGCTGGACGAATTGAAGGAACGCGGACTTCGGGTCGACGGCGACGTGTTGCACCGGATATACGGCCCGGTGGGTTTGGACCTCGGCGCGGAAACTTCGGAAGAAATTGCCCTGTCCGTCGTTGCGGAAATAAAAGCCGTGTTTTCAGGCCGGCGCGGCGCACCGCTGAAAGACCGGCCGGCGGAAATCCATGAACGTTCCTTAATCGCGCGCCATGATTAATACCGGCGCGATTATTTTGGCGGCGGGTCGCTCCGCGCGTTTGGGCGGCATCAAGCAGTTGCTTCCGTTGGATCACAAAACATTGTTGCAGCACGTGATCGATGAAGTGATCAAGGCGGGCGCGGCGCCGGTGCTGGTGGTCACCGGCGCTTATCATCAGGAGGTTGCGGCATCGGTCGGCGACCGGGAAGTTGAACTGGTTTTTAATAAAAACTGGCAGGAAGGCATCGCTTCGGGTATCGTGGCCGGTGTCCGGCAAATGATCGCCGGGCATAAAAACGTAACCAGTATACTTCTTGCCGTCTGCGACCAGCCCTTTGTATCCGCTTCCCTGTTCGGGCAATTAGTGGAGGCCCAAACCGGCACGTCCAAACCCATCGTCGCTTGTGTTTACGCGGATACCGTCGGGGTGCCCGTTCTTTTTACCCATACCTGTTTTGATCAGCTGCTTGGCCTTCAGGGAGATGAAGGCGCGAAAAAAATACTGATGCGTAACCCGCAGGACCTCGCGACCGTCGATTTTCCGCTGGGCCATATCGATATCGATACGCCGGAGGATTACGAGCGGCTTTTGAAGCAGGTCTGAGTATCCTTTTTTTTCTCCTCAAAAGAGTGCAAAAACGATGAAAGTCAGTAACTTGTGGAGCAATAACTGATAGAACTGCATCGGGGTGCGAAACGTCAAATCTGCCTTCGTTTCCGTTAAACCGGAAAGCGGTAACCTGATTCAACAAGATAACATTGAAAAAAAATATTACTTATGCATCTGGGTCTCCTGGTATTTAACGCCGGCAATTCACACGACGTCAAAGATGTGCTGAATCTGGCCGTTGAGGCGGATTCATTGGGTTTTTCACGTTTTTGGCTGGGCGAACATTATACACCTGAGGATTGGAACAATCCGGAAGCCTTAATTCTGATTCTTGGTCTTACGGAAAAATCCGGGTAGGCTTCTGCAGGCATACTACTCCTGGTTGCATGCTCCGTTTCGCGTGGCTTGTACATTTAAACTGGTGCATGCCATTTTCCCGGCCGGGTTGACTTGGGTATAGGTTCGGGTATCTCTGCCAATGCAAAAGTCATCCGCCTTTTGACTAATGTGGATTCTGATAATTTCGGAAGTATCGACTATAACAAGAAAGTGGAAGAACTTGTAGGATTTTTTAACCGGGAGGAAGAGTTGTTTCGGGAAGGTGTTACTGTAACACCCTATAAAGTTCCCCCACCTCCACTCTGGCTGCTAGTACATCCTATAATGGCCTGGCGCGAGCTTTAAACAGCAAAGCCAATGTATCGCGTTCGCTGTTTCACCAGACCTCCAGCCTCGAACCCGAACGAGAAAAGATTGACACTTTTCGGGAAGAATATTATCAACGCCATGGTGAAATGCCCCAAATCAACCTGGCTTTTTCGGGCGTTTGTGCACCTACTTTCGACGAGGCAACCCGCCGGTTTCGTCAGTCTTCTTATTTTTCCAATACGTTTATTTTGCCTAATATCGTAGGAACTCCCGAGTATTTTCGGGATACTCTGTATGCTTACCAGCAATCTTTCGGCGTGGATGAATTTATTTTCCTGGACCTGTCGGATGAACATGAGGCCCGAATGCAATCGCTCGGAGCTTTGAGCGAGGCGTTCTGCTTGCAGGAAGAAATGAAGGAATAAACAACCTGACAGAACTACCTCGTCAACAGTCATTCCGGGCGTTTACGCCACCAACAGTTCTTTCTTGCTGGTATGATACACCTGCTGGTAATAGTTGTGCAACGGCGCATAAAGGGTTAATTCATATAACCGTTGATTGGATGTGAACAGTCGGTTGAACAGCATATGAACATAACTCGAAAGATAGGACTCCACCGCTGTGTTTTCCCTCCGGCAGATACTCCGGATTTCTTGCGCATATGCATAAATATCGCCATGCCGACTCCCGATAAGGGCATATAAATCTTCAAACGGACCTGATTTGCTGAGGAGCGGAGTAAGGATTTGACGATGATCGCGGAATTTGGCGTTGAGTAGTTTTTTAAACACCTGACTTTCTTTGACGCGAAACTCAAATTCGTATGCAGTTTTCATACGTTCGTAAAACCGCAGTTTTTCAGCCGGGTCAAGTTGGAAAGATTCCAGCAAATCATCGGTAGCAAGTAAACCATAATACCAGCGGTATTCTTCCGGAAACCGGTGCATTTGATGCAGAAACATCAATGTATGGTAGCTGTCGGCGTGGAAAAGGCGCTCAGAAGATTCCATTGTCAGTTCGCCGTAACGTTCTACCTCCTGTTCATAGGTATCGGTTTGAATCTTCCAGATCAGACGATCCTTGTGCATAGGCTCCAGGATATGATAAAACGAATTGATTACCTGCCCCAAAAACTGACTGTCCGGCAGATGGAGGCGAAGCCTTAGGTGGTTTTCCGGGTCCGAGTACCGGATAAAAAACCATTGGTCAATCCATTGGCGTTTGATCAGCATATTTGTGAAAGGCAAGATGTTTTGCCCCAATATCTGATCGACGGTTTTACTCCACAATACAATTTAAAATAAAGCCATTCGGAACCGATCGGGAAAGAGCGTTTTCGCTCCGGGGTGAAAGAAACTGGCGCAATCTTTCCCGATTGTTCATCCTGCTTTTTTTCTTTTGTGAAAACAGCGACTAATTCATTGGTGTAGCCCTGTCCGTTTTCGTCGAGAATTACTGACGGCTGATTGGTGTATAGAAACTCAACGATCTGAACCGATGATGTTTTTTTAATTTCATGCAGAAAGGATTTGACGCACAAATAGTTATTAAAATCGACAAAAAGTTCGTTGTCGTCGCGAATAACCAGTACCTGATCGGGCATTTTAAGATTGGTTCTCCAGGATTGCACCAATAACAGAGCGTCTTCTCCTTTTTAATATCAAACAATGATTTGAGGTCATGATAGTTGAGCTTGCCAGGTGGCACGTGAAAAGATGATATTTTCATACCTCACGCGTGGTAAAAAGGAAATACATTACCGATGTTCCCCAGGAGAAGGAGAGTGCGTTGCGTTTGTTTTGATTTTGCAAATCACACAAGAATTGATAAACAGGAAGCGCTTGGTAGGAATAGTTGTGAGCAGTACTCATAGCAGGGAAAATACGCTTCCCCAACCGGGCAGAATAAAGTATAATTTCATTGTTTATGACCTGCACGGTAATATCCTGTAGATTTACCTGACGTTCGGCGGGTACGGTAGAATGGGCGAGATATGGTATTTCGTAGTCGCGTAAATGCGTCCGCATGAGGATGTTGCCAATACGAGACTCGGGCAAATGGGCGATTTCCGCCATGATGGCGTCTCCATGCAGGGTGTTTTCGGCATCGGCGATACCGCGCACCCATCGGTCAATGGCCGGATCGAGGTGGGTAAAGCGCCCCAATATCCGGGTAGCCGAACCGGACACATAATTCAAATGAATGAGAGGCAAGGCATCCGGGGCATCAGCATTGCCGATGATATTGACTATCGCGGAAAGCGAATCCGGCAGGTCGTCCCAAACCGGCATGCCGAAATCTTTGAGGTCAGCGTCGGTCAGGCGAATTTCAAAATTGCCATCGGCTTGCGGCCACCAGTTTTTTTCAAGCAAAAGTATGAAATTTTGACCAGGGCGCTAAGGGGTCCTGGTACATATTCATTTCCGGCAAATCGTCGATCAACGGATTGATATCGCTGCGACCGGCGGTATTATATCCGATGCCACGCTCCACATCCAGTACTTCGAGCAGCGGAACCGCCTTTGTTTCGTAACGATCCATAAAGGCTTTTTAAATTGGTCCAGACTGCCGTTGGCGCTTTTTTTTACAGAGGAAAGCCGGTTAAGAACAGCGATGCCCCGCTGAATAGTGGACATAGTGTCAGAGTGGAGTGTACACCCCCCGGCAGGTTTGGCCATGTCAACCTGTAAAAGATGATGGAGATCGTAACTGTTTTCCAGGTTGTTCAGGATAGTGATTACTTCCTGATAAGGGTGGCTGAAATCAGTGTTTGACGGACCACTGTCGACCTGTTTCAGCGCATTTTGCAATCGCTCCAGTTGATGAACCTTTTCCGATGCAACCGGCGAATGTTTTATACCCTGCAATACAGCGATGACCCGGTCCAGCATTTCCGGGCCTGTGGTACTGCCGTCCAATTCGCTGACTAATAATTTGCCGTCAATAAGTTCATACAGAAAGTCGATGGCATCCTGCCTGCTGATCTGTCATCTATAAGGAGAGCGGCCAGATCGTCCAGAAAAGCGCCTCCGGTGGCATGTTCTAAAACTTGTCTGATAAATTCCGAATACTCTACAGCGGCGAGGCGATGAAAACGTGTTTTCTGACGATAATAATAGTCGGCGAAACGAATACTTTGTCCGGTTATGTAATAGGCTGCTATTGGGTTGATAACGAAGGAATTCCTTAATACCGGGCAACTGAGCCAGGCTTTGTGCCAATTGGCATAAATAATCCATATCCGGCCGGGTATGCCGGATGAACTGGCCGGGTAATGCCAGCCGGACGTCGTGTTGCTCACCCCATGCTCCCAGGGTGCAGCCGGCAAACAACCCGAAGGGAGTACACCGGGTCGACATTCTCAGGAGGTAGCGCGTCAGAGAAATGATCAATTGTTCTTCCTCATCAGAGGACAGGATCTTGCCGCTTACTCTTTTTCCAGTTGTTCGTGCAGAATCGGGGAGGCCAGAAACAGGGCGTCTTTCAAAAGAGCCTGGTGCTCGATTTGGAAGAGCAGCTCAATTTGCTCCTGTTTGCTTTCAAGAGATAAAAGCGCCTTCAAATGCCCGTCGAAGGCCAGTAGCGGCGTGCGCAACAAAAACCCGGGATAAGGTTGATAGGATTGCATATAAAGCCTCCGGCATTTATTTGAAATGATACACTGCTAACTTATAAAGAGGCACTCATCCCACGTTGGCGGTATGTCGGAGATGGCATGAATCAGGGATAACCCGATGCCGCTGATACCTTCCAGGAAATCGGTGGAAGCCACAGGTTCTTCAACCGCCGGTTGATGTTTTACGTACCCCGCCAAACCTTCCGGATCATTCCCGAAATCTAATGTGATTCCGTACCAGTAAACTGCCGCCTCCCGAAAAACCGGTAATTTTGTCTCGATATACATACGTTGAAAAATATGGGCAATGCCGGATGCGCCATGGCAAATTCCGGCGTCATGAACGGAATTGGCTCGCAGGTCTTTTCGGGTGCTGTTGTAAATCAGGATATCGATAGCCTTCCGGCGCCAGTTTTCCGCTCTCAATGTGACGCCTGCATAATATAGAGCCAAAGCAACCCCCAGGTCGCCGTAACACCACGACAGCCGGCTGTAATAATAACGTTTGTCGCTTTCAAGAGAGCGCGAGGGGAAGCAGGAAACATATTTTTGAGGATCAACTTCCTGAGAAAGCAGGTAATGAATGGTTTTTTGAAGCAAATCGGTTGATTTTTCAACCGCGATCCGGGCGCCGACCATTTTGGACAGTAAGACTGCGATGCCCGACATTCCGTGCGAAAGACTAATATTGATGTTGCTTTCTCCGGCTTCACTCTTCATGAAATCCCACTTGAGAGCCGTCGCCCCAACCGGTACGGCTTTTTGTTCAAGACCATCGACCAATTGTTCCAGGTGCGTGACAACAAGCGGATTCTGGCGGCGGTATTGAAGCAGATAGTGTGCCGTGCCGACTGCGCCATGCAGGAAATCATAGTTGTCTTCCGCCGCGTCCGCCGTCATTTTGGTTGCGGGATAGTCATCGAATTCACCCATAACTTCCCGGATATCCCGGATCGATAAAATCCCTGTGAAATCAGGTGTTCGATGGCCCAGAAAACACCCGGCAAACCAAACTGTAAGTGTGCCCGTAATATCCGTTACTGACGATTTCAAGGGCTTGCTCTATCCTTTACTCCTTTTTGTAATAAAACCCGTCCTGCGTAAAGCGGGAATAATACATCAGAAAAGAGTGCCTGCCCCATCCTTCCGCTGAGCAGCCCGGGGCGATTTTGCCTTTCAGATCAATGTTATCGTCCGCGATACAATCGGCTATTTCATTCAGTTTTTGAATGATTATTTCCTTTGAAACCGGGTGAACTTCTGCAGTGATCATAGTCCTTCAAATAATTAAGTTGCCCGGCACTGCCGGGTTTTGGCCGGAGCTGGTATACGTGTAACGGCTTTAGGTGGATGACGTGAATGCAGGCTCCTGTACAAAACCGGGCAATGCAAAGCGAATAAATTGGTACCGATCAACAAATACAGACGCAGCCATGGGATATGAAAGATGCGGAGCTGGTTTCGCAGATGCCCGTACCGCAATAGTCAGATTTTTTAGGCCCCCCTTCCGGCGTATCTCCCTCGCCTTCTCCGCCGACGATCATTTTTGTTGAAGCGTCGTTGAGGCGGGCGATGAAGGTTTTGTTGAAAGCCAGTTTGTTACTTACACTTTCCTTTTTCATACTACGTAGTTTTAATGTGTTATGCCTACTCTTTTAAGCCGCAGACGGCAGGATTTTCGGCTTCCCCATTCATTCGGATAGTTTCGCACTATCTGAAAACAAATGTTTGGCTTCGTTCCCGAATAAGCAAAGGCATTTTTTTATAACTATGTAGTTTGGATCGATATCTGTGTATTTGTCATTCAATTACCCTGCACTGCCAGGTTTTGGCGGGTGAGTGATATGCGTATAACGGCATTGGATGGATGACGTGAATGCAAGCACCCGTACAAGACCCTGCAGTGCCGGGCAATACCTAATACATTTAAAACCAGTCGCAGACACAACCGCAACCCCAGGTTGCAACCGAGCCAACTGGATTCGCAAATGCCTGAATTACAATTAGAAGAAACACATTTAGTTGTTTTCTTCGGACCTTCTTCGGGCGTATCCCCATCGCCTTCTCCTCCGATGATCATTTTTGTTGAAGCGTCGTTGAGGCGGGCGATGAAGGTTTTGTTGAAAGCCAGTTTGTTACTTACACTTTCCTTTTTCATACTATGTAGTTTTAATGTGTTATGCCTACTCTTTTAAGCCATAGCGGGCCGGGTTTTCGGCTTCCCCCCTTTTTACGGGTCGTACATTTTTTGAGTAAATGCACTACGTTGAAGGCAAATGTTTGGTCCTGCGTCTGATAAAAGCAAGAAGATTTTGTTATCTGTGTAGTTTGAACCAATAACTGTGCAAGGGCGCCGGCAATGGATAAATAATCAACCCGATGCCGTATCAAATTCGATTCTTGCCTATAAATTTGCTCCCGACCCATCAAACTTTGGCTCCCGTCAGCCCACATGCACGAATTATTTAAGCAACATCCTTTTGAAACCATTCCCATTTTACCGGCAACTCGACGCCATGGACTGCGGTCCGAGTTGTGTGCGGATGATCGCCGCACACTATGGGCGGCATTATTCCCTGCAATTTCTCCGCGACAAGTCATTTATCAGTCGCGAAGGCGTGTCCCTGCTCGGCATCAGCGAAGCGGCTGAAAGCCTGGGTTTCCGCACGATGGCCGTGAAAGCGCCATTTGAAGGCGAAGAGGCCGGGCTGGTGGATGCAATCTTGCCCTGCATCGTCCACTGGCGGCAGCGGCATTTTATTGTGGTGTATAAGTTGACCCGAAAACACGTGTGGGTGGCAGATCCTGCGGAAGGAAAGTTCAAACTGCCGCGTAAAATCTTTGAAGACGGCTGGCTGCAGGATAACGACCGGGGGGTAATTCTTATGCTGGAACCGGGCCCCGATTTTGACCGGAGCCTTGGAGAAGAAAAAAGCAAAGGGTATGGGGATATTGCTGGAATATTTGTCGCCGTTTCGCCGCCAGTTTTCCTGCTGGCGCTGGGGTTGATCCTGGGCAGTATATTCCAATTGTTTTTCCATTCCTCACACAATCGATCGTGGATGTGGGGATTCAGAATCAGGATATCGATTTTATCTACCTGATCCTGATTGCCCAATTAGTGCTTTTCGGTAGCCAGACGATTGTCGGGTTTATCCAAAGCTGGATATTGCTGTTTATGGGCACACGGATCAACGTGGCATTGGTAACTGATTTTCTGATCAAGATCATGCGCTTGCCGCTGGGCTTTTTTGATTCCAAAACCGCCGGCGACCTGATGCAACGTATTGGCGATCAGCGCCGCATCGAAACCTTTCTGACTACATCCACCCTGCAAATCGGTTTTGCCTTTATCAACCTGGTTATATTCAGCGTCGTCTTGTTGTGGTACAATACCCTGCTTTTTGCCATTTTTACGGTATCCAGTGTCTTATACCTGGGTTGGGTCGTGCTTTTTTTGCGGAAACGAAAAGAGATAGACTACCTGGCTTTCCAACAGATGTCGGAAAACCAGAGCAGTCTGATCGAATTGATTCAGGGCATGCAGGAAATCAAGCTACAAGGCAGCGAGAAAAAAAGGCGCTGGCAGTGGGCGCATATCCAGGCCCGCCTGTTCCGGATCAACCTGCGCTCCCTGCTCATCACCCAGTATCAGGATGCCGGCGCCAACGTCATCAACCAGATAAAAAATATCCTGATCTCCTTTGTTGCCGCAAAAGCCGTGATTGACGGGAATATGACTCTCGGGATGATGATGGCAGCCCAGTATATTGTAGGGCAGCTCAACGGCCCCCTGCAGCAAATGATTCAGTTTGTACGAGCCTGGCAGGATGCACGAATTAGCCTCGAACGCCTGGGTGAAATCAACGAGATCGAGGATGAAGAAACCGGGCACGCTTTGCCGACTATTCCCGAAGGAAGTGACATCGTGCTGGAAAATGTCTGTTTTCGTTATAACCCCCTGAACGACGACGTGCTGAAAGACATCAATCTTGTTATTCCCAGGGGCAAAGTTACCGCGATCGTCGGTACCAGCGGGAGCGGCAAAACCTCTCTCGTCAAATTGCTGCTGGGTTTTTACAAACCGCAAAAGGGCAACATCCGAATCGGCGGGATACACCTGAACGATATACAGAAGCGACTCTGGCGCGAGCAATGCGGAGCCGTCATGCAGGATGGCTTTATCTTTTCAGATACGATTGCAAACAATATTGCGGAAAGTAGCGAACAGGTCGAGGGTTCAGAACCTCCTGAAATCGGTCAGGGTCGCCAATATCCGGGAATTTATCGAGTCGTTGCCGCTGGGATACAATACTATGATCGGAGCAAAGGGGAACGGCATCAGCCAGGGGCAACGGCAACGGATCCTGATCGCCAGAGCCGTTTACAAAAACCCTTCGTTTATTTTCCTGGACGAAGCAACCAACGCCCTTGATGCCACCAACGAACGCGTGATCCTCAACTACCTGGAAGAATTTTTTAAAGGAAAAACCGTGGTTGTGGTCGCCCACCGCCTGAGTACTGTGCGGAATGCCGACCAGATCATTGTTTTGGAAAACGGCAGTTTGGTGGAGATCGGCTCTCATGCAGACCTGGTTGCGCTGCGCGGCAAATATTTTAACCTGGTTAAAAATCAATTGGAACTTGGAACCTGAAGAAATAGTCCTCCAGGAACGACACGAAATACAAGCCATGCTCGGCAATAACCCGGGCTGCCTGGTGCATTACGGCGCCCTCCTGCTGGGGGGACTGGTGTTGGTCCTGGTTGCCCTCGGTTGGTTTATCAATTATCCGGATACCGTTACGGCGCACGTCGTCCTGAGTTCCGCTAACCCGCCGGTCCGGGTACTGGCGCGTGTATCGGGCCGCCTGACTATGCTACCGGTACAAAACGGCGATTCCGTTCAAACCGGGCAACTGCTCGCAGAAATTGAAAGCAATACGGCCTCCAAAGACGTCCGGGTGTTGGAGACGTATTTGAATTGCCTGGAATCACAAACCCGCTGGCAGCAACTTTCCGGGTGCACACTTCCCCGCAACCTGCAGGCTCGGCGGGCTGCAAAACACTTTTGGCAATCTGGCCAACCTGGTGCAGTTCCTCGAAGTTTTGATTCACCAGGACGGCGTTTTCCGGCAAATCAACGCCATCGATCAGGAAATCCGGGAAACACGCGCCTTGATCGGTTCGCTGGAAAAGCAAGCCGCCCTGCTCACCGAAGATTTTAACCTCACGGAAAAGGACTTTAAGCGGCAACAGCAATTGTTCGACTCGGCGCTGGTCAGTGCGCAGGAGTTGGAAAAGTACAACTCAAACTACCTGCGTCAAAAGCAACAACTGGCGCAGTTCACGTCCAATATCAGCAACCAGCAGGTGAAAATCCGCCAACTGGAAGTGCAGCAAATCCAACTCGGCCAGGGTCGGGAGCAAACGGTGCTGAATCGTTGGGAGGAAATCCGCCAGGCGATCCGGCAACTGCGCACTGAAATCGAAGCGTGGAAATTAAATTACCAGATCACAGCCACCGCCTCCGGCCGGCTTACTTATTCGACCCAGCTGGTTGTGAATCAATACCTGAAAACCGAACAGGAATTGTTCAGTATCCTGGCCCCGGCAAGCGGGGATAACACCCCCCTGGCGTTGGCGCAGTTGCCCCAGGCCGGCTCCGGCAACGTGGAAGCCGGGCAATCCGTGAAAATCCGGCTGGATGCTTTTCCCTTTCAGCAGTTCGGCGTTCTGGAAGGCCAGGTGCAATCCATTTCCATCGTGCCTGCCAACGGCACGTATCTCGTATATCCGGCTTCCGAAAGACCTGGTGACTTCGGCGAAAAAATGATTCCTTTTAAACCGGAATCTACCGGAATGTGTACGATCGTGACCAGGAAACGGAACCTGATGCAGCGGATATTTGATCACCTCTTTAACCTGAACAAATGAGTTTGCCCGCTCCGCCAAGTTTATACCGCCCGCTTCGGTAAAAACAAAAACCCGCGCGACCATAACAGCCACGCGGGTATTTATCCCAAAAACCGATTTATTATTCGGGCTCCGGCGAAGGGGTGGTTGACCCGTTGCCATTGGTGCCGGTGCGCGGGAAAAACTGCTTCAGTTCGTTGTACTTCGTCATATAACCGCCCGCATCGGTGTCTTTTTTGTACTGCGTGTAGGAATAATCCACCAGCGAGTTCTGGAAATTGTCGTAGTCGTGCAGGATTTTCGAGTTTTCCAGAGATTCCATGATCGAACGCATCCGGTTGAGGCGGGTTTCGAGATAAGCCCGGTCCTGGTAATCGGCGGCGAATTCGTCCCAGTTCACATCGGGGCTGCACAAGGCGGGCTGGGCTTTGCAATAATCGTAGACCTTGTTCACGAACAGTTTGTTGGCCTCGTTGATGCTGCCGTACTTCTTGCGTTCGTCGGGAGTCAGGTTCCGTTTTTGGTTTTCGACGGCTTTTTCAAGTGCGTCGAGGGCCTTGTCAAGGGCCGCTAATTCTTCGGTTTGGATGTGCTGTTGCACGACATCGTGAAATGGCATAGTGCAAAAGGTTAAAGGTTAAAAAATGATGTGTTTTGATTATCACCGGCATCCTGACCCGCAGGCGGGGGATTGTAAAAAGGCGCCGGCTTTGGAAAAAAACGCAAGGCAAATATAGTATTTTTAAAAACATAAAAACCTAACAGTCAGACAATTATTTTTAATTAAATGTTTTTTTTAGGTTCGTAACCCAAACGTTTAGGTTGTTCATCCAAGTGTTTAGGTTCCCTATCGAAGTGTTTGGGTTCCGGCTCCAAAACTTTGGGTTCCGTATCCAAAATTTTAGGTTTATTGTCCAAAATTTTACGTTGTATGACGTAAAACTTTAGGTTCATGATCCAAAATTTTGGGCGCCGGACGTAAAACTTTGGATGAGGGACGTAAATGCTTTGTAAAAGGACGTAAAGAGAGGGGGGGCAAAAACTGCTTATGGTCTGTGAACACCCTTAAGTTTTTGGTACGCCTCAGACGCCAGCCACTTGGTCACCATTTTTGGAAAGTTGCATCATTCATGAACCGGGCAAAAATCTCTTCATTCTGATCCATCCGTTCCACGAACAAGGTTTTGCCAAAGGAGTGCCTACAAGGCCTGATGCGACAATAAAATTTCAGAATATCAAACAATCTATTGTATTTTTCCCGGCGATTCTTCAGGTACTTTTAATGCTGAAAAATGGCCGATGTACATACGCCAGAAAAGAGAAGTTATAATATGTCCCGTATCCGGAACAAGAATACCAAACCGGAAATAGTAATTGAAGATGTAATGAATTTATTACAAACAGAGAAAAATTGATCTTTGAAGCAGAAAACGTTCTCGCCAGAAGAGAACAAAACTTTAGAAGTAAAATATAAAAATTTACTTGATGATATACCGAGAATGGTGGGAGAAGAACGGTTGAGCCTAATTAAAACAAGAGTAAATCAATCAGTTTTTCGTCAATTTGTTTTAGCTAATTACAACTATTCTTGCGCTATATCAGGTATAAACGCGACAGATTTGCTGGTGGCCAGCCATATCATTCCATGGTCGGTAAATGTTGAAGAAAGATTAAACCCGGAAAATGGACTTTGTTTATCTGCTATTCACGATCGAGCTTTTGACAAAGGGCTAATTAGTATAGACACTGATTTTAAAATACGAATTTCTAAAGAACTAAAACAGTTTTCAAAAGAACCATTCTTCAATTCTCACTTTGGACAGTTTGAAAATAAGCCTCTAAAAAGAGCCTGGGAAATACCTTCCTCGAAAAGACTTTATAGAATATCACCTCAATACTATCTTCCGAAAATAAGGTTGACGTTGGCCAAGCAAATCCAATTTTCCGAGTGGTGGCACATAAGTTTGCCCTTCGTTTTAATTTTTCAACAAAAATTAAAAACGAAGGGCAAAACTATGTGCCACCACTAAGATAATCCTCAACGGTCATCCGCGCCCTGAAGCAGCCTTTAATGCCTCCCCTCTCCCAACACCCTCCTAAAATACACCCCCTGTCTTGACGGCGTAAAATCCCAGTCCGTAAACAAACGCGGCGCCCACTTCGGGTCGAACACCCAGGCCACCCAGGAAATGCCTTTTTCCGCCGTATACGTCGTGATGGCGTCGCCGTAGGATTCGTCGCTGATCACGGGTACGTGTGCGCCCGGGTCGTCGGCGCCGCAAAAACCGATTTCGGTGAGTATAACCGGGTATTTTTCTGCGACAAAACCCCAGTCGGCGGTCCATTGCCCGGCCCAGGGCGGATTTCGTTTTTGCGGGTAGGGATGGCTGACGTACGCGATACCTTCGGCCTGGATGGGTTCGGTGGCCACGGGAGTCAGGTCGTAAGCCCAGTCGAAGCCGGCAACTAAGGGAATGGCCCGGCAATCGTGGGCCCGGATGATGGTGATGGTTTCTTCCATGATGGCTTTCCACTGCGCCCAGGTACACAAACCCAACTCGCCCCGGAGCACGGTCGGTTCGTTGAACAGTTCAAAAAACGCCACGGCGGGTTCGTCCTTGTAGTGTTTGGCCATGGTACGCCAGAATTCGAAGGTTTCCTTCTGCGTGGTTTCGTATCCGGGCGCCTGAAATAGTTCGGAACGCAGGTTGCCGATGCTGTGCCAGTCGATGATGACGTACAGGCCTTGTTCTTTGGCCCATAACACGCCCTGATCGAGCAGTTGGAGGTAGTTATCTTGTCCGCGCCGGCGCCAGGCGGCAGGATGCACCGGGAACCGCACGATGTTGGCGCCCCATTTTTTGATCGTTTCAAAATAGGCTTTGTTCCAGTGCCCCTGACGGTCGAGGTTGTCGGGATCGCTGCTGTTCAGCCCGCGAAACACAAGGGTGTCGCCGTTTTCAGACACGAAACAATTGCCCTGCACCCGGATACGCGGCATGGGATCGGGAGTTTGGGCTGCGGCGGCCATCGTCAGTAAGGCAGATAACAGGAGTATAAATGCCTGTAAACGGTTCTTTATCATGATGATTCAGGTTTGCTATCCCGTTTGCGCGACGGATCTCAACTTTCTATATTTTTGGATAGTGTCCATTTTTGAGTGGTGGTGTCATTTTGAGCGCAGCGAAGAATCCGGTAAAACTGTATGAAGTGATTCTTTATCAGGTTCTTCGCTGCGCTCAGAATGACACGCTCGCTTAATCATCACTCAAAATTTGGCGCTATCTATTTTTGAATTGCTCACAAAAGCCACCCGTTTGCCGTCGGGCGGCCATGAGGGGGTATTGATACTTCCCTGGCCGACGAGTTTGCGACGTACCTGCAACAGAAAGTTGACGCATACAGAGCGGCAATAACAGCCGGAGCACCCCTGCTTGTGGGTAATTCATAGTTATCGAAGGAACGTTGTTAGAACCGGGTGCAGTTCAGGTTGTATGGTATAGCGAAACACCAGTTTCGCAATGAAACATACGCGAAACTGGTGTTTCGCCGTACAATATAGCGATTATTTTTAAGGCACCCGTTAAAACCAGGTGTTGATCAGATGAGCAAATGTATACCGGAAAAAGATGGGAAAGCGGGGGAATTTGAACAGAATACGGGGGTATTTAAATCAACCGCTAAGGGACGCTGCGAGTGAATGTTGGGCAACACCCGGGCGGTTGAAATATTGTTCGACGGTCATCCGCGCCATCAGGTAACTGACGGTGGATTCCGCGCCCTGGTTGAGGTTCACGTTGTTTTCCTCCAACCCGTCGTAACAACCGCCGGTGCAGGGATTGTAGATAATTTGGTGCAAATGGTTGTTGCCCAAAAACCAGTTGAACGCGATTTCCATTTTTTTCAAATAGGCTTCGTCTTCAAACACATCGTAAAAGGTGCGCAGGGCCAGAATGGTGTAGGCTACATCGATGGGTTGTTCGCCAAAACGCGCGGCGGGTTGTCCTTTGAGCAGCCAACTTTTATTGGAAACCACTTTGATGCGGCCATCGGTAAAGGTGCGTTCCAGCAGGAATCCAAAAGAGGTCCGGGCAACATCTTTATAGACAAGGTTGCCGGTCGTCAGCCAGGCGCACAACATGGCTTCGGGCAATATGCTGTTGCCGTAGGTCAGGTAACTTTCAAACCATCGCCAGTTGTCGTCCGATTCGTGCCGGTACATTTGCACCAAACGATCGGCTAAGGTTTTCAGGAGCGACAAATGCCGGGTTGAGGGCAGGACGCTCTGGTAATAATACAATCCTTTTATGGCAAAAGCCATGGCACGGGTGGAGTGTGTGCCTTCGATGTGCGCCAATGCCTGTTCCATCAGCGTTTCGGCGTCCGAAATGAGTGAATCCGGCAAGAGGCCTTTCTGGGCGATCAAATAGCCCAATGCCCAGATCGTTCTTCCGTTGGCATCGTCGAGGTTCGTTTCATCGTTTTGTTCCGAAAACCTTTTGGCGGTGTCCACGTAATTCAAAAAGTCTCCTCCCGGCTGCAGGCAATACGTTATAAAATCGAGATAGGTTTTGATATACGGGATAGCGCTCTCGTCGCCCGTCCATTCATAGTGCATACACATGGCTACCAATGCCCGCGCATTGTCGTCGATGGTGTAGCCCGATTTCAGGTCTGGCTGATTCACTTTTGCAAACTGGATCATGCCAAAATCGGTGGTCATTTTTTTGATGTGGTTCAAATTGACGGGTGGCAAACGATAATTCAGTGCCATGTTTCCGTCCGCTATTTTTTGAAACAACATGGCGTGCGCCACCGCGCCGTTTTCCCAGGCGGTGGATACGATCCGTTGCAGGCCGTTGGTGCTGATATTGCGGCGCAGGGGTTCGTTGTCGAGCAGCAGGTTGACGGCAGCCGCCAATTGTTCCGGGTTTTGAAAATCGATGATAATGCCGGCGTCGTCGCGCAATACCTCCCGCGCATGGGGGATGGGTGTGGAGATAATGGGGCAGGCACAGCTGATGGCATAGGAAAACGTGCCGCTCACAGCCTGGTTGGGGTCTTTGGATGTGAATAAATAAATGTTGGTCATCTGCAGGTATTCCAACAAATCCGGCAGGGCCAGGTAACAATTGATAAACTTGGACATGGTTTTGCAAGCGACAATTCTTCTATCTTAGCCTCCAGCATATTCCGATACCGCTCTCCCTCGTGTTTGACAACAGAGGGGTGCGTTTTGCCGATTATCAAAAAAAGCACTTCGGGATGCATTTGGATGATGTCGGGCAAGGCTTCTAAGGTTGTTTCGATACTTTTTCCCGAACTGATCAGTCCGAAGGTCGAGAGTATTTTTCGCCCGGTCATTCCATATTTTTCCTTGAGCAGTGTGCGGCTGATGTGCGGCACCAAGTGGGTGCCGTGTGCAATGACCGTTATTTTTTCGCCGGGCATTTCATAGTCGGTGGTCAAAACGCCCGCTGCATTGTTGGTCATCACGATCACCGCCGCGCAGGCTGCTTCTATGTTGCGCACTTTTATTTTCAGGGCGTTATCGGGCCTGGGCAATACGGTGTGAAAAGCGACGACAAGCGGCTTGTTGATTTGAAATAAGAACTGTAAAAAGTCTTTGTCCGGCACGCCCGCAAAAAAGCCGAACTCATGCTGAATCAATACGATTTTGATAGTGCTGTCCCGATTGATGGCATCGGCTAAAGCGGTGTATTCCTGCGGGCTGGTTGCATCCAGCACATATTTTACTTCATCGGGATAGGCGTGTTTTTCATTTTCCGACTTCCAAAGCGCATACGCGCAGGGAGAATGAGTTGTTGAATTTGTTGTTCAACGCTTTGATCAAATCCTGCGAGTACGTGGCGATGCCACATTCCCGCGGCGGATAGGAAGTGATGAATAAAATTTCGGGCAGTTCATGGTCATCTTTGTTTTGCATCTTCTTTCAAATTTAGCATCAATTCTGCCAGCAACGCCGATAAGGACACGGAAGCACAGGCAATTTGTTCGTCGGCGGCTCCGTAATAAATATAGAGGGTGTCGCCAAACAGGGCGGTTCCGGTCGGGAAACAAACGTTGTTTACTTCTCCGGTCAGTTCGTAGTGGTATTCGGGGGAAAACAATGCATCCGGCAGGCGGGCTATTTCCCGCGCCGGGTCGTTCAAATCCAGCAGGGCCGCACATGCCACATACCGGTAACCGCTGGGTGTATCGTGTACTCCGTGGTAAATAAGCAGCCAGCCGAGGGTGGTTTCTATCGGCGGGCATCCGCCTCCGATATAACTTACTTCGTGCCGGTATTTCGGTTCGAGCAAAATGTGTTCGTGAAAATGGAGAAAATAATGTTCCCAGAACTCTTTCGTTAATTCCTTCAGGTCATGCACCGCAACGACCTGAATATCAGGCTTTATCCGATGCAGAAAATACAGTTTTCCGTGGATGCGGCGTGGAAAAAAAATGACGTTTTTGTCCCACACTAAAATTTTCTCGTCGAACTTGTTCAGCATCGAATCCGGCCCGTTGAAGCGGCGGTATTTTTCATTGACGTGGCCTTTGCTTTCCGCGAGGTGTATAAATTCATCGTATGTGACCTGCGGTACGATGATTCCCTGCTTTTCAAAATGTCGCAGGTCCGTCGAAGTCGCCAGGGCGCCGAGGGCGTTGACCCGGTCGTAGCCGGTATAGGTGAGGTAGTATACATCGTCAATCTTAACGATGCGGGGGTCTTCCACCCCCTGTGATTCGAAAGCAGACTGTGGGAAAAGAATCGGGGTATCCTGCCGTTCCACCAGTTCGAGGGGACCGTTCAGGCGGCAGTAACCGACGGTGGAATAATTGCCTTTTCGTACGGCGCGGTAAAAGATGTGAATGTCCGTGCCCTCCTGCATCACGGCAGGGTTCAGCACGCCTTCATTTTCAAAACCGGATTCGGTTTTTAAAAGTATAATGCCTTCTTTTTTGATTTCGGGTCTGCTGTGTTCATTTTTGCTCAATGGAATGTGGTTTAGTATTTTTGAAAATACCGCTATATTCCACCTCGCAACCACAGTATCCCATGCATGCGCCGCGTATACATTTCGGCCTGACCTAATGAAACACCGGGCGAGGCATAAAGTTGGCGACGGCCGGCACGAGCGGGCCGTTTCGGGCTAATAAAGACAGGAATTGTATTCAAGCGCAGGAATAGTCTCGCCTGGCGTAACAACCAACTGACAACCAACCGAGTGGTGGCACATACATTTGGCCCGTCGTTTTATTTTCAACAAAAATAAAACCGAAGGGCCAAATGTATGTGCCACCACTAAGACTCTACCTCCGCACAAACCGCACCCGTTCCGCCCCTTCCAGCATTTCCATGGCAAAATCTGCGGAGGTAAAGACTTCAAATTCAGGCAAACTCTGCGGGGGACAAAACCTGCCGAAGCGCCTGCTGCAACGAAGCACCTGCACCTGCGGCGGTGGCTATGGTGGCAAAATTGAGCACCCGCATCGGCTGGTCGTGCCAGTGGCCTGCCGACAGGTGGAACGAATCAACCTGGTCCGGCAGGTTGGCGCCGGTGGCCTTGCGCAGTTGTTTTGAAAAATTGGCGCCGTCAGAATCGAGCCCGAAGTGCAGGACGTCGGGTTTTTGGAAAAAATCCACCGTGTGTACGTCGCCGTTGAAGATACAAAGCAACACCGAGTCGGAAAGGCGTTCCATACGGGTGACCGGCAGGGCTTTGTCTTCGTCCGGGTTATCCGCATCGCCGAAACGTTGCCCGTAAGCCAGTATCTGCAGGCCGGGGTAACCCGCCACCAGTTCGGAGCGGAGCAGGAAGCCGCTTTGGGCGGGCACGGGCGCCGCCGCGAGGTCTTCCAGTTTGTCCAAGTCGAGATCGGCGGAAGTGGTGCGGCCGATGCTGCACGCGCCGTCTTTCAGGCAGCGCACCCAGGTCGGGTCGATGTTGAAAAACCGGATACTTTCGGCGGGCAACATGTCTTCTTCCGGCAACAGGTAGTGAAAAGGCACCTGCTCCAAAACATGCCTGCGCAGCAGCCAGTCCTGCACTTTTGTTTTTAATTCGCCGAGTTCTCCGGAACCGGCGGTACTGCCGAGGTTCAAATGTGGCCGGGCCTGTTGTGCCGTTTGTTTGCCGGCCATCGACATACGCCGTTTCAGGTTGAACAGCAGCAGGGAAAAATTGCGGTCTTCCAGTGCCATGAGCCGGCCGAGTTGCCAGGCGGCAGCGTAGCTGACGTCGAACATGCCGCTTTTTTTGTCCAGCAGCAGCAACTCGTCGGCGGCAACGGCGGGCAGGGTAAAACCGGGGTCGGCGGTTCGCGCGGACAAGGGTCCGCGGTACCACGACACGGATTTTTTGCCCTTGCGGGAATGGTGCGGCAAGGCCAGCATACCTTCCCCGAGGCGTTCGGTCAGGACGGGTAAATTATTGGCCGCTGCAGGGGTAAAAATGTCGCGGATCTCCGTTTCCGACAAAACCCGGCGAAACACCTGCACGTTTTTCAGGCGTCCGGAAAATTGCGGCTTTTTGTCCACCACCTTGCCGATCAGGTAGGGGCTGTCTTTGGTGTACATCCTGCCGGGCGCCGGCGCGCTGTGCACCAACTTGCCGTTCTGATAAAAATGAAAGGTGCTGTTTTGTTTTACCCAAACTATGCGGGTGAACACGTTGTCCGGCAAAATACCGGGAATACGCCCGCCGAACTGTACGCCGTCTTCCCCGCTCACTAAGTATTCGATGCCTTGTTCGGCCGGGACGTACCACAATCCCGGCTTGAATTTTCCATGCTCTTCCCTGCCCATAATTGCGCGGCTGCCGGCCTCTTCCCGGGGGCCGGAGACCAGGATTTCGAGGGCAATGGAAAAAACGACGGGGTCGGGGAAGGGATCAAGTTGCGGGTTGTTGTCCGCGTCGACGCCGCTATCCGGCACCTGCACACTCAGGAAAGCATTTCCGTCAAAAAAGCGGCTTTGGTCGGTTTCTAAGCGGGTGCCGGTGGTATCGACCCGAAAACCGTATAAAGAGCGGTTGGCGACCGGCTGTGCGGCGAGGTTCAGGTCCAGCACCTGGTCGTTGAGGTAGGGTTTGGCGGGCAGGGAAGGCACGCGGTTCAGGTGTTCCAACATGCCGTACAGGTTGAATTTCTGGTCGATATTAGTGAACGACCAGGATTTCAGGCTGATCAGCCGGATGGGATCGCCGGGGCCTGCCGTGCCGTAGTTGAATTCTCCCCCGTCGGAGAAGCGGTTTTCCAAAGACACGAGGTGCACCGTACTCTGCGCGTTGGTTTTGGGCAGGCGGTTGCCGATGAGCACCGCCCGCTCGGGGCCGAGCACGTCTACTTTTTCCCGACTGCCATTTGCTTTTTTTTGCGGCGCGTTGGCGGATTCGCGGCGGCTGTGGGCGGTGAAGTTCAGGTCGGCCCGTGTGGGCATGATTTTTTCCAACAGCGCGCGTTTTACGTCGATGACGGTGACCGGCTGGTCGTCCGGGCCGTCGCCCAGTTCGTGGAAGGGGCCGTTGTCGTTGGGCGCCGGGTTGGCGGGTTTGGTCCTGAAGTTTAAGGACGTTTTGAATTCGCCCAGCGTAACAATCTTGTTTTCAGGCGCTTCCGATTCGTCGAACAGGAGCAGCGCCAGCCAGATACCGCTCCGGCCGCCGTCCACGCTGCGTTCCCAGGGCAGGGTGCTGCGGTTCAGGATAATATGCGGAAACGTATTCGAATGCTCCCCGGGGCTGCCCGCCGGCGGGTAAACGGAGTGCACCGAATCCGGCTCCAGCACAAAACGTTCGCCGAAAACGGAGAATTTCCGGACGGTGGCGGGGAATACCTCCGTCTTCGAGGGGGTCTTGAGCGTCTGCTGAACGGTGATCACGTAGTCCCCCGCATCCATCAGCGGTTCGTGGGACTGGAGCAGGTTTATAAATTTTTTACTGGCCATTGTTTTGTTTTTTGTTGCGGTATCGTGTCATCCCGATATATGATTACGATCTGCTACCATCATTAATAACTGCCGACAAGCGGGTTTTCGGCAAAAGCGAAGTCGGTTTCACCGGCCGTTTCAAAATCAGCGACAGGGTCGAAGCCCAATGAGCCGAGCAGTTGATTGCGGAGCGGGTTTTGTTTCGGGACAAGCACTGCCGCGCTCGTTTCTTTGGAAAAAGCCGGCCCGTTCTCCACGGCAAACGCGCCGGGGATGGTCAGGGTCTGGAATTCGAATTCATCCTGGTCGAGGAAACCCATCTGGTCGGGGTCAGCGGGTGGTTTGGGTTTGATCCGGACCCCCGATATCAGGTTTTTAATGACCCGGTTGTTATCGTTTTTGTCCGGCTTCAGTTTGTCGCCCCAAAGCGCGGCGGGATAGGATTTTGTGGCGGTTTCGTAGATGAATTCATTGGTAAAATCGTCGCCCCCTTTCTTGATCACCACCTTGTGCAGGGTTTGCACCGCGTTTTTTGCCAGCCCCATCGTGCCGATGCCAAATGCTCCGGCGGCCGGCACGGCATTGTCGTTGTGGCCGACGATACCTGCGGGGATGATCGAATCGGTGCCGAGTTGGAATTCTTTCGGATTTACTACCCAGACGGTTTCGGTTCCCTGCTTAATTTCTTTCAGCAAGCCGGAAGCGACCGACACGCCGGCCACGTTGGCCGAAGGCAAAAACGTCTTTTTAAACTCGTCGTAGTCAATGGGTTTCACTTCCTGCGACGCGCCGCTGCCAAATTCGACGGTAAAATCCACGATGCCGAGGTCGACGTAGGCGGTGCCTGAAAATTCGGGCCCCCAGATGTGCAGCGCTGCGCCGATGTCGAACGAAATCGTTTGTTTTCCAAAAAACCAGAAGGTGTAGGACACGCCCATGCTCAGGTAAAGCCGGGCGTCGTAAAAATAGGGTTTCCAGCCGATGATAAAGTCGGCGCCGATGATGAACCAGGCCTTCAAACCGCCCGAAGAAAAGGTCGCTTCGAGCCGTCCGCCCGCCATCACGCAGGAGGGGGTCAGGGCGAAGTACATCCCGCCCTTTATGTTGATCTCGCTGGAAATATTCCAGTTGAAACCCAGCCTCGGCACCACCGGGTAGTGCCCGGGGCGTTTAAAGTCGGGGTGATACCCCCCCAGCGTTATCACAAAGTCGCCCTCGAATTTGCTGCCTTCAAACCAGGTGAAAAAGGCAAACCCACCCGTCAGGGTACAATCCCTCGAAAGGATATAGGAGTTGCTCGTCAACTGCGCCTGCACGCCGACAAAACCTTCCGCCGGGGCGAAGGTGCCTTTGATGGCCAGTTCGATTTCGGCCAGCGGCGTTTTGGGCGCCTCGCCGGGTATGGGTGTGGGGATCACTAATTTGGACAGGCCCAGCAGGTCGAGCCGGAACGAATCGCCAAAGGTGGCGATGATCAGCAGGAACGAATCCAGTTGTTTAAACGTGGTGAAGCGTACACCCACCGCCAGGAATATTTTACCGGGATCGATGGGGACAAAATTGCCGTCGGCCATACGTTCGGCTACGGTCAGGAACGATTCGCTGCCCACGGCAATCGCCACCAGCGGGAAGTTTTTTACGTCTTCGATGGCCGGCACCCGCACGGAGCGGTTGAAGCCGAAACCCGCCGCCAGACCTTCCACAAAGAAAAACGCCGGTCCGCCGATGGGGTAATTCAGGTAGGCGTACAGGTAAAAGGAAGGCCCCCGTGCCGTCATGGCATACGCGCCGACGGCCTTCAGGGTGAGTTGGGACGTTTTGATCAGGGCGGCGCCGAAATATTCTTCGTTGGGTTTGCGAATAAAAAAACCGCTGATAGCCACCGGACCCGTGCTGTATTCCAGGCCGAAACCCCGCAGTCCGAATACCGGGTCGAACTTGTCGAGCGACGACCCAAAAGTCATTTCCTCCAGCAGCAAGGTGAGTGGCCCGACGGCTACCGAGGCATCCAGCCCGAAGGTGATGACGGAAGATTTCAGGTTCACACCCACCCGCGCTATACTCAGGGGGCCGATCCGTTTGTTGACGGCAACCCACTTGCCCTCTGCTGCCGGTTTGACCGGCCGGGGCGGCGGAGCGCCCGGGCCGGCCGGCGCCGGCTGTTCCGTCACGGGCAGCGAAAGGTATTGTTTCAATTTGCCGAAAGCCATCAAAAAGGACATACCCACACCACTTTTCAGGTCAATTTCGGGCAGTTTGGGCAGGCTGATGGCGGGTAAAGCGGGCAGGTTGGCGTTGCCGCCGCCGGTTTTGGGCAATCTCGGCTTGCCTTTCGGCAGGTTCAGGTTCAGTTTTTTGATCTCCGGCAGACTCAATGCGGCCGTGGCCTACGTGACGACCACCGAGTCCACCCCGATGCTTTGCCCGTTGAGCATGGGCCCCACCAGCGGGAGGTCGGAAAAAGTCATGCCCGCGCCGACGGATACTCCGAACACCAGGATGCCTTTGGGCTGGTTGGCGGGTTTGGTATAAGAAACAAATGCTTCGCGCAGCGACACCCGCACCGAAGGAATAAGGTGGTCGGGGTCATCCACAAAGTGGAGCAGCAAATCGTCCAGGCTAAGTTCGCCCGGTTCGCCCGGGCGCAAGGCGGCGATAAAACTCTGCTCCAAGGGGTTTTGGCTAAACGTTACCTCGAATTCGAGACTGCCTGCGGCGACCAGACCTTCAAATACCTTGTTCCACACGTTCCCGCTTTTTGTCATGCGGAGTAATACGTTGATGTTCACCTCCCGGGCATCCGTTTGTAAGGACACGTCGAAACCAAAACTGAGTTCCACACCCGGCTGGTAGGTGGCGGTCAGATTGGAAATGGTGGCGCCGGCGATGCTGGCGGGCACCTCGATGCCGCCGAAATTCGCCAGACTGTTGATCAGGCTGCCGATGGGAATATCCTGCTCCGTCGCTGCGGTTGTTTGAAAGATCAGCGTGGTGGCGGTATTTGTGGTCTTTTGCAGGGCCGCCCGGAGGTTCAGGTCGATTCCGGCGACTCTCAGGGTGCCGGTCAGTTCCGCTGCGGTAGTTGCCTGCCCGCCGGGCGCCGGAGCGGGTGTATGATCGATGTCGATGCCTAATTTTTCGAGTGCAAATCCGGGAATGATCTCCAGCCCATCCTGGCTGGTGGCGTGAAAAGTGACCCGTTTTGTCTTCATTTCCAGCGAAAAACCCGCTTCATCGATGGAAAAGTCGGGTATCCGGGCGGGGGCGTTAAACCCGCTGAGGAAGCGGCTGAGGATGGCGGAAAGCGGCAGGCTGCGGCCAGCGGCCAGGTTGCCGCTCATGGTCCATTGCTCGTCGTCGGCCTTTTTTTCAAGGGAAAAAACAAAGGGCACGCCTGACACCACGAGCGAACTGGTAGCCGTGCCGAAAATCTTCCGGGTGGCGCTGTCCAGCAGGTTTTGAAAGGTAAAATCCAGGCGGTTGTCCTGCGTGGAGAGAAACCCCGGCGCCAGTACCCAGTCGCTGCTCAAACTGACGTCGACGTGCAGGTTTTTGACGGTTTTTTCCTGGGGATCGGTCTTTTTTCGCGGGTCAAATTCGAGTACCAGTGTATTGATCGTAATGCCCGGTATGTCAATGATTTGTGCGGGAATAGCGGCTGCGGTAGCAGCATCCAGCACGGCGTTTAACAACCCGCCCAGTGTGGGCAGCACCACCGTTTCGTCTTCCGGTACCCGGATGGTCCAGAATTCGGCGCCGGCGTTGGCGGTGCTGAGTTCCAGCGGGATCGGGGTGTCGCCGATTTGCAGGCTTCCCGAAACCATTGCCGTTGCAGAACGGGTATTTCCGGGCGGCGGTTTGATCACGTTGTTCACGTCGAGCCGGAACCGCAGGCTGCCGATCTGGACGCCGGGCGCCATCTGCCAGGCGCCGGAAGTATCGGCGTCGAACATATACTGCAGGTCTAAGCCGATGTGGGATACCGATTTTTCTTTTGGGTTAAACGTTGCTTCGAGTGTGTTAAAAGCGATTCCTTTTAGCGCGTCGAGCAGCGAGGCGGGTACCAGATTGGCTAAGGCTTCTCCTTCCGTCAGATTTGCTACCGCAGCAATACCCGGGAGTTGCACGGGCAGTTTGTCCTTGCCGGCCATGTTCAGGCTAAAAGAATTGCCCGTTTTGGTCAGGTTCATCACCACGTCCTGCGTGGGGCTTGTGAGGTTGAATGTCGGCAAAAAGCCAAACTTTGCCGCCACACCTTTGGGCAAAACGATGGTCGCATCCAGGTCTAATTGCCCGTCCGCCGGTTCGGTGAAAACGAGCGTGAATTCTGTCTTCGGCGCAGAAAAATTGGAGGCGCCAGTGGTATTCAACAGAAAGACCAGGATATCGGACCTGCCCTGCAGGGTGATCTTGCCCGCTGTGGCAGTATCGAGCAGGGGCAGATTGCCTAATTTTTCAACTTTCAGGGCATTTGCCGTCAATACCTCGCTCAGGAAGTTTTTCACGTCGGTCAGTTCGGCGTCTAAGTTCAGGTCCTTGATCGCCTTGTTGATGTTTGTGAGTTCCGTTTGTGCCTGATTCCGCGCTTTTTCGCGGACCTGGCGTATTTTTTCTAATTTGGCCATAAGGCTGAGTTTAGAACGGTTGAAATCGACGTGTGGAATTTTACCCGGATGTCCCGCCCGCGGCTGGGACGGACTTGGAAGTCCGCCGTACAGCGGGTGAAACATCCGCTTTATGTTTTCATGATAAAGGCCAGTACGTAATAGGGCGGCCTGTTTTCGTGGGCCTGGTTGCCGCCTTGAGGCACGATGGAACCCCACCAAAAAAGATTTGGACGCGTACGAGTTCCTCTTTCTTTGAAGCCGTCGTCAGGCAATAGTGCTTTATCACCGGACTCGGCTTTATTCGACAGTAAAATATGAAAATGGCGATCTGTTGTATCATTGCCGAAGTCATGGTTGTGGCTTGGCATCTGATCAACAGTAAGTGTTACCGTTTTTTCCCCACCGTTTTTCCCTGGTGTTGTCCCATTTTCACTCAGGTTACCCGGCTGATTGTATATGCCATCGTTTATCTCGGAAGGATCAGTAGTGTTCTGGCTACCGTTATAACCCACGATAAAACGTCCCCGAAGATCGGGCGTGTTATTGGTGCCGTCACAAAGTTTCCATCCTTCCGGCACAGTTTTTCCCGACCACATGATGATGCCGCCGGGTGGAATAACGAACCCGGTGGAGTCCTTGATACGACCCGCAACTTTCAGATTTCCACCTTCTTCCGTCACTACAACTTTTTTTGCACCGATGGTGATGCTTTCGGAAATGGCTATTGACTTGGACTCGCTGCCTTGTGTTGTGGTCAACTTGCCTGTCAGCGTGAGTGTTTTGGCACTGATGCCTTCATCAACGGTTAGCCCGTCTACTTTAGCATTTCCCGTGATTTTCAAGGTGAAATCATCGTTTGCAGTTCCGTTTAATTCCGCCCCTGTAGCCTTGATTTTCCCGTCCACATCTAGGGGGAATGCGACCTTTTCGGGGGATCAGCACCTTTCCAGTTTCTCAAAACCAGGGTTTCCGCCTGCACGCCGCCATTCACGTCGAGGGTGTCCACGGGTTCGGTATTGCCGATGCCCACTTTTGTGCGCTGGATAAAATGGCCGTCTTCGCGGTGGTCTTCGGAACTTTTCTGGTCGTCAAATTTCAGCGGCGACTTTTCGATAGGCACTTCAAAACGCCCGTCCCAGAAACCGGGGATGTTTTCGTACAGCAGGTAAAGTTTGGTGAAACCGGAAGGCATATTTGTTTTCAGCCCGGACAGGTGCAGGTGGAAATATTCACCCACCTGTACGTCGATATCGTCGATGAGCGTGATGATCCACTGTGGACTTTCCCCCTGCAATTCCGGGCGGATGTGCCAGTTTGTGCCTTGTTTTCCTTCAAAGTGCAGTTCGATGTCGATGGCTGCGGCATCATCGGCATCGCAGAGCGCCCAGGCGGCGGGTTCCTCGCTGGTATCGAAAGAGAGGATAAATTTTGTGGGACTTTCGCCGTCGCGGGCGCCGAGCCGTATCGTGTTGTTTTGCAAGAAATTGCTGACTTGCAGCGTGAGGTGGTTGGCGGTGGAGCCGTCGTTGAGCACGGTGCTGCTGCCTTCGAAAGCAGCCATCATGGGCAATTCCTTTTTGCCGCGGTTGCTGACGACCTGAAGCCGCTCCTGGCGGTAATGCAGGCTTTCGTGATCGAGTGCGAGAAAGACGTCCAGCAGGGCGGTCACGGCATCGTCCAGCCCGCCGGCCATCAGGGATGTGGCCATTTCGCGGCCGTGCTCCTGAATGGGCCTTTTGAAGTTTTGGCCGCGTGGTTCGGATTGATTTTTAAAAAAGGCAGCAACAGGTTGACCTTCAGGTTGGCCTCCAGGTCGGTGGTTAATAATTGCTGACTGCCGTCGGTGTGGTAACCGATGTGGTAGCGCAATTCCATCCTGCTGCCCCGGCTGCCGCCGGTTACACCCGCTTTTACGTGGTGCAGGATGAGTACGAGGGTTTTGCCGGCGGGCAATACCAGTTCTTCTTCTCCAAAATAAAGCAGGTAAAACGCCACCGTGCCGTCGTGAATGCCGTCGCCGCCGACCGAAATTTCCTCCACCCGCAGCCGCCAGTCGCTGGTGCCGACGGCGAGCCAGGAGATATACTCGGGGTCGATGGTGCCGGGCCGGAAACGCAACTCGAAATGGTGGTTATCGGCGGCGGGCATGTGCCTGCTCCGGACGGCGGTCGATTGAAACACCAGGTCGTCGTCTCCGTTGTTGAAGATCACGAGGTGCTGCGTCCGGCCCGGCGCCTGATCATTGAGGATGTAGACGGCCTGTTGCCCCTCGTCGTCGAAGAGGTTGAAATCCAGCGGATTGGCGTTGTTAAACCCCTTGCGTGTTGTCGGGTTGTGGAAAATGGTATCTTTCTGCAACATCTGACGTTTTGTTTGTTTGAAAGGAGCGCAGGCCCTTTAAAATCGCGGCCCTGCATCATCGAACCAGTGCTTAACTCAGTTTCAGCCACCCTTCCCTGATCCAGATACTGTCGCTTCCAAAAGCGGCTGCGGCGCCGGGTTCCTGTAACAACCGGGCGTGTTTTTGCAAAATATCCTCTACCAAAAACTCCATTCCGAAGTCGGGCAGAGCCTGGGAAATGCGGCTGGATTTCGGCTGCAACGCCATCGTATCCGTCAGGTCGGGTATGGATTTGAGCCACCGGATATCGTCACCGGTCAGCAGGGTCCATAGCCGGCCGCCGGGGCCGGCAGGGGCAAACAGCTTTTGATCGAATACTGATTTTGACAGGTGGTTACCGGCGCTGCTTTCCGTGGTCAGCGTTAAGATATCGGCTTCCACGAGTTGGAACTGGTCGTTTAACCCTTCCCGGTCGTCGGTTGGCCCGAGCGGGTAACTGTCGCCGGCGCCGGGCGCCAGCCATTTTTTTGCCAGCAATTCGCCAAAAACCAGGTCGGAAAAAGCCCGCAGGAAAGATTCCCGTTCTATGGTTGGGAATGTGAATGTTTCGCGCCAGTCGTTTGTGCCCCGGCGTTCCAGCCAGCTCCAGTCAAAACCTTCTTCTGTGGGCAGCAGGGAGGCGATTCTTCCGGCGGGAGAAAGCAGCGGGCTGGTGAGGAAGGTCACGCCGAGGCGCTGCATGGCGGGCAGGTACTGGTTGGTCGGTACGTTGACTTCCTTAACCGGGAGAATACCCGTCGTCACATGCACCGTGCCCCGCGGGTCGATGAGCATGGAAACGATCAGCGGAGCATCTTCGATACTTTGGAAAATGGGCACCACGTCGTTGTTCAGCGGCTGTATGTTTTTGTGGGTGATATTGGCCAGCGGCAGTTGATTCAGCATAAACGGGCCGTCCAGTTCTCCACTTTTTTCTTTCCAGTAGCCCACCAGCCCGTCGTTGAACTGGTTGTGTTTGCCGATACGCACGGGGAATTTCACTTTGGTAAAACCATCCCGGTTTCGGTCGTTGTTGCCGTCTGTGCGGTCGCCGTAAAAGGCATTCCAGCCCTGATCGACGGCGGGCGCGCCCATTGTTTCCAGGTTCAGCGAAGCCCGGACCAGCGCCAGGGGCCGGCCCATGAGCAGCGATAGAGCCTGCTGACTTTCAAAAACTTCCGGTTCGATGGAGCTCATGGCGGCGTCAAGTCCGTCGAGGAATTGCGCCACAAACGCGGGGCCGCCTGCGCGCAGTTTGGCGACTATTTTATTCAAAAACGGGTTTTTAATCGCCTCTGCCTGAACGGGTTGCCGCGCGCCGGGAGCCGGATTCCAGCGGGCGAGGTTGGGGTTGCCACTTTCCGCTTCCGCTTCGATGGAGCCGAGCATGCTGCCTTCCGCGTCGTACACCACGATGCTGTCGTCGAGTTGGTTGGTCAAAATCCAGCCGCAGACGGGGCTGGTATCGGGGTGTGTATTCATCTCCTGTGTGCCGTCGGTGGCGTTCAGCCAGCGAAAATGCAGGCGGGCGGGTTGGGCCAGCCTCGGCGGCAGCGGCACTTCTATTTTTGATCCGGCATTCAGTGTCGGCGTCGGGCCGGAGCCGAGCACGCGGTCGATTTTGCCGAGCGCGATGTTCCGCACCTGCCCGAAGGTGTCTACCAGCCGGAGTTGGTTGATGACCATGGCGCCGGTCCGGATGGGGTTAAAATCGGTCAGGGGTTGCGGGGCGAGCCAGGTACTGTTTTCCGCGAACCCGGCGATCTCGGCGGTGAAGGGCTGGTAATCTTTAAACCCGATGGGGTCGGTAACCGGCAGTTGAAAGGTTTGCCGGAGCTGAATCATGGCGCTGTTGAAACCGCTGAATGCCTGGGAGAGCAGGTGCAGGTTGTTGTTTTCCAACACAAAAAACGCTTCCAGGGCTGTGGCAACGGGGTTGTCCGCGCCTTCGATCTTCAAGGCTTTGGCCATTTCCCGACCGAACAACCGCAGCGGGTCTGCGGAGATTTTGGCGGCATGGCCGGGATTTTTTTCCAAAAAAGGCGCCAGCAGTTTTTCTTTCAGGTACACTTCCAGCCTTTCCCGCAAATTTCGCCTGGCTTGCGGGGTAAGCAAGCTGCGGCCGGTGTAAATATTCGGGTTGCGGCCCTGAAAATCGACCCGGGAATCGAGCACAGGAACAAGATCGGGGGCATTGACCGGCAACCTGAAATTGGGGTTTTCCACCGTGGCGCTTCCCGCCTTCAGTTTGTATTTTTTGGTCAAAAAATCCGGATCATAATCCCGCTCTTCCATATTGGTACCCTGACTGAGCGGCGCCAGTTCTACCTCCCAGTCGAGCCGGAAAGGGTTCCAGGGTTGCCCGGTCCAGCGGGTGAACCCCATCTTCTCGCCCGAGGCAGGCTTGGTCAGTTCGTTGATTTTACCCCGGATTTCGGCGATTACGGCGGTGTTTTTCCCGTCAAAAACGTCTGCGACGCTCACAAGCGGGCATTCCAGCAGCCCGTCGGGGCGCAGCCGGCCGTCGCGGCCGTGGCGGTCGGTGGGGCGCAATACGGAGTTGCCGGCGGTATCGTTGGCGAGCAACACCACGGGTTCTTTCGGCTCCCAGTACCGGGGGCCGCCCGTACGTTTGAGCACAAAAACATCGCTGCCGTCGGGCTGCGCCTCATTAAAAACCGTAAGCCGGTGGAGCAGGTTGTTGATGGCTGCGGCTAACCTTGCTGCCACGGATTCGTTGTCATTGTTTTCGGCACGGGCGGGCAGCGCTCCGGCGGCGATTTCCGCTGCGGTCGCCAAAATGAGCCGGCCGGTTTGTTGTTCCCTGGCCCGAATCGGCCCGGTTACCTGTTCTCCGATGAAATACCGCACTTCGTCAATTTCGGGATAATCCACGCGGGTGTCTTCCGGCGGGTAGGTGCTCACCATGTACTTGTACCAGTCGACATATAACTGTGCGCCAAGCGATTGTAATTCCAGGAGTGCCCGGTCGTATTCCGATTGCAGGCTGTTGGCGGCGTTGAGCAGGCCGGCTAATTCGGCGCTCAGTCCGGGTTTTTCAGCGGCTTGCCGGGCGTCGGCGGGTTGGTTGGCGCCGGATTCGGCGGTGATGGTCCAGAGATATCCGCCGGCTAAGGAATTGAAGCCGTTTTCGTGGCGGGCCTCGTCGAATTTGGCGTCGAGATCGAGCACCCGGTGATCCAGTTTATCGCGCAGATAAAGGGCTTCGAGTTGCTCTTCGATGTTCAGGGCTTTGCCGTTGGCCCCCGTCCAGGTTTGTTCCAGTTGTTTCGCGAGGTACACCGACAAAGCCTCCGTGCCGGTGTTGCCAATCACGACGGACAATCCTTCCAGCTCGCCCTGCGGCAGTTTGCCCGCTATACCCGTGGTATTTACTTCGATGCGGGAATAAAGCAGCGTCTGGTCCGGGGCGGCGGTTCCGGCGGGCGACAACACCCAGCCGGCCCGGTCGCGCAGGTGTTGTGCGAGCTCGGTACTTGCGATGCCCGCACTGAGTTTTTTGTAAAAATCATTCGCGGGGTCGCCGTACCAGCCGATGATATCGTAGGTCACCGGGCCGGAATTTTCGCCGATCTCCGGGTCGTGGAATCCGAATACGCTGTGGCAGTTGGGGTAAAAAGCGGCAAAACTGGGTTCGCCGTACCCGACGGTCGTGAGTTCGGGGTACCGGTCAGCGGCTTGGCCGGGGTTAAATTTGTCGCCGTCCACCTTGCGGCCCATGTAGCGGAAAGGCTGCTGTCCACTTTCCCGTCCGGCAATGGGCATCGGCATCGTAACACTTTCGCGACGGGCAAGCCGCAGCGGGTCGTTATCCGGCAGTTGCAGGAGGTCTTTTTCTTCGGGAAAGAGGTAATCGCTTTCCACCACCCAGGTTTTTACCACGCCGCCCCGGGTTCGGGTCACCAGCCAGCGGTTGGGTACCAGGGGGAAATCCGTTTTTCCGTCGTCCCGGTGCCGGCCGCGGTTGAGCGCATCGGGCAAAGCCCAGTGCAGGTGCAGGCCCTTGCGCAGGCGAAGATTCTGATCCTGAAGCGGTTGGGAGACAAAACTCTCGCTGATATTGGCCACGTCGGCGTTGACGTCGCGGGTGCCGTTGAAGTAGGGGAGGCGGGAAAAATCCACCGAAGCCTCTGTGATCAAAGTGTCTTCCGACAGGTACAGGGCATCGGTCTGGACGGGTACCAGAAGTAGCGTTTTCATCGGTCCTTAAAACTTTTTAAGGTGCGGTCTAAGAGCCTATCCGAAAACCTCCATTGAGGCTGAAAAGGCCAGAATATGGAATCAGGCAAGGCAAATTTTCAGGGCGTAGCCGGGTGCCTACGGCTTGAAAATTTAACGCCGGATGATTACATAAGATGGGTTTTTCAGGCCAATGGAGGTTTTCGGATAGGCTCTAATATTGGGCTGCAACTTAAAAATTATTAATGGAAACACCCCGACGGAATGGAATTATTTTCTAAAAACTCAATTCCCAACCGCCCGCAGCATCTCCGCCGCCCGCTCCGGTGTGATGTCCCGCTGCGGGTTGGCCAGCATTTCATACCCGACCATAAATTTTTTGATCGAGGCCGAACGCAAAAGCGGCGGATAAAAAACCAGGTGGAAGTGCCATTCCGGGTGTGGTTTTCCATCTGTGGGCGCCTGATGGATACCGGCCGAATACGGGAAAGCGGTTTGAAAAAGGCCGTCGTACATAAACGCCAGGCGCCGGTAGGCATCCGCCAGGCCGGTTTTTTCGGAATCGGAAAGGTCGGTAATACGCGGCATTGCCCGTTTGGGGGCAATCATCGCTTCGAAGGGCCACACGGCCCAGAACGGGACGAGCGCCACAAATTCCTGATTTTCAAAAAGAATCCGCTCTTTTTTTGCCCGTTCTTCCGTCAGGTAATCGCCCAAAAGGGGGGTTCCGTGTTTTTTCCAATATTTCCATTGCGCCTTTTGTTTTTTCAGGGGCTCGTCGGGGATACTGGCCTGCGCCCAGATCTGGCCGTGCGGATGCGGGTTCGAACAGCCCATGATGGCGCCTTTATTTTCAAAAATCTGGACGTAGTTGATAAAATCCAAAGCGCCCAGGTTTTGGTATTCCCGGACCCAGGCATCCACAACTTTCCGGATTTCCGGAGTGCTCATCCCGGCCATCGTCAGATCGTGACGCGGCGAAAAACAGATGACCCGCGTGATGCCGCGTTCGGGTCGGGCTTTGAAAAAACGGAACCGGTTGAGGACCTGAAATCATCACCCGGCTTGCCGGGCAATAAAGCCGAAAAATCATTGTCGAACACAAAAATATCCTGATAATCAGGCGTTTGAATGCCGCCGGCGCGGATGTTTCCCGGACAGAGGTAGCAGGCCGGGTCGTAAGCCGGTCGTGTTTCGGGCGCCGGTTTTTCAACCTGCCCCTGCCAGGGACGTTTCGACCGGTGCGGCGAAACCAGCACCCAACTTTCCGTCAGCGGATTAAAACGGCGGTGTGGAAAATCGTTCATTTTTTACAGGGTTGACCGGATGGAAAGGGTTGCCGGGTCGGGCGCCTGCCCGGAAATAATCTCCGTCCCGGCCGCCAACCGGACCGGATAAATTTTCAAATCAATACCAAAAGCCCGCCGGTATGCCGCGTTTGTTTGTTCCGAAAACTCGGATAAAACACTGATTTTTAGCAAGTTGATGACACATCCGCCAAAGCCGCCACCCATTTGCCGGGCGCCGGCCACCAGACCTTTCGGGGCGAAATGCCGGGCCGATTCCACCAGGAAGTTGGTTTCGGGCACACAAACCGCGTATTCCAGGTTCAAGCCGTCGTGGCCTTCAAACATCAAAGCTCCGAGGGTTTCGAAATCGTTTTTTTGCAAAGCCAGGCAGGCCCGTTCCACCCGTCCGATCTCTTCCACCACAAACTTGCAGCGTTTAAAAACCGTCGGCGGCAGATCGTGTTGGTGTTTTTTCAAAAAAGGGAAAGACACGTCGCGCAGACTGGAAATGCCCGGATTGAATTTTTTCAATATCGCGACCCCGGCCTCACATTCTTCGCGGCGGGTATTGTATTCGCTGTCGACAAGGGCGTGTTTTACGCCGGAATCGAACAAAACGAGCGAAAAATCGGGTGTTTCGAACGGGAAATACTCAAATTCGAGGTTCCGGCAATCCAGGCGCACCACCTGGTTTTTACGCCCCATCACCGAAGCGAACATATCCATGATGCCACATTTCATACCCACAAAATGGTTTTCTCCGCGTTGCGCCAGCCGCACGATGTCCATTTTTGAAAGCCCCAGCCGGTACAGTTCATTGATGACAAACATCGCCCCGCTTTCAATCGCAGCCGACGACGACAAGCCTGCGCCCAGGGGCACATCGCCTCCAAAAACCAGGTTCAGGCCGCCGAAAACCAGGCCGTCCTTTTGCGCCTCGCTCACCACGCCAAGCAGGTAATTGACCCAGGTTTGCCGTTCCTGATAAACGGGTTTTTCGTTATCAGAAATAAAAAACTCGCCCAGATCGCGGGCAAAAAAGGCAAAACGCCCGTCGTCGCGCCGCCCGGCAGCCATCCAGATGGCTTTGTCAATCGCAGCAGGCAGTACAAAACCGCCGTTGTAATCGGTGTGTTCACCGATCAGATTGATCCGGCCCGGCGCCCGAATGACGAGTTCCGGCGGGGTGGAAAAGTGGTTTTGAAAGGTTGATTTTGCAATTTCAGCAGTCATAATTCACGCAAGTTGTGGCCAATAAACACACAAGGCGGGTGTGAAAAGCCTGGGTTATCCACAACCCGCAGGAACAATACCCGCTTTTACTTCAGCGGCGAAAAATCCGTCGGATACATATAAATCGACTCTACCTTGGTTGTGAGGGAGCCGCCGGCCTGCGTTTCCGATTCCTGACGGACGCGCAGCCAATCGGGGTCTTTGCGGAAGCGGGTGAAGGCGTCTAATCCTGCTGCCCGGGAAGGGTGGGTCAGGAAGTAATAGAGCATGGTGTCGGACCCCTGCGCGGCGTCGGTGGGTGTCCAGTAGATCTTGTTGGTCATGCCGTAACGTGCGAGCAGTTTCATGCTGTGGTTGCGAAAACGGCTGAGCAGGTTGGGCAATCTGCCGGGTGAAGCGGTATAAATCCGCAATTCCCACACGTGCCCGCAGTCCGATTGCAGATTGTTCGGCGAAAAATCGGTCGTTTTTAAAAAAATACTTTCGATGTTGCTGATTATCTTGCCGTTAACTTCACTTTCTTTCCACACACGTTGCCAGACGGTATCCGCCATAAAGGCCTTCCAGGAACTTTCCCGCGCTGCCCGGCTGGGGTACGACAGGATGTAGTAGAGTTTTTCATCCGGATTGTCTATCGGCGTCCAGTACCCCACGTTGGTCATGCCGTGTTTTTCGAACAGGGCGGTGGTATGGTTGCGGAAACGATTCAACAGATCGTTGAGTTTGCCTTTCGGAGCGGTGTAAATGCGCAGTTCGTAACAGAGGGTGTCGGGGGTTTGCGCTGTTACAAGGGTTTGGCAAGAAAGGAGTAAAACGAGCAGGAGGATGTTTTTCATGCTTTTTGTACATTTAGCGGGCAATATCGCAAAACATGGTTACACCCGATACAATCCGGACGATTTCGCTGTCTTTTCCCGAAACCGACGAAGCGCCACACATGGCGGTGACGTGTTTCCGGGTAAAGAAAAAAATCTTCGCCACGCTCAACGCGCCCGAAAACCGCGCCTGCCTGCGTTTTTCGGACGTTGATCAGGATGTGTTTTGTTCGTTTGCCGAAAGTCCGTTTTACCCGGTGCCCAACAAATGGGGAAAGTACGGCTGGACGCTTGTGGACCTGGCCCGGGCGGACGAAGAAATGCTGCGCGACGCACTCACGGTTGCCTATTGTGAAGCGGCGCCCAAAAAGTTGGCGGACTTGTATTTGCCTCCGGACGATGAATGATTGTAATTCATTGATTTTGTGGAGTTAATCACCATGTTTCCCGCAAAAAACGCACCCAGTTCCCGCACATAATTCCTTCGATATCGGCCTCCGAATAACCCCGTTTCCCCAGAATTTCGGGCAGTTTTTGCAAGTCGGCAATGGTTTCGAGGTCAGAGGGGCACTGTTCTTTTCCAAAAGCGCCGTCGAGGTCGGAGCCGATGGCAGCGTGCCGGGCGTTTCCGGCGAGCTGGCAGATGTGGTCGATGTGATCGGCCACTTTTTCGAGGGTGACGCCGGCGGCATGGGGTTCCGACACTCCCCTTACCCATCCCGGGGTCAGCATCCAGGCGTCGAAAGCAGCGCCGATGACCGCTCCACGTTCGATCAGCGCCTGTATTTGTTCGTCGCTGAACTGGCGGTTGTGCGGCACGAGGCTCCTGCAATTGTTGTGGCTGGCCCACACAGGGCCGTGCCAGGCATCCAAAGCCTCCCAAAAACTGTCGTCGCAGAGGTGGGTGGCGTCAAGAATGATCCCGAGTTCTTCCATTTTTTTCAGCAGTTCACGCCCCTTCTGCCCGATACCGCCGGTCGCGTCGGTCCCCTGTGCGTAGGTGCCCGGACCGTAGTGTGCGGGGCCTATGGCGCGCAGCCCCAGGCCGTACGCCTTTTCCACGTATTCCATGGACGATAAAGAATCGGCGCCTTCGAGACTCAGAATGTAACCGATGGGTTTACCTCCTTCCGGCTCGTTCCATTTTTGAAGATGGGCGTCGAGGCTTTTTTTATCCGTTATCGGGGTCATTTGTCCCAGGTCTTCCATGCTTTTGTACCAGGCCAGTTGTGCCTGTGTCATGGCCCAGGCCTGCTGTGGAGAGTGCCAGCCGGGAAGCGGGTTGTTTTCTTTTACAAAACGTGCAATTTGAGTGGCCATACACAAACAGACCCTGCCTTCCCGCATGGCCGGTAAGGATACGGTGCCACGCGCGCGGTCGGGTTTGTCCTCCATATCCGCTTCGCGCCGGCGAATGTCTTCCACCGGCCGGGTCAGGTCGCGGTTCCATTCTATGGCGTTCATGGCCAGGTCGAGGTGGCCGTCGAAGATGCGGGGTGGGGTGGTCGTCATGTAGAGGGTCGAAGGTGAGTTTATGTTTTCAGGTTAGAACCGATTCTGTTTCTGTAAAGCGAGGTTCTTCATTCCATTCGCGCCCTAAAAACAGCCTGCCATTTGCTTTTTTGCCTCTTTTCACGCCGTCTTCGCCCCAAGCGCCCCATTGCTTGAAAAAAAAAGCCACACCTTGTTGATCGCATTGGCTTTGTACATGAATTGCCCATTCCGGCCGCATGGGCCTCGCTTTAGGGCCGCTTTCTCCTCCGACAATGACCCAATGAATGCCATTCAAATCCAATTTACCTATATCGGAAATGAGTGGTTCAACAGACAAGAATCGGATTTTGGCTGGAATCTTCTGTAAAATATTAATCCGGTGTTTAGTCTTGAAGGATTCGACACTGACGCCAAGCCACACATTATCCGGCATTTTTCGGGTACTGCAATACTCTTGAAGTATTGTTTCCCGCTTAGTGAGGATTTGATATTTGTGCTGAGGTGTTTGTTCGATGACGTCAAACACCCTATCCAAAAAACCGAAAGGCATCTTTTCGTGGAATAGGTCGCTCATGGAATTGACGAAGAACTTGGTAGGTTTCTTAATTTTTAGAGGCATATTTAAGCGTTCTGGCATAAGCGTAAACTCGAAACCGTTTTCATAGCCCGGCGCACCCATTGCCTGTAAGCGCTTCGCCATGGCTTCGGCATAGCAATTTTTACAACCAGCCGTTACTTTATTACAACCTGTGCTGGGATTCCATGTGGCTTCTGTCCATTCTATTTTTGAATACTTCATTTTTTCACAAGTTTGAAGGTTACCAGTCTCTCCTTTTGATATACATTTACGTAAGTCACCAATGGGGAAAGGCCATCATAATCAATCAATTTTTCTTTTTTCATCTTTTTCAGTTCCTCAGCAGCATGGCTGCCAAGATAAGCCTCCCCTAATGCGAAATTGAATGCTTCAAAATTGTTGGAAATGCTTCCGCTCAGTATTTTTTCCCGCAGGCGTTGCTGAAATGATGCGATTTTTTTGAGCTGAGGTGGTTCAAAAAAGTTGAGTTGGTTTTTTTTATGGTCTTCGTCAATATCAAAGTTTGCCTCCCCGTTTATCTCGTTGCGCTTCCAAGCAATGCTTAAAAATTTTTCCGCTGCACGCGGGTGCGAAGCGCCGAAAATAATGCCGTGAATATTAGCTCCTTTTTTCAGCGAAAACGGATAAAGTTTGAGTTTGGAGTCCAAAGGCAACTTCGTCCGAAGTTGGGTAATCAGACTGCGGTGAATGAATTGGTAAGGATTTTTCTTCGCTTCTTCCATATCAAGAATTACATGAGATTTAAATTCTTCCTTTTCACCAAATCGCCAAAAATAAGAGGATGATACAAAGTAAAGAAAATCAGTGCGAGTCGTTTTTTCAAGTTCGAGAAGATACTTATCGGCCAAAAAACGGATCCCATTTTGGTCAAGATAAACAAGACTTGAGTGTGCTTTGATGGTGGGTAGCAATCTTTCAAAGCAAACATCGAAATCCTCATTGGAGATTTTGAGTTCAATAGCGCGACGTACATCAGAGTGGGTTTTGAGAAAATCGTCACAAGACCTGGAAAGCTGTTCACATTTCTTTGGATCGAATTCATTGAAAAATACTTTCAATTGAACCTTTTTCTGGAAAATATGCCCAATCTGTTCTTTTGTTTTTTTCAAAATACGAATTGGGCTGCCGGGTACACCGTTTTTGTCAAAGCCTGTTCCGGCAAAAAAATCAAAAATACAAATCACAGGTTCGCCCCACATAACGAAGGCCGGTATCCATGCTTGGGCATAATCTTCAAAGATTTCCAACTTGGCGATGGTGGTTTCATCAAAAGGCTTTTCATGAAGATTTTTACTCATGATTGGGTCGTATTTTGTTGAGACAAAGATAATTAAAATTACATTTAAAACTTTTTGTTTTTTTTAAAAAAAAGGACGATATTTTGCTCCTGTCACTTCCCGGTTATAAAATTTAATGTGTCTGCACTGAGTATTGTGGAGAAGATTGTTGAATATCAGGATATTACTTCCCTTGTTCGCGCCGTAACGCTCCATTTTTCTACCGCTCGATGGCCCGAAACCGCCCACACGGCATCGTGCAGGGCCATTGTGGGGCAAATATGAGTGGGAATACCGTAGAGGCAATCTCCCGGATTAAAACGGTCCGCACCGTCGAAGGTGATCACGAGGTGTTCTTCGCTGTGGCCGAGGTGTGTGTAATCCGGAATATCCATAAAATGTACGCGAGGCGGCGTCATTTCCGAGGCGACGGCTTTGTGGCCGAGGTCGAGGCAGAGTATGCCGGGGCCGGGTTTGCTGACCACCCGGCACAGAAGCACCGCCGCGTGTTGGAAATCCAGGTCCTGGAATTTGGACGAATACCCCCAGTCCCACAACAAAATGGTGCCGGGGCTCAGGGTGCGTTCCGGGTGTTGGGCGTGGATGGGAAACGTGGGGGTTCCGCCGCAGACCAGTTCTTCGGGGCGCAGACCTTCCTTTTCCAGCACGGCGAGCATGGCGTCGACGGCTTCGAAACCGGCGTCGCAAAACCTTTCCCGTTCCACCCGGTCTGCCTGGTGCAGGTGGCCGTCGTAGGCGTGCAACCCGCGCAGGTGCAAAAAAGGATTGTTTTTAATAAAACGGTACAAGGCGAGGGCTTCCGGGCCGGGCGGGATACCGGTCCGGTTCATACCCACGTTGAGGTCGATAAAAACGCCGGGCGTTTGTTGGGCGGATTCGGCTTGCCGGGCGATGTTTCGGGCCTGTAATTCATTGTCAATCAGCACAGAAAACCGGACTTCCGGGTAATTTTTCATCAACCGGAACAGGCGGTCGAGGGCCGGGCCGTACAGGGGATAAGCCATTAAAATATCCTTGCCGCCATTTGCCGCCACCATTTCGGCTTCACTCAGGGTGGCGCATTTGAATCGGGTGATCCCGGCGTCCGTCTGCATCCGGATCACCTGGGGCAGTTTGTGGGTTTTGACGTGCGGGCGCAGGCGACCGGCGCTGCCGGCAATGGCGATCATCCGCCGGATATTTTCCCGGATACGGTCGGGGAAGAGGAGAATGGCAGGCGATTCGACCGTGGCTTCGTTTGTGATGGTGTACCAGTTGGGGGACATGTGTTGTTTTAAAAATAGACAGGATTGACAGGATTGACAGGATTGACAGGATTGACAGGATTTACAGGATTGACAGGATTGACAGGATTGACAGGATTGACAGGATGGCAAACGGATAAATCGGATTTTGCTGATTTGAACGGATTTTTATCCGGTTCGTCCGTGCCATCCGTTTTGCCATCCTGCTTAGTGCAATTCAAAAATTGCTTCAATCTCAACGGCGATATTTCCGGGCAGGATCATTCCCACGGCACTCCGCGCGCCCTTGCCGTTTTCTTCCCCGAGCAGTTCCACCCACAGTTCGCTGAAGCCGTTGATTACCTGGGGCTGATTAGTGAATCCCTGCTCACAATTGACCATGCCGAGCGTTTTGATCAGGCGTTTGATCCGGTCGAGGTCGCCGATTTGTGAACGGATGGTGGCCAGCATGGTGAGCCCGGTTTGGCGGGCCGCCGCCTTTGCTTCTTCCATGCTCAGATCCTTGCCCACCACGCCGGTGATCAGCGACCCGTCCGTGCGTCTCGGCGCCTGGCCCGATACGTACAACATATTGCCTGTGATGACCACCGGATGGTAAATGCCGCCGAGGGGTGGAGGCGCCGGCAGTTCGAGGTCCAGTTTTTTCAATTGTGATTCTATCATGGGAATGAATGTTTTGCCTGTCAGGTGGTAGCGAGACTCTGAAGGGGTGTTTGGACTGTAAATTGCTGTAAGTCAGCAAATTCCTTCAGTGTCATATTTACAAATCGATTAAACAAAAATATCAAGAACCAGCACCCCGATCAGGCCGGCTACGGAAACCGTGGTTTCCATCATCGACCAGGTGGCGAGGGTCTCCTTGATGGAAAGGTTGAAATATTCCTTGAACATCCAGAAACCGCCGTCGTTGACATGGGAGAAAAAAATGCTGCCGGCGCCGATGGACAATACCATCAGTTCCGGCGAAACACCGCCCAGGCTGACGATCGGCAGCACGATGCCTGCGGCCGTCATGCCGGCTACGGTGGCCGAGCCGACACATACCCGGATCACGGCGGCAACGAGCCAGGCCAGCACCAGCGGCGAAATATCCGAGGCTTTCATCAGTTCGCCGATGTAGTTGCTGACGCCACTTTCCACCAAAACCTGTTTTAATGCCCCGGCGCCGCCGAGTACCAGCAGCACCATCGCGATGCCGGCCACCGAATCGGACAGTGCATCCGTGATATCCTGCATCTTTTTCCCGCGCCGGACGCCCAGAAAATAAATGGCCGCCAGGACCGAAATCAACATGGCCAGCACCGGGTCGCCGGCGATGTCCGCAACTTTTCTGATCCAATCCTGCTCCCCGGTAAAAATCCGCACCAGCGCCGATATTCCGATCAGGAGAACGGGCAGCAGCGCCGCGAACAAACTGATGCCCAATGACGGCAGTTGGTCCCCGGGTATCAGGTCCACCTTAAACACGTCCCTGGGTTTCGCGTCGTATTTTTTCGATCGTTTTGAAAATACCGGCACCACCAGCGCGGCAGTTGGAATGGATAAAACCAGCCCCAGCAACAAGGTTTTTCCCATGTCCGCTTTAAACATGCCGGCGATCGCCGTCGGGGAAGGGTGGGGTGGCAGAAACCCGTGGGTAACCGACAGGGAAGCCAGCATCGGAAGCCCCACGTACAGCAGCGGCAGGCCCGTGGAAGCGGCAACGGTAAAAACCAGCGGCACCATGATCACAAAGCCGACGTTGTAAAACATCGGGATACCGACGATCAGGCCGGTAAACATCAGGGTCCAGTGTACGTATTTCAGGCCGAATGCAGCGACCAGTCGCTGCGTAATGTGTTGGGCGGCGCCGCTGTCGGCCACCAATTTTCCCAGCATGGCCCCGAACCCGAGGATCATCACGAGTGAACTGAGCGTATCTCCGATACCTTTTTGAATGGCGCCCACCACGCCGAGTACCGGCAGGCCCTGCGCCACACCCACAAACAAGGCCACTAAGATAAAAGCGATAAAGGCGTTGAGTTTGCCGACGGTGATGAGCAGCAACAGCAACAGGACTCCGGTAAAAACAATAGCGATGGGCATAGATGGAAAAATGTGCTGGACTGGGAAACAAGATTGTTTTGCACGACCCCGAAAGGTCAATGTCATTGAATTTAGCGAAAATGGAGGTGACATCTCCGACGCAGGAGGAGGTGTAATCTCTGTTTTTGCAGGAACGAAGCCCGTTTTTTGAGGTGCCACCTGCCTCGTGCCTCGGCAGATGACACCTCAAAAAACCTTAAGTCAAAGGACGGAAATCTTTTCCGTCCGGATGATTCATTCTCAGAATGTTCGGAAGAAAACTAGTATCATTAATGTTGTCCACGTACTTATTTTCTGTAAACAAGGGGCTATTCCCGGCTGGTCAAACACCTTAATTCCGGTTCAGCCACTCCCTTGCTTTTGCCATATCCGCATGGGTCACTCCGGCCTTTTCCAGGTCGTCCCAGTCTTTGATCAATGCATTTTTGGCGGCAGCCGGATTTGTTTCATTTTTCAGGTACTCTTGATAGACCTGTTGCGCTTTATCCCACCGGCCCTGAAAGAGCCAGGCATGGCCGAGGTTGATGCGCGCCCAGTTTTGCGTAACATCGAGTGAAAGGGTTTTTTCTGCGGCTTTGACGGCGTCGGGGTATTGGCGGGTGAAGAGGTAGTACCAGGACAGGGAACCGTAATAGAGCAGTGTATTTAGTTGAGGACTAATACGTTGCATTTTTTCCGTACTTTCTGCAAGGAGGCGGGTAGCGCGGATGGCGATATCGTATTGCTGGCGTTTTACGGTGGAATCTTTCAGCACACGGATTTTAATGGTCATGGACTGCCAATTCAAAAAATAATCATCTGAAAGGTCGCTGGTTTTTGCATTGGAATGACAGATCACCATTACTTCACCGTAACAATTGAGGGTTTTTTCCCATTCCTGTGCGGACATGTAGTGTTTGCCAGCGTCTTTTAATGTTCTGATCAGGTCTTTCTGAAGGTCCCGGAGGCTTTGCTCGCCCAAGGCCTGACTGATATTTAGGGCCTCTGCATGGACTTTTTTGGCATTTTCCGGCTTCCCGTCAGCGATATAGATACTTTCCAGTTGGATGAGTATTGAAGCAATATCACTCGTATACTCTTCAGGATTTTGTGCCGCCAAAGCCCGGTAAAAATCCAACGCTTTCAGGAAAGATTTTTCTGCATTTTTGGAATCTGTGTATAGGAAAAATTCGCCGATTTCAGACAAGTCCCTTGCCGCCATGTCGGGGTCTTCGGGCAGCGATTTTGAATAAACATCGAGCGCTTCCAGATAGGTCTTTTCAGCATTGCCCGTTTTTTTTATCCTGTTGTAAAACCCGGCGAGATTAACCAGGTTTTCGGCCAGCACAGGCAGGAAAACATCCGGGTTTTTATCCGCTAATTTGCGGCAGATGTTTATTGATTCTGTGTAGGCTTTTTCGGCAGATTCCGGTTTTTTTGTACCCAGGTAAAACCCGGCGAGCCGGGAAAGACTTCTCACTAAGCCGGGCAGGAAAACTTCCGGGTTTTTATCCGTCAATTTGCGGTAAATACCCACGCTTTCCACATAGACTTTTTCTGCATCGCCTGCTTTTTCCTGATCGACGTAGCAACTGCCAAGATCATGGAGGCTTTGTGCCAATTCAGGTAAAAAAGCATCGGGGTTTTGCTGCGCCAGCCTGCGGTAAATATCCGTGGCTTCGGAGTAGGCTTTCTCCGCTTCCAATGCCAGGTTCATATCCTGTTCGGCTCCCAATGCCATGCTCGGGTCCTCTTCCCAGTCTTCCGATTCAAAAAACGCATAGGAATAGGTATCGCCGAGAGATTCCAGAATATCAGCCAGTTCGGGCAAAAAAGTATTGGGGTTTTGCCGGGCTAAGGCGCGATAAATGTCAAGGCTTCCCTTGTATGCCTTTTCGGCCGCAGGTATTTGTTTGCATTCAAAGTAAGAGTTGCCGAGACTCATGAAAGTGTAACCCAAACCCGGAATAATTGTGTCGGGGTTTTGCGTTGCTATCGTAAGGCAAATCTTTTCGATCTCCGCGTACACATTTTTCGCTTTTTCCGGCTGATCGTTTTGAAAATAAAAATCACCGAGATTGCTAAGGGTTTGGCTCAAATAAATCCAGACCTTGATGGAAGGCTCCCGTTCTGCTAAATTTCGGCAAATACGTTCGGACTCGCTGTAAGCGTTCTCCGCCTCCTGAGCTTGGTTGGTTATTCCATAATAGTTTCCGAGGTTCCTGATGGCGTCAGCCAAATCCAGGGTATGCGCCCTGGGGTTTATTTGAGCCAGTTTCCGGTATATATCTGCGGCTTCTGTGTATGCTTTTTTCGCTTGCGATCGCTGTTCTTTGTCAACATACATATCGCCGAGTAAATATAACGATTCCGCCAAATAAGGCAGGAATACTTCGGGGTTTTGCTCCGCCAGTTTGCGGGCGATGCTCATTGTTTCGATCAGTGCGTTTTCCGACTGCTGCATCCGTTCTTTTCCGGCATATAGTGTGCTGAGCCCAAGCCATAATATAAAGCGCTTTTCCGGGGTTTCAATAAATGTGAGGGCCTTTTCTGCAAGATTAATGGCCACAGGATACTGGTGTTGTTCGGAAAGAAAGTTGATATAACCGATCAGGTTGTCGTAGTTCGTCGAATCCAGCCGGATCAACTCTGCATAAGTCGCTCCCACACTATCCCATTCAAACCGCAGCCGGTGCGCATCCGCTTTCAACCGGAGATTCTGCATCAGGTCTTCCTTGCGGCGGGTTTTTACCGAGTCGCGCTCGGCAACTTCCTTTTTCAGATCGCCGAGGCGTTTTTCCTCTTCCAGAATATCAGTTACCTGCCCGCTGGAGGTTTGCGCTGCGCCAGAGTTGCATGGCGCCGTCAGGTCGCCCGCCTGAAACAAGCGGAAAGCATCTTGATACAAAGGCCCGGCATCGTCGAGGTTGATCCGGGCGTACTTGTCGGCCAGGTCGCGGGCGAATTGGTCGAGTTTTTCATACTGGCTTTGCAGCAGGGTGGTTTCTTCCTGTAATGCGTTGATTTTCTGCTGATCGGTGTTGGTTTGTTTTTGCAGCGCGATGAGTTCTTCCGTTTTGGCGTTCAGTTTTTTGGTCAGGTTTTTTTCGGCCTCGGTGTAACCCGTGTTGTAATAGCGGCGTTTGGCATCCGTGATGTATTTGTTGGTGGCCATGTAGAGGCGCACGGGGGCGGTTTGGGCTGCTGCTGCTTGCAGGCCGTCGGTGTTCACCACCTGGTAGCCCTCTTTCCGGATTTTGAGGAATACGGGGCTTTTCTCCGCAACGCCTACCAGTTCCATGCGCCACTGGCCCTGCGCGTCCGTGAGCGCGTGGCCTTTTCGGGGCTGAGAGCCTTCGTCCACTTCGGCAAACTGGACGTATTCCACTTTACCCTTGTCATACTGGCTGTTTTGCACGACGATGCTGCCGTGCAGGGTGCTTTGCTGGGCGTGGTTGCCGGTTGGAAATGAAAAAAAGAGGGCAAAAAGAAGAAGGGGGAGGTTGGTGTTTTTCATCGTTTTAATTTGGTATTCAATGGATTAAGTAGTACGGCAGGTTTGAAAATCCGTGATACTACTTACTTATTGTTTCTCCAGTACAAAATCCCACGACTGCCCCGTTTGCGGATGAATGGTTTCAATACGCATGTTGTAGCCGGGTTTAAAAAACTGTACCTGCTGCTCTTTTTTCTGCAAGGCTTCGGGGATACGCAACTCATAGTTGCCCAGCGCGTCGGAGGTATCGCGTACATCGGCAAGCGACACGATGACCCCGGACAAAGGCTGATCCCGGGAAATAAGCCGTCCGGCGATTTTGTCCAAACCTTTCAATTCGACCGGCAGGTAAATCCGGCCATTTTCCGGTACGGCAAAAAGCGAATCGGGCCGCACGGCGTGGTAGGGTTCGGAAAAGTTGACTTCGAGCAAAATGTTGTCGCCCACGTGCAGGTTTTGAAAAACGGCCTTGCCTTTGTCGTCAATGGCCTCCTGTTTTCGTTCCCCGTTGATGTCCAGCCAGATGTGGCCTTGCTGGCGCAAAACCGGGTATTGCTTGCCTTTTTTGGCATCAAATGCAAAAACGGAGAGGGAAACGGGCCGGCCTTTTTCGGAATTTCCACCGAAAAAATCTTTCAACGTGTAACCCGTCACCCCGGCAATCGTGGCTAAAGTGGCGAGGATATATTCCCATTTCTGCCACCACTGCCGGGGTGTGGCCGAACTTTCGGAAAGCCGGGTTTTCGGGACGGTTTCCAATCCTTCCGCCGTCCAGTGTTCCGCCAGATTACCGACCATGCCGGAGAGCGACTGGCGGATTTTGGCCAATTCTATCGAATAGTCTGCGTGACTGACTAAGCCTTTTAAGTGGCTGTTTTTCAAGTCATTATGTCGACCCGATTGAAAATTGATCGCTGCGGCCAGGTCTTTGTCGCCCCATTTTTTGCAAACGATACGGAGCCCGGAGACGACCCGTTCGAGGTCGCCTTCTGCCAGCCATTCTGTAAGGGTTTCTTTTGCGTTCATCGCGGCTTTTTTACTGAAAACGCGCCAAAGTAAACAGATTACTGATTATGTGGAACGGCTTTCCGCGACATAAGGCCCTTGCGGACTTTGAGGGAAAGTGCCGGATTTTAATTTGCCTTGCTTTCACTTTAAAACAGCTATACTTGCCATAAAAACACACGGGGTTTTGCCGGCATCCGTGTACCCGCTTGCCTCAGGATTCAGGTGCAGCCGGGAAACCCGCTCATTTTCCAGCTTATGTCCAATCTTCAAAAAAAACTCACCCTCTACGGCCTGACGATGATCGCGGTCGGGTCCTGCATCGGTTCCGGTATTTTTGTCACCCCCGCGCAGATTGCCGGGGCGGTTCCCAACGCGACGCTGGTGCTGGCCGTATGGGCGCTCGGCGGCGTGATCGCGCTGACGGGAGCGCTGACGTTCAGCGAGTTAGGCGGTATGTTTTCAAAATCGGGCGGCGTGTATGTTTATTTGAAAGAAGCTTACGGCGAGATGACGGGATTTCTTTACGGGTGGGTTATTTTACTCGTGATCAATACGGGCGCTTTGGCCGGGCTTTGTGTCGCCTTTGCCGAGTACCTGAAAATTTTTGTGCCCGACATCAGCCAGGGCGCCAAAACGGCCATCGCCGCCGCTACCATGCTGGTGCTCACGGGAATCAATATCCTCGGCGTCAATGTGAGCCAGGGTTTGTCCAACTTCTTTACCGGGTTGAAGTTGCTGGCCATCGGCGGCATCATTGTCGCCGGATTTGTTTTTTTCGACCCGGCCAAAGTCCACCTCGACTTTTCGCTCGACACAAACATACCGGCCAACCTGACCACTGCCATGCTGACCGGCCTGATCGGCGTGCTTTTTTCGGTGGGCGGCTGGCACCACGCGTCTTATCTCGCCGGTGAAGCCATCGACGCCCCGCGTACGGTGCCAAGGGCGATGTTTCTGGGTGTGCTCATTGTCATCGCCATGTACCTGTTGGTCAATCTCGCCTACATGTTCCTCCTGCCGCTCGAAGCCATAGCCGAAACGCCGCGTGTAGCCGGCGACGCCATGGCCACGATAGCGCCCTGGGGTGGCAAAGCCGTGGCGGTGGCCATCGCCCTCTCCATTTTCGGCACCATCAGCATCTACACCATGTCGGCGCCGCGGATTTACTTCGCTATGGCCGAGGACGGCATTTTTTTCAAACAATTGGCATTTGTACATCCCCGCTGGCGTACGCCGGTGGTCGCCATGCTGGTGCAGGTCGTCTGGGCCATAGCGGTGCTCTTGTTTTTTCAGGGCTTTTTCGACCGGATCATCACCTTCGTCACCTTCATGGATATCGCGTTTATGGGGCTTGCCGGCGCCGCCGTTTTTGTGTTGCGCCGCAAAAGGAAGGATGCCGAACGCCCCGTCCGGGCCTGGGGTTATCCCTGGGTTCCTGCAATTTTTGTGGCAATTTCGGCGGCTTTTGCGGTGAATACGTTGTTGGAGCGGCCGGAGCAGGCGCTTCCGGGTTTGGGACTGCTGGTGGTGGGGGCGGGGGTGTTTGTTGTTTTGAAAAGGCGGTAAGGATCTTTAATTAAAACTAAGTGAGTGGACAAAATTAATGATACTAGTTTTCTTCCGAACATTCTGAGAATGAATCATCTGGACGGAGAAGATTTCCGTCCTACTACTTATTTGTGTTGCCGCTTTCTAATTAGCAGGGGCAGAAGGATGATGCTGTATCTTTGCCTCCAAGAAAACAAATATGCTCCGCTCGTTCACCCTGCTTTGCCTGATCTTTTTTGTGCAGCGATCAATGCCCGCACAAACCTCGCTGGAGTTGGGAAAAATAACCATCGAGCAGGGGTTGCCGCAGGGCTATGTCGTGTCTATCTGCCAGGACCGCGAAGGATTTCTGTGGTTTGGCACCAACGACGGCTTGTGCCGCTACGACGGATACGAGTTTTTGGTCTTCCAGCACGACCCTTACGATCCCTATTCCATTTCGCACAACGGCATTCTAAACGTGGCGGAAGCGGGCGAGTTTTTGTGCGTTCTGACTTATGCAGGTATTGACTTGCTCGACCGGCAAACACGCCGTTTTTATCATGTTGCCTCGAAGGCCGCGTACGCATTGAGTGATGGAGGCAGTACCTTGTATATTTTCGAGCGAAAAACCCCGATACGACGTTTGGTGCTGACACCCGAAGTGAAGGAAAAAATCAGGAACGCCGGCCCGCAGCAACAGATTCAGAATTTGGAAGACTTATCGGCGGAAATAAACTGCCGGGATGTGGTATTGAGCGAAGACGGGCGTATGTTGTGGTTGCTTGAGCCGAACGGGCGGGAGGTGTATCGTTTGGACCCGGCTTCGCGCCAAATCCGGCGATTCGAGGTACCGGGCCGGGACACGATGATGTACCTGGCGAATGACGGCGCCAACGGGGTTTGGCTCGGTAACCGCCATCTGCTTGCGCACTTAGACGCGACCCGGCTGAATGCTCCCTGGCATTTGATTCGTACAGAGCGCCCGGTGAACGCCCTGCGGCATTTCGACCCGCGCAAGCAGCTGATCTGGATAGATATGGAGGAGATCTGCGGTTTTCATTTTGACTTGCAACATTTGCCGCCGACCATTGGGCCGGCACAAGCTGCATTGCGTTTAACAATACCCGAAGGTGTGGTGAGCAGCCTTACCGACCAGTTCGGTATCGTGTGGTTTGGCACCAATGCACACGGCATCCGTCGGTTCAACCCACGCGCTGCCGCTTTCAAAAATTACTTGCCGGGGCTTTCAATTTACAGCCCGCCTTTTACAGACGCGCAGGGCGATATTTGGCTCGGGCGTATCAACCAGCCCGTTTTTAAAAGATCATTATTCAATCGACTGAACCTGACTACCGGACAGTTGATGCCTTACCCGTTTGCGAAAGCGGCGCAGGATATGGTTTCGCTTTTCACCGTATCCGACAATGCCGGCGACCTGTGGACAAGTGGCCAGGATACACGGAAACAGCAGGGCAAATTGATCCATTACCAGCCAGGCAGTGGCCGCACGGAGGTTTTTCAATACGCCCTTGACCCGCAACGTTATTTCGACGTGCTCGCATTGCGCCACGAAGCGCCCGATGTTATCTGGGTTTATCTGCCTTACCGGATGCTGCGTTTCGACCAAAAAAGCCGGCAATTCACGGCATACGATTACAGCCCGTTTGGTGTGGGTGAACCCAGCGTGCTGGCAGCGGCGGTGACCGCAGACGGCAGCCACTGGATTGCGCTGACCAAAAATATCGTCCGGGCACAACCGGATGCTGCGGGTGGCTACCGCTTCAGCAAGTTGCAAAATGATCCCAATAATCGCAACAGCCTGCCCGCCAACAACATCAAATGCCTGCTGATCGACCCGGCGGATGCCAACATCCTGTGGATCGGTACCGGTGGCGGGGGGATGAGCCGGCTGGACACACGCACCGGTCACTTCACCCATTTTAATACCCGCAACGGCCTGTCGGATGATGTGGTATACGGCATTGTACCGGAAGGCAATAACTTGTGGCTCAGCACCAACAAAGGTTTGAACAAATTTGACCCCGCCACCCGGCGGTTTCAATATTTCCTGCAATCGGATGGTTTGCCGGGTAATGAGTTCAACACTTATTCTTATGGCAAAATGCCGGATGGCCGGCTGGTTTTCGGCGGCGTAAACGGCCTGACGATTTTTGACCCCAATGACTTGTCGGTTAATGCGCAAGCGCCGAAAGTGCGCCTTACGGCATTGAATATCAATGGCCGGTTGCTGGACCCCCGGGACTCGGCTTCCCTCCTGACCCGGGGTATCGAGTTCACGGAAATGCTCGAACTGGATTATTCCCAAAACAACCTGCTCCTTCAATTCGCCGCCTTAGACTATGCAAAACCGGAGCGCAACCAGTTCCAATTTTACCTCGAAGGGGCCGAATCCGAATGGGCGCACAAGGGCTTCGAACATACGGCGCAATACCTCAACCTGTCGCCCGGTACGTATACATTTAAAGTAAAAACGGCCAACAGCGATGGCGTATGGAATGACGCACCTGCCACCCTGCGCATCCTGATCCACCCGCCCTGGTATGCCTCGTGGTGGGCCTGCGCGCTGTATTTGTTATTGGCAGCAGGCGCGGCTTACGGCTTCTATCAAATCCAGTTGCGCCGCCGGCTCGACCATGCCGAAACCCGGCGCCTCCAGGAACTCGACCAGGTCAAAACCCGGCTTTACACCAACATTACGCACGAGTTTCGCACACCGCTGACCGTCATTCTCGGTGTGACGGAGCAAGTCAAGCAATATCTGGCCGGGCAGGGAGCAAGGCCCCAGGAGTTGCTGCTGGAAACGGTACAACGCAACGGATCGCAACTGCTGCAACTCATCAACCAACTGCTCGACCTCTCCAAACTCGAATCGGGTAACATGAGGCTCCAGTTGCAGCGGGGCGACGTGGTGATGTTCATCAAATACATCACCGAATCCTTTCACTCCTATGCCACAGGGCAGGGCGTACAACTGCATTTTTTGTCGGATAGCCCCGCAGTGGAAATGGATTACGACCCGGAAAGAATGCAGACGATTGTTGTCAATCTGCTCTCCAATGCCATCAAATTCACCCCCGACGGCGGGCATATTTATGTGCAAATCAAGGAGATCGTGCAAAAAAATCAACCCTGGTTGTCGCTGCGGGTGAAAGACACGGGTGTAGGCATCGCGCCCGAAAAATTGCCATATGTTTTCGACCGTTTTTACCAGGCCGATGATTCTTCCACCCGCCACAGCGGCGGCACCGGTATCGGACTCGCCCTGGCCCGCGAATTAGTCAGACTCATGCAGGGCGACATTTCGGTGAGCAGCCCCGACCCAATATCGGGAGGGGGAGGGTCTGTTTTTACGGTGTTACTGCCGTTGACGAGCCGCCTGGAAGCCGGCGTTCCGGCTTTGCCGGCCTTCCCGCCGGCTTTGCCAGCCTTCCCCACCCCGACCGCGCCCTTGTTGCCGGTACAAGATCATACCGGAGATTCCGACCAACGCCCCTCGGTGCTGATCGTGGAAGACCACGCCGATGTGGCGGATTATGTGGCCGCTTGTGTGCGCGAACAGTACCAGGTCATGCTGGCCCGCAATGGCCGGGCGGGTATCGAACGGGCTGTCGAAAGTATCCCCGATCTGATCATTTCTGACGTGATGATGCCCGAAAAAGACGGTTTTGAGGTGTGCGATACGCTGAAAAACGACGAGCGCAGCAGCCATATTCCCATTGTGTTGCTGACGGCAAAAGCCGGTGTGGACGACCGTATCGCCGGGCTGCGCCAGGGCGCAGACGCTTATTTGGCCAAACCTTTTCACCCCGACGAATTGCGGGCAGTGTTGAGCAACTTGTTGGAGCTGCGCCGGAAATTGCAGGCGAAGTATTCGAATAAAGATTGGGGTTTGGCGACGGGTGAATCGACCACTCCGTCTACAGACTTCCAATCACCGAACAACGAGGACGTTTTTTTGCAAAAATTGCGGGCCGCCGTAGAAAGCCGCCTTGGGGACTCCACCCTGACCGGAGAAGACGTGTGCCGAACTCTCGGCATGAGTTATCCGGTGGTGTATCGAAAATTATCCGCCCTGACCGGTCGCTCGCTTAATATCTACATCCGACTCATCCGGCTGCAAAAAGCGCGTCAGTTACTGCTCTCCACGACCTTCACTGTGTCCGAAATCGCTTATGAAGTGGGTTCAACGATCCGAAATTTTTCAGCCGGGCCTTTTCAGAAGAATTTGAGACAACGCCTTCCGCCTTGCGAATAAAAAAGGTCTAATGATCTGAAAAAGAGTAAATTAGACGCCAGTCGCCGGCTCTCCTGAACAAATAGTCCACCTTTCCGAATAAATAGTCCGCCTGTCGGAACAAATGCTCCACTGCGTTGAACAGATAGTGGGAAACCGGTACGTGTGCCTGCCGGCACCTTTGTCGCAGCCCCGGCAATGAAACCTTCGGCACCGCACCTACTTCTTCACTTGTTCAATTTTTTTTCTACTATGAAAAGCAGTTTTGCATTCCACACTATCCCGGCAACACTTCTGACGATTTTGTTTTTGCTGCTTTTACTACAACCCTTCATGCCCAGGCCAAGTTGAGTATCCAGGGTTTCCTTAAAAAAAGCGACGGCACTGCATTGACGGATGGCGAGTATTCCCTCAAGTTTCGTATTTACAACGTCGAAACCGGCGGCTCGGCCATTTGGACGGAAATACAACCCACGGTGGAAGTGACCGGCGGCATCTACAGCGCGGTGCTGGGATCGGTCACTGCCCTCAATATTCCTTTCACGGAGCCTTATTTTGTCAGTGTGGCGGTGGGTTCAGGTTCCGAGATGATACCACGTATCCCGCTTACCTCGGCGCCGTATGCGTTGTCGTTGATCGGGCAGGACAACAAATTCCCCTCTTCCGGAAATGTGGGGATCGGCGCTGCAACACCTACGGAGAAACTCCACGTAAAAAACACGGTTTCCGGCGGCTCAGCCAAAATTCTGGTGGAAGGCCCCGATAATGGCGTCACGGAATTGTACCTGAAAAAAGCGGACGTATTGGGCGGATATTTGGGCTTCAACCAACAGGTAAGCGGCAATACATTCCGGATCGGTAACAATCAGGGCAACCTGCAACTGTTGTGCTTCGGCTCAGCCAGTGAAATTCAACTGAACCCACCCTCCGGCGGGCTTGTCCGGATTGGTGGGCCGGTGCTGGCCGAACAAAATATTGTTGCGCGTGGCGGCGCGCCCGGCGCCAGCGGCTCAAACAAAAACGGCTACGCCTTTGCCGGCAACAACGGTGACAACGACTCCGGCCTGTACAGCCTCGGTGATGGCACTGTAAGCCTTTTTACCAACAACGTGGAACGGCTTGAACTGAACCAGGATCGCCTGTATTTAGCCGGCGGCATGCTCGCCCGCGGTGGCGCACCCGGCGCTTTTGGTGCAAACCACAATGGTTACGCCTTTCAAACGGGGGGCGACGATGATTCCGGTATGTTTTCCCTGGATGCCGGATCCGTGAGTTTTTATGCGGATAATACCCAGAAAATGCGGATCACTTCCTCCGATGTCTATGCTGAAGTTTCTACGGGCACGGGCGCCGCGCTCGGCATTCAGTCCGATGGAAGAATCGTAAAAGCCACTTCGTCGGCGCGATATAAAGAGCAAATTACGCCCCTGACGGCAGATTTCAGCCGGCTGTTGCTTGCCGAACCGAAAAAGTATACCCGTCCCGGGCGCCCCCACGAGTGGGAGATTGGTTTTATTGCCGAAGAACTCGACGTTTTAGGTCTGAAACAATTGGTCGTGTACGACGAACAGGGCCGCCCGGATGCCTTGATGTACGACCGGATGGTGGTGTACATCATTCCGTTGTTGCGCGAACAACAACAACAGATCGCCGCTTTGAAGCAGGAAAAAGCGCAAAACCGGGCAGATTTTTCAAACCTCCAGGCTGAAAACGCCGCCTTGCGCGAGGCATTGAACGAACTCCGTGCCGACGTGAACGCACTCCGGGCAAGCAGCAGCACCCGCGGTAACAGCGGCAGCGATCGGAAGTGATTTCCGATTGCTGCCCGGGAATTCCCCACTTTTCATTTATCATTCATCATTCCCTTGTTTTTACCATGAAAAATATCCGCAGCATATTTTTCCTGCTCACGCTTTGGTGTGCCTCGGGGTCGCAATTGTTGGCACAGGATGCCAACTGTGCAGGCGGCGCAACGGGCACGGAGACGTATACAGGAGGCATTTTTTTCAATTACGGAAGTGTCACGGGCGCTTTTAACAACAAAAACCGTCACAACTCTTCCGTTGGCGAACCGCTGGTCGGCACGTTTTACAACCAGTATTACAGTGCCGGGGCAGGTTTCTGGATGCGCTTCGTCGCGCCGCCCACCGCCCCCTCCGTGGTGGCCACACAGGGCGATCTGCTCGACCGCATCCAGCTCCGCTGGGCCGTGGATCCGCTCAGCCCCAGCTTCGACGGCGGCTTTAATATTTATCGCGACGGCATTTTTCTGGCCTCTGTCGACAAAAACACCCGGAGTTACAACGACTTCAACGTCATCGCCGGCCAACCTTACAACTATGAAGTGCGCGGCGTGAATATTTACGGCGAAGGAGTGCCGGGTAAGGCCCTCGGATTTCAGGTGCCCAACGGCGTGGTGACGGGTTTGGTAGAAACCGTAAATGGCAGCCCGGTGCCCGGCGCCCTGGTGACGCTTATGCCGATGCAGGGTTTTTCGGCCAAATTCGGGGCAACCGACGGCGCTTTTGCCGAAGCCGACACATCCGTCAATACCCTCTTGCCGATCCTGTCGCAGTGGTCCCTGGCTTTTTGGATAAAAACCAACACGGCGGCGGCCAATGCAGGAGTGATTCAGTTCGCACCGTATTCACTTTATATTCAGGCGCTTAACAGTGCCGGCGCTCAGGAAGGTATCATGGTCAATGCGCCGGGTGTGGCAGCGGGTACTTTTTCCGTCAATTTCCCGGACAGCACCAAAAACGCCTGGCACCACATTGCGCTGACGTACAGCAACAACCAGGGCCAACTTTACCTCGACGGCGTACTCGCAGACATCAGTGCGATGAATGCGCCTGCAGGTTTGACGACCGACCTGAATCTCGGCGCCCGCACCACCAACGGAGGATGGCAGGGCCGGATGGATGAATTGCGAATTTATACCCGAAAACTGGATGAACTGGATTTGGGAGAAATTATGGAAGGCACGGCTTCGTCCACTACCCCCGGACTGATGACGTACTGGAAAATGGACGAGGAACAAGGCAGCAAATCGTTCGATGTGGTGCGACGCAACAAGTTGTATTTCTGCGGCGCGCAGTTCGATACTGACCGCCCGCCCGTGCGCACATCGGCCATCACCAATGACGACGGCTACTATCGCATCGAATCGGCCAGTTATGGCACGGGTACCACGTTCCTGGCAGAGCCGTTCAAGAATTTTTACAGGCACCGGGCGCTCAAATTCAACCGCTCTATGCTGGATTATGCCACCCTGCCCGATTTTTCGCTGCCTCCGAAAGCCACCATCGAAGCATGGGTCAATAATGCTTCGCCCAACGGCAATCAGGTTATTTTGTCCAAAAAATGGGATACGAGTAACGAATTTCGCCTTGTACTGACCCAATCCGGCACCGACAACATCATCCGGATTCATTTCAACGGCGTAAACCAGGATTTCGGATTGCTTGGAAATGGCTATCAGCACCTGGCATTCACCATCGACAGCAGTGGCGCCGATCGCACCGTGACGGGTTACAAAAACGGCGCCCCGATCGGTTCTTTCACCTTCTCCGGTATAAGCGGAAACTGGTCGGATACCACGGAAACCTGGCTTCTCGGCACCCGCAAGCAAGGAGCCGGCTACACGGCTTTTTTTGACGGCCTGATCGATGAAGTGGCTTTTTACGACACCACGCTGACGGAAGCCAAAATCCAGGAACACGCCCAAATTTCCCGCGACCCGCAGGAACGGGGCCTCCACGCCTATTTCTCCTTCGACGAAGGCAGCGGCAACCGGCTGAACAACAGCGGCTCCCTGCTTACCGGGTCCGGTACCAGTTTCGGCACGGAATGGTCGCCTTTTGCGCCGAATCAAAGCACCACGCCGCACGAATTCACCCCCACCACCCGCCAGGTGACGCTCAACCCCAGCGTGACTTCTGTCGACCAGGTGGATTTTACGGATCGTTCGACGGTGGCGGTATCGGGTTTCGTGCGCTACAAAAACACCGATTGTTTTGCGGAGCAGGTGGAAATTCTGATCAATGGCGAGTCGTACAGTCCACCCATTTTCAGCGACTCAACCGGCAAATTTTTGATCGATCTGGACCCCGGCGCTACGGTAACCTTATCGCCGAAGTTTGAAGACCACGTATTCACGCCTGCTTTTTGGGACCTTGCCAATGTCGTCAACCCTGTTGCAGGTATTCTTTTTAACGACATCACAACACGTAAAATAACCGGCCAGGTGGCTGGCGGCGAATGCAGAAAACCGGTTTTGAAAAATGTCGGCACCCCTCAGGGCACCGTTTGTACGGTAAAAGTGCGTTCGACGGACGGCTGTTTCGAACGAATCATAACGCTTGATAATGAAGAAGGTAAATTTGAGTTCGGCAACTTGCCTCCCATCGCCATGACCGTAGCCGTGACCGAACACTCCGATCCAGCCATCAAAACGTTTTTTCAGGTGTCGGGCGGTATCACGGCGGATTTGACCCAAAAAGATACTGCTGTGACCGATTTCATCTACTATGCGCCTCCTGTAATAGAGGTAAGCAGCGGCCTGGAGGCTTACAGTCCTGATTGTCAGGTTATTGTGATGGACCAATTTGAGCAGAAGACGATGACTATCCGGCTTAAAGAAGTATATGCCGGGGGCGATTGTTATGTGGACACCGCTCATTTCAAGATCATCAATGGCTTTGCCGACGAGTTAAAAGACACCGCTATGAGTATGGGGACGCTCCAATACACCTTTACGGTAGGGGTTCCCAATTCAACGCCGCCGTATCTGAAAACAATGCAGATTGTCGCGACTCCGCTGAGTGGTAATGAGACCAGTTTGGTGGTGCAGGCTGTCGTGACCGGGACACGAATAAAGGAAACGACCTTCACGACCAAGTTGCCGGAAACCCCCTTCTTTGTATTGCATGACCCGCCGGGGGATGGCAGTTATGCATTCATAGAAAAGAACACGACCATTTGTAATGAAACCTCGGTCGGTTTTGCCATCGATACGGCCAACCACGGCGGGGTTCAGTTTAATACACTGCCAGAGTTGGAAATCGTGCTACCCTTGATCGGTACCGTGGAAGATTTTACGCCATTACTGGGAGGAAGCGGCGGCGGTATTATCGCTTATCAGGATTTGACAGACACGATCTACCAGACCTGCATCACTTTTGATGAACGTGTTTCGACAAACGATGGAGACCTGATTGTAGGCGACGCACAAGGCGGCGATGTGTTTGTTGGGTTTGCGCAAAACCTGAAATTCGGCAATATAGATGAAGTTACTTTTGAAGACTGTGAAGCATCGGTCATCGAGTCCGTATTTGTGTCGCCGGGGGATTTTGCCACGAAATTTATTTACTCCGAATTTGAAATCACGGAGTATGTAATTCCTAACCTGGAAAAACTGGCCAGCGACCCCGGTACATCACCCGATGATGCCAGCACGTACAACCTGTCCATTCAGCGGTGGAACCAAATCATCGCTGACAACCGCACCCGGAAAGACACCGCCCAGTACAACGAAAACATCACTTTCGGCTCCGGCTCGAATTATGAGTATTCCATTACCTCGGATACCACAAATACCACTTTGGTAAGCAGTGACAGCATACGGGGTTCGGAAGGGGAATTTGTCGCCGGCGTATACTTTAATAATGCGGGTTTCAACGCATACGCCCAGTTTTCAAAATCAAGGACCTTTAGCAGAAGCGCCGGCACAGAAGCCAAAAGTGGCGTTACCGTTGGATATACGCTCAATGATGATGATATGGGCGATTTTTTTACTTTTGATGTAGGTCTTGATCCCGTATATAACACACCGATTTTCAGACTGGCAGCGGGCCAATCCTCCTGCCCCTGGGAGCCGGGCACCGCCCACCGCGAAGGTTGCCTGCTGTCCATGAGGGATGGCGACGGCCCGGTAAAAGTGGATGTTCCCGCCAACGAGCCGGCAGTCTTCAAAATGACCCTGAGCAACACCAGTTCCACCAACGAAACCTGGACCTATGCCCTCACTGCCGGGCCGGAAAGTAATCCGCACGGCGCTCAAATCAAGGTAAATGGGGGTTCGCTAAATGGCTATGTACTTTATGCCATTCCCTGGGGTACTTCTATTCCGGTTACGATCACGCTGGAGCGCGGACCGGAGGAATACGACTACGACAGCCTGGAAGTGGTGTTTTACTCCCTCTGCGAAGATGAGCGGGCTACCGCCCTTGGTATTGCGCCGGATGATCACACCATTTTGTACTCGCCCATCTATATCAGCGCTCACTTCATCCGCCCGTGCAGCGAAGTTGCCATCAACGTTCCGGAGCAAGACTGGGTGATTTTTCCCGACCCGCTTACACCCGGCCCCGACAACGAACGGCGCATCACCGTTTCAGGCTACGATACCACGGTCACCGACTTCCAACTCGTCCGGGTGCAGTACCGGCGCTCCGATGGCGACGGGGCGTGGATCAACATCCCGGGGATATCGGATCGTTACAACCCCAACTGGTCCGGGTACGCCGCCTTGCCCAATCCAAAACCACCCGTACTGCAGCCGACATTCACACAGTTTTTCTGGGAAACGGAAGGCCTGTCCGACGGCCCCTACGAGATACGTGCCGTGGCCGTTTGCACCGGCGACGCTTCCGACAAACCCGGTTTTTCGCAGGTTATTAAGGGGCGTATCGACCGGGAACCGCCCAGCCTCGTCGGTGTGCCTCAGCCCTCGGACGGAGTATATCAGGTCGGCGACGAAATATCCTTCACCTTCAACAAACACATCAATTGTGACAAACTGATCCCGGCGGATGTGACACAACCCAATAACGTCGGGCTTTACGACGCCGTTTCCGGGGAACTTATCGACATCGCCGTCACTTGTTTTGAAAACAAAATCGTCCTCGATCCGAGTTTTCAGAACGAATTTTTTGAAAACCATATCCTGCGGGCGGAATTGCACGACATACAGGATAAAACAGGAAACACCCTCCTGCAAAGTGAATGGGAATTTTACGTTGACCGCAACGAACTGGCCTGGCTGACGGACAGCGCGGGCATGACGAAAAATGAAGGCGAAACCAAAACGGTGACGGCCAGTATCCACAACCGGGGCGGTTACCCGGTGCCGTTCACCATTACCGGGGCGCCCGACTGGGTGCGTGTGGTGCCGAATTCGGGCACGCTGGTAGCCAATGAGGTACGCCCCATTACATTCGAGGTGGATTCCACGCTGGCCTTCGGCCACTGGGCCGATACCATCGTATTACACACCGAAACGGGTCTCAACCCCTTCTTCATGGGCGGCGACGAACCTTTGCCTTTTGGTGTTCGTGTGGTGTGCCGCCCGCCCGACTGGGACCTGGATGCGGGTATTTACCCAGTGACGATGAACATGGTGGTGAAGCCCGATATCGAGGGCGAATTTTCCCTGGATGCGGAGGATATTGTGGCTGCCTACATCGGCGACGAACTGCGCGGCCGGGCCCACGTAATGTACGTGCCCCAGGTGAATCAGTACCTGGCCTATCTCACCATTTACGGCGAATCGGATGAGTCCGGCGAACCGGTGCTGCTCCAGATATGGGATGCTTCCGCCTGCCTGCGTTACGGCACGGTACAGGAGGTGTTCACCTTCCAGCCGGACAACGTGATCGGTACGCCGATTGCGCCGCAAATGGTGCATACCAATAGCCTGGTGCTGCGGGAAATCCCGTTCAGCGACGGCTGGAACTGGGTGTCGTTCAACCTCGCGTTTCCGGACCCGATGATTAACCCGACTTTGGCGTCGCTGAACCACCCGGACAACGACCTGATCAAAGGCCAAAGCGTGTTTTCGATGTACAGCAGCGGCTGGTTCGGTTCGCTCACGTCGCTGACAAACACCACGATGTATCAGTTCCGGGCCGACCAACCGGATACCCTGAACATGCTGGGCAATCTGATCGACCCGTCGTCGGTGAACATTCCGTTAGTGAGCGGCTGGAATTGGCTGGGCTACCTGCCGAATTTCGCCCTCCCGGTGAACGAGGCCCTCTCGTCGCTGACACCCCAAAACGGCGACATCATCAAAAGCCAGACCGCTTTCGCGCAGTATATCAGCGGCTTCGGCTGGCTGGGCAACCTGAAATTTATGCAACCCCCGCTGGGTTATCAAATTCGCCTGGGCAATGCCGGCGCCCTGACCTATCCCGACGACCATTTCAAACCGGACGGGCCGGTGGACGAACGTGGCGACCCGACGGCGACGGCTTTCTGGCAGGTAAACCCGGCGCAGTACGAACACAGTATGACGCTGATCGGAATGCGTTCGCAAAACGGGGAGAATACCACGCCTTCGAACACGGAACTCGGCGCATTTGCAGGCGGCGAACTGCGCGGCGCGGCGCAGGCGGTGTGGGTGGAGCCCCTCGGCGCGCACCTGTATTTCCTGACGACCTATGCCAACACAACGGGCGAATTGCTGCATTTCAAACTGTACGATCCGGCCGACGGCAGCATCAACGACTTGTCGGAGACGATGTATTTCGCCTCCGACCTGCACCAGGGGACCATCGAAGACCCCGTTCCGTTTACGTTGCAAACAAGTGCTATTGCCAACCTTTCGATATCGCAACGCTTTGATATACAGCCCAATCCGTTCAACGAGGCGACAACCTTGCTTTATGACGCCGACCACGGCGGGGAACTGGACGTCTTCATTACGGATGTTTCGGGCCGGGCACTGGAGCACTTCCGCTGGGAAGTGCGGCAAGGGAAAAACGTATACACATGGCTGCCGGAAAAATCACTTCCAGCCGGGGTTTATTTTGTAAAAATGGAATCGGCGGAAGGCACGATGGCGCGAAAAGTGGTGCGGGAGTAGGCAATGACATTTCACTGTGGCGGGGGGCTCGCAAGTCTGAACAATAAACTTTATACAAGATACAAACCATGACACATCGCGTCATAAACAAGTGGCTGTTTTTGATTTGCGCGCTTTGTGCGCCGGTGCAAAACGCACTGGCGCAACCCGCCTGGGCGGTCAACGCGGCCGACTACCAGTTCAGCATGAACGTGGTAGCCCGGTTGCAAGTGGGCGGGCAGCCCGACCACACGCCGGACAATGTCATCGCCGCTTTTCACGACGGTGTGGTGCGCGGAAGAGCCGAAGCATTGTTGCCGGGCGATGGCCAGGCGTATTATTTCCTGACTTTGTACAGCAACAGTTATGCGGGCGACTCGCTCTCATTCCGCGCTTATTTATTGATTCAAAACCAATTGTACGAATCCTCCGACACCATTGTTTTTAAACACCTGCAAGTGCTGGGGAGTCCCGGCAATCCCCTCCCGCTCCATTTTGCGCCGAGTGAAAAGCCGTTTATTTCGTCCCCCGCAAGTGTTGATTTTATCGAACTTTCCTGCCCCGACACACTCCACGACGTGCAGGCCTCGGATAATGCAAACGTGGAGGCAGACGGCCTGACTTTCAGCATAACGGGCGGCCCGGATGCGTCAAAATTCAGTATTGACGTGCAATGGGGCATTTTATCATGGTTCAATGTTGAGCCTGATTTTGAAAACCCGGCCGATGCAAACGGCGACAACAAATACGAAGTGCAGGTGGAAGTGACGGACCAATCCGGCTACTCGGATGTGCAAATGATTACCGTGAACGTATCCGATAACCTCCCCCCGACGGCCAATTGCCCGGCAGGCAAAACGGCCGGCACCGGCGACGACGGCGCAGGCAACTGCTCGGCAATCGTGACGGGCATTGGCCTGGCCGGTTCGCCGGATCAATGCAGTAATTTACACACCTACCTGCTTACGGGGGCGACGACCGGCGGCGGCATCGGAAATGTACCTGTAAATCAATTATTTAACGCAGGAACAACAACCGTAACCTACACCGTTAATACTGGCGAAGCGGGCGGCGGCAACGCCGAATGTTCCTTCACGGTGGCGGTTAATGACAGTGAAATCCCCACGATGACCTGCCCGGCCGACGCCATACGCACACCCGGCGGCGCAGGTTGTATGTACACGAGTGCCGGCAACGAGTTCGACGCGACGGCCGTCGACAATTGCGGCGTGATAACAGACAACAGCAACAGCCTGAACAACGGGTCGTCACTCGCCGGTTACGTGTTTCAGAGCAACACGATCACCACCGTTGTTTGGCACGCGACCGACGCGGAAGGTCATACGGGCAATTGTTCGTTCACCGTCACGGTGGGCGGCTGCAACATCAATATCAGCGGCGCGATCAAATGGCAACCCGATCCCAACCAGGGCGTGAATACCACCGGGGTAGCGCTCAGTGGATCGGCGACGGAAAACATGACGACCGGCACGGACGGCAATTACAATTTTACCACAACCGTAAATACCGGGAGTTTTACGATCACGCCGACCAAAAACATCAACAAGTTGAATGGCCTGACAACCGCCGACGCGACGGCCATTCAGCAGCACGTGGCCAATGCGGTGTTGATCACAGACCCGTATAAAATCGTGGCGGCGGACGTGAACAAAAGCAACTCCGTCACAAGCCTCGACGCATCGCTGATCAACCAGGCCTTGCTGGGCAACCAGTCGTCGCTGTTGCAGATCAAAACCTCGTGGCGGTTTGCGCCGGCGGGTTATACGATGAACAATCCGCCGTGGGGTTTTCCGGAAACCATCGTACTGACGAACGTATCGGGCAACCAGGCCGGCAAGGATTTTTACGGTTTCAAAACCGGTGACGTGGTGACGCCGACGGCTAATCCCGCCAACCTCAGCGGTTCGGGCAATGCGCTGGTCTGGCGGGTAAAAGAGCAAACCCTGGAGGTGGGAGCAGAAGTCGTCGTTGAATTCATCGCAGGCCAAACGGACGACCTGGCGGCCTTCCAAATGGCCCTGCGTTTTGACCCGAATCAGTTACAATTTGTTGAAATTCAGCCCTTTGCGGCGCTACCACTCGCGATGGAGCATTTTGGCACATACCATATTGCCGACGGGGAGATTCGGGTGGTTTGGTCGCAGGCAGCGGGTGTTTTTGTCAGCGAAAACGCCCCGGTTTTCCGGCTCAAATTCACGGTATTACAAAGCGGCGGCAAATTGATACGCAGCGGGTAAACACGAAGTGTCGCTGCGGCCGGAAGGTGCTTCAGGGATATTGTACGCCGAGCTGGTGACCGGTTGGGGAAGTGTCGCGCGAAAGATGTTGGCGGTCAGGTAAATCCGGGTTTTACCAAAGACGCAGGCGCCGGAGGCGTTGCTGAAGGAGTAATGTACCCACATGATATTCTTTCTTTATTTTTGTGGCTCTTGCACCGGCATCCGGAACACTTCCCCGCCGCACAAATGAAAGAATGATGTTGGCACTTCCATACCCGTTTGCCCGTTTCGGGATCACGTTTTTTGGTTTGTTGGCCATGGCTACTGCCTGGCCGCTCGCGGCCCAGGAGTATATTGCCAAAGTACAATATTACAACATCGACCAGGGCCTGTCGCACCGGCAGGTCAACGCCATTTGTCAGGACCGCCACGGTTTTGTTTGGATCGGGACACTCAACGGACTCAACCGATTCGACGGTTACTCTTTCCGCCCGTATACCAAAGAAAAAGACGGGCTCCCGTTTAATAATATTCTGACGGTTGCCGAAGACACAGAAGGCTGGTTGTGGTTGCAAGGGCAGGAAGGACAAAAACAGGGACTAAAAGAAATTTGCCTCTTCCATCCCGAACGCGGTGAAATACGCTCGCTTCCAGAAAAATTCGGAACATCCGCGCCGGAGTTCAGCGAAACCCCTTTAAACCTCTATATCCGGCGCGACGACGAGGGCGTGATGTGGATGTCCGCCCGGGATACCAATCTGTTGTTCCTGTATCACCCGGCAAACGGCGTTCAGGCCCTTCAGATTGCCGGATTGCGCAACATTATCCCGGTCTATTTTACGCCGGACAAAACGATTTGGGCCCGGGCAGACGACCACAAAATGGTACTCCTGGACCGCTCGGGCAAGGTATTAAAACTGATCGAAAATTCCTGGCTGTATGGCAACTGGTCCATATCCGATAAGGGCTTATTAACCATTACAAAACCCGCAGGCGGCAAGGAAAAACTGATTTTTTATAACCTGAAAGGAGAAAAACAACCCTATACTCCGGCAGGTTTAACGGACGCCAACGCGCCACACCCCGCACTCATCGTTCCCTTTGGAAACGACGGCACCTTTATAATTCACAACCGCCTTGTAGACCCTGCAGGTGTGGAAATAGCCGCCTGGGATTTCAGCAAACACGACCGGAACAATTTTATGTGGCGCTCTTTCATGCAAGACAATACCGGCCGGTATTGGTTGGGCGACGATTTCGGTTTTTACATCCTGCAGATCAAAAAAAACCGTTTTAAGCGCTATTTTTATACAAAAGATATAAAACCCGGCCAGGGATTTACGATACGCGGTATCCTGGCTGCACAGGGCAAACTGTATGCAAACCTGGAAAGGAACGGGTGTTTTGAACTGGATCTCCGCAGCGGGCAAAGCCACCGGTTGGAAGCTACGGGATCGGGATGGAGCTACCACGCACTCTTGTTCGCCAAAAACGGCGATATCCTGATCGGAAAACAAGACGCCCTGCTCCGTTTTAATCCCGGCGCAAATTCCGTACTCAAATTCCCGATAGACAGCGAAGTATGGGGTATCTGTGAAGACAATACGGGAAAACTGTGGGTCGGCACCTTGAAAAAGGGGCTTTATACCTGCCCGCCCGGCGCAACAAGCCTGGCGCCTTATACCCAGTACAATAATTTCCGCGAGCTCTCTACCGCGCTTGTTCACTATATCGAACAGGACAAATCCGGGACCTTGTGGGCCTGTGCCGGCAACGGATTTTATCAAATCGACCCGCAAAAAGGTGTGGTCGCCCGGTATTGGTCGGGCGGCACCGGCGCTTCTTTCCTGCCCGCCCTCAACTTCCTGCATTTTTGCATCGATGCAGACGGGGTGTTTTGGTTCGCCACGGCGACCGGATTGGTGCGTGCAGCATCCCAAACCGGAAGCGACGGCAGGCGGTATCCGGTTTGGAGCGAAAAAACGGGCAAATGGTACAACCGCGCCAACAGTTTGTCGAATGATTTTATTTACGCCGTTCACGAGGACAAACAAGGCAAGTTGTGGATGCCCACCGACAACGGCATCATTCGTTTGGATAAAAAAACGGGGGAGGCAAAACCTATTACGTTTCCGACGGCATAACGGATGCCGAATTCAACCGCATGTCTCATTTTCAGGATTCGAACGGGGTGATGTATTTTGGCGGCCTCAACGGAATTACGGCTTTTAATCCCGCCGATTTTGCCCGGGATGAAAAGGAAACAGCACATAGTCCGTTGAAAATCACCACTTTTCAGCAACTGGAAGGGGTATCCAACAAACTCGAAGATCGTACGGAGGAGTTGCTGCGCACCCGTGAAATCGTGATCCGGCCCGACGACCGCTTTTTTAACCTCGAACTGGCACTCCTGAGTTACGACGAAACACAACTGATCCAGTATGCCTGGAAAATAGAAGGTTTGGACGAGGATTGGCACTACCAAAAAGAACGAAATTTTAACTTCGGGGGGGTGCCATACGGAACCTACCGGCTTCGCATCAAAGCACGGGCTGCCGACGGCCAATGGTCGGAAGAAGTGGCACTTACCGTCCGGGTGCTGCGGCCCTGGTACTTGCAGTGGTGGTTCCTGATTCTGGCTGCGCTGTTGCTGGGCGCCGGCATACGGGTTTATATTCGCCGGCGACACCGGCAACACATCCTGGAACAAAAAAAATTAGAGGTGCTGGTTGCCAAAGCGACCGACCGCATCGAACAGGATAAAAAAACCATCGAAAAACAAGCGGCAGAACTGCGGCACTTAGACAAGATAAAATCCAATTTTTTTGCCAATGTCAGCCACGAATTACGCACCCCCCTTTCGCTGCTGCTCGGCCCTATCGGCACCATGATCAAACGAAAAAGGCTTGAAAATCAGGATTTTACTCTCGCCAAACTCGCCCAGTTACATGCTAAGCAATTGCTCCAGCTGGTCAACCAGATCCTCGATCTCAGCAAATTAGAAAGCGGCAAACTCGAATTGCACGAATCCCCCGTGTTATTGTACCCCTTGCTGCGCCGTATCGTCGCCGCTTTTGAAAGTCATGCCGACCAGCGGGGCATTCGTTTCATTTTCCAGTTTCAACCGGAAAAAGACCTGCGTATCCTCGTCGATGCGGCCAAACTGGAAACCATCCTCAACAACCTGTTCTCCAATGCCCTGAAATTCACCCCCTCCGATGCCGGCGGCACAGTGGGCCTGGCGGTGGAAAACCTGGCGCATACCCTCCGTCTGACCGTGAGCGATACCGGGCGTGGCATCCATCCCGACGACCTGCCGCATGTTTTTAATCGTTTTTATCAGTCCGCGCAACCCAATGCCCCCACCGAAGGCGGCACCGGCATCGGGCTGGCGCTTTGCAAGGAACTGGCCGAACTGATGCAGGGCCGGATTTGGGTCGAAAGCCCCGAACCCGGCGCCGGCAGCCGGTTTTTCCTGGAAATTCCGCAAAAAGAAGTGCTTGGTGTGGTGACTGCGGAAGAAGGGGAGGCCATTGAAGAGGACGAAACGGGGCCGGACGTCGCAAGGCCCGTGACCATCGCCGCCGGACATAAAGAGCATACCGTGTTGGTGGTGGAAGACAACAAAAGCCTGCGGGATTATATTCAGCTGATTTTATCGGAAAAATACCATGTCGCCACCGCTGAAAACGGGCAGGAAGCATTGTTAATGATGAATGATGAGTTAGGAATGATGAATGATGAATCAGGAATGATGAATGGAAACCCGAAAGATTCATCATTCATCACTCATCATTCATCACTCATCATTCATCACTCATCATTCCTAACTCCTCATTTAATTATCAGCGACATCATGATGCCGGTGATGGATGGTTTTCAATTGCTGGAAAACCTGAAAAACCATGCGCAATACCAACATATTCCGGTGATTATGCTCACCGCCCGAGCCGAAGTGCAGGACCAGTTGCGCGCCTTGCGTATCGGTGTGGACGACTACCTGCTCAAACCTTTTGAGGAAGAGGAGTTGCTCGCCCGCGTGGCCGCGTTGCTGGAAGGTTTTCGCGGGCGTGAACGCTGGCGCGTGGAAGCCGCTGAACTTCCCGGGGCAGGCGCTCCGGCGGAAGTGCCGGAAGCCATTGCCGACGAACCCACCGCTTCCGAACTGGCCTGGCTGGAGGAACTGGAAACACTGGTGCGCCGGGAATTGCAAAACGACCAGATTTCCGTTACCTGGCTGGCCGGGCGCCTGTATCTCGGCGAGCGCCAGTTGCAACGCCGCATCAACCGCCTCACCGGCCTGGCGCCCAACGCCTATATCCGCGAGGTGCGTTTGCAGGAAGCCCGCCGCCTGCTGGAACAACGACAGGTACAATCGTTGAAGGAAGCCGCCTGGGCCGTCGGTTTCCGCGATGAGAAGCATTTTTCGCAGATTTTCCGGGAGCGGTTCGGCAAATCGCCGGCCGATTTGCTGAAATAAGAACAAATAAATGTATCTTTGAAAAAACAATAGTCCGCGCAGTTTACTGCGCATCAAAGTGTTGAAATAAAAAAAGGTCGTAATGTTAGGGTTCTCACACTCGAACATACGACCTATGACAAGCATCGCAGGGATACTCGACACAATATTCGCACGGACAGGCGAGACAAACAAATGGACGACCAAATTCTTCAAAGAATTATTCGTCCTGGTATTTTCGATACAAGGCAGGGTCAACTTTGAGAACCTGTCTCGATACAGCAAATTCCATGAAGGTGCGCCTCGAATGGGACGCCGCCAATATGCGCATCACCAATTTTGAAGACGCCAATGCTTTTGTGGGGCGGGAGTATAGGGACGGGTGGGGGTTGGGGATGTGATTTGTCACGGTGCCTGATTTATTTCACGCGAAGACGCAAAGGTTTCACGCAAAGACGCAAAGTGGTAACATTCAACGCTTTGCCCCCCATCTTTCCCCCCGGCGGGCGCCCTCATTTTGACGAACCGTGCACCATACACCTTTCCCGTAGTGCGCAGGTTTGTTTCATACACACCTGCCGGTAGTGAAGCAGGTATTTCCAGCACGAAATCATTTGTGCCGGAAGTGAGTGACACTTCCTTGCGGAGCATAATAACTCCTTGAAAATCATTTACTTCCAGAATACCTTGAGTCGTTTCGCCAGTGTGCTGGAGCGATACCTTGATGTGATCGTACACAGGATTGGGATATAAAACCAAGGGCTCCGGCAGGGTTCCGGGACCCGACGGAACGGCCGCAGAGACGACGGCATCCAGCGAGTATTTGCATAAAAATTGCTTGGCTCGAGAAAACGCTTTTCGGCATATGCTTCTCCAGCAATATAGAAATATGAGCCATCTGAAGCAATAGAGGATGGGACGTTTCGCCGCCCTGAAACATCCGATATCCCGCCTTTCACGAACCCATCCTGGTCGTATGAAGTCAGAAAATATTCATAGTAGTTACTATCCAAATTGGTATAGGCCACACCGGTAACTAACAACATATTATCGCTAATCCACCCACTTTTGTATGGGAAAATGAGATCGATACCGTCAAAATCGATTGTGTGCTCCCAAGCCAGATTGCCGGAAGAGGTCAATTTTGACGTTACCCCGATCAGACCTGTCGTATCATCCAGATAAAACGGGCCAGAAATATAAACAGCCCCTCTTCATCGCTCGAAATACAACGCAATCGGGCTGAAACGCCGTTTGGGTTAGAATAAATAAGGGGTTTCTTATATTCCCATGCTTTTATCCCGTCAAGCGTGAATTTTGTAACTTTATACTCTCCGGCATGGTCACCAATATACAGATCGCCCACCTGATCTATGTAGTACCCGGACTCGAAGTAATCACTATAAGGGTCAGTGTGGGCAGTTTTTATCGTTTGGCCATCCATATCAATCTGCCAGGCAAAAAAACGCAATCCTTCCGGGGAACCGTTCTGTGCCCAGAATACAATATGGTCATCTACCCGGGCGGCGTCGAGGCCGCCGTACCCGTACTCTCCTTCTTCATACGTCGTGTTCCAGATTTCATTTCCGGCAGGGTTCAGTTTTACGGCTAATAAGCCAAACTCGTTTGCGGCAGGATGGGTGTAGCCCAAAATCAGCAAATTTTGCGCTGAATCGACCAATATCCTGCTTAAATAGGTGCCTGCGCCCGGTATGCTTCCATAAGTATATTGCCATAAGGTATCGCCGTTGGCGGAGTATTTGATCACGATGAACTGGGTTTGACCCGTAAAAGGGTTGACCGAACTCCCCCCCACGTACACTGCATTGGTAATATCCGTGGCTGCGGTAGTGATCAGGTCCGTAGCAAAAGTATCGTAGCGCCGTTGCCACAATTGGTTGCCGTCGGGATCGTATTTCGTGGTCACAAATCCGAGGACGGGACCGGGTGAATATGTGCTGCCGCAAACGATCACATCGTGGGAAGAATCTACCAGAACGATGACGTCATTGTTTCCATCTGTTTCCTCCGTGCTTACCCACAAGGGGTTGATTTGTTGTGCCTGGGTAATGACGGGAATTAGTAGTAACAAGTATAAGGCGAAGTTTTTCATGGTGGGAAATTTGATCCAAGACTGCCGTAATAAATTATCCGAGGGTAAAAAACACACAATATATCCGAAAACATTGAAATTCTGATATTTGTTATTATACTATTAAACCATTCCCCGGCATGTGACCCGGCCCTTGTTTTGGCGTTAAATGCTAAATTTGCAACCGGCATTTTCCGAAAACAAAATATCCAACGCTTATGTGGAAAAAAATCTCGTTCAGCCTTTTCGCGGCGCTTCTTTTGTTCGCCTGCACCAAAAACGCCTTCACGGGGCGCAAGTCCCTGAACCTCATCCCGACCGCTACGATTAACCAATTGAGTTTCAGCGAGTATAAATCCTTTCTGAGCCAGAACAAAACCCTTTCTTCGGGTAAAGACGTGGACCTCGTGCGCCGCGTCGGAAAAGACATCAAGGCGGCTACGGAAGTGTACTACAAATCAATCGGCAAACAGGCCGAACTGAAAGATTTCGCCTGGGAATTCAACGTTGTGGACGACCCGAACACGGTGAATGCTTTTTGTATGCCCGGCGGCAAGGTGGTGGTGTACACCGGCATCCTGAAAGTGACCCAAAATGAAGACGCACTGGCCGTTGTGATGGGTCACGAGATCGCCCACGCGCTGGCCAACCACGGCAACGAACGGATGAGCCAGGGCTTGGTTGCCCAACTCGGCCTCACCTCGCTCGACTTAGCCTTGTCGCAAAAACCCGCAGCCACCCGCAGCCTGCTGATGACCGCCGCCGGCGCCGGCGCACAACTCGGCGTCCTGCTGCCGTTCAGCCGCAAACACGAATCGGAAGCCGACGAGATCGGCCTCTACATCATGGCTATGGCCGGCTACAATCCCAGCGAAGCCGCGCCGTTCTGGGGCCGTATGACCCAATCGGGCGGCAGCCGCCCGCCGGAGTTTCTGAGCACGCACCCCGATCCCGCCAAACGTTCGGATACGCTGCGCAAATTGGTGCCGCGGGCAAAAGCTTATGCAAAGAAATATCCGGTGCCGATGAGTTCGAAGCATAAAGGGTAGTACTTTAGGTGTGGCATGAATTTTTTGTATAAAAATTTGAAAATCAAATTTTTATACAAAAAATTCATGCCACACCTAAGCCCCTTGCCTACTGGGAAGCTGATTTTTTTCTCCACTTTGGAAACGATCGCCCCGCCGGATACGCGCGTTTCCAAAACATCCCCCGCCGCAACATCCGAAGACGCCGTGACGATCTTTCCCCGGTGCAGCGTCATGCTGTAACCCCGCCGAAGTATACTTTCGGGGTTCAGGGCGGCGCAAATGGTTTCGGCCTGTTCCAATAACCGGCGTTGGCGCGGCAGCGATTGTTGGGCAAGCAGTGGCAGGTTTTCCGCTATAACATCGATTTTTTGGCCGGCAATACCCAGGCGTTCGCGGCCGCCCCAACGGGCATTTGTTTCTATGCGGTCCAGTTCCAATTGACTGATTTTTAGTCGATTATCACCTTCGATCCGAATTTGTCGGGCACAGCGAAAAATTTCATTTTCAAAAAACAGGTTGTGTTGCAGCAGAAAGTCGGCCACTGCGGTCGGCGTTTTCAGCGCGGCAAATGCCGTGAGGTCGAGCACGGACTCGTCCACGTCGTGGCCGATGCCGGTGAAGACGGGCAGGGGCATTTGAGCGACTGTTTTGCAGAGCTCCAGTCCGTCGAAGGCCGCGAGATCGAGGCGGGCGCCGCCGCCGCGCACGATGACTGCGCAGTCGAATTCCCCGTGAAGGTCGGATACCGAGCGAAGGGCTCCGGTCAGTTCCGTTTCGGCGTTTTTTCCCTGCACGGAAGACGCAAACAGCCGGCATTGGAAGTGATAGCCGAACGCGTTTTTTTCCAGGTGCTCCCGGAAATCCTGGAAACCGGCCGCGCCTTCGGATGTGATCACTGCGATGCGTTGCAATACGGGCGGCAGGGGCAGGGAGCGGTTGCGCTCCAGCAGGCGCAGTTCGCGCAAGGTTTGAATCGTTTTGCGGCGCTCCAGTTCGAGTTGACCGAACGTGAATGCCGGATCAAGGTCGGCGACGACAAGTTTCAGCCCGTATCGTTCGTGAAAATCGACCCGCACCTGCATTTTTACCTCCAGCCCTTCACGCAGCACCTGGTCGAGGTCGGCGCCGAGATTTTGGCGGAGGCGGCGGTAGTCGTTGGCCCACAAAACGGCCTGCGCCTGCGCGAGGAGTTGTTCCCCTTCCACCTTTTGCACGAGGTCGAGGTAAAAATGCCCGCGTGATTGCCCGGACTGGGCAATTTCGGCCGTGATCCACACCGGTTGCTGGTAGTTTAGCGCCAACACCCGCCGGATGTGTTCGTTGAGATCGAAAAGGGTGTATAACTTCATGGTTGCATGGTTGGGATTGTTGGGATTGTTGGGATTGTTGCCCGTTCCAAAGATACACGTTATTTCAGTCGTCTGCCCGGTGTTATAATTCACACAATCCGTCCATTTCTTTACACATTTATCCGTTTTTTTTAAACACTCTTTTAAAATTGATGCATTATGACGAACAACCAGCCATTTTTTCTCCCCTTCCGGCGCGCTGCCGGATTTTGCCGCTTCGTTTTTCTGGCGGCCCTGCTGCCTGGCGGGGCGGCGATTTATGCCCAGGCATCGCCCACCCTCGCGGAGCGGCTCGGCTACCCCGCCGACGCCAAATTGCTGATTCTGCACGCCGACGACCTGGCGGTGGCGCATTCGGAAAACCAGGCCAGTTTTAAAGCCATCACTGCCGGTCCGGTCAATTCCGCCAGCATCATGGCGCCCTGTCCCTGGCTGCCGGAAGTGGCGGCTTTTGCAAAAAACAACCCCGGCGCCGATCTCGGTATGCACCTTACCCTGACCAGCGAATGGAAATACCTCAAATGGGGGCCGGTCGCCTCGTGTGAGTATATAGCCAGTCTTGTCGACAGCCTCGGTTATTTTTACGACAACTGCGCGACCCTGGCCGCCCATGCCAAGCCCGAAGACGTGGAACTGGAATTACGCGCCCAGATCGACAAGGCCATCGCCATGGGTATCACACCTACTCACCTCGATTCCCACATGGGTTGCCTGTTTTTTAGCACGCCGGAATTTTTTGAAATCTACCTGAGGCTCGGGCGCGTTTATGGCATTCCCTCAATGGTCAGCCGCGATATGCTCGAACAACTGCCGGAGTCTTTTCGAAAAAGTGTGTCGGAGAAGGATATTGTGCTGGATCACGTGATCACGGCATCGCCCGATGATTTTAAAGGAGGTATGGCGGCTTATTACGAACGGGTATTCCGCTCGCTCGAACCCGGCGTCAGCGTGCTCCTGATGCACCTCGCCCACGACGAAAATGAAATGCAGGGTGTGGCGGCCGATCATCCGGACTGGGGCGCCGAATGGCGGCAGGCCGATTTTGATTTCTTTACCGGCGATATCTGCCGGCAAATATTACAAGAGCAAGGTATTCAATTGATTACGTGGCGTGAAGTGGGCAAATTATTGAAATAAAATAACAGCGCCGCCCCCACGCTATTGTGGAGACGGCGCATGCTCTTGTATCTCAATTACTAAGCCTTTCTAAATTTCAGACGTTTTTTATTTCGTCTGAATCATCTTCTTCGTAGCCGCATCCGTTGCGGTTTCGAGTTTGTAGTACATCACACCCGTTGTGTTCAACAGCGCGCGGTCGATGGCGATGGCGTTGTAACCCTTGCCAAACTGACCCTTCTGCGTGAACAACATACGACCTGTTTCGTCGTACACCGTCAGCGTTGCTTCCGTGGCTTCCGGCAGGTGGAATCCTACCAGTGTTTTGTTCACAAACGGGTTCGGCTGGTTCTGGTACAATTCGAAACCTACGCCGGCAATCGTGCTCGTCGTGCCGTTGTTGAAACGAAGCGCCACGTCTTTGCGATCGTTCGTCAGACCGTACGCTTCCGCGCGGGTGATCCGGCTCGATACACCCAGCATTTCGCTGAGGCGGCCCGGGCGGCTGGCGCGGAATTTCACCGTGAACTCCCCTGCTCCATCCACCGAAGTGGTCAAAGCGTCGGCGAACACACCGAAGTTGTCGCGTTTTACACCGTCCGTTTCAAGGATGTCCGTCACTTCCAGACCTGCCAGGTTCAGCGTGAACTGGTAGCCCTGTACTTTCTCCGACGCCTTTGAACGTCACTTCGAATACCTCGCCGGCTTTCACCATACGATCCTGTACGTCGAACAACAAGGTGCTCGTCGAACGGTCATCCGTGCTCATCAGCGAGTTGGCTATCGCCGTGTTGTTCACGTCGCCGATTTTTACACCCACGAAGTCGTCGCCCAGTTGGTCGAGTTGTACGTCAGCCGCGTCTTTCGTTTCGGGGAATTGCGTCGCAAACGGATTGTTCGGTTGCGGGAACGCAAAGTCCTGGTCCACAAAACGCCACGAAGTGTTGTTCGGCAGTTCGCTGTAAATACCGAGGATCAACTTGCGGATCTCTACGATGTCGAACGTCGTGATCGAGTTGGATTTGTTGGCATCCGCCGCGATCATTTTGTACGGGCTGTTCAGCGGCTCCAATCCGAGGATGTGCTTGCTGATCAACACCAGGTCATACGTCGATACGCCGTTGAGCGGGTTGTCGTCTTTCGTCGGTGTTACCGTGTAGTTCGATCCAAGCGGCAAAGCGTCGTTAAAGGTGTAAATACCCTGATCGTCGCTCATGACAAACTTGCTGATCGCACCCGATTGCAGGTTCACGTTGGCTTCTTCGACACCTTCACTCATTTCGGTGGCCAAAGCGCCCGCTACCGTCACGTTGTTCGGGTCGTTCGGTACACAGTTGTTGTTGTTGTCCTGTACGTCTACAAATGTCAGGCAGTAGTCCGCGTTGCCGGCCAAATCCATCGCCCACAACTCAACGTCTTTTTTGCCGAGGTCGGCGCAGGTAAACGTCACGTTTGTGATCGGGTTGCCCAAGGCGTCTACCGGGAAGCCGGTGCCGGCGCCTGCGGGTCTGATCGCAAATTTCAACTGGTTCGGGCCCGTCGTGTAAGGCGTCGGAGGCGTACAGTTGTCTTCTGCGTACTGCAGGAAGTCGGTCGCCCACAATTGTACCATCTGCGTCGGCATGATGTTCACACTCAGGCCGTTGTGGCATACCACCGTCGGCGCTTTGCAGTCTTTCACGACAAAAGTGTATTCGCAGTACGTTTCGTTGCCGCAGCCGTCCGTGATCGTCCACTTGATCTTGTGTGTGCCGTACGGCAGTTGCGGTGCGATACCCGCCGAACCCAATTGGTTCGTCGGTGTCGGCATTTGTGCAAACGTTTTCCACTGTACACTGGCCGTGCGCGTCGTGCCGCTCACGCTCTGGTGATTCGCCCAGCGGTATACTTCGTTCGGCAGTACGGGGCGTCCGTCGAATACCTGCGGCGTGCCGCCGGTATAACTCGGGTTGCCTGCGTTGCCAACGTTCACCGTACCGGGAGCAGGGGTGTTGTTGCTGCTCACCACCGTTTCCATCGTGCCGTCGCCGTTCAGGTCGAGGAACAACAGGTACGAGATGTTCACATTTGCGCCGGAGCAGGAGTCCGTAGCCGTGATCGTCAGGCCGGCGTCGCCTTCGCACAAATCGTGCTGGCCAACAATCGGATCCCACCAGTACGACTGGTTCCACAGCAGCGGGTCATTCACCGTCAAGTCGCAACTATCTGGTATCGTGCAGGTTGGAACAGGATCTTCGGTATCGATGATCTTGATGATCTGCTTGTAGATGTAGCAGTTTGCATTCGGATCGTAGAACGTCGAGAAGTTCGTCTGCGGCTGGCCCGGAGCGATCGATACGATCGTCGGGTTCCAGGGTGCAGGTGTGCCTGCTGCCGATACAATCGGACCCGGCAGGTTCTGCGGGCTGTTCGATGTCGCGTTCGGGTTCGGGTTCGGGACAATCACACAGGTGCCGTTCGGATTGTACGTACACCAGTTGATGATCTTCCACGTCCGTTCGATCTTGAAACATGCATCCGGTACTACCGTGAACACGTCGTCTTCAAACGTTACACCCAGCAATTCACAATCTTTGCCGTAGAACGTGGGTTCGCCGTAGTTACCCGTGCCGTCGCATTTCGTAACGATCACGTCGTTCGGGAATTTTACGAAGTAATCCTGTTCGTAGTTCACGATGATACGCTGCGTGCACTGGTTTTGCTGACCCGCGCAGTCGAAGGTGCGGAACGTACGGGTGATCGTGCCGCGGTTACACAAGGTATCGAACAGGTTGTAGTTGCGCGATTCCGTGATCGTATCCATGCAGCAGTTGTCCACTCCCGTAGCCGTACCGTAAGCCCACAGGCTCGGGTCGAAGGCTTCGCAGGAAACCGTCACGTTGGCCGGAGCGCTGCATGTCGGTTTGATCTTGTCTTCCACAAATACCTGAACCATGCAGTCGTTCGAGTTGCCGTGGCAGTCGTAAGCGCGGAACACCACTGTAATCGTATCGTTGATATCGGTGCAGCAGAATTCTACTGTCGGGCCGAAATCATCCGGTACACCGTCGCAGGTGCCGTTCATACGGCGTGCTTCGAACTTGTCGATGCAGCAGTTGTCGTAAGTGCCGTCGTCGAAAGTAGTTGCATTCACCAGGGCCAGGCCATTGCTGCCCAGCGCAACCTGTGTGAATTCGTCGCAGGATACGGCCGGTGCAACGATATCGGCTACCGTGAGCGTAAACTCGCAGGTCGAGATGTTGCCGCAGGCATCCTGTGCGGTATAACGCACCGTGTAGTCGCCCAAAGGCAGGCACTGCGTGTACGGGAATACTGCCAGCGTATCCGGGTTCCAGTAGTTGTTGCCCGCGAAATCGCTTAAGTGACCTGCCACCGTAAACGTGATCACGTTGCCGTTGGCGGGGTTCGTCCCCGTTACCTTTGCTTCGAGGCTTACGATACCCGAACATCCTTCCGACACAATTACATCGGGTAGCGGCGCGGTGGCGCAGCAGGTGTTCTGATCCGTAGATACCGTTACATCAACCGGGCAATCAAACTGCGGTCCACCGAGGTCCAGCACTTGAATGACTTGTGTGTGTTCCACCGGATTGTCCGCACCCACGGGTAAGCAGGTGTTGCGAACTTTCCAGGTGCGCAGTATTTCATAACTGCCTTCGCAGATGTCATACAATTCGTCCGTGAAATTGACCGAAGCGCTGCACAAGCCGCCCTGACCGATCGGGAATCCGTTGATGCTCGGCTGGCCGGTGTTGGCGGGATCAACCGCTAAGGGATCCAGGTTTGCACTTTCACAATTCACCGTCACGTTGGCCGGGAAGATTACTGCCGCCAGGTCGAACGGTACGATGGTGATCGTCTGTACGCAGATCGATTGGTTGCCCCAAATGTCCGTGACAAACCAGGTGCGTGTCAATACGGCGCGCGGATTGGCGCACAGGCCATTGTCTACATATTCGTCGTCGACAACCGTTGTTGTAGCGCTGCAATCATCGATGCTGACGTCGCCGGTGTGTGAGATGTCGGTCGATTCGCTGCAAGCCACCGTCAGGTCGGCCGGGCAAACCAGACTTGGCGCCAGTTTGTCTTCGATTTTCACGTTACCCCAGCAAACATTACCACCCAAAGCGTGTATTACGCGGTATTGGTAGGTTTTGCCAATGTCCGCAGCAGTTACCAGTGCGGGCACCCACGGGCCATTGCCCATCGGCAGTACCTTGTCTAATTGCACCGTGTAGTCGTCGTAGCAGTAGTAAGAACCTTCCAAAACATCGTCGGGCAGGATCGTCTCTTCACAATCCGCATCCAGCGAAATATTTACCAGATCGTTGCAAACGATCGTGGACGGTGTGCCCACCACGCTTACGTACTTGCTGATCGTCTGTTTGCAGCCCGGGTCGCTCAGGGTCCCGGCATCGCTGCCGCTTACCTGTACGCCGTTGATTATCAGGCTGGTAGTTGCAGTTCCGGCATCAAAGGTCGCCGTCACCAAATAGTTGCCTTCACCCAGTGCTCCTGCGTCGAAAATGTTCGTCGCAACACCGTTTACGGTAATACCGCTGACCGTGCCCTGAGCATTGTTGTATTCGCCGACTTCAATGGTGAACGGATCGGTGTTCAGACAGAACGGATCGTCCAGGTTTTTGAAGTACGGGCTTGGGTAACAAGCCTTGTTGGCGATCGTCGCACTTACTGCAGCAGGCGCCTGGCCAATACCGCCCGCATCGCTGATTGCGATCGAGTAGCCCTGGCAGTCGACGTGCAGGCCTTTGAGCGTGTAGTAAATCATTTCATCCGATTCGTCCGTTGTGCCGTCACCGTCGTTGTCGATGCCGTCAGCAGTACCTGCGGTGAAGGTTGTACCTGCTGCCAGTGTCGTCGGAGCGGCAGGTGGAGCAGAACTGTTCACACTGTACAGGCCTGTACCGGAGGAAAGTTTCCAGGTCTGCATCGCCAGCGATTTCACCGTGATGACGTCCACAAACTGGCCGTTATCCTGGTTGGTCGCGTTGTCCATACAACTGGTGCTTACCGAGTACTGCGGCGTGCAGGGTGCAATACCTTCCAGTACCGTCACCGTAGCCGTGCAGGTGGCAGCATTGCCGCATGGGTCGGTTACCGTCAGCGTTACTGTGTTGGCGCCTACGTTCGTACAGTTGAACGAAGCCGGCGTTACGCTCAGTGTCAGGTTGGCAGCGGCCGCACAGTTGTCCGTCGAACCGTTATTCACCTGGGCCGCAGTTACCGTTGCAATACCCGTTTTATCCAGCGTGACCGTTACAGCCTGACAAACAGCAAGCGGTTTGGTCGTGTCTTTCACCGTGATTACCTGGGTATGCTTGCGAACATTGCCCGCAGCATCCGTAACGGTCCAGGTACGGGTGAGTTTATAGTCATAGTACGAACACAATGCAGGATTCGAACCCTGGGTGCTGGTTTGGCCGTAGCCGATCACCAATTGGGCTGCGGGAGTGCAGTTGTCGTTCACATCGTTATTCGTCAGTACAAACGGAGCAGGAACAGCGTCACATTCAGCCGTCACGTCGGCAGGCATTACCACGTCTGCGTCAAATTCCGGTTGTTGTGTATCCACCACCTGGATCTGGAAGGAGCAGGTGCTGGAGTTGCCCGCCGAGTCGAAGGCGCGGTAGGTGACCGTTTGTGGTACGCCTACAGGAACCGTGGTACCCGGGGCCGGGCCGCTGATCTGGACTACCGACATCAACACACAGTTATCCGTTGCTATCGGCAGGCTCCAGTTAAGTTTGCCGCTACATTGGTCGGGATCGTTGCCGATCATGATCATTGTTGACGGGCAGTTCACGAATACCGGCGGTACGTTGTCCACGATGGACACCGGTACCACACAGGTCGCCGTATTGCCGTTTACATCCGTTACCGAAATGGTCACATTGATCGATTGTCCGTTGGCGTTGCCAAAGTCGGAACCCGCTACAGGGTTCTGCGTAATCGAGGCAATACCGCAGGCGTCCGATGCATCCGTAACAAAAGATACCACATTGGGAACCAACTGATCACAGCCGCTTACCGTTTGAGGAGCCGGGCAGGTGAAAGTCGGCGCCGTTACATCCTGTACCGTTACCGTGGCTACACAGGTGCTTTGGTTGCCCGCTGCATCCGTGACCGTCAGCGTGATGTTGTTGTCGCCTACGTTCGAACAGTTGAACAATGTTGCACTTGCTGCCAAACCGAGGTTGGCCGCTGCCGTGCAGTTATCCGTGCTCGCGCCGTTGATCTGCGATGCCGTGATGCCGGCAGAACCTGCCGCATTCAGCGTGATCGTCAAATCCTGGCACGCGGCGGTCGGCGCCTGTACGTCGTTCACCGTGATCGAGAACTGGCAGGTCGATGTGTTGCCCACTGCGTCCGTCGCCTGGAATACCACTGTGGATGTGCCTGCGGGGAACAAACTGCCCGGCGCCTGGCCGCTGGTTTGTGTCACCGTTACACCCGAGCAATTGTCCGTCGCCGACGGGTCGAGGAACGTTACGTTCGAACCGCACTCGTCCACGTCGTTGCCCACCGTAATATTGGACGGGCAGTTTGTGAAGGTCGGCGCTACGTTGTCCGAGATCGTCACCGGTACCACACAGGTGGCGGCATTGCCGTTCACATCCGTTACCGTTACCGTGATATTTACGCTGTTGCCGCTGACCTGGCCGAAATCAACACCCGCTACCGGGTCTTGTTCGATCGAGGCTATGCCGCAGGCGTCGCTGGCCGTCAGGCCTGCAATTACGTTCGGTACCACATCGTCGCAGTCGTTCACCGTGACCGGAGCCGGGCAGGTGAAGGTCGGCGCCGTTACATCCTGTACCGTTACCGTGGCTACACAGGTGCTTTGGTTGCCCGCTGCATCCGTGACCGTCAGCGTGATGTTGTTGTCGCCTACGTTCGAACAGTTGAACGATGTTGCACTTGCTGCCAAACCGAGGTTGGCCGCTGCCGTGCAGTTATCCGTGCTCGCGCCGTTGATCTGCGATGCCGTGATGCCGGCAGAACCTGCCGCATTCAGCGTGATCGTCAAATCCTGGCACGCGGCGGTCGGCGCCTGTACGTCGTTCACCGTGATCGAGAACTGGCAGGTCGATGTGTTGCCCACTGCGTCCGTCGCCTGGAATACCACTGTGGATGTGCCTGCGGGGAACAAACTGCCCGGCGCCTGGCCGCTGGTTTGTGTCACCGTTACACCCGAGCAGTTGTCCGTCGCCGACGGGTCGAGGAACGTTACGTTCGAACCGCACTCGTCCACGTCGTTGCCTACCGTAATATTAGACGGGCAGTTTGTGAAGGTCGGCGCTACGTTGTCCGAGATCGTCACCGGTACCACGCAGGTGGCGGCATTGCCGTTCACATCCGTTACCGTTACCGTGATATTTACGCTGTTGCCGCTGACCTGGCCGAAATCAACACCCGCTACCGGGTCTTGTTCGATCGAGACTATGCCGCAGGCGTCGCTGGCCGTCAGGCCTGCAATTACGTTCGGTACCACATCGTCGCAGTCGTTCACCGTGACCGGAGCCGGGCAGGTGAAGGTCGGCGCCGTTACATCCTGTACCGTTACCGTGGCTACACAGGTGCTTTGGTTGCCCGCTGCATCCGTGACCGTCAGCGTGATGTTGTTGTCGCCTACGTTCGAACAGTTGAACGATGTTGCACTTGCTGCCAAACCGAGGTTGGCCGCTGCCGTGCAGTTGTCCGTGCTCGCGCCGTTGATCTGCGATGCCGTGATGCCGGCAGAACCTGCCGCATTCAGCGTGATCGTCAAATCCTGGCACGCGGCGGTCGGCGCCTGTACGTCGTTCACTGTGATCGAGAACTGACAGGTCGATGTGTTGCCGCTGCCATCCGTTGCCGTGTAAGTCACCACCGTTGTGCCTACCGGGTAGAGGCTGCCGCTTGGCAGGCCGCCCGTTTGGGCCACCACTTCGTTCGAGCAGTTGTCTTCCGCTACCGGAGCCGTGAAGAATACGTTCGAGCCGCATTTATCCACGTCATTGCCCACCGTGATGCTGGACGGGCAGTTTTCAAACTCCGGAGCCTGGGTGTCGCTCACTACAACCGTAACCGAGCAGGTGGCGTTGTTGCCCGCTGCGTCTTGTACCGTCCACATCACTACTGTTGTGCCAACCGGGAAAGCGGCCCCTGCGAGCGTGAATGTGTTCGGGGCGGTCAGGTAGTTATGGCTGATCGTCGTTTCCGGGCAGTTGTCCCAGAAAGTCGGGTTCAGCACATCCGTCAGGATCGTCTTCGAGCATTGGTTCGGATCGTTCTCAAATTGTTGAACTGCAGGATTCGGGCATGTAATCTGAGGATCCTGTCCGTCTTTGATGTCAATCCGGCTTGTACAGGTCGTCGTATTACCGCTGGCATCTGTTACCGTCCACAAAACAATCGTTTTGCCAACCGGGAAGGTTTCTCCGTCAAGGCTCGCCGAGTTGTTGTAATTGTTCTTAATCGTGGCGCCCGGGCAGTTATCCCAGAAGTCGGACGGGTCGAATTCGTCGCCGTTGACATCGTAGGAACACTCGTTCCAGTTGCTGTTGCGGATGAAACCAACGATTTCGGCACAATCGAGTACCGGAGCCTGTTGGTCTTCCACTTCCACGTCAAACGAACAGTTAGCGGTATTGCCGCTGCCATCCGATACCGTGTAGGTCACCGTCGAGGTGCCTTTGTTGAACACCGTACCGCTGGCGTCGTTTTGCCCGCTGGTTGTTGTAGCGCCAGAGATGCTGTAGTGGATTGTCACTGCACAGTTATCCTGTACATCTTGCAGGTGAATACCACTTACTATGGCTGTGCACTCGTCTTCGTCCGTTGTCGTTTCAACGCCGTTCGGGCAGGTAATTACCGGCACTTCCAGGTCGTAAGTATGTACGGTCGTCGTGCAGGTTTGTACATTGCCGCTTTGGTCGACTACTTGCAGTATCACGCTGATATCCTGATTGGCATCATCGCAGTCGAAGTAGGTCGAAGCGCCGAAGGAAGCGTCGTTCACCTGTTTGATTTTCGTACTCGCCAACGAGCCACAGTTATCCCAACTGTCGTTGTTTACATCAGACACAGTAAGTTGTGCCAGGCCGTCACCGTCCAGTACCACATCAATTTTCGGGCCCTGGCAGTTGGCCACCGGTTTTTCCGTGTCTTTCACCACATAAGTGATGGCGATGGACGTGCTGTTGCCGGCTGCATCCGTAACCGTCCAGTTCACCGTGGTCGAACCGACCGGAAGCACGGTACCGCCGAGGGTATTGTTGCCGGTGAGGGAATTGGTCAAGACAAGCGGGCCGCAGTTGTCGCCATATTGCGGGTTGAGGCCGAAACCAGGCACGGCATAGCCGCACAGGCCGGGTGTATTGTTCAACTGTGTCGGCACAGCAGAAGCGCTGATCGTCGGCGCTTCGTTGTCGCGCAGCGTCAGTTTGGTCTGACAGGTCTGCGTATTGCCGTAGATGTCGGTCACAGTCAACGTAATGATTGCCACATCATTGTGTGCGTTACCGAAGTTGCCGGAAGCCGGGTTCTGCGTCATCGAGGCGATGGAGCAGTTGTCGGTTGCCGTTAGTTCGGGCAGCAGGTTCGGGATGGCGCCGGAGCAGTCGCCTGCGCCGTTGCTGTTCGTATTTACCGTACGATCTGCCGGGCAGTGGGTGATGACAGGTTTTTCCTTGTCTTGCACCGTCACCGTAAAGGCACAAACCGTCGAGTTGCCGGCGTTGTCGTTCACCTGGAACGATACCGTCGTCTCGCCAACCGGGAATTCCTCGCCGCTGGCGGGGCCCGACAGTTGTGTCAGGGAGTAATCCGGGCAGTTATCACCGAAATACGGATACGAGTAGGTCACCGCTGCATCACATTCGCCGAGATCGTTATTGAGCGTCACGTTCGCCGGGCAGGTGATCGTCGGGGAAACCGGATCTTCTACCGTGATCGCGAACGAACAGGTATTGGTGTTGCCGCTTTGATCCGTTACCTGCCAGATTTCGGTGTAGGTGCCGCCGTACTGGTAATAGGACGGGCCGGCGCCGAGGCCACCGATGTTCGCAGTCACAGGGTTGGAGCAGTTGTCTGTGCCCAAAGGAGCGGTGTAACTCAGGGTCACGCCGCAGGGGCCGGACGATACCAGTGTGGCATTGCCTTGTGTCACCGTGCCGTCGATATCCACCACTACGTCATCCGGGCAGGTGATGTCCGGAATTTGTGTATCGTTGATCGTCACCGTGAAGGTACACACTGCAGGGCCGTTGCCTGTCGGATCGAAATACCAGTATTCCACGACCGTCGTACCCAGCGGGAACTCGGCGCCGGAAGCCAGACCTTGTACCAGCGAACCGGGTTTGTTCAGACCTCCGCAGTTGTCATTGAAGGTCGGTGTGGCATAGGTCACTACTGCGTTGCACTCGTCTGTATCGTTGTTTTTCGCGATGTTGGACGGGCAGGAAGCCACAGTCGGTGCATCATTGTCCACAACGATCACAGCAAACGAGCAAGTTGCCGTATTACCGTGGTTGTCCGTTACTTTCCAGGTCACAATCGCCGGCGCCGCCACTTTCGGGAATATTGCGCCGTTGAGTGTATTGCCGTTGTTGTAGTTGTTTGTCAAAGACACTACCGAGCAGTTTTCCACAACCGATGGGTCGAGCAGGGTACCCGAAAGTGTATGGCTGCAGTTACCGTTGTTTGTTTCCAGGTACTGGATACCCGCAGGGCATTCAATATCAGGAAGTTGCGTATCATTCACTGTGATTGTCCAGGAACAAATGGCCGTGTTGCCCGAAGGATCGGTTGCCTGGTAGGTAATGGTATGGGTACCCACCAGCATCAGTTGTCCGGATGCCGGACCGCCGGTTTGTACTACCGTTACGCCACACTCGTCTTCAGCAATCGGGTCCAACCAGAGCGCCTGGGCGCCGCATTTGTCGATGTCGTTGTTCAAAACTACGTTGGACGGGCAGTTCACGAATTCCGGTTCGATATTGTCCGTGATCGTATACGTCACCGGGCAGGTTGTTGTATTACCGGCTGCGTCTGTGATCGTCCATACCACCGTCGTCGTACCCACCGGCAGCACTGCTGCTTCCAGGGTGTGATTATTGGGCGCTGCCAGGTAATTGTGTGTGCGTTTTGCACCTGAGCAGTTATCGCCGAACGACGGGTTCACGTTGTCTGACGGTTCCACCAGGTGGCCGCACAGGCCGGGTGTGTTCGTCATGGACGTGGTTACATTGCAGTTGATCGAAGGCGCTTCATTGTCTTGCAGCGTCAGCTTCGTCTTGCAGGTTTGTGTATTTCCGTAAATATCTGTTACCGTGAGTGTTATGAAAGTAACGTCGCCGTGTGATGCACCAAAGGAGCTGTTTGCCAGCGGGCTTTGGACAATCGTCGACACCTGGCAGTTGTCCGTGGCCGCCACTTCCGGAACCAGGTTCGGAATTGCGCCGGAGCAATCGCCTGCACCGTTTGTATTCGTATTGACAAAACGGTCCGCCGGGCAGGTGGTGATGACCGGTTTTTCCTTGTCTTCCACTTTCACTGTGAAGGTGCAGACTTTGGAATTACCTGCGTCGTCCGTTACTTTGAACGATACCGTTGTTGTGCCCACGATAAATTCCTCGCCACTATTCGGTCCGCTGATCTGCGTCAGGATATAGCCCGGGCAATTGTCGCCGAAGTAGGGATAGGAGTAGTTCACCGTTGCGTCGCATTCACCCAGGTCGTTGTTTACTGTCATATCAGACGGGCAGGTGATCGTCGGAGCAACCGGGTCTTTTACTTCGATCGTGAATGTGCAAGTCGATACGTTGCCTGCTGCATCGTAGGCATTGTACGTTTCCGTGTAGAATCCACCGTATTCGAAGTAATTCGGGCCGGCGCCGAGGCCGCTTTGCAGCGTCACGATCACACCGTCACAGTTGTCGGTAGCGGGAGGAGCGTCGTACTGCAGGGTTACACCACAGGGGCCTACTGCAATCAGTTGGGCATTGGCTTCAGCGCCGCCGACCAGGCTGCCGTTGGTACCAACGATCATATTTGAAGGACATTCGATCGCGGGATCCTCCACGTCTTTTACCGTTACGTTAAAGGCGCATACCGCAGGGCCGTTGCCAACCTCGTCGAAATACCACCATTCAACCGCCGTCGTACCTACCGGGAACGTGTGACCCGATTCAAATCCGGTCACCATTTGTGCGTCGTCGATCAGGTCGTCGCCATCACAATTGTCTGTGAACAACACGGTATATTCAACGTCTGCGCCACAAATGCCGGGTTCGTTGTCGACCACGATATTTGCCGGCGGGCACTCCTGTACCTGCGGTTCGTCGTCGTCTACCACAACTACCATCACTGTACACAGGGCCGTGTTGCCAAAGCCGTCCGTTGCCAGCCAGTTCACCAGCGTCACTCCTTGATCAAACACAGCGTCGTACAAGGTATGGTCATTGTAGTGGACATTGTAATTGTGTTCAAGGTTTACCGTGCTCTGGCAGTTGTCCGTGACCGTAGCGTCTAAGTATTTTCCTGTAACCCGGTGCGAACAACCTTCATTGGTCTCCACGTAGATCGGGCCAAGCGGGCATTCCACATCCGGCTTTTCGCGATCCTGTATCGTAATGGTAAACGTGCAGGTTGTCTCGTTGCCCATGCAGTCGATCGCCGTGTATTCTATCTCGTGGGGAGAATCATCCACCGAGAAGTAAGAGCCGGGGGCCAGGCCACCGCTTTGTACCACCGTTTCCACGCAGCAGCTGTCTTCGGCTACCGGATCAAGCCAGAATACGGCGGCGCCGCATTTGCCAGGATCGTTGTTCACCGTCACGTCGCTTGGGCAGTTCTCAAAATACGGCGGATCTTCGTCCCAAACCGTAATCATGAACGTTTCTTCCACCACACAGTCGCCAAGGGTGGCCGTTACTGTGATTGTGACTTTTTATTCACTTTTTTGGTCACAAATGCCGGGATGTCGACAATATGGTCATTAACAGAGCCGTCGGCCATTCCGATTTCTTCGCCGCCGGTCCAACTAATGTTGGCTGCTTCCGGATCGGTGATGATGTGAATGGCGCCCACAACCGACGTCGGACAAACCGTATCAAGCGGCAGGTCGAGGATATAGATTTTCGGGCATTCGTAGTAACCAGCGTCGTAATCCGGATTGTATTCGCCCGAAGTCAGGGTTTCGAATACCGTCATATTACCGTTGTTCGAGTCCGCATCGGAGTCTTCCGAATCGATTCCACCCTGGTCGAGGTATGTCAGCGTATAAGTCGCCGTACCACTTGTCGGTGTTGTGAACGTCAGTTTGTAATCGCCGGGTACCAGGTTGTCGAACAGGTAAGACCCGTCCACATCCGTCATGGTTACCTGGCTGACCGGGTTACCCTGGCCGTCGGTACCGGTAAGGGTTACCGTTACCTGGCCGATACCGGGTTCTCCTGCATCCTGTACGCCGTCAGCGTCTTCATCTTCCCAGACAAAGTTACCGATCGAAGCCGGCAGGTAGTAACCCGCGTCGTACGTCAGGTTCGATTCGCCAGTGGTCAGTATTTCAACCACCGTCATTCCGCCCATAACAGGGTCGGCATCCGAATCAACCGTGTCGTCCGCTGCATCAGGGTCATTCGCCGTTGTGCTTACGTAGCCGCCCAACGGGGTTTGGAAGGTCAGTTTGTAACTTCCCGGTTGCAGGTCGCTGAACAGGTATAACCCGTTCGCATCCGTGCTCGCCGTCAGGTTCACTGGCTCGCCCGAACCCGTCGTGCCGTCCAAAATCACCACAACGCCCGGTAACGGGTCTTCACCCGGGTCCTGGTCGCCGTCGGCGTTCTCGTCTATCCACGTGTAGTTGCCGATCTCCGCAGGTTCGTAGTAGCCTGCGTCGTAGGTATCGTTGTCTTCGCCCGAAGTCAGCACTTCCACTACCGTCATGCCGCCCATCGAAGCGTCGGCGTCCGAATCAAGGCCTTCGTTGTTGCCCTGGTTCACATCCGTTACCACGTAGTCGTTCAACGTCGTGGCAAACGTCAGTTTGTATTCGCCGGGTACCAGGTTGTCGAACAGGTATTCGCCGTTCGCATCCGTGACATCCGTCAACAGCACCGGGTTGCCCTGGCCATCTGTGCCCGTCAACGTCACCGGTATGCCGGGCAGCGGGTTTTCACCCGGATCCTGGATACCGTCGCCGTCTGCATCTTCCCATGTGTAGTTGCCGATCGAGGCCGGTTGGTAGAAACCTGCGTCGTACGTAAGGTTCACTTCTCCTGCTTCCAGTACTTCGTTTGCCGTCATCATGCCGTTGTTCGGATCAGCGTCGCTGTCCAATGCATCCGTCGCATCGTCAGGATCGTTCGCCTGTGTCGGTACGTACGGGGCCCCGGGTGTGCCGAACGTCAACTTGTACGTTCCGGGCTGGAGGCCGTCGAACAGGTACAATCCGTTTGCATCCGTGATATCCGTCAGGTTGACCAATTCGCCAGAGCCCGTTATGCCGCTCAGCGTTACTGTTACGTCCTGGATGCCGGGTTCGCCCTGGTCTTGAAGACCGTTGGCGTTCAGGTCTTCCCAGACGTAGTTGCCGATCGCTGCTTCCACGTAGAAGCCTGCGTCGTAGGTATCATTGTTTTCCCCGCTGCTCAGCGTTTCGAATACCGTCATGTTGCCGTTATTCACGTCCGCGTCGCTGTCGTAGGCGTCGTCGCCGCCTTCATCCAGGTCTGTCAGCACGTAGCCGCCCACAGGGGTGGTAAACGTCAGTTTGTATTCGCCGGGTACCAGGTTGTCGAACAGGTAGTAACCGCTCGCGTCCGTCGTCGTCGTCGCGCTGACCGGGTTGCCCTGGCCATCCGTGCCCGTCAACGTTACCGTCGCGTTTACAATACCCGGTTCGTCCGTATCCTGTACGCCGTCGGCGTCCGTATCTTCCCAGACATAGTCACCTATGCTCGCCGGCACGTAGTAACCCGCGTCGTACGTCAGGTTCGATTCGCCAGTGGTCAGTATTTCAACCACCGTCATTCCGCCCATAACAGGGTCGGCATCCGAATCAACCGTGTCGTCCGCTGCGTCGGGGTCATTCGCCGTTGTGCTTACATAGCCGCCCAACGGGGTCTGGAAGGTCAGTTTGTAACTTCCCGGTTGCAGGTCGCTGAACAGGTATAACCCGTTCGCATCCGTGCTCGCCGTCAGGTTCACTGGCTCGCCCGAACCCGTCGTGCCATCCAAAATCACCACAACGCCCGGCAGCGGGTCTTCACCCGGGTCCTGGTCGCCGTCGGCGTTCTCGTCTATCCACGTGTAGTTGCCGATCTCCGCAGGTTCGTAGTAGCCTGCGTCGTAGGTATCGTTGTCTTCGCCAGAAGTCAGCACTTCTATAACCGTCATGCCGCCCATCAAAGCGTCGGCGTCCGAATCAAGGCCTTCGTTGTTGCCCTGGTTCACATCCGTTACCACGTAGTCGTTCAACGTCGTGGCAAACGTCAGTTTGTATTCGCCGGGTACCAGGTTGTCGAACAGGTATAACCCGTTCGCATCCGTGACATCCGTCAACAGCACCGGGTTGCCCTGGCCATCTGTGCCCGTCAACGTCACCGGTATGCCGGGTAGCGGGTCTTCGCCCGGATCCTGGATACCGTCGCCGTCTGCATCTTCCCATGTGTAGTTGCCAATCGAGGCCGGTTGGTAGAAACCTGCGTCGTACGTCAGGTTCACTTCTCCTGCTTCCAGTACTTCGTTTGCCGTCATCATGCCGTTGTTCGGATCAGCGTCGCTGTCCAATGCATCCGTCGCATCGTCAGGATCGTTCGCCTGTGTCGGTACGTACGGGGCCCCGGGTGTGCCGAACGTCAACTTGTACGTTCCGGGCTGGAGGCCGTCGAACAGGTACAATCCGTTTGCATCCGTGATATCCGTCAGGTTGACCAATTCGCCAGAGCCCGTTATGCCGCTCAGCGTTACTGTTACGTCCTGGATGCCGGGTTCGCCCTGGTCTTGAAGACCGTTGGCGTTCAGGTCTTCCCAGACGTAGTTGCCGATCGCTGCTTCCACGTAGAAGCCTGCGTCGTAGGTATCATTGTTTTCCCCGCTGCTCAGCGTTTCGAATACCGTCATGTTGCCGTTATTCACGTCCGCGTCGCTGTCGTAGGCGTCGTCGCCGCCTTCATCCAGGTCTGTCAGCACGTAGCCGCCCACAGGGGTGGTAAACGTCAGTTTGTATTCGCCCGGTACCAGGTTGTCGAACAGGTAGTAACCGCTCGCGTCCGTCGTCGTCGTCGCGCTGACCGGGTTGCCCTGGCCATCCGTGCCCGTCAACGTTACCGTCGCGTTTACAATACCCGGTTCGTCCGTATCCTGTACGCCGTCGGCGTCCGTATCTTCCCAGACATAGTCACCTATGCTCGCCGGCACGTAGTAACCCGCGTCGTACGTCAGGTTCGATTCGCCAGTGGTCAGTATTTCAACCACCGTCATTCCGCCCATAACAGGGTCGGCATCCGGAATCAACCGTGTCGTCCGCTGCGTCAGGGTCATTCGCCGTGGTGCTTACGTAGCCGCCCAACGGGGTTTGGAAGGTCAGTTTGTAACTTCCCGGTTGCAGGTCGCTGAACAGGTATAAACCGTTCGCATCCGTGCTCGCCGTCAGGTTCACTGGCTCGCCCGAACCCGTCGTGCCATCCAAAATCACCACAACGCCCGGTAACGGGTCTTCACCCGGGTCCTGGTCGCCGTCGGCGTTCTCGTCTATCCACGTGTAGTTGCCGATCTCCGCAGGTTCGTAGTAGCCTGCGTCGTAGGTATCGTTGTCTTCGCCCGAAGTCAGTACTTCCATTACCGTCATGCCGCCCATCAAAGCGTCGGCGTCCGAATCAAGGCCTTCGTTGTTGCCCTGGTTCACATCCGTTACCACGTAGTCGTTCAACGTCGTGGCAAACGTCAGTTTGTATTCGCCGGGTACCAGGTTGTCGAACAGGTATTCGCCGTTCGCATCCGTGACATCCGTCAGCAGTACCGGGTTGCCCTGGCCATCTGTGCCCGTCAACGTCACCGGTATGCCGGGTAGCGGGTCTTCGCCCGGATCCTGGATACCGTCGCCGTCTGCATCTTCCCATGTGTAGTTGCCAATCGAGGCCGGTTGGTAGAAACCTGCGTCGTACGTCAGGTTCACTTCTCCTGCTTCCAGTACTTCGTTTGCCGTCATCATGCCGTTGTTCGGATCAGCGTCGCTGTCCAATGCATCCGTCGCATCGTCAGGATCGTTCGCCTGTGTCGGTACGTACGGGGCCCCGGGTGTGCCGAACGTCAACTTGTACGTTCCGGGCTGGAGGCCGTCGAACAGGTACAAATCCGTTTGCATCCGTGATATCCGTCAGGTTCACCAATTCGCCAGAGCCCGTTGTGCCGCTCAGCGTTACTGTTACGTCCTGGATGCCGGGTTCGCCCTGGTCTTGAAGACCGTTGGCGTTCAGGTCTTCCCAGACGTAGTTGCCGATCGCTGCTTCCACGTAGAAGCCTGCGTCGTAGGTATCATTGTTTTCCCCGCTGGTCAGCGTTTCGAATACCGTCATGTTGCCGTTATTCACGTCTGCGTCGCTGTCGTAGGCGTCGTTGCCGCCTTCATCCAGGTCCGTCAACACGTAGCCGCCCACAGGGGTGGTAAACGTCAGTTTGTATTCGCCCGGTACCAGGTTGTCGAACAGGTAGTAACCGCTCGCGTCCGTCGTCGTCGTCGCGCTGACCGGGTTGCCCTGGCCATCCGTGCCCGTCAACGTTACCGTCGCGTTTACAATACCCGGTTCGTCCGTATCCTGTACGCCGTCGGCGTCCGTATCTTCCCAGACAAAGTCACCTATGCTCGCCGGCACGTAGTAACCCGCGTCGTACGTCAGGTTCGATTCGCCAGTGGTCAGTATTTCAACCACCGTCATTCCGCCCATAACAGGGTCGGCATCCGAATCAACCGTGTCGTCCGCTGCGTCGGGGTCATTCGCCGTTGTGCTTACGTAGCCGCCCAACGGGGTTTGGAAGGTCAGTTTGTAACTTCCCGGTTGCAGGTCGCTGAACAGGTATAAACCGTTCGCATCCGTGCTCGCCGTCAGGTTCACTGGCTCGCCCGAACCCGTCGTGCCGTCCAAAATAACCACAACGCCCGGCAGCGGGTCTTCACCCGGGTCCTGGTCGCCGTCGGCGTTCTCGTCTATCCACGTGTAGTTGCCGATCTCCGCAGGTTCGTAGTAGCCTGCGTCGTAGGTATCGTTGTCTTCGCCCGAAGTCAGTACTTCCACTACCGTCATGCCGTTCATCGTCGCGTCGGCGTCCGAATCAAGGCCTTCGTTGTTGCCCTGGTTCACATCCGTTACCACGTAGTCGTTCAACGTCGTGGCAAACGTCAGTTTGTATTCGCCGGGTACCAGGTTGTCGAACAGGTATAACCCGTTCGCATCCGTGACATCCGTCAGCAGTACCGGGTTGCCCTGGCCGTCTGTGCCCGTCAACGTCACCGGTATGCCGGGCAGCGGGTTTTCACCCGGATCCTGGATACCGTCGCCGTCTGTGTCTTCCCATGTGTAGTTGCCGATTTTCGCTTTCTCATAGAACCCTGCATCCAATGTCGGATCATGATCTCCGGAAGCCAGCGTCGTTGTTTGTGTCATCAGCATCGGGCCGGATGCGTCGGAGTCTTGCGCATCGTTCGTACCTGCATCTGAAGTTGTCAGGAAGTAGGTGGCGCCCGGTGAAACAAACATTACTTTATAAGTACCCGGAACAAGGTTGTCGAACAGGTAGTTGCCGTTTGCATCGGTGAATACATTCGTTACGGGGGTACCGTCTGCATCAGCAGTTACCGGGTTGCCGAAGGCATCCTGGAGTTTTACGGTCACGTTGAAAATACCCGGTTCGCCGGCGTCCTGTACACCGTTTGCATTTTTATCCAGCCACACGAGATCGCCGACGCTTGCAGGTTCGTAGAAACCGGCATCGTAGGTCGGGTTGTGTTCACCGCTGGTGAGTATTTCGTTCACCGTCATGCCTGCCATAGATTCGTTGGCATCGGAATCCTGCGTGTCGTCGCCGCCAGCAAGGTCAATGCCCGTTATCTCATACTGGCTGCCGGATGGCGCCACGAATTTCAATTTATAAGTACCCGGTACCAGATCCGTGAACTCGTAATAGCCGTTCACATCCGTGTACAGGGTTTGGTTTACGTTATTACCCTGACCGTCCGTCCCGGTCAGCATAACCTGTACGCCTTCCAGCCCCGGTTCGTCCGGATCCTGGTCGCCGTCTGCATTTTTATCCACCCAGGCAAAATTGCCGATAGAGGCAGGAATGAAGTAACCCGCGTCGAAAGTGGGTATGACGTCGCCGCTTGAAACTGTAAATACGGGAATCATACCGCTTACTTCGTCGGGATCACTGTCGGAAGCATCGCCAACCAGATCGTTCGCCGTCGGGACATAACCGCCGGCCGGCGTAACGAAAGATATTTTATACGTTCCTGGTTGCAAGCCACCGAACATGTACATACCGGTAGCATCCGTTACTGTAGTAATACTCACGGGTGTGCCGGAGTTGGTGGTGCCTTCCAACACCACTGCCACGTCGCCGATACCGGGTTCGAGGCCATCCTGTGCACCGTTGCCGTTCAGGTCCTCCCAGACAAAATCGCCGACTTTGGCCGGTTTATAATAACCCTGGTCAAACGTCAGGTTATCCTGTGCATCCGGGAAAGTAGCGCCCGGATTGTCGCCGGGGCTGTTTTCTGCGATGACCAGGTTGATCGGATCGTTGATGGAAAGTTTACACCGGAAGGAAGGCCGTCGCTGTCGTCTACGTCGCCACCGGGGCTGACGTTGGAAGGCGTGGCCAGGTAACCTGCCGGATCGGTAGGAATCTGAACGTTGTAATTGCCCGGAATAAGTCCGCAGAAATTATATAAACCGTCATCCGCACCAACCGTAGCGGTGGTGGTGGTATAGGACTGGTCGGCATTTACTCCGACGCCGCCGGCTATGCCGTCCTGACCCAGATAGGTCAGTTGAAGCGTAACGCCGTTGATGCCGTCGGCAGTTGTTTCGTCCTGAACGCCGTTGGCATTGAGGTCTTCCCAAACAAAGTTGCCCACTTTTGCCAGGGGCAGTTTGTAATCTTCCACCTCGCCGTCGAGTGCGTTGCCATCAAAATTAAGGCTGCCTGCACTGCTGAGGCGGAAACGCATATACGCTGCGCCGCCCTGGAAAGTAGCGGTTGCCGGTACGTCGAAACAGAATAACTGACCGGTCACGCCGCCGACGGGGATGTTGGCGCCGCCGCCGGTAAAATCGCCGGTGTTCAGATCCTCGCCCGGATCAAATTGTCCGTTACCGTCGAAATCAATCCAAGCCTGAAGTTTGGCAGAGGCGCCCAGGTTGTTGGTTGCCGTTACCAGTACACAGGATTGGCTACCGGGGATCATCGGTTTCGGGAAAGAAATACCGTTTTCATCGTCATTCCCTCCACAAACACCGACTGAAGCCGTTCCCGGGTTGTTATCGTCGCCACCGGTCATCAAACCGGCCATAGGGTCGGGTTGGCCGTCAATTTCCGAGTCGACACAAACGCCGAGGTACAAATTATCATTAAGAACGTGGTTTGGGCCGTTGGAGCCGGAAACTGTGCTGTAGGAATCGGGCAAGTCGCCATAATCGAAGCCCACCTCTATCACACCCGCATCCAGCGTATGGTCTACAAAACCTGCGCCGCCGACAGTAACGCTGATAGCCGGATAACCGTCGAACGGTTTGCCCGGATGGCTGGTGACCGGGTCACTGTCGTTTTGGTCCGGATTTGTTCCTTCGCCGGAATCTAAAACGGTCAGTTGGTAATAAATACCGCCGACGAGGAGCAATCCGTTGGAAGGATTGAACTGGCCACCTTCGCCGAGTGTCACGAAGTACATCGCATCGGTCATCAGGGTATCAAAACCGCCGTACTGGTCGTGGTCTTTAAAATACCATTCACCTTGCGCGTTAGAAGTCGTCGTAGCTACAAAGGAGGTGTTGACACCATCCATTTTATACAGATTGATCTTCACACCGGCGATTGGAACTTCACAAGGATCCTGAACGCCGTCGTTGTCGGCATCGATCCAGATGAAGTTGCCGATTTCTTTCGGAGCTTCTGCACACAAGACTTCGAAATCACCGAGGCTGGCGCCTTTCTGGAAGGCCAGGCCTGAAGGAATGATTTCGTAAGCCGATGTTTTCTGTCCGGTTGTATTGCTGAGTTTGTAGGAACCGTTGGAGAATACGGTGAATGGGTCGAGTACACCCGATACCAATTCGCCGGAACCGGGCAAAAGTGCCAGGCCGCCGAGTGCCGTTTCCCAGTGATAGGGAGAGAAAAAGTCGCCGCAATAATATTCTGCGATGGCAGGTGTTTCTCCGCCGTTATTGCCGGTAGTGCCGCAACCGTTTGTGCCGCATTGACCGTTTACTTCTTGTGAATAAACGGGCGAAATCAGGTTACCGACGTTGCAAATACGAACAATATCGCCGCCGATACGCAAACAACCCAGTGAAGAACCGTTGGCATAACTTTCCAAACCACCCGGTGCGTGCTGATGCCCGAGGCGATCGGAAAATCCGAGGATCATACTACCGTCGTCGTCGAATACAACATCCGTAAGCATGGGCTGGGGAAGTACCCAGCAGCCGCATACATCAAAATCCGCTGCTACCGGATTGTCTTTCCACGAATTCCATTCGTCGGAAGAGGTACAGGTACCATTCAAACCGCCGCGTTCGTAATTCATGCTGAAGTCGGTAGCCGGCGTGGCGATAAACGTTTGTGCAGTTGCATCAAATTCATAAACATACGACCACAGATCAGCGGGGGAACCGCTGCTGGCGTCACAAATCACACCCACAAATACGTTTCCGGTCGTGGGGTTAATGCCGAGGCCAAAAGGACGGGTTTCTCCGTTTGTACAACCCGGATCGGGAATGTCGTATCCGGTCACGTCTGCTGCCGTCGGGTTGGTCGCAAGGTTATTGTCTGCGTCCCATTCGATGCGATACAGGCGTTTGTCGTTGAGGCTCACCACGTACAGGTAACGCCCGTCCGCAGAGATGTCCATGTCGCCAAGAGCGATTTTACCAACTGCTCCGAAGGGGTTGCCGTTGGCATTGATCGCATCCGAATTATAGTTGGCAGTTTGGTGCGGGTCGGTGCCGGTATTGATGGCGCCGGTGTTTACGGTTAGGCCATTCAAATCGATCAACAGGGACCAGGCTGAGCTGCCGGGTGTATTGGCATCGTCCACTGCATAAATGGCGCCGGTTCCGGCAGGCCCGAATGCAGTGTGGCGTTTCATGAAGGCCGAGGAGAACAAGCGCTGGGACTTGTTATCATAAGCCATACCCCACATCGCACCCACCTGGTTGTTCGGCGAGTTGATATGCGCATTGTTTGTGCCGGAAGTCTGACCGCTGGCAGAATAGGGGTAGCCCACAATGTTGTCGGAGGTACCGCTGCCGCCGATGACGTAGCAGTTGGCCGCAACCAGGGGGTTGGATTGGCAATAAAGATCGGAATTAATCAAGCCGAAATCGACGTCGCAACCGGCTGCCGATACGAACTGAACGTCCGTTTGCATATCGGTGCCGTGTACGGAAGGTTTGTAACCTGCCGCGAGCAGACTGGGCGGAATTTTGAATTCCACGCGGTACTTATCGTCCGGTCCGCCAAAAGTGAGGCCGGGAATGGACCAGTTACCGTCCTGGTCGGTCACGTCGGTGCCGACCAATGTGCCGTTGCAATCGTACACTTCCACCAGAATGCCTCCCAAACCTTGCGCCTCATTCTGGGCGCCGTTGTCGTTCAGGTCTAAAAAGGCAACACCGCCGATTTTGTCGGCGGCAAAAGTGCAAGGCTCCACCACACAGTCGCCGTCGGGCGCCGTAAAGTCTTCTGTCGCCGAACAATCCGTTGTGGTGAAAAACTGTGCGGTAATGCCGTTTGTATGTACGGAGCCGTCGGCCGGCACCGTAAACGTCAATACAGAGGGATTCGGGTCGGTAGAAGGGTCAATGGTTTGCGGCACCGCGCCGTCAACATTGACGATGATAGTTTCACCGGCCGGCGGATTGGCCCAACTGATCGTTACCTGGATATTGGCTACGCTGCTTCCGCCGGGGGTGGCGCCGTTGGAATCATAACAGTTACCAACCACTGAAGTTAACGTAATGGTACACGGGGCAGGTTTAAACCCGATGTCATATTTATGGTTGTTGGCCCCCGCGATACCCGTGGTGAATGCAACGATCGCATCGTTGGTCGCCAGATTGGCATCGTTGTCGCGTACATCGCCGTTGGTGGAAGGGTCATTATCCGTTGGAGTCAATGTATTACCAACGAGTACAGCCTGTTGGCTGCCACCTTCGGCATTGAGTACCCGGATTTGATAATTCATGCCGGGCAACAATTGCGTGATGTTGTAGACCGTTCCGGAAGCGGAGCCGCTTACTTTGCTGGAAAAGCCGTAAAAACCGCCTCCCATCGTAGTGGTTGCGGCAATTTGAGAAAAGTTACCGGCTCCGTCGTCTTTCCAAAGCGTAACGGCCACACCATTGATCCCGCTTTCGCCGGGGTCTTGTATGCCGTCGCCATCAAGATCGTTCCAGACATAGTTGCCGATTTCGATTGGCGCCGGGTCGCACACCAGTTCGATTTCACCCAGGCCATTTGATTTGCCATAAGGGCTGTTTACGCCGCCGGTCAATATTTCGTAAGCCCGGATAAAAGTGCCGGCTGTGGCATTATGCCAGTCGACGCCGTTGGAAAAAGCAGACTGAAGCGGGTCCATGGAGGTTAAAGCGACCTGATTGCTGTTCAACAATATCGCCAGGCCTCCCATGGAGGTTTCTTCATGCGCATAGCCGTCAGCATTGTAACAATCGCCACCGAATATGGCTTCGCCGGATGGGCAGCTGTGAATACCACCTCCGGCCGTAGCTCCGGAAAGTGAATTGTCTGTAAAATCCGAGATATTGACCGTCCAGCCGATACCGGTTGGCGTGGCCAGCAAAATATCGCCGAAAGCGTCGTTGCTGGATAAACTGTTATTGGACGGATTGTTTCGGGCTGCGTAGGCGCCTTGTTCTCCCCAGCGGTCGCGCAAACCGATGAGCATATTGCCGTTTGCATCAAATTCAATATCGGCAAAAATTGGTTGTGGATGGCCTCGTTCCGGAGTTGCGTATGGCGTATCCATAGCGGGAGACGCCGGGTAGGAACTCACCCAGTTGTTCCATGCCGCCGGGCCATAGCAGGTTGGCCCATCGGCAAATCCGCAGCCGCGCGCATAGGTGAGGTCGAACTCGAGTACTTTGGCAAACGTGCCGAGGGTCGGTTCGTAAGAATAGACAAAAGCCTTGCGGGTACCGCCGGCCTGACCATTTGCTACAAAACCTATGTAGAGCAAACCATTTTTATACTTTAATGCAAAAGGAATGATCTCGCTGTTGTTGATACCCGAAGGTAAATCCGGCAAAGGGTTGCCCGCATCGGCCAGGGGCACTACCATTACCTGTGAAGGCAGCGTGGGTGCAACAGGGTTGGTGGGGTCTGTGCCCAATGGAATGATATACAAACTGCGGTCGTTCAGGTTGACGGCATACAGACTCAGCTCATCGTCGGAAATGTCGAGGTCGCCAAATGCGATGCGCCCTACCTGGTCGAAAGAAGCGTTATCTTCCATTTCGCCGCCGACCAGCACGAAGTCGTGCGGGTCAGTGCCGGCTACCGGAGAGCCGAACAAAGTGTTCAGGTCGACAAAAACCGAACCGCTGTTCGTATTGTCGGTAGGAGTGTTCACTTTATAAATTGCGCCGGGGCCGCCGGGGCCGAACCCCGAGAAACGTTTCATGAATGCGCCGGCAAACATGGTTTTGGAAGAACGCTGATACGCCAGGCCGTAGGTGGTACCGATCTGATTGCCCACTGATTCGTGCGTAATTGGCGTGACAGGGGTGTTAAAATTCATTGAAATCAGTACATCCACCGAACTGGTCGTGTTGTCGCCTTTAGCGTAACAACTCGTCACGATCTTGGGATTGTCCTGGCAATATTCCGCCGGGCTGTTCAAACCCATATCGATATTACAACTGCCGGAGGTCGCAACCTGGACGGACGTGCCGCCGGCTGCGCCGGGTTGAAACAGGTTGTTGCTCCAGGTAAACTCCAGGCGGGAATTGGTGCCTGCTGTTAGCCCGGTAAGCAAGTAAGTACCATCGGCTGCCGAGGTGGTTGTGGCAGTTGGAGTACCCGGAGGATCGTCGTCATCGTATGCGTTGATGGTGGCGCCTGCAAATCCGGGTTCGCTGGCATTTTTAGTGCCGTTCGCGTTGTAGTCGCGGAACACGGTGCCGCCGATTTCCGTCGGGGCCGAAGTGCAGGGCGGCAGATAGTTGTCGGCTGCGTCGAACGTGGAGGCATAACCGGAATGATCGGATGTCGTAAGATTCCAGTTATCCCTGCCTCCGTCGAAGGTATGATCGGCTCCGAACAGGGAACCGACTGAAACAAGGCATGCCAAAGAGAGTATCCCTTTGACCACGCTATTTGTCCAATGTGTTGAAAAACCTTTCATGAGGAGAGTGTTATAATGTGAAGCTGTTTAATTGCTAAAGAAGGAAAAATGGGGGGTGGTGATTAGAAAACCACATGATGCGTTTTGATGATGATATACCACGGTTGGCGTAGCGACGGGTTTTGGATTATACTTCCGCCGCAAAAAATGATGATTCTCCTCAGTCCGGTCCTTCCCGGATATTACCCATGTACCGGGTCACCAGCCATCGGGCAGGCGAGCTGCCCGCCCGCCTTCTGGCCAAATGATTCCGGGTTTGGTATGTACACAAGGGGGCGCCAGTATGTGCGGCCCCGTTTTGATGTTTAGCCCAAATGGCAAAAGGCCGGCGCCCGATGACGCCGGCCAGCCATGAAAACGCCATTCGAAAACCGAGCGGGATTCGGATGAAATCAGTAGCGGGATGAGGATGTAATAATCTCGTGAGCATTATTCTTACGGATGAATCGTAGTGATCGTTTAGAATGGAAAATACAGGCGGTATTCCTGCGTGTATTCTTCCAGCATATACAGCCCGGGCTTTATCCACCGGACGGGAAGTTGCCACTGGCGGGCCAGTGGCAGGGGGAAGCGGAAAGCCTCTTCCACCAGAAATCGTTCATCATTGAAATAGGTATCCAGTATCCTGCTGTCGAGGTAGCGCTTGCGAAAGCGGAAGATCAGTTCCCGGCCAGGAGGGTAATGAATGATGGCCGGAGCATGCGGACAGGGTATTTGACGGGTCCGGGGCAAACGATTGGTGAGCAGACATACACCTGCTCCGTCGCAATTTTTGCTCGGCGTGCCGAATACCACTTCCATTTCCACTTCCCTGATCAATGCAGGGCTCAAAAGCAGCGGATTTACCGCTTCCATGTTGTGTCGTAACATAATTGTGCCTTTCCGGAAGTTGGTTAAACCATGGTGGTATCCACGATGATATCAATGGCTTGTACCGGTTTTTCGGAGAGGAGGCACGGACAGAGTGTAATTGAACTTTTCATGATGACTCAGGCGGATTGATTATAGAAAAGGATGAATGTGCTTTTTGCACGGTTCAAAAGTCCGCCTGTATGCCCGGGGTATCTCAAACGGAACCTTGCGGTTCGTTACCCCCTAATGGTGAGTTTTCTATTCTGTAATTTATTTTAAGTCTATGATTATCAATGTATTATAAGCCTACAGTTTTGCTGCTCCCGTTACACAGAATGCATCAGATATATTTATTTTTATACTTGTTTATGGCAAATCCGCCAGGTGCCTGTGGCTGTTCACAGGTTTGCTGATCCTGCAGTGACCGGCACTTAAAATGCCCAAAAAAAATCTGAGCCACCCCGCTACAGGGATGGCTCAGATATGAAGGCTTAAATGTTCTGGAAGTGTCGGTAAAAGATCAGACCAAGGTAGTATCTACGATGCCGGTTCCATTCATTGCACTGTTGAGATAAATTGAGTAAAGATTTTTCATGAGTAACCGAAGATTAATTTGACGAAAATTATTGATTAAGAATGTAGTGCAAAGGTTGAACCAAAATATGTATATAATAAAACGAAAATACGTGCTTTGTTACCTGTCCATACAGGTAACAAATAAAAAAAATGGCTATAAGTAATTGAATATCAATAATGACCGCTTGCAAAAACAGGCGAGCCTGTTACGTCGCCGAAGCCCTTTTTGACGGTTTTTCAGGCCTTGTTTCCAGCGATTCAAGGGCGTAATCCCACAGGTCTTCGTACGGAATGATCTCGATTTCGTGGGTTTGGTTAGCCAGTTGCAGGGGTATGGCTTTTATCTTTTCGAGGTATCGTTCGGCTTTAGGCACCACCGTATTTTTGTCAAACTGCCCCATCGGTATCTGCAGCAACATCTTCAGAAAATTATAACTCCGCTGGGTATCCTCGCCCCGAAGGTGCCGGTAGCAGTACTGCTCCGTAGCCTCCACTTCATCAAGCACCCGGCTGTATTTGTGCTCCTGCAACTGGATCAAAATCTTGATCACGAGAATAGCGATGTTCATGCCGCTTTTGTCTTTTGAAAAGATCGGCACTTCATTGATGAATTTGGCGAGTTTGAACTTGTTTTTCAGGGGCGATTTAATTTTGCCCAGCGTGGTGAGGTAGTATACATAGGGTTCGTAAATACGCCACAACTCCCGGGCATTTTCAGGCAAAAATTCGAACCGCGGGTGTTCCAGGGTGCCCAGCAACACTTCCGCAGCTTGTTCGTATTGTTTGATATGTAGCAGCAACAGTAGGTTCAACTCTTTGAATTTGAACCAGTTGAATGTGCCGTCTTCCATCAGGCGTATACAATGCTGAACCGATTTTCTGCCTTCTTCAAAACGCCGCAAATGAATGTTGCCGATCAGGTGCTGGTAGTAAAATATCTGAAGCGGCACCCTGGCTTCATAAGGGCGTTTGTTAAAAAAGTCAATGGCTTTTTCACAGTATTTCAAGGCCTCTTCATAGTCGTTTACCGTGGTGTACAACATCAGCCCGATCATGTAGCCGTACATGTTTAGTTTATAGGAATGATACTCGTGCAACAAGGGTTCTATCCGTTCATAATATTCAATCGCGAGCCGGTGCACTTCATCCTGCGCCGAGCGATTGTTTACGGTTCGCACCACGAGCGTGCTGTACAACTCTTCGGCCAAACATTCGGCATCGTACAACTTCCGGTACTGGTCAAACAGTTGATTCGCTTCTTTGAACCGTTTGTCGTTGCTTTCCCGCAATCCGTACTGGATGCGCAGGTAGGACGCGATATCCATACACAGCAGGGTAAAATCGAATTTTTCCGATTGCCGTAACAACCTGTTTGCGAGGGCAAGAGCGGCCGTATTGGCGTTTTGCCCCGTGAGAAAACGGACCATCACCCATTGTTTATGACAGTCGTAATATGCCTTTTGATAATCGGAATAATGCTCCAGTTCCGTATTAATATTGATCACCGCATCGAGCAACCGTTCCCGAAGGTCGGATTTCAACTTGCGGTATTTGGAGCCGCCGCCTTCTTCTTTGTACAAGGCAATCGCAGCTTCCTCATCAGAATTGAACTTGTTCCTGATGATGCCATCGTAGAACGCCAATAATTTGGATTTTCCCTCACCCGTACCGGAAAGATGTTTTAAAGGGTGGATATTATGTCTTTGCAGCAACAAGACTAATTCTTTAAGGCCTTGCATATTAATGGTATTATTGATTGAGATACAAAATGATACGTAGATTAAAAAGATATTCATATAGGTCGGCGAACAGCGACCTGATATTACACGCAGTCTATTGGCGGACAGGTGTAATGTTTTTTCAATTTGTCTTCCGTCTTTGCGATCAAAGAGCCGCCTTGCCGTCGAAACGAAGCTGCTTAAAATACGATAAAAGATAAATTTTTACCCAAAACCGGTACTGGGAGGGAGTGGTTTCTGCTTGCAGCCGTGGAGAAAGGGTGCTGTAACGCTTCTTTACAGCCGGAAATTTCGGCAAACACAGCCAAAGGATCGGAACTCAACGGTATCATCAACATGACAAGCGAGTAGCGCAAATTGCTGTAAAGCAGGAGATTAAAGCGTGTTAAAACTTTTCGCGGCATCTTTTTGTCCAAAAGAATACGGAGGGAATACGAAAAGTGTCGTAGATTAAATTTTACATGGAGCAAAGAAAAGCAAAAACAAAGATTGTGCGAGCTTTAACGAATAAATATATTAAGTCTTAATCATTATTGGAAGAGTTTTCCTTTTCAATTCGAATATTTCCACCTGATATTTTGCCCCGCACCCTCCATATTTAAAAAAATCCGGCGCCGGAATCTCTTCTCCGGCGCCGGTTGTCTGATTGGATTAAACGGCACGTTCAGGCTGATGTACGCGCATGTTACGGCACAATGATCAGCTTACCGGTTTGTGAAACCTTGTCGTTGACGACGCCGGTCACGCGCCAGGTATACGCACCCGGCGCCAGGGTTGAAATCCGGATCGTGTGGCTCTGCGCACTTCCGTCCAGGGTCCGGCGCAGTACTTCACGGCCATACACATCGTACATACCAAAGGTGTAGGAATCCGTTTCTGAAAGATGATTTACAAATTCCACCACGATTTCATGCCGAGCAGGATTCGGGTAAACCGTGATCCCGGGTTCGGTGGCAGTAGTATAACCCATCGCTCTCAACGCTTCGGAAAGGGTGGAATACCCCTTGCCCGGATACGCCTGCAAACGCGCCAGCAACTCTTCTTCTTCTATCACTACGGTTGACAGGCCAAAGGTGTTTTCGGCGCGTTCGTGGCAGCAGCCGCAGGTGGTGATGACGGGGAAACAACTATTGGTTTCCTGGCAGTACGTGTACGGGTACGACCATTCGGTTTCCGTACAAATACCCTCGGGATTGATCGCTTTTACCCGGATGGTGAAGCAGGTCCAGTTGGCCGGGAACACCCAGCTCGTTCCGGTTACCGTGTAATACAGGGTGCCGGCCGGCGGCGGGTATCTGCAGCATCCTTCTTCCATGTTGTCGAACGTCACTTCCAGCTGGTAGCTGGTAGCGCCGGGCACACCGTACCAAACGATCTGGGGCGGCTGGTAGGTATAGGTCACGGAACCGTCGGAAGCACAGTATTTGATCACCGGAATTTCGCAATGCACGTAGCCGGGTTCGCCGTTGCACATACAGTCCGGCGTGTACTTGTCTTCCCATACGCAGCATGCTTCTTTTCCTTTCCCTGTGATACGTATTTTGTCGATATACAGCAGGTTGCCATACGCGTAGGTGCCCGTGGTGCCGTTTTCCCAGGTAATATTGTACAGGCCGGGGTCGACGGGTTGGTTGTTGGACGTATAAAACACGCCAAGTGTGACCGAACTGCCTATGTATGGGCCGCAGGCCGACTGGCAGTTGCCCGGGAACGTCAGGTTCAGGCTCTGGTCGAGGTCATCGCCGCATCCGGCAATAAAGAAGGTCGGGAAATTCTCGCATTCGGAACCCGGACACTCCACGGTCACACATCTTTTCGAAATCTGGAATTTGCAGATGCTCGTGTGGTAACCCGGCACCTGCGGCACACCCGGAGGATAGACGTAATGGTGGTACATCAGCGAATAACAAGCATCCGCGTGAATGGTGATCGAGTTGACGTCCTGGTACAAAACGCCGTCGTCGTCGCCCGGTCCGCCGTATACCCACCAGTAAAATTCGTGCAGGTAGTTGGTTGGCGGCACAGGGATGTTCGTGCCTTCAAATACGGCGGTTATGACTACGTTTCCGCAGGAATCGCAACTTTCGGTTACCGTGATACCACAACCCGACGGAATGGTGTCGCAGACAATTCGCCCGGTGTCGCTGTTGACGCAGAACGCCACGTCGCCATCGATGTACAGGACTTCCACGATGTAGTCAACTGTACTTGCATTAACGGTGATGGGGTTGACGCCGGTGGTATTGGTTCCGTTGGTCGTCCAGTTGATTAAATATTGAGTCGGATCAAACGGGTCGCCGTTCCGGTCGAGTACGGTCAGAATAACCTGGTCGCCGCGGCATTCCCCAACGACGCTGATATCCTTGAGGTTGTTGCACCAATCGCAGTTTTCAAACGTCAGCGGCACGTTGGTGTCGGTATCGCCGTTCAGGTCGAAACAGATGTCCTGAGCCGAAGAACTGGCACTCAGCGCCACATTGATCGTGGTGCCCGGGGTAATGTTGGCTCCCGCATTCAGCGTGAGGGTTACCACGGTGCAGTTCGGGTCGCCGTCGTTGTCGGGCAGCAGTACGTGGGCGATTCCGTTGGCGTCGAAGCCCCCGCCCGGCGCGATGCTGAGTCCGGGGATGACAGGGATATTGGCGTCGAGCAGAATCGGTACCGCGCCGCCCTGCGGGTCTTCAATACATACTTCGTATTCGATGATCGCCTGGCCGTCGATACATTGTTGTATCACCTTGGGCGTGATGGTGATCGTGTTGCCGCAGTAGAGGACGACGCGGATGTTGTCGAGGAAGAATTGGTGAAAGTCTTGCGCTCCGTCAGTCCCGTATATCAACAGGTTCGTCACATCATCAGGCCCCGGGTTGGTCCAGGAAAAGCTGTAAGGTTGAAGATCGAGGCCTTGAACGAAAACACTTCCCGGAGGATCATTGACAACTCCCGCATCAAGCGGAATGGTATAACTCTGCATGCAGAATGCATCGACCGTATTGTTGCAAAGGTCAAATGATGCTGTTCCTGCGCAATTGGGCTCGTTGATCGTGTTACATGGTGCATCGGTAGCTCCGTATATACCCAGCGTTGGGGCACCTCCTTGCGCATTATATGCTGAGGCTGAAGCCTGGAAACTTACATCAACGCGGCACCCGGGCGGAATAGGTCGGTCGAGCGGAAGCCCAACGATCTCCCAACTGCCGGATTGAAAATTGACCCAGCGAACAATTGTTGAACCCGTACTTCCATCTGTAAACAGGTCCACGGAATTGTCGCCATTAGCGGAACCGTTGATATGAAAGTTGGGGAGTCCCATCTGGGCATTAAAAGTGCCGCCGCCCGGCACAAAGCCTTCAAAATCACCATAACAAATCAAATCGCACGACTGCGGTCCACAATCGTCCCCGATCGGCGTACTTAAAACGATGACGGTCACTTCCGCCTGGTCGCAGGAACCCGGGCAAGTGCTGACGCTGTAGCAAAAAGACCATATGCCGGCGGTAATACCCGTTACGGTAAAACCATTGGCCCCCAGCGACACGGAGATCCCCGCAGAGTTGCCACAGTTCGGAACAAGAGCAATGGCCGGCGTTCCGGAGAATACGTCGTTGGCAAGCACAAAGTTTAAGGGTATAAGTGCGGAATTCTGGCCGTTCAGCACGAGTGGTGTGCCAAACAGGTCGTCCTGCGTGATAACGGTGCAGTCGACGCCACAGTCGCCGGCTGCGCTGTAGCCCAGGAAGCACAGGATTTGAACTTCCGGCCCGGTGATGTCGCGCCGGATTTCGCCCGGATCGACGCTGGGGTGCATCACGTAATTTTCGGAACCGCAACTCTGATCGAGGTGGCTGAGTTTGTTGGCCATATCGTTGTCGGACGAAGGGTTCAGGTTGACATTGTTGACGGGGGCGATGGCCGAGCCGTTCCCGAAAAAGGAGATCTGCATGTTGCAACCGCCCGACAAATCCTGTGGCATGTTGGGAAAATCTTCCGAGTTGAACCGGTGCGCGTCGCAACATTCGCCGTTCGGGTCCGGCACGATCAGATAGTCCTGCACTAACTCGGAATACAGGTATTTGTCCCAGTCACTGTACACACTTCCGCCGCCGAGTGATCCGCCGTTCAGACCGATACGCGACGCATAACCGAGCAAGTGCAGGGCTTCGTGCAAAACGACGGAGTACAGGTCAACCTCACTGTTGGTAATGGATGCGTTTTGCACGAGAACCAGGTGGTGTTGGGCGTGGGGTTGGTGCGGATGTGGACAACGCCGGCGGCGATTCCTATCGGGAGTCCGTTTTGCCCGGTACGCAACACTTCCAGCACACTGCTGTGCACAAGCCCGCATTGCCCGGTAAAAAAGTCGGAAGCTGCGGCAGGCGCGCCGTAACTGTTGGGTTCAAGGATGATATTGATCGGAATACTGACCGTTGATCCGCCCCCTATGAGTGCGGAAACGTCGCCGAAGACCTCACAGATCGTTTCGGCTTCGTCGGCCGGGAAGTTGCCGATGAAATTAAGATTAAAAATACCGGAGTTACAAACACCACCTTTTGCGGCAGCTTGCTCCCGATAGATCTGTTCGCTGGAATAACGATTGCCGAAACGGTCGTAAATAATTTCCCCTTTGTAATCACTGGGAAGCGCCTCGGTGTTGCGGTGACTGCCGCAAAATGGAATGGATTGTGCCATTGATGGCATCACTCCCGCTATTGCCAACAGGCAAAACAGGAGGAATCGGGTGAAACAAGCGTTTTGAATAATTGGATTCCTTTGATACATAGTGCATCGGTTTTGGTGAAAAAATATTGTTTATTATATTGAAAATCAATTGCTTATCAATCAAAAAACAAAATTATTTCTCTTTCACACCTTCGGGATCAGTGTTGCCGATGCAATGTTATGGCCGGGCGTCTGCCGTTTCAACTACAAATTTTCCGGTTTTTCCAAAAAAAAACAGGAGTCACCGCCGGTTGCCCGGAATGACTCCTGTTGTATTGTTGATTTGTTTTACTGCGGTTTATTTACCGCACGAACAGCAGTTCGCGGTATTTCACCAGCGGCCAGTATTGGTCATCTACAAAGGTTTCCAGGTCATCTACCGCCTCGCGGATCTTTTCCATTTGTGGCCTTACTTTATGACACAGGATTTCGGCTTCTTCCCGCACGCTGCCGGCTTCGTGGGCCTTTTCAAGCGCCTTGTGCAGTTTTTCAAGCCCTTCTCTGACCGCATTTACGTTGTGAATCACCCGTTTCAGGGTGTCTTTTTGATAACCGATGGCATCATCCATACCGATTTCTTTCATGGCGCCGATGTTGTCGGCCAGTTCGGTTTGGTAACGAACCACGGCAGGCATCACCATCGAGTGTACAATTTCTTCCAGGGATTTTGCTTCGATGCTGAGTTTGGTGCAATAGCTGTGGAGCTGTACCAGGTGGAAAGCTTCCAGTTCCACTTTGTTCATGACGCCTGATTTGCCGTAAAATTCCTGCGCGAGTTTTTTACTCAGTACGTCGAGTGCTTCCGGCGTGGTTGCAAAGTTGTTCAGGCCGCGTTTTTCCGCTTCTTCTTTCCACTCGTCCGAATAGTTGTTGCCTTCAAAAAGGATGGCTTTCGATTTGCGGATATAATTTTTCAGCACGGCCAGAATAGCCACTTCCTGTTTTTCTCCTTTCGCAGTGAGTTTGTCGACGTCCGTTTTAAACTCCACCAACTGCAGTCCCATCATGGCGTTCATCACGGCCATCGGGCCTGCGCAGTTCTGGCTGGAGCCTACGGCGCGAATTTCGAATTTATTACCCGTAAAGGCGAATGGTGAAGTGCGGTTGCGGTCGGTATTGTCGAGTTCGAGGTTCGGCAATTTTGAAATAAGATCGAGCGCCCGTTTGACCTCCTGGCTGTCGGAGGTTTTTCCCTTGACAATTTGGTCGAGCAATTTGGTCATAGCCTCGCCGATGAACACCGAGATAATGGCGGGCGGCGCTTCATTGGCGCCTAAGCGGTGGTCGTTGCCGGCATGTGCAATGCTGGCGCGCAAAATATCCGCGTATTTATGCACGGCTGCGATGGTGTTGACAAAAAACGTCAGGAACCGCAGGCTTACTTTTTTCCCGGGCGAAAGCAGGTTCACACCCGTATTGGTGCCCATACTCCAGTTATTGTGTTTACCCGAACCGTTGATGCCGGCGAAAGGTTTTTCGTGCAGCAGAACGCGCAGTTTGTGGCGGCGGGCAACACGGTCCATCAGGTCCATCAACAATTGGTTGTGGTCGACGGCTACGTTGATTTCTTCAAAAATTGGCGCTACCTCGTATTGCGCGGGCGCTACCTCGTTGTGGCGTGTACGAACCGGGATGCCGAGTTTATGGCTTTCCGTTTCCAGATCGCGCATGAAGGCATAAACACGTTCGGGGATGGAGCCGAAATAATGGTCTTCCAGTTGCTGGTGTTTGGCAGCCGGGCGACCCAGCAAAGTGCGGCCGTTCATAACCAGGTCGGGGCGGGCGCTGAACAAGGCTTCGTCTACCACAAAATACTCCTGCTCCCAACCCAGTGTCGCGCTTACCTTGTTTACCTCTTTGTCGAACATCTGGCAAACCGGTACGGCGGCTTTATCGAGAAATGCCTGTGAACGCAATAAAGGCAATTTAAAATCCTGCGCTTCGCCGCCGTACGTCACAAAAATCGTGGGAATACAAAGGGTTTTGCCGTCGCCGACTTCCATGATAAAAGCCGGGCTGCTCGGATCCCAAACAGTGTATCCACGGGCTTCAAACGTACTGCGCATACCTCCGGAAGGGAAGGACGAACCGTCCGGCTCCTGTTGAACCAGTGCCGAACCCGTAAATTCTTCGATGACACGACCGTCGTGTGTCAGGGTAAAGAAAGAATCGTGCTTTTCGGCGGTTTTGCCGGTCAGTGGCTGAAACCAGTGGGCAAAGTGGGTGCATCCTTTCTCTTCCGACCACTTTTTCATGCCTTTAGCCACTTCATCGGCGACTTCAATCGTCAGTTTCTGGCCACTTTGTACGGCTGCTTTTACGCTCAGATAAGCGTTTTCAGTGAGGTGTTTTTTCATCGCTTCATCGTGAAAAACGTTTTCACCGAAATAAGAAGCAATGTTTTCCGCAGCGCCTTCGGCAAATCCTGCCGGTAGCAGCTCTAAACGGTTTTCTACAGTTTGAAGTGCATTAAAACGAGAGAGGGACATATCGAATGAATAGTAAGTGAATGAGCAATTTGTTGAATATCAATTAAAATAAGGAAACCCACAACATTCGGCGTAATCCGGCAGAATCCTGTGGAATGGAAATTAAAGCGTTAACCCGACGGGGCCGTTCAGATAAAACAGTGATTAACCGGCGCAGAACGCCGTTGTCGTGTGTCAGTAAAATAAAAAACGGGGGCAGAATTTGGTTGGGATGCGGGGCGTCTCCTCCACACGCCGGACAGGGCCGGCATTCCGTAATAAGTAGCAGAGGAGCAGATCGTAAGCGGCATTACTCTTTTAGAATCGCGCTGTTACGGACACAAAGATAACCAAAATTTACAGAAAATTAAATTGGGGAGAATGTTTGACAGAAATTAACAAAGCAAAAAAACGGAAAATATGATAAAATCAAGTCTGGATAGCAAAATATGGTTTTGCAAAAATCAATTCATCCTTCTATTGTTTTGAATGTTTCTTTTTGGGCCGCTATCTGCTTTTTATAATTACACCTCACCCCCAATAAAAAAGCCCCCCTCCTACTTCAGGAGAGAGGCCATCCCAAAAACCGATTTTAAAGTATGTTAAAATCGGTACCTGGCGATTCTTCATGCGGCAGGCTCGCGCCGCTGTTTTTTCTCTTGTTTTTATCTTCTGACAAAGGTTAAGGAAGAAGAAGGTTCCCCCCCCGTTCGCACTCGCGCGCAGTGTGGGAAGGGGGAACGCTTTCTTTTTCTTTTACTTCGTCTGAATCATCTTCTTCGTTGCCGCATCCGTTGCGGTTTCAGTTGTAGTACATCACGCCCGTCGTGTTCAACAGTGCGCGGTCGATCGCAATGGCGTTGTAGCCCTGCCAAACTGACCTTTCTGCGTGAACAACATACGACCTGTTTTGTCGTACACCGTCAGCGTTGCTTCCGTGGCTTCCGGCAGGTGGAATCCTACCAACGTTTTGTTCACAAACGGGTTCGGCTGGTTCTGGTACAACTCGAAACCTACACCTGCGATCACTGCACCACCCTGGCCGTTGAAACGGAAGGCTACTTCCATCCGGCTGTTGTTCAGGCTGTATGCTTCTGCACGTGTGATCCGGCTCGATACACCCAGCATTTCGCTCAGTTGTCCCGATTTCGTTGCACGGAATTTCACCGCAAACTCGCTGTTTTCGCCGTCCATCGACGTCGTGATCGCATCGGCAAATACGCCGAAGTTCTCCAACTTCATGTCTGCGCCAGGTACAACGTCTACTACTTCCAGGCCTGCAAAGTTCATCGTGAACTGGTAGCCCTGTACTTTCTCCGCGCCTTTGAACGTCACTTCGAATACTTCGCCGGCTTTAACAACGCGGTCCTGTACGTCGAACAACAAGGTGCTTGCAGAACGGTCGTCCGTGCTCATCAGTGCATTGGCGATTGCCGTGCCGTTTACGTCACCGATCTTAACACCTACGAAGTCGTCGGCCAACTGGTCGGTCGTCACACCTGCTACGCTCTTCGTTTCAGGGAACGTCGTGGCAAACGGGTTGTTCGGCTGCGGGAACGCAAAGTCCTGGTCCACAAAACGCCAAGAGGTGTTGTTCGGCAACTCGTTGTAGATACCCAGGATCAACTTGCGGATCTCTACGATGTCGAACGTCGTGATCGAGTTGGATTTGTTGGCATCCGCTGCGATCATTTTGTACGGGCTGTTCAACGGCTCTAAGCCGAGGATGTGTTTCGAGATCAACACCAGGTCATACGTCGATACGCCGTTGAGCGGGTTGTCGTCTTTCGTCGGCGTCACCGTGTAGTTCGCATTCGACGGTACAGAACTCGGGAACGAGAACGCGCCCTGGTCATCCGTCATCTGGAACTGGTTCACCGTGCCGGCCTGAAGGTTTACGTTCGCATCTTCCACGCCGTCGTTAGACTCCGTGGTCAGAGCGCCCGCTACCGTTACCGTGCCGCCAGGTACACAGTTGTTGTTGTTGTCCTGTACATCTACGAACGTCAGGCAGTAGTCCGCGTTGCCGGCCAAATCCTGCGCCCACAATTCAACGTCTTTTTGCTCCAACTCCGCACACGTAAACGTGATGCTCGTGATCGGGTTGCCCAACGCGTCTACCGGGAAGTCGGTTCCTGCCTGCTTTGCGGATCGCAAATTTCAACTGGTTCGGGCCGGGGGTGTACGTCGTCGGAGGCGTGCAGTTGTCTTCTGCGTACTGCAGGAAGTCGGTCGCCCACAATTGTACCATCTGCGTCGGCATGATGTTCACACTCAGGCCGTTGTGGCATACCACCGTCGGCGCTTTGCAGTCTGCAACCACGAAGGTGTATTCGCAGTACGTTTCGTTGCCGCAGCCGTCCGTGATCGTCCACTTGATCTTGTGTGTGCCGTAAGGCAGTTGCGGTGCGATACCTGCCGAACCAAACTGGTTGGTCGGTGTCGGCATTTGTGCAAACGTTTTCCACTGTACACTGGCCGTGCGCGTCGTGCCGCTCACGCTCTGGTGATTCGCCCAGCGGTAGATTTCGTTCGGCAACACCGGACGTCCGTCGAACACCTGCGGTACGCCGCCGGTGTAACTCGGGTTGCCCGCGTTGTTGAAGTTAACCGTGCCGGGAGCAGGTGTGTTGTTGCTGTTGATAACCGTCTCCATCGTGCCGTCGCCATTCAGGTCCAGGAACAACAGGTACGAGATATTCACATTCGCGCCCGAGCACAGGTCCGTGGCCGTGATCGTCAGCGGTGCATCGCCTTCGCAAAGGTCGTGCTGGCAACGATCGGGTCCCACCAGTACGACTGGTTCCACAGCAGCGGGTCGTTCACCGTCAGGTCGCAGTATTCCACCGGAGATGCCGGGCAGGTTACCGTCGGTTTCTGCGTGTCGATGATCTTGATGATCTGTTTGTAGATGTAGCAGTTCGCGTTTGCGTCGTAGAACGTGCAGAAGTTCGTCTGCGGCTGGCCCGGGGCGATCGATACGATCGTCGGGTTCCACGGTGCGGCTGTGCCACAAGCCGATACGATCGGGCCCGGAAGGTTCTGCGGGCTGTTCGATGTCGCGTTCGGGTTCGGGTTCGGTACCGTGATGCAACCCGCATTCGGGTTGTACGTGCACCAGTTGATGATCTTCCACGTACGTTCGATTTTCAAACATGCGTCCGGTACTACCGTGAACACGTCGTCTTCAAACGTTACACCCAGCAGTTCACAGTCTTTGCCGTAGAACGAGGGTTCGCCGTAGTTGCCCGTGCCGTCGCATACCGTTACGATAACGTCGTTCGGGAATTTTACGAAGTAATCCTGTTCGTAGTTCACGATGATACGCTGCGTGCACTGGTTTTGCTGACCGTGGCAGTCATACACACGGAACGTGCGCGTGATCGTGCCTTTGTTGCACAACGTGTCGAACAGGTTGTAGTTTACGCTGTGCGTCAAACCGCACTGGCCCTGGTAGACTTTCGACGTATCCAAGCAGCAGTTGTCGTATACCGCCGGTTTGCCGTACGCCCATAGGCTCGGGTCAAACGATTCGCACGATACCGTTACGTTGCCCGGTGATACATACCGGCTTGATTTTGTCCTGTACTTCTACTTCCACCATGCAGGAGTTCGATACCGGCGAACCGTCAGGTCCGATCGTGAAGTTGCCGAAGGCATCCAGTTGGTATACCGTCAACAGCACCATTTGAGAGGTACCTACTTCGCAGCAGTAGAATTTGATCGAGTCGCCTTCCGTAATAGCGCGTTCGAATTCGTTCGGGAAATCCGGGAAGAAGTCGTCGCAATCCGGGTGGTTGTTGATCGAGTTCAGGTCTTGGATGCACTGGCTGTAGTTGCCGGTTACCATGTCCGGCAGGCGTTTGATCGTCAGTTTGATGTTATTGCAGTTGTCGTAAGAACCGTCGTCGAACGTAGAGGCTTTCACCCACGTTACACCCGCGCCGTCGCAGCCGTCAGCAGGCTCGTAGCAGTCGAACGGATCGTCCAGACCGATCGATACGATCGTGAACTCGTCGCAGGCCGCTACCGGCGGGATGAAGTCCCGAACCGTGATGCGGAACGTGCAGGTGCTCGTGTTGCCGCAGTCGTCTTCAGCCGTGTACAATACGGTGTGCGTGCCCAGGGGCAGGCAAGGAGAGAAACCAAAGGCGCCGAGTGTATCCGGGTTCCACAGGTTGTTGCCCGGGAACGTCGTCAGGCTGCCGCCGATCGGGAACATACCGATCGTGTCCAGCGTCGAAGGATCGATGCCGATGATCATACCGCCGATGTTGTTGATCCGCGAGCAGTTGTCGCTGATGATCACATCCGGAAGGTTGATTTGTGCACAGCACGTGAACGGATCGGTCGATACCGTCAGGTTGGCTGGGCACGAAATGCTCGGGCCAGCGTCGTCCAGTACTTTGATGATCTGTTGGTCCGAAGAGGAGTGCCTGCACACCAGTCTACTACCGTCCCAGTTGCGAAGGATTTTGTACGTGCCGTCGCAGGTACGGGAAACCTTGAAGACCGGAGTTCTCCAGCGCTTGCGGGTCGGGTAGCCGATGCCGCAGGGCAGGGCCGGTGCGTCTACGTTGTCGTAGTCCGGCGGAAACGTTACATCAGTAAGTGTCGGCAGGAAGAAGTCGATCACCTGGATACAGGTTTTCGTATTGCCGCTCGCGTCGATGGCCGTCCATTTGCGGTTGATCGATTTTTGACTCAGGCCGGAAGCGCAGTCCTTCGATCAATGCCTGGTCCTGGTAACTCAAGGTTACGTCCGAGCAGTTTTCCACAACAGGTGATCCTGAACCTGCGGGTACCGTGTATATTTGCGGTGTGCCCGTCGGGAATACCGTCTGGTTGAGGGTCAAACCGTTCGGGAAGCCTGGAACTGTCGTCGTGGAGTTGATGTTCAACCGGGCAAAAAGCTTACTGGGCCGGCGTCGCCACCGACATAGTCCGTTACTGCAGTATCCATGTGCCGCCCTGGTCCTGGCCATTGAAGGCGGACAGCGCAGCAGCAGGTTTGTACGTACCCGCAACAGCCGGCAGGTTGCCGCAGGTGCCCGTGAATTGGGCGTGTGTCAGTGTGGCAGCATCGTCAAATACCACATCTGCCGTCGCCTGCAAGCCAGTGCCGCTGACGCGGTTGAACAAGTTGATCTGTGTGCCCGAAGGGGCGGTGAGTGTAGCGTCGATGTCACCCACCCACGTGTGGTTGGTTTTGAACACTACGTTTACGTCGTTCACCGTCGATCCCGGAGCAAAGTGAACGTGGCCGAAGAAACGGCAGGTGCGTCTGCAATCGTGAAGTTCTTGGCGTATGCGCGTTCGACGTCACCGGCTGGGCAGCAGGATTCGGGTCAACGTTGCAGGCTACCGCAGTGTTCGTGCAAACAGCACCGGAGCCAGTTTGTCTTCGATCGTGATGTTACCCCAGCATTTGTTGCCGGTAGCCGGTCCGTTACCTGTACGGCATACGTCTTGCCGATGTCGCCGGGACCCAGTATTGCGGGTACCCACGGGCCGTTGCCGTAAGGAGGTGTTTTGTCTAATTGTACGATATAGTCGTCGTAGCAGCCGTAAGGGCCACCTTCCAGGATCTGGTCGGCGCCCAGCGCTTCCGTGCAGTCGGCATCCAAGAAACGTATACCAGGTCGTTGCAAGTCAGCGTCTGTACCGGGTTCGGGTATTCTTAACCGTTACCGTGGAAGCAGCAGGTAGAGGTCAAACCTACACCGTCCGTGGCCGAAGCAGTTCGTCGTCGGTACCGATCGGGAATTCCGCGCCGGAAGGAAGACCTGCCGTTTGGTTAACCGGGATCGGGCCCAGTGTCTGGGCGTACAGAATCGCCAGCATGTTGTACAGAGGCGCCGGAAATGCGCTCATCGTGAAGGGGTTGGTCTGCGAACCGCCGATGGTGTCGCCGGCCCACCACGTTACGTCCTGGCCGCCGGTCGGGGCACGGAATCGTAAATGCGTTCTGACGAGAAACCTTCAATCAGGATCGTCGTGTTCGCCGGAAGTGTTACGCCCGGGAACGGTACCGTGATCTTTCTGGGCCTGCAGAACCCGCAGGTACCGTCACCGGGAGCAGAGGTGCCCAACAGCACCTGGTTGGCGGCGCTAACGTTGTACGGCGGTCTGCCGTTCGTCAGCGAGTACAAACGGAAACGAACCGTCGCCGTGGGCTGGAGCCGCCCGGCCAGGTGTTTACGATACCTACACGTACAAAGTTCGTTCACGCGGTGTTGCCTGTGCAGACAGCACCTGGAAGTAGTAACTCTGGCCTACAAAGCAGGACGGAGAAAACTGGTCGATCGTGATGTTGGTATCCGGAATTGCTGCGTAACCCGTCAGGTTGCTGAAGTACGGGCAGTTGTCCGTCGCAGATACCGTGTACGATACTCACCGACGAGCATGCGCCCTGATCCAGGTTGATCGTGATGTTCGCAGGGCAGGTGATCACAGGGTTCGAAGTTGTTCCACTACCGTGATCGCTTCAAGCGCTGAGGCTATGATCGTACCCGTGGGCAGGGTCTACCAATTGCCAGGTAATCACGTTCGTGCCTTTCGAATAGCGGCCAGGGTCACCGTAGCGCCCAGCGGTTGCGGAACAACCATTCCGGAGCCCCGCCGTTTACTAAGTACCGAAGCGTAAGCGTCGTCTGCAGCCCGGGGCCTGGGAAGGTCGGAGCAGCAGATACTACGTCTGCTGCGCAGTCCGTGTCGCCGACGCCCGTGCCTACGCTCAGGTTGGCAGGAGCGGTGACCACGCACGGCGGAACCACCTGGTCGACTACTGCGGCCCAGCCAGTACTCAAAGTGATGATGGCGTCCGAGAAAAAACTGGAACGTCAACTGGTCCGTGGCGTTGGTTGTCGTAGTCTGTACCACGTTACCCGGCATATTGGTCGGAGGAACCCCGCCGGATGTGGACGCAATCAACGGCGAACCGGTGGTCGGGCCGTCAAATCACCGTCAGTAAGTCAAATCCACCTTCCGTGCTGAACGACGAAAAAGTCACTTTGACTTCGTTGGCCGGAGCCGTCGTGGAGCAAAGGTAATGGTCGAGTTGTTGATGAAGGTCTGATAGGCGCCGGCAGAGCCAACCGGATCGTAATAGTTAAAAAAGCACCCACCGGGGTGATTGTGAACGTACTGGTGTTGCCTGCAACGGGTGATCGACCGTGGTCTGAGCAAATACCTGTGCTCCGAACAGGCAGCCCAGGAGCGTCAAGCCCCAAAGTGTAATATTTCTCTTCTCATGAGATGATAGTTGTTAAAAGAATTCATAATGAAATTACTCCAGCAATACGGTGGATCAAAGGGTCAACAAACCTACAGCGTCGTTATACAAAACCCGTTTCAGCGCTTTCGTTACCGTTACGTCGGCCGCAAAAGCACCAGTCGCAACGCCCGGTGTCGTCGAAAACACATTCAGCGCTTCGATCGTCGTATTGTTCTATTGCTCCCCTGGGTTCACCTTGCGGTAACTCATCCGGTAATAAATGGCGTGGGCTACAAGCACCATTGAGTTTGGGTCCCTGCGTCAACTGGTGAAGATTGCCGTACACCGTGTTCACTTCAGCTGGAAGCACTTGTTTTGCTTCATTGGATTGCATCCAGTTGTAAGCTCAGTGCGTCGGCGCGGTTTCCCGACAAAAGCAAAAACTCCGAAATGGAAGAACCCCGCCAGAACCGACATCAAGCCCCGATTTGCGAACGTTCTTTTCATGTGTTGATAAAATTTAGGTTAAAATGTTTGATTATCGAACTGACCCGGTGCCCATATAAAATCCCTAAAAAAAGTCTACGTCCAACAGGCTTTGTTCCAATTTGACATTAAAAAAGGTATTGACTGCTCCGGCAATGCCGGCGCAATCAATAATTCTGATTTTCCCGTATAGACGTGAAGGACTTGGTAAAACTTATTATCATGAGATTAAAATAGGGATAACCACGTAAACGTAAGATCGGATTAAATATATACTACTTTATTCCAAAA